>CALXKN010000027.1 GCA_944388995.1 uncultured Spirochaetota bacterium | reverse complement strand
ATAATTTTGCTGGAAAAAGAATTTTTTTTGCATTAAAACTCTCAAATGAAGCATTAGTATTAATGGGGGTGTTCGTTGTTAGCTTTCACTAACATTAATAGCTTCATTATTTCCTCAAAAACACTTCCGAAGAAGATTTTCGAATCAAGCATATCCTTCTCTGTCTATCAATTGACAGAGGATGTCTGAAATACGCTAAAGTGCCCGGCAATCGAGCATTTGTTTTGTTCAAAATCAAAAATCATGTTATAGTTGTCAAACTCAAATCTCATATCTTTGTTCCTAAAGAATCTGCCTTTTGTGCCTCTCTCACTCTAACTCATTCGCCGTCGCCGAGACCGCTTCGGGGGAGCGGAAAATTGGCGGTCAAAACCTCCCTGTTTTTAAAAGCGTGAGCGCATCATACACAAAAGACGGGCGCAGTCTGCCACGAATAGGGAGTTGCCGGCACAAATAGGACGCCCTTTCATTTCAGCAGGCACACGCGCAGAGGCTTCAAAATGTGTGCTTTTTCAATCTTTTGATTCATTTTACCTGGAATACAAAAAAAGCGTTGAATCAACGCGATTCAACGCCTTTCAGGGGATTGTAGGATAAAGGAGTGGGGGAGAATTTAGCGAATCACACCCTGTGGTTGTGGTTTAAAGAAATCGGGATCAATTTCTTTTTCGATGACAGGTTTGAGAGCTTCGGCTTCTTTTCTTTGACCGCGTAAATTATAAAGTTGATATACAGTAAGAAGTGAAAATTTGTTTCTGTCTTCCAGTTGTAACTCAAGAAGCCAGTCGTTCAGAGTTTTATTAGTCAACGCGATTGCCTCAATTAACTCTTCATCTGTAGGGTTTAATTGTTTTAGTAATATTTCGTAGTTTTTCATTGCCTTCCTCCTGCGTGTTTTGTTACGCTTGCCGCTTGGATCATTAATTGTGTGCTTAAATTGTAACTAAGTTTAAAAGTGTTCATTAAAGGATTATTAGGGTTTTTTATTAACTCTCTCAAATCCCTTTCCACGGCTTTGTTCAACATCTCAACCGATTTTCGATCATACTTAATCTCGCTTTTTTCCAAAAACTTTTTTTCTATCAAATCGGAATACCCCGTTGAGTTAACGATGATACTTTTTCGGAGCACATCATTGTTAACCTCACCTCTCAATGCTATTTTAGTCCGTGCATATAGTTCTGTCAAGATTTCGATTTTGTTTTTCGCATTGTTTCCAAGTTTTTTCCACCTCTCATTATCAATTGGGAATTTCCCGTGTGTGTATTCATGGTAAAGGGTAATCATTGCTTCATATTCATTTTCGTTAATTAAAGAAGCGTTTCCCGATCTGATTTTTTGAGCGGCACTTTTTAACAACTGCGCTGTTTTATGGTTTCCATTCACTTTGACTGTTCCGTCAAGGAAGCTGCCGGCAACGTTCTCTTTCATTTTGTTGTCAATGATAATTTTCTTCACGGCTCCATCATCTGGTATGAGCGTTGCTTGAATCTCTCTCAAATCACGTTTGCTGACCCGTTCTCCAAAGCCGTCCGGAAATGACCTGATTCGGGCATACCTCTCTTTCACTTCCTCCGTCACCTCATCCCATTCGGCCGCCGGGTTACGCCCGAACCCTTTTGCCGGCGCATCCGGAAGAGAGACTTCCGCACTTTCTTTGATGCCGAAGGCCTCTGCCTCTTCGGCGTAGACAGGGCGCACGGTCGAGCGGCAGTTAAAGTGCAGCGGCGGAAAATTCTTCTTCCAAAACGGGTCGGTGCGCTTTTTGACAATCCCGCTTCGCGCGGCACAGACAGGAGTCTGCCGGAAGTCCTCGATACCGATAAACTCCAAAAACTCCGGCTCATACTCTTCAAACGCTTCGGCGCGTCCGGCATTAAAAGCACTCATCGTGTTGGTGCGGTAGACTGTCTCCCAATACCAGCCGCCATCCTTTTCCCAGCCGGCCTTTTTCAACAACTCATCCTTATCGAGGTTTTTCACGAAATTTTGAAAAGAAGTTTTGTCTTTGAGGTTTTCAACAAGATAGTCTTTGACCCGCTCAACGGCCTCCATTTCAGCCAGCCGGCTGACGTAGAACGCGCGGCTTTTGGCCTTTTCATCCATGGCGTCGACTGCTGCGCGGGAGACCACCTTTTTGGAAACCAGAGCATTGATTGCAGCGTCTGTTAGGTGTTAAAAAAAGAAAAGCCCCCGCAGGGGGGCTTATTTAGGATTGACTGGGGCGTTTTTTATGCGCCGGTGTTCCTCGTTGAGTGTTTCGGTTTAAAAACCGCTGTAAATCTTCCTCGCTCCAGTCGTAAGCAAGAATTCCGTTAATACTCTCAACCCGTTTCACTCCGTTTGCTTTAGCCCATCGGCGCACAATGCAAGCCCCCATACCTGTTTTTTCTTCAATTTCTTTGCTGGTCATCTCTTCCTCCTATAAAACAAAAATAGCAAGTAAAAGCATGGTTACGTTAAACACCAACGAACACAAATAAATCACAGTTCTTTTTCTCATCTCTTGACCTCCTCAAAATTATGGTTTATGATAGAGGCAAGGGGTTTCCCCCTTGCCTTGCCCTTACTTCAGGGCTGTCACAATTGCGGCAACCGCACTGACAATGGAGGATATTGCCACTATCCAATCCGTCATATGCGGTTGCTTTTTTTTGCCTTTCACATTTTATCTCTCTTGTGCAGTTTCAATCGCTCTTGTCATATTGTGCATTGTTTAACTATATTTATTGAGAAATTTTTTATTCTTTCTCTCAAGTTTCAATCACTGTCGGTCGCATTTGATCGACTGATTTTAACCGCTGTAAATCAATCTCATTCCAAACTCTACAATAGTAGAATTAAACGCGTGTTAGAGGGCTTACTGCGCATTAATCTACAATAGTAGAAATTGTTTTAAACGATTAAACGAACGAGTTCTTGGTCCATCTACACTAATCTACAATAGTAGAAATTGTTTTAAACGATTAAACGCAGCTGAGAGTAGACGGCATTTTTGTATCTACAATAGTAGAAATTGTTTTAAACGATTAAACATTGCTCATAGTAGTCGTCATACCCATATCTACAATAGTAGAAATTGTTTTAAACGATTAAACACAAAAGCGAGCGAAGCCGCAGTCAAAATCTACAATAGTAGAAATTGTTTTAAACGATTAAACAACTGAATCAATACAATATAAAGTTATATCTACAATAGTAGAAATTGTTTTAAACGATTAAACAGATCGTCTACAACGAAGATGTTTTCAATCTACAATAGTAGAAATTGTTTTAAACGATTAAACCAGGCGTTATTACCGCGGCCGAGTACATCTACAATAGTAGAAATTGTTTTAAACGATTAAACAAGACATTGCCGGTTGATAAGCGCATATCTACAATAGTAGAAATTGTTTTAAACGATTAAACCCTTGCGCCCGTTACGCCGTTAGTCGTGATCTACAATAGTAGAAATTGTTTTAAACGATTAAACAACGCCGTAATCCGTGGAAAACATATGATCTACAATAGTAGAAATTGTTTTAAACGATTAAACAAAGTCTCTTTGTAAAGGTCGGTTTGATCTACAATAGTAGAAATTGTTTTAAACGATTAAACCATTTGAGCGAACCATATTCGCCGCAAGATCTACAATAGTAGAAATTGTTTTAAACGATTAAACCGCGGGAAGAATACGAACAGGAGCAGCAATCTACAATAGTAGAAATTGTTTTAAACGATTAAACGCGTTGCTGATAAATGCGACCACGGGATCTACAATAGTAGAAATTGTTTTAAACGATTAAACCAATGTCTATTGGTTTCAATGGCCGAATCTACAATAGTAGAAATTGTTTTAAACGATTAAACTCAATAAATGGTCGTTAAGCCCAAAATATCTACAATAGTAGAAATTGTTTTAAACGATTAAACGCGGAACCAAGTACCGTCAACATCACAAATCTACAATAGTAGAAATTGTTTTAAACGATTAAACTTTAAAATATTTTCCATAATTTTCAACATATCTACAATAGTAGAAATTGTTTTAAACGATTAAACAAACTGAGCGGCCGTTGCTGCGATCGAATCTACAATAGTAGAAATTGTTTTAAACGATTAAACACGGATTTACGAGGTGTTGAT
>CALXKN010000026.1 GCA_944388995.1 uncultured Spirochaetota bacterium | reverse complement strand
GTGGAAAAAAATGCTTGTTGTTTTGGGGGGGGGACAAACAGGTGTGACAAAAAGGACCCCTCCCCCCACCGAGGTCCTCTTTTTTTTTCCCCCCCCCCCCCCCCCCCCGTCAACAAGCGTTCCGTATTGACAGCTGATCGGGAAAATAAAAAAAGCGGTTAAACAAATTAAAAGCGGCTTTTTCATTTTACATCCCCCATTTTATAAAATCGTTGTGATTCGACTTTTTGTGTTTCCACATCAAAAGTTCCCAACAGAAGCGCCATTCCGTTATTTTCCATCGAATACATCTTTTTATATGTCGTTCCTTTCGGTTCCGTAGGCGCAAAAGCAATCACCCGCTGCATCCCTTCAAAATCTCCGACAGCTTCTTCTAAAAGTTCCCATTTCCCTTTTTCGGAATAAACAGACTCTCCGTCTTGTTTTCGATCCAGCGTATATGACAGGTCGGGAGATAACACAAGCTGTTCTTCGTACAGAACAGACAGCTCTCCGGCTCGAGACAGCCAGATGCCTTCAATTCGTGAAGATGTCGTCGTATCGCAAGAAAAAACTAAAAAAGAAAAAAACGAAATCATTAAAAATACTCTCTTCATAATAGCCTCTATATTTATATTATAACGGTAAATTAAAAAATTATTAATTTAATTAAATATTAAATTTACAAGCTTTCGGCTAATTTACATGTTTCGAATTAGACTTATTCCCCAAAAATAAAGTTAATCACTCGGCACGATCTGATCTTCGCTATTAATCGACAGATGATTTGGAATAAAAGCCGTCAAAACGACACCGTTGTCGTCAAACGCTTCGTTGACGATGCGTCCTTCGCGGCGGATTTGTGCAGCCAAACCGTAATCGTTGTACGGTATGCGCACGGTTTTCAGCGGCATCAGCGCCGAAAGCTCTTCGGCAACACGGCGCTTCAGCTCTTCACGGCCGCGATTCTCCTTGACAGAAACAAACAACGCATTGGGTTCCAGCAGCTGCAAACGGGAGAGCGTCTGTTCATCGCAAAGATCAACTTTGTTGAAAACTTTCAGAATCGGTTTCGCTTCGCCCCCGGCATCGGAAATAATTTCAGAAATAACGGTTTCGGTGATTTTAACGTGAGCTTCCCAATCGGGATCGGAGGCGTCGATTAAGTGAATCAACAAATCGGCTTCGAGCGTCTCTTCCAACGTTGAACGAAAAGCGTCAATTAATTTATGCGGCAGATTGCGGATAAAACCGACAGTATCGGTCACAATAGCTTCGCATCCGTTATCGAATGCAACACGCCGCGAAGTGGGATCCAATGTTGCAAAGAGTCGGTCTTCTGTTAAAACGTCGGCACCCGATAGCGCATTGAGCAGTGACGATTTTCCCGCATTCGTATAGCCGATGACAGAAACCGATGGGACAGGAACGGCGCGGCGGCGTTTTCGCATCAAACCGCGGTCTTCTTTAACTTTGGCGATTTCGCTTTTCAACCGAGCGATTTTACGCAAAACGATGCGGCGGTCGCTCTCCAACTGAGTTTCACCGGAATCGCGGGTCGCTTTCGAGCCGCCGCGTTGGCGGGAAAGGTGAGTCCACGCCCGCGTCAGCCGCGGCAGTGAGTACTCCTGTCGTGCCAACGCTGCTTGAAGAGCCGCCTCTTTGGTCCGCGCACGGCCGGCAAAAATATCGATAATCACCTCTTCCCGGTCGATCGCGCAAACCCCGAAACTCCTTTCCCAGTTGCGCTGCTGCGACGGCGAAAGCGGACGGTCAAAAATCAGACAGTCGGCTTCAACCTCCTGAGCTGCGGCGGCAATTTCCTGCGCGCGGCCGCTGCCGATCAAAAACCGAGGATTGACAGAACGAACCCGAACGCCGTCTGAGCCGACAACACGCAATCCCATCGTATCCGCCAAACCGTGAAGCTCCCGCAAAGAGGCCTCAGCCTCCCGTTCGTCTTCACCGTCAATCAAAATGCCGATTAAAAACGCCGTTTCAACGACGGTTGAAAAAATTCCTGCGGATGACTCCCGCTCTCTCATCGCTTTTTTTTGTTCAGAAGATCGGCAAACGGATTGTACGTCGTATCGTCTTCGGAAGAACGGTAACCGCGGTTGATCCGTCTCTCCTCCCGCTGCGGCACAAAAGGCGCCGGACGCTGCGGTTCGCCGCCGCTTTCCTTCTTTTTGACGGCTATAACCCGTTTTGCGCCGGGAACGCCGGAAGAGACCGATTTGACTTTAAGTTTATGCGCCGCAGACGCCGGCACGCCGCCGTTTCCGGCAGCCGGCGCCGTTTTACTCTTCATTGAGAGCGAAATGCGGCTGCGTTCAACGTCAACATCCAACACTCTCACCTTCACTTTCTGATTCACCCGCACCGCATCGGCAGGATCTTTCACAAACGAATCGGAGAGCTCGCTGATGTGAACCAATCCGTCCTGATGAACACCGATATCGACAAAAGCACCGAAAGCCGTTACATTTGTCACCACACCCGGCAGTTCCATGTCAACGCGCAGATCGCTGATGGTATTGACGCCTTCGGTAAAACTGAAAAGATCAAATTTCTCGCGGGGATCCCTTCCCGGCTTCTCCAACTCGTCCATAATGTCGTTGAGCGTCAGAATACCGACGGTTTCGGTTTCATAACGGTTGAGATGAAGCTTGATTTCATGACGGATGGAGCTCTGCTTCAGCAAATCGGAAACCGCACAATTGTGATCGGCAGCCATTTTCTCCACCACAGGGTAACTCTCCGGATGAACAGCCGAGGCGTCAAGAGGATTTTCCGCTCCCGGAATGCGCAGAAAACCGGCCGCCTGCTCGAAGGTTTTCTCTCCCATCCCGGAAACCCGTTTTAAATCCTCCCGACTGCGAAACGGACCGGCCGTCTGCCGATAGCCGACAATGCGGTCAGCCAAACTTTTACTCAACCCCGAAACATAACCGAGAAGCGAAGCACTCGCCGTATTGACGTCGACGCCGACAGCGTTTACACAACTGACAACAACATCATCAAGGGCTTTTTTCAAATCCTTTTGATCAACATCATGCTGATACTGCCCGACACCGATGGACTTCGGATCGATTTTGACCAATTCTGCCAACGGATCCATTAAACGGCGGCCGATGGAAACAGCGCCGCGAACGGTAATATCCTGATCGGGAAACTCCTTGCGGGCAATTTCTCCTGCAGAATAAACCGAAGCACCGCTTTCGTTGACCATTGCAACAATTTTTCCGTTCAGACACGGCAAACTTTTCAGAAACGCAAACGATTCGCGCCCGCCGGTTCCGTTGCCGACCGCAACCGCTTCAATCTGAAAACGATTGACCCAATCCTCCACCTTAGCGGCGGCTTCGGCAATTTTGTTGTGCGGTTCCAGCGGATAAATAACGCCGTGTTCCTTCAGATTTCCCTGAGCATCGATGACAACAACTTTGCAGCCTGTGCGCTGCCCCGGATCGACCCCCAACGTGACCTTCTGCCCCATCGGCGAAGCCAAAAGCAGCTCTCTGAGATTGGATGCAAAAACTTCGATCGCCTTTTCATCCGATTTTTTCTTCATTTCCTGACGCAGCTCCGTTTCCAATGACGGAGCCAGCAGCCGCTTGTAACAGTCCTCCGCCGCTTCGGCGACTTGGGCGGCCGCCGCGTTGTCGGCCTTCACATATTTGCGCCGCAAAAGCTCCGTCATCGGCTCTTCTTCAGGGCGGATGCGGTAAATCAGCTGCTCTTCCTCGCTGCCGCGGCGAATAGCCAAAAACCGGTGCGACGGAACTGCCGACGCCGGCTCGCTGAAATCAAAATAATCACGATATTTCTGCGCCTCTTTTGAATCCTTTTTCTCTTCGATCACCTTCGAAGTCAAAACGGCGTTCTTTTGAAACGCCTCACGCGCCTCTTCCCGCAGTTCAGCGTCTTCATTGATCCGCTCGGCAATAATATCACGGGCTCCTTCAAGCGCCTTTTCCGCCGACGGAACCGCCAAAGCCGCATCTTCACTTTCGACAATATATTTTGCCGCCTCAGCGAGAACATCGAAATCCGACTGTTCGAGAATCTTCTCCGCCAACGGTTCAAGTCCCCGTTTGCGCGCTTTGTCGGCCCGCGTCTCCTTTTTCGGCTTGTACGGCAAATAAAGATCTTCTACCCGCGCCAACGTTTCCGCCGCCTCAATCGCCTCTTTCAATTCGGGCGTTAACTTTCCTTGCTCCTCAATCGACTTCAAAACAGCTGCACGCCGCTCATCCAACGCTTTCAGCTGCTCCAAACGATCGCGTATAGCAATAATCTGAACCTCGTCCAAATTACCGGTCGCTTCCTTTCGGTAACGGGCAATAAACGGAACAGTCGCCCCTTCTTCCAACAATTTTCCGACAGCCTCCACCTGAGCGGAACGCACCTCCAACTCAGCCGCCGTCTTCATGATGTGCTTCAATTCAATCATGCCCCTATTTTACCGAAAACCGTGAAAATTGCAATGCAAAACACCGCGTTTCACGGTTTTTAAACAGACCCGGGAACGCAAAATCTGATGTGTTGCGTTTCCAGCAGCCGCCGGTAAAGAAACAAAGACGTCGCCGGGATTTCCGCCGTTCATTACCGTCCGCAAAAACGGTTTCTTCCTCCTCCCTCCTTTCGGGCGCGTACCGGGCTTTCCGCTGCAATTCGCGGCCTCCCTGCGCCCGTTCACGCGGCAAAGCTGCCGCTTTGCCCTGCGCCCGCTTCCCGTCGGCCGCTCATTTGCGCTTCAATCCCGCGCGCCTTCGCCCGCGGCCGCCTGAAAAGCCGGAAGGCGGCGCCGGACTTCAGCGGCTGCCGATTCTCAAAGAAGGCGCAGCGCGGCCGAAGGCGTCAGGCGCCCGCAGAGGGCCGCAAGGCCGTCTGCCCGACGGCAGGCGGGCAGACCGGGCTCGGAGGGCGCCGACGGCCGCCGCAGGCGGTCGGGACGCCCAAAAACGAAAAGGATCAAGGGTGCGCGTTGTGTAAAAAACGAAACGAATTGAAAACCACCGTCATTTGTGTCGGAAAATCATCGAGAAACAGCTCAAACTCCGGCGTTCCTTCCGGGAAAGGATTGGATTGAAGTCCGTTTAGGACGACGACGCGGCCGGAATGCGACTCCCAAACGCGGGAGGGCGACGGCGGTTCCCCTTTGCGGCGGTTTTCAAAAAACGATTTTGACATCTCTTCGAAAACGATGACGTTTGCCGAGAGCGTTCCCGCTGTATAAGCGATCAAAATCGTCGTCACCTTTTCACTGCCGAAATTCTGTTCATCGCGGGTGATGTCCGTATGGCCGCGCATCATCTCCGGCAATACCACCGCAAAGTTCAAATCTTCAAACGCAACCGCAACTCCTTCTTCGCCCGCATCCGCCGGACGGGCTGACAAAAACAAAAGAACCGCGCAAACGACGGTCGCCGACAACCGCCGCCGCGGCATTTTCCCGCAGCATTTCATTTTCTTTTCTCCTTTAGTCAAACGGCTTTTCCCGTTCAAATCGGTCAAAGACCTCTCCCAAATCGGAAAACCGCAGCGCGGCCGCAGCATCGGCGCGCGTCGGCTGGTCATTGACGACAATCAGCTTTCCGCCGTTTTTCAGCGTTAAATCGGGAAGCGCTGCCGCCGGAAAAACCGTCAAACTGCTGCCTAAAACCAGCATCACATCCGCAGCGGACGTCTCTTCCCAAGCTTCCCGCAGCGCCTCTTCCGGCAGACTGTCGCCGAAAAAGGTGATTTCCGGCTTGAGGACGCCGCCGCACTTCGGGCAAAGGGGAACTTCACCCCGCCGAGCCGTTTCGGCAGCCGCTTTAAACGGCACGCGCTCACCGCAGCGCAGACAGAAGTGGAACCGAGGAGAACCGTGAACTTCGATGACGCGGCGGCTGCCTGCCTTTTGGTGCAGCAGATCGATGTTTTGAGTGATCACCGCAGAGAGAATTCCTTTCCTCTCCCAATCCGCAAGCACGCGATGGACGACACACGGTTGTTTTTCGTCCAATCCGTAAATAAAATCTTTCGCCAGGCGGTAATAAATCGACGGATCACGGCGGAAGAGCTCTGTGTCGAACATTTTTTCAGTCTCCGGCTGCTTGTAAAGCCCGTTTTTTCCGCGGAAATCCCTGATTCCCGAAAGCGTGCTGACGCCGGCGCCGGTGAAGGCGACCGCGTGCGAGGCGTTTTTCAACAGAGTTTTAAATCTTTTCCAACTCTCTTCCGTCATGGTTCCGTTCCGCTGCTTATGCTGATATTCATTATTATAAAACAATTTTTCAAATCCTCAAGAAGAAAATAAAACTTTGCGGACAGGAATCGGTTTTTATGCTACACTGAATTCATGGAATTCCGACTGCTTCGTTATTTTTTGGCTGTTGCCCGAGAAGGAACTGTTTCCAAAGCGGCAGAAACGCTGTTTTTGACGCAGCCGACACTTTCGCGCCAACTCTCCGATTTGGAGTATGAACTGGGCACCCAGCTTTTTATCCGGGGGAAAAAACACATTGAATTGACCGAAGCCGGCATGATTTTAAGGCAGCGCGCCGAAGAGATTCTTGAATTACAGGAAAAGACGGTTGCCGAAATCAAAAACCGCGACAAAAACCTCAGCGGTGTTGTTTCCATCGGTGCGGCAGAATCAAAAGCGGCCGAAATTCTCCCTCCTCTGATTCTGAATTTCCAAAAAAAGTATCCGGCGGTGCGCTTCGAGATTCAGTCCGGCGTTGCGTCGTTTGTGAAAGACAAGGTAGACCGCGGGCTTTTGGATTTGGGACTGTTGATCACTCCGGGAGACATCGACAGATACCGTTTTCTGCGTTTGGGAATCAACGAACGGAGCGGCATCTTGATGAATGCCCGTTCTCCTCTGGCAAAAAAACAGACTGTCACTGTAAGCGTATTAATTTCAGGATAGCCTGATAATTTTTTCCGTTTTATTTTGATTGATTTTTCAAGGCACAAACCCTGTATTTT
>CALXKN010000025.1 GCA_944388995.1 uncultured Spirochaetota bacterium | reverse complement strand
TAACAGTTTGTAGGGGAGTTCTGATACTCCCCTATAAAAATGGCTATTTATCAACTGTTTGTTGTGACATAGCCAAAGCTTTTAACGGCGGTCGCGGCGTTGTTTTTGTTTGCGGCGTGCGACGAGTATTATTTTGTTTCGGGGATTCTTTCTCCCGGCTTTAAATCGGCGACGGGGGCCGACCGCGCGTTGTTGGTCAGAAACAATACGCAGGAAAATTTGGTCGCCTTTCAGGGAACGGCCGATGTCAAGAATTTGATCGGCGGCATCAGAGCAGGGGAGACCAACCACTATTTTTCGAAAAGCAAGAAAAACAACCCCAACGCTGAGATCTTTTCAACATCGCACGATTTTCCGTTGGTATTGATGCGTCACGATGACTACAAAGCCAATCTGACCGATCTCTCTGCGGCTCCGTTATTTACCACCATTTACGTCGCTTACAATGCGGATGCCGATCCGTCGACTTACGCCTATGAAATTTCCGGCAAATTGGGAGGAGCGGGAACGTTGCTCATCAATAACAATACGTCGATGAGTGTTGACTTGCGGTTGGATGGTATCAACGGCGTTTCGCTCGGATACGCACCTGCCAACCATAAAAACACACGGCTGAATCTCGGTGCCGGTGATTACGAAATTTTCGTTGTTTTCCGACAGTACAGTCCCAAGCTGAAGGAGACCGTCACCTATTATCCGACTGATAAGGCCGGCGATCCGAGAACGGCGATCATCAACATGTCGGACGCCGAAGTGGTGCTTGATATCGAGAAAGAGTACCTTGATATGGATCAGCTCTCTTATGACATCGATTACGCCTACCTGACTGTGCATAATGATTTCAATAACGGAATCGAATTACGAAACGGTTCGTCGATTGTTTATACAACCAACGGAACTAAAATTATCAACTCTGGAGACTATTATTCATTCCAAATGGCAATGCCGAAAGCCGGCAGTTCAGTCGCTGATTCGCAGACATTCGGTTCTCTGAAAGTTGTTTCCGGTGTCAAATCGTGCGATTTGCCCGAAATCAAGATGGATAAAGGCTACGTCTACTCGATCCGTATGGTCAACAACAACGATAAGCTTGAATACGCCAAAGACGAATCAACAGGCGATCTCATACTTGAAAAGACCAAAATCGATTTGGGCGATATCTTTAGTGAAGAGTAAAAAATGAACCGTTTAACGCGTGCGGCTGCCATTGCGGCCGCCGCCTTGCTTTTTAGCTGTACTTTGACGCGGGAAAAACCGAATCCGGTAGAAATCCGCGTACAAAATTTCTCTCCTTATGATGTGTATTTGCGGGATCTTCCGGACGGCAGCCGTGATCCGTTGCTTTTGCTGCAGTCGGTCGATTCGTTGGAGAGCAGTGTGAAAACTTTCCGTTATCAGCCGACGTCAACCGATGATCGGCTGACTTTCTACCCGTATTTTTTACTTCCTGTTGCCTCGCTGCTTCATCCGCCCCTTGATTCGATGGTTGTTTATTATGAAGAGTTTTTTGTGACTGATATTTACCTGACTGTGCGCCTTTCCGAGCAGAAGAAAGAATATACGGCGAATGTGAATCAGTGGCCGCGCTCCGTTTCGTATCAAAAAGCTTATGTTGAGGTGGAAAATGCGGGAGAAGCGGCGTGCGAAGTGCTGCGCGGCGGAAGGACGCTTTGTTCCAAATCGGATTTCTTTGTTCGCGGAATCGGGTCCATCAATGAAGAAACCGTTGCCGACGGAGAGACTGCGGTTTTTGCCTTTGATTCGGGATGGGGAGGAAATTTGACATTTCGGTTTTTGTCCGGCAGTGCAGGCGACCGAGACGTTTCTGTTCCCGTGTTGAAGCGGGGGCAAATTGTCCGTATTCGGCTGCTGCCGGCCGGCGAAGTTGAAATTTCTGAAGTTGAGGCTGTTGCGGAGCGGCAATGAAACGGGTTTTTCTTTTTTTGAGTGTGTTTTTTATTTTCTCCTGCGATGGGTTGGAGCGAACGATTGTCATTGCCAATTTGACTTCCCGGGGTTACATCAGTGAATTGACGTGCAACGGATACTCGTTTTTTCTATATCAGGGAAATGGAAATGTTGATTCGCTTGACGATCTTGAGATGACGTTTCAGCCGGGGCAGCGGCGCGAGTTTTGGGTTCCCGACTCCATCCGCGACGGAGATTTGCTTGAGTGGGTGATTGTCTTTTATCACAAAAAAATCGACGATTATTTTGCTTATCCCGAACGTGTGGAAATTCAGACCGAATCGGGAGTTTTTTTCGGTAACGGTGATTGGCTCGATTTGACCGATGATACGGAGGTGTATTCACGCGCCACTGTGAGCGCCGCCTATCTGAGCGATTTGCTGGGAGGCAAAAGCATTTCTGTTGCGGTTCGAAACAACACGGAGTTTTTGCTTGATCAGTTTCGAATCGGATCTCATTCCATCGAGAAAGACGTAAAAGCCAATTCCTCAGAAGATTGGATCGATGTGTACAATACAATCAACGGACGCGTCCGCTACCTTTTGTTTCGGGTCAATGGAAGCGGCGGTTTATCGAAATGGGTTCGAATGAACCGGCCGCTTTGGTTCGGTGAAAGTCTTCAAATTACCCTGCAGCCCTCAACTGCTGTCGTAGAAACCGACGAGTCTGGAGTTACGCTCTCTTCGGAACCGATTTTATTGGGGCAGATTTTTGATCCTTTACCGTGATTCGGCTGTCGGAATCGGCTGTATCCCGGGGAAGATTTCCGATTCAATGTGAGCTTTTCTCATAATCTCTTTCAGCTCTTCGGCTTTTTCGGGGTACCGCCGAATTAAGTTTTTCCGTTCCTTGGGGTCGGTGCTTAAATCATAGAGTTCAAAAACCGATCGATTTGAAAACGCTTTTAGCCGCACCAGTTTCCAATTCTCTTTTCTGACAGCCTGCTTTCCGCCTTGTTCATGAAATTCCCAATAGAGATACGGATGTTCTTTCTGCTTTCCTTTTCCGAAAAGTGTCGGCGCGTAAGAAATTCCGTCGGTTGGATATTGCGTTTGAATGCCGAGAATATCGACAACAGTCGGCAGAAAATCCCAAAAGGCGCAAACGTGTTCGCTCGTCCCTTTTTGAATATTCTTCCCCCATGCAATCAACGGCAGCCGGATTCCGCCTTCGTAAACGTCGCGTTTAATTCCACGGAAGCCGCCGCTGCTTTGGAACCACTTCGGATTGCCTCCGCCTTCTCTGTGAGGGCCGTTGTCGCTGCTGAAAAAAATGATGGTATTTTCAGGATCTACGGTTTGTAAAATCCGTCCGATATCGCGGTCTGCGAGAGACATCATCGCGGCGAAATTTTTCTTCAGTGCCGGCCACGCCTTATCTCCGTAAAACTCTTCAACGTACTCTTTTGGAATTTGAAGCAATGAGTGGGGAATCGTGTACGCTACGTAGAGAAAATAAGGCGTTTTTTGATTTTGTGATTCTTCAATAAAATTGAGGGCGTTTTCTGTGATAAGAGTATGAGAGTAGACGTGATCCAGTTCGTCTTTTCTCCATTTGCCGTCCTTTCCTTCCCATAAATGGGACGGGTAGTAGGTGTGTGCCTGGCGCTGGCAAAGATAGCCGTAAAACCTGTCAAATCCTAAATGAAGCGGATCGCCGTTTCCTTCATTCCATCCGGGTGAATCGGGGCCTCCGAGTCCCCATTTACCGAAGAGAGCGGTTCTGTAATTTGTATTTTCCGCAATAATGGAGGCGATTGTTTTTTCGTTGAGCGGCAGGGCTTCCTGTCCTTCGGGGCGATACTCTTTGTTGCCGCGGATTGCAGTATGCCCCGTATGCTTTCCCGTCATCAGCGCGCAGCGGGAAGGCGCTGAAACGGGAGCTCCGGAGTAGTGCTGCGTAAAGACCAATCCGTTTTCCGCCATTTGACGGATGTTGGGCATCTTTAATTCACTTTTTCCAAGCAAATCCCCGTATCCGGCGTCGTCAAGGAGGATGAAAATAATATTCGGATTATCCTGCCGGCATTCGGGAGTCATGCCGGAAAGATAATCGGTTTCGGTTTGGGCGGCGAGCTGTGCTGAAACGGATAATGAGAGTGTCAATGCGAACGTTTTTTTAATCATAGAAACTCCTTCTTGAAAGTGTAAGATTGAATCGATATTTTGTCAAGAATTATCTTTATAAAATTCTGCACAGCGCAGCGGTGCTGTACATTCATCCGGGAGATTCTCCAGGCGGCGGGAAAAGAGAACGAAGTCCTCCGTTATCGGCGAAAAAGAGGGCTGGGGAGAGTCGGCTTCTGTTTTCCACGCATTTCTGTAGCGTTCGAAAAGAAGCGGCTGATAAACGGAGTTGTCAGCATCAAATCGATACGGACGGCTTTGCAGGAGCTCTTCGTTTTCACTATCGACTGTATTCAGGCGGTCACAGCGGTTCAGCCATCGCTGTGGCAGCCAGCTTCCCCGGCAGTAGCATTTTCCGCGCGGATACGAAAAATCAACTCCAACGGCATTAATTGTTTTCGGATGAAAAAGTCGGGCAAACGAAAGCGCCGCCGTCGCGACGTTGCCGCCTGCGGTGTTTAAAGGCGGCAGATTGAGAAAAAGGGCGGCTGTTTGGCAAAGCGGGTGAGTGCCTGCACACCAAACGACACGTTGAAACCGCTGCGCAATTTGAGGAAGGGAGGTTAAATCTGAAACTAACGCTGTCTTTTGTGAAATTTTTCCAATGAAATGATAGAGGCTCCATAGCTGGGCGTCGATGGTGACGACGTATTCCGGTTCAATTTCGTTTTCAATGAGGAATGAGTAAGCTGTGTCGACGGCGACAATCACCGATTCGGTCGGACGGTTTTTCAGAAGAAAGAGGGCTTCTTCCGACGAGGGAGCAGCGCCGACGATGTAGACGGTCTCGATCGGTGTAAATTCCGGCAGAAAGCGGTTTGGTAGGAGCTTGTTTTTCATAAAGTGTTTGTGCCAAAGTCGGCCGAAACGCTTAAAAATGGCTGCGTCGGAGATCATTCTCTCCAAAACACCATTCAGTCGGCTTTTTATATCGCGCATTCGTTCCGGTGCCGCCGCTTCCCAACCGCGGTTTGGTATGATGCGGTAAGATCGACTGCAAAACGGAAAAAGGCGGCGGCTCACTTCATCTTCCCATCCGTCGGTGATTTCGAGAATGGTCGGTGTGTTTTTTTGACCTGATACCGAACGGTTTTCGTAAAGCGGCATCTCTTCGGGAAATGCCAGCACAAAAACACGACGTTTTTCAGTTGCGGCAAGAGTCGGGAGATAATCGGGCGGACCGCCGATAAAAAAGACTAAATCGTCATTTTTTAAAAAGGGGATGAGTTTTTCTGCCTCTTTTTGAGGATCGTATGAGGAAGAAAGAAAGATTTCACCGGCGTCGCCGATAATCACCGGAACGGGAAGACCGCTGCGCGATTCTCTTTTTTCAACGAACACGATTCTGCCACCTTTTCAGGCGCCGCAGCGCTGTTTTTTGAAATTCTTTTGCAGAAGAAATATTGTTTCGGGCACGGATAGCTTCTCGGAACGCCGCTGCGCGGACGGCGGCCGGTAATGCGTCGACTTCGGCAGCCGTTTGAATTCGAGATACCTGTTCGATGGATTCGGTTAAAAAGTTTTGTGCAGCCTCAGAAATTGCCTTTTGAAGCTGCGACGCCTCAACGGATACGGCCGCTTTGACCGGCTGCTCAGGCAGGGATTCGAACCATGACGCGTCTTTTTCCGTAAAAACAGCGTCATCTTCAACGGGAGCGCACAGGCGGACCGGCTTCTCTCCGGTGCGGGCGGTTATCTGCGCGAAAAGATTTCTGAAAACGGGAAGAGGGCGGGTGTGTCTGCCGTCGGAGAAGCGGGTTTCCGCCGGCGAGAACCGGCAGGCGGTATCGTGCGCATCCCGGACGGCTGCGTGGCCGCGGGCGTACGGTTTTCCGGCAGGCGCGGTCAAATCAAGTCCGGCAAAGGCTTTTTGTTTAAAAGACTGAAAAAAAAGAAAAGCAGAGGCCGTGACAGTCGGCATTTCAGGCAATAGCGGAAAATTTTCTGTGTTCCAAAAAGATCCGCCAGCGGTCTCCGGCGGCAGATTTTGCCGAAATGGAATAGCGGCAGCGTTTGATGCGGGAACGTTTGCGGTTGGCGGTAATATCCAGCCGCAGGCGGGAGGCTTTAAAAAGTAGCAGAGTTTACGGGCGTAAAAACCGGGATCGACGGCGAAGTAAAAGTCTGCGCGGATTCCGTGCGACTGCAAAACAGCGGCAGCCGATGTGACAGCAGTCAATAAAAATCGTTCCCGGTAACGGATAATCGACGGAATAACGGCTTCCAGCGAAGGTCCCGGTGCGGCAATAAGAATCGGAGTATTCAAATCTGCCTGTAACATTCCAATTGAGCGGCGGCTTTCTTGAAAGAAGCGCAGTGCGTTGGAGAGCCAGGAGCGGGAAAAAGCGATTTCGACAGTATCGTTTGCCAGCTGTTCTTGCATTGATTTTTTTATCAGCAGGTGAAGGCGGTTTCGTTCGTTTTCATAATAGGGCGCTGCCGCCGGCATTTCCCAGACCGCAATATTTTTAAGTGATAGGAAGCGGTTGATTTTTTCCTCAAAATCAGCAGCCGCGAAGAAAGTCGTCTCTCCGGGACCGTTCCAAACCGATTCGGTTAAAAATCGTTTTTCGGGATAAATGGTTAAAACCGTTTGCCGTCCGCTTTTGAATGCGGCGGCGGTTCCATATCCGAGAAAATCACCGATAATCATCAATGGAACATCGACGGTTAGTCCGGCTGCCGACAGCAGTTTCTCAGCCTCTACCCAAGGATGGCTTCGGGAGAGCAGTGACCGTGCTCCATCGCGGACGGTTTTGACTCCGGATAAAGTCGTTTCGATGCTAAGGTTTTCAGGTGAAAAATTCGTCGACAAGGTCTTTCTCTGCAATTAAAGAAGGATCGCTTAATACCGTCCGTACGTCGATTTTTACTTCATGAGGAAGGAGGTCTCTGAGAATTTCAAAAACGTGGAATCGAATAGCTGCCGGATCAGGATAAAAGGCGTAATCAGAAAGAATGAGCAGTTTTCCGAAGTCAACTCGGATGACGAGCGACCGCGAGGAAAAAAGCGTCATGAGGCGGCCGTAAATCGCCGCCTCGGCTTTCAAGGCGTCGGAAAAGGGAATCGCGGCGCAGTCGGTTCTGATAAAATGGACGGTCAGGCTGTTCCGGCAGTGTCTGAAGAAGTATTCGCATTTTTTTACGGCCAGCAAATTCCCCGATTTGAAAAAATCTTCTTTCAGAAGAGCGATCGGCAGCGGGTTCGGTTCCGGTGTGTAGTCTGACGTCAGATAAAGAAAATGTTCTCCGCCGCAAATAAATTCTTCGCATAAAAATTCTTTTGACGGACGGTCTTCTCCCTGAAAATACCTTTCCGCTTTTTTTGAACCGATGAACGGTTTCCATTCGGACGGAATTTTCAGGCGCGAGAAAACGGAAAAACCGTATCCTTCAATGTAAACCGGTCGGAATTCATTTCGGACGAGGTACAGCAAGACGGATTTCTTTGCTTTCCGAATGCGGTTGATCATTCTGAAAATGTGAAAAATTTTGTCGCGCGGAAACGCTTCCATGCTGACGGGAAGATTCGATTCCTGCATTTATTCCAATCCCAAATCGGTAAAGAGCTTCCGGTAGGCCGTGTACTCCGGTGAACGGGTAAACTCTTCGATTTTTTCCTGAGGAATCTCGCCTAAAACTTTTTCGATGTGTTCGATTAAGTCTTTGACTTCTTTTTTTAAATCTTCATCGGAACCGTTTCCGACGGCGTCATTGCCGGAACTTATTTTTTTTTTTACGGGCTCTTCGTCTCCTAATCCGAAATCCAGATCGTCAAAAAAAGAGAGGTCGTTTTCGTCCGCATTTTCGTCGGCGGTTTTTGCGCCTTTCTGCTCCGCGTCATCCTGATTTTCATCCTCCAAAGGCAAATCAAAATCTTCATCGGAGATATCGAACGCGGCGAAAGAAAAATCTTCTTTCGGCTCTTCGGCAACCGGTACCTCGATAACCGGCTCTTCGGTAACCGGTTCTTCGAGAATCGGCTCTTCGGTAACCGGTTCTTCGGCAATCGGTTCTTCGATAATCGGTTCTTCGATAATCGGTTCTTCGATAATCGGTTCTTCGATAATCGGTTCTTCGGCAATCGGTTCTTCGGCAATCGGTTCTTCGGCAATCGGTTCTTCGGCAATCGGTTCTTCGGCAATCGGTTCTTCGGCAATCGGTTCTTCGGCAATCGGTTCTTCGGCAATCGGTTCTTCGGCAATCGGTTCTTCGGCAATCGGTTCTTCGGCAATCGGTTCTTCGGCAA
>CALXKN010000024.1 GCA_944388995.1 uncultured Spirochaetota bacterium | reverse complement strand
TGTGCTGTGCTGTGCTGTGCTGTGCTGTGCAAGAACAGATCATTTTGTTCTTCCGTTTAAATCTCCGTTCATTTTATCTTATAAAGAAGAATTTGTCAAGAACACTGATTGTATTTTTATGAAATTTCAATTTATCACCCGCTATCGGGCGAAATTTTTGAAATCAGCCGATTCAGCCAACTCTCAGCGGAACAACGCCACTGTTCCGCTTTCGGCTGCCATCGATCCAATATTTTCAGATAAAGCCGTTCGAATGTGTTTTTTCGAATCAAGTCAATAATGACCCCCACTGAAAAGACGGAAAATTACCTGACACGAAAACCGAGTCAGGCAATTCATTATGACAGTTCCGCGCGGACCGCCTTAAGCTCCTCTTCCGGCGGCAGACTTTCGGGAACGAACGGAATGCCGGTGACGGTTTCAAACGCGTTGATGTATTTCCGCGCCAATTCAAGGCGAACGTCATCGGGAATGGAGGGCGCTTCACCGTTTCCGGAAAAACCGCGTTCCATCAGCCACTGCCGCAGAAATTCCTTATCGACTTTGCGCTGATCCTTTCCCTGTTCAAAATACGCTTCGTAGGTGTCGGCGTACCAATAACGCGACGAATCGGGAGTGTGAACTTCGTCGACCAGCACAACGTTTCCGTCAGCGTCAATCCCGAATTCATATTTGGTATCAACTAAAATCAAACCGTTGCGTGCTGCCGTTTGCGTTCCGCGGGCAAACAGCGCAAAAGCCGCCGCTTCTACCTTCTCCCAAACATCAGCCGGCACCAGTTTTCGGTTTAAAATCTCTTCACGGGAAATCGGTTCATCATGAAGACCGATTTCCGCTTTGGTTGACGGCGTCAGCAACGGTTTTTCAAACTTTTGATCGCGTTTGAGTCCTTCCGGCAGTCGAATTCCGGAAACAGGACGTCCCTTTTCGTAATCACGCCACGCCGAACCGGTCAGGTAACCGCGCACAATGACTTCAATAGGGAGCACTTTGCACTGTTTCACCAAAACCGTACGCGCCGTTACCCGTCTAATGATGTGATTGGGAATAATATCGGCCGTTTCGTCAAACCAAAAAAGCGCCATGCGGTTAAGCAGCTCTCCTTTGCACGGAATCGTCGACAATACGCGGTCAAAAGCCGAAACGCGATCACTGGTTGTTATCAACAGCTTGCCGTCGAGGGTAATAATATCCCGCACCTTTCCCATGTAAATTTTCGTTCCTGCAGGAAAATCTTCGGCTTTAAATCCCGAAAAGGTTCGATTCAAATACGGTTCCAAATCCATGACGGCTCCTTACGGCAAATCGCTTTCCCGTTCGATGATTTTTCCGATTAATCCGTAGGCGAATGCTTCGTCAGCATTCAGCCAATAATCGCGATCGGTGTCTTTTTCGACAACTTTCAGCGGTTTTCCGGTTTTTTCGGCAATGATTTCATTGATTTTCTGTTTGGTTTTTTCGATTTCTTTAGCGTGAATTTCGATTTCGGTGGCCACTCCGCGCATTCCGTAACTCAGCGGCTGGTGAATCAGATAATGGGAATTCGGCAGCCCGAAACGGTTTTCTTTTTCCGCAGCCAGTAAAATCAGCGCTCCGGCGCTGGCTGCCAATCCCATCGCAATTGTGTAAACTTTCGGCTTAATAAACCGAATCATATCGTAAACGGCAAAACCGGCATCGACGTCACCCCCGGGAGAGTCAATGAAAAACCGAATCGGCTCATCAGATTCACCGGCTAAAAGCAATAATTGACGGATTGCTTTTTCCGCCGACTCTTTGTCAACCTCGCCCGAAAACAGAATCGTTCTCGTTTTTAAAAATTTTTCAGACAAACCGTCCTGTTGAGGCGTTTTGTCGCCGTCTTTCCGTTCTTCGTTCATTTTTCCTCCGATTTCAGAATATCACGGGAAGAAATTTTTTTCAATAGCGAATCGAAACGGCGTTTTGCGGAAAAAATTTTCCCTGCGTTTATTGCGTGCGGCCGCTGTTTCGGATAAAATAAAAGCATGAAAGTTGTCATGGCAAACGATCACGGAGCTGTCGGTCTCAAAAAAAGGCTCTGCGCGTATTTAACATCAAAAGGAATTTCGGTCGTCAATCTCGGAACCGATGACGAATCAGCGGTCGATTACCCCGATATGGCGGAAAAAGCGTGCGCAGAGTATTTAACCGGCGGTTACGACTTCGGCATTCTTTTATGCGGAACCGGTATCGGCATGAGCATTGCCGCCAACAAAATTGACGGAATCCGCGCCGCACTGCCGCAAAACGCTTTTGCCGCCCGCATGGCAAAAGAACACAACAACGCCGATTTTCTCGTTTTTGGCGGACGGATCGACTATGTCGATTCACCTGAAATGATGATTGACGCCTTTATCGGCGCCGAATTTGCCGGCGGCCGCCATTTACGGCGAATCGAAAAGACAACCAATGCAGAAACCGGATTCAAACACATCGTCATGTGGTCGTTTAAAAGCAGTTTAACGGAAGACGAAAAAAAATCCGCATTCGGAAAAATCAAAACCGAATTAGAAGCGCTCAACGGTCGTATTCCCGGTTTGCTGTCTCTGAAAGTCCGCTCTCCTCTCCCCGCTTCATCAACCGGCGACATTTTACTGGAAAGCATTTTGACCGACGAAAACGCTCTCGCAATTTATCAAACGCATCCCGACCATCTGAAAGCGGCTGACTTCATCCGTTCCGTAACGGAAAACCGCGTCTGTGCAGACTTTTTTCTTTAAATCCCGGCGGTGAAAGCGGATGAATTTAAAAGACCGTTTTTTTCAAAATGCCCGCAAACCGCACGGATTCCTTGGAAAACTGATGATGCTCCGCATGAACCGCCGTCATGAGCCGCTGTACCGTTGGGGGCTCTCATTTCTCGATATTCGGGCGGAATCGCGGATCCTGGACATCGGCTGCGGAGGCGGTGCGTTAGCGGCGTTGCTTTTGAAAGAGACTGAATGCGAATCTGTGGATGCTATCGATTATTCCGAAGACTGCGTCGCCGCAACAATCCGACGCACCCGCTTTGCCGGCGACCGCTGCACCGTAAGACTCGGCGATGTCGGCGCACTGCCGTATAAAGACCGTTCATTTGATATTGCAACCGCATTCGAAACCGTCTATTTTTGGCCCGACTTGAAACGGTCGTTAAACGGTCTTTACCGCGTTCTGAAGCCGAACGGAACACTCCTGATTGCCTGCGAATTGAGCGCGCCGGATCCGGATTTATGCGAACGTATCCGGGGAATGAAAATTTACACCGCGGACGCCTTGGTTGACTTTACGGAAGCGGCCGGTTTTTTCAGCGTCCGCAGCGAACGGAAAAACGGATGGTTCTGCATCATTGCCCGGAAGAAATGAAAAATAAAAGTTGTTTTTATTTCCGGAATCGGTTATAATACGGTTGAAAGGGGGTATCCTCTGTTTTTTTCCCAACTGAAAGAAAATATTAATTCTCAAATTAAACTCCTGATTTTTTTCGGAGGGTTTACTCATGTCGGCTATTTCATTCTCGGTATTATTTTTGGAATCTGGCCGGTTGCGGTTTATTCCGCCGTTGCCGCCGTCGCTTTTTTCTGCTTCTCCGTCTTTATCAAAGTTTCTAATTTTATCATTTTTTATATTTTGACTTTTATTGAAATTGTTGCCAATGTTACTTGGCTGGAATTTTCAGTGGGAACGTCTTTAGGCTTCCCGCTTTATTTTTTTGTACTGATTCCCGTCTCGATTTATATTTTATACACTGAACACAGCCAGCGCTTCCGGTTTATTTTTCTGGGGTGCGCCTTTATCTTTAATATTCTCGGATATTTGTTCTTTTTTCAGATTCTATCGTTTTTTTTACCGGAAACAGATATTTCTTTTCCGGCGCTTTTGACTTTTCTGACATTCAATACCATCTGCGTCAGCTTTATGATCGGGTTTTTATCATTATATTTTATGCTCCATATGCAAACGCAGTTTTCCATTATCGAAAAAGAAAATTCCGTTTTATCCGAAATGTCGTTCCGGGATGAACTGACCGGACTTTACAACCGCCGTTTTATGAAAGATTTTCTGGAAAAAGCGTTTGCGTCGTCGGACAAAGAATTTTGCGTCGCCATGTCGGATCTTGATTTTTTCAAACAATTCAACGACCGTTTCGGTCATGAAGCCGGCGACTTGATTCTGAAAACAACCGCTTCTCTGCTTTCTCCTTATTCCGAAGAAACAAAAATTGCGGTTTGCCGCTGGGGCGGAGAAGAATTTCTGTTTTATTTTCCGATGCCGCCGCAAAACGCTGAACTCATTTTAAATCAAATTCGGGAAAATATTGAAAAATCGGTTCTCGCGTACAAAGACAAACTGCTTCAAGTCACCATGACTTTCGGAATTTCCGATTCCGCCAAAAACTACGGTTTGCTTTCGCAGATGATTGACGATGCCGACAGCCGTCTTTACCGCGGAAAAAACGAAGGCCGCAACCGCGTTATTTTATAAAAAACCCGGTACAATCAATGTACCGGGTTTTTGTACCCAAGAGGATTCGAACCTCCGACCTTTAGATCCGGAATCTAATGCTCTATCCGGCTGAGCTATGGGTACGATAACTTATTATGTCACTTTTTACGGATTTTGTCGAGCCCTCTTTTGAAAAAGCTTTCAATCAACCGCTGATTTCGTAACGTATTTCCCAATCAGCCTCGCGTCCGCCCCAATTTCCATGCTGGATATCACTGTAACCGCCCTCCGAAGCGGGCGCCTTTAACGGAGGGTATTTAAAATTAAACATAGTCCAACTCATGCCTTCCCGTAATAAATCGAATCCGGCGCCCGTATCATCCCAGTCATCGTAACCGTTGCCGGCAATTTTATTTTGTGAGGACGCTTCATATTTCGGCATGAATGATTCCAACTCGGCGGCGGAAACCGTTTCGCTTTTTCCGTCCGGACGCGTAATGACAACAGAGCCGCTTGCGCCGCCGTCCGTCCACATTCCGTACTGAAGCACCATATCGCGGACTGATATGGCATTAATATCCATCCGAAAACTTCCGTAGAGATCGGTCAGAACGGTAAACGAACCGGAGTACTCTTTTCTCTGATTAGAACTGAGAGAAATCTCACCGGTCGAAACATTTCCGTTGGTAAAAATCATCACATCAGCCCAATCGGAATAGTCGCGCACATAACCTTCACCGGAAAGACCGCTGACGGTATAACCGACTTCCCCTGATTTCAAACCGCTGTATTTCTGCGTTTTCAGCAGCCATGATGCCGTCTGCTTCCAACACCACCGCGGACACTGCATATGCCAAAGCCGGTTCAGCGCCGCATCTTTATACCAGAAAAAAATCTGACACAGTGATGTTTTATTGATATACGGCCATCCTTTCACGACGGCAGAAAAAACCTCTTCTTCAGGATTGGTTTCTGAAACGGCCGCAATCTGATACGAAACGGAAACTGCCTGCTCCAAACTGAAATATTTTTTCCGCAGAACCGATTTCCACGCTTCACGGTCAATTTTGGCGTAACTCCATTTAAATCCGGCCTCTTCGACATTGCCGTCTTCATCGTAATAATTCATCGGATCGGTAAATTCAAACTGTCCCGTAAGAGGTTCGTAGAGGAACGGCCCTTCCTCATTCGGCGTATAAATTTCTTCGCGGACAATGAAATCCCCGTTAATGTAACTTTTAATACCGCCGTCCTCATTCAAAGCCGCCAACGGATACGCTCCTTTTTCCCGACCGTAAAAGACCTTCCGAATCAGTTTAACGGTCGTCAGTTCCGCATTTCCTTCGTGTTTAGCCAAACCGGAAACATAAATCGTGTCTTCGTAACGGGAATCATTTTGCGTTGCGGAAATCAGCAGACTGATCGGATTATTTGGATCCATTAAAACCAACTGATCTTCAACGGAAACCTGCGATCCGTCGGAGTATTTCACGACACAAACCAAACGGTAATTGCCTTTGTCCGCCGCCGATGTCGGAACGGAAATTTGTCCTCCGATATCGGTTTCAAAAAACAGAATCGCTTCGGTATCCTGATTGACAATATGAACGTCGATCCGCGCCCCCGATTCCAGCATTTCTTTTAATTTGACAAAATTCAGCGTCATCACTTCTCCGGCTTTAAAACTGACGGAATTATCTTCATCGGCCAACGTCCAATCGATTGCGTTGCCGGAATTCTGAACCACGGAAACGACCGTCGTTCCCGTTCCGTAATTCTTTTTATTCTGAGCCACAACTTTCACCGAATAGTCTCCGTAATTCGTGAAAATGTGCGTCAGCGAAGTTCCCGTAAACTCTTCATATTTAATTTGAACGCCGTTGCCGTTATAAATGTACCATTTACCGGAAACGTCTTCGGTGTTTTTGGTATCCGCCACTTCCAACAAAAAAACCACCTCTTCGCCGATTCCGGGATTCGGTTTTGACGGCGTAACCGACACCGAAAGCGATCCTTCTTCGCCTTTACAGCCGAATGTCAGAAAAACGGCTGCCGTTATGATAAAAATCATTTTTTTCATTGTATTTCCTCCTTATTCCTCAGAGAATTTCAGAAGTTCTTGCGAAACTTTCAGCCACTGTGCCGTCAGTCCGACATCATCAAGATGAACCCAGTTATCATCGCTTTCGCCGCGGTCGTCCTTTTCAATAAAAACAGCAACGGTTTGGTTTTCGGCAGGGGTGTATCCGACGGAAACCTGTTCGTAATCCGTAAAGGCGGCGTCCGTTGTATAAGCGCTTGCCAAAATTTCGACGCCGCTACGGTTAAGACTGCCGTCTTCATTGAATGCCAAAACGGCAAAGCAGATTTTAACGTTTTTGTCAGCAGGAATGGCGTTATTATTGCTTTTTACCCAAACGGATGCGGTGTAAGTGACATTCTTCTGCAAATCAAACCCTTCCTGGTAAAGCGAACCGGAAGAATTGGAGTACCAACAGTTTCCGGGAGGCCATATATCGTATCCGGCGTCAAACGTTCCGCAAAACCAGAACGAATTGCTGCCGCTTTTCGTTTCAGCCGCCTTTACGCCGGCATAAGCTTTTCCCTCAAATTTCGTTCCTTCATCATAATAGCGGAACGGTCCTTGACCGAAAGAGGACGCCGTACCTGTCCACGCTCCTTTCGTTACGAACGTCTTCACGTCCGCTGACCATGCTGTACTCAGCTTGCCTTTGCTTTCATCCCAATTTCCTTCACCGTCCAAACCGGCACCGCCTTCTTCAAACGAAGGATCTTCGATGGCTTTCGGTTGCGGAGGATCTTTGATCGTCACTGTGCGACTCAGCGCATTAGAAAGATTTCCGGCCAAGTCGCTTCCCTGATAACCGACAATCTGTTGAGCTCCTGCACAATCGCAACGGAACTGTTTGACCGTCATTTCATTAAAACCGGGAATATTGGTTTCGTACCTCACCGTTTCAAGAATCGAATCGGAAGAAACCGCCGCATAAGATGTCAGATCGCTTTCGCCTTCGTTAAACGCCCACTCGGTTTGAACTTCTTCATCAGCAATTTTCCACGCAAGCACCGGCGCCGTCGTATCAACAGTGACCTGAACGCGGTTTCCGACAGCCTCTTCGTTTGTCGGATCTTCAAGATAAAACTCGTAAACTCCGTCCTCAAAAGTTTTCCCTTTGCCGACAGAAACGACGAATTCTCCGGCCGCCGAAGGAGGCACATCAACCGATCCGTTTTCTGACGTATCATTGCGGACAATCCAATTCAGTTTTAACGCTTTGTTTAAATAATCTTCGGCGATCTGCGCATTAAAATTCAAATCGGATGTGATATTTGTGACGTTATCGTTCTTGTAAGCGCCGCTGTCACACTCCGCCGTCAGTCCGAGCAGCGCCAAGCCGGAAAGTTCGTCCGGTTTCCAAACAATAAAAGTTTTTTCAAAAACACGGGACGACGGCGGCTCCGCACCGTCGGAGATGGTGATAAAAACCGTGTATTCCTCAGCTGTCAACCCGGTCACAACGGGCCCTTCTTTTTCCGAAGTAAAAACCGTATGCCCGAACCAGTTGACGATTTCCCAATCGTAAGAGGAAACCATCGTTCTGACGCCGTCAGGTAAAGTCAACGACAGCGGAAGCGACGCTCCCTCGCGGGCACCTTCATCCAAATACGCTAAGGCCGAAAGCACCTCGCCGCTGTCCAGCGAATCAAAAACCCCTGACGGCAATTCGATTCTGCAGGCAAAGAGCGTCAGAATAAAAGGCAGGAAAAGACTGCCAGTCCTCTTTTTCATTATTCCCTCCTTCCGCAGCGCCGGTTTTCCGGCGTTACCGGTTTATTACGGTGAAGCAATTTGTTGAAAACGACCTCTCCGTATTGATTATGCCCCCCCCCCCCCCGAACATCAAAACCTTTTTTTTTTTTTTTTTTTTATATATTTTTTTTTTTTTTTTTTTATTCTCTTTTTTTTTTTTTTAAAATTTTTATTTAAGAAAATTA
>CALXKN010000023.1 GCA_944388995.1 uncultured Spirochaetota bacterium | reverse complement strand
GCGGGGGGGGGGGGGGGGGTGGAGAGGCGAGGGGAGGAGCAAGGGGTTTTGAGAAAAAAGTGAAAAAATTCAGCGGTTTTTCCGGCGTGCGAGGGATTGAAGCGGAAATGAGCGGCCGACTTTAACGCCTCATTCTGACTTCGGCAGAATGAGGGGCTTTTGAGAATCTGCCGCCTTCAACGCCGGGTTTTGTACCTTTTGAATGCAATATTTGTTCCCGCTTGGGATAGCGGCAAATGCTTTATTTCTCACTGACAAACGACCCATTTCTCAGTGAGAAATTTTAAAAACTCACTGAGAAATTTTTAAAACGCAGTGAGAAATGGAAAGAAGCCGGCGGCTGACGCATTTGCGGGGGGTTAGGGCGGCCGCTGCCGAAGGCGCGAGCGGCACGGCGGGAGCCGCAAGGCTGCCTGCCTGCCTGCCGGCAGGCAGGCCGTGCCCGCCGTCGACGCGGTGCGCGCGCTCTTGCGGCGCGCGCACGCGCCCAAAACAAGAGCTTTCAACGCATCTGGCATAATCGCCGGAAATGTGATAGAATGGGCGCATGAGAATCGAGGTTTTTTATAAAAATCCGGCCGATGACGGACGGGCGTTGAAGATTTGCCGCGAATTGCGCAAATGGGTTTCGAACGAAATCGAGGCGGTCGCTGTCAGCGATGTTTATTTGACCGATTTTGGCGGGCTGTCGCCGCAGCAGGCGGCTGAAGCGTTTGCGGATCGGGTGGCGCAGCGGATTGCCGTTGATGTTTCACCGGATGAGGAGAATTTTTTTCCGGGGTGGAGCGCGGCGGTTGAGGTGACGTATAAAGCCGGCGTTTCCAATCCTGTGGCGGTGACGGCGCGCAAGGCGATTGAGACGGTTACAGACTCCCGTTTGCCGCTTGAAACGGCGGTGCAGACGGCGGCGTGCTACCGCATTCGGTCAAAACAGCCGCTTTCAGAGGCGCAGCTGCACCGGCTGACCCGTTTTCTCCATAACGATTTAATTGAACGGGCGACGGTTCTGACGGCGGACGAGTTTGCCGCCGGAGCGCGTTTTCCGCAGCTCTATCCGTACAAAGTGGCGGTCAGTCCTGCCGAAGCGGCGGTGATTGAAATCGATTCGCTTTCGGACGACGGTTTGCAAAAGCTTTCTGCCGAACGGCTTTTGGCGCTTTCGCTTGACGAGATGAAAGCGGTGCGCGGGTATTACCGCCGCGGCGATATTCAGAAACGGCGGAAGGAAAGCGGTTTGCCGCCGCAGCCGACCGACGTCGAACTCGAAATGATTGCCCAAACGTGGAGCGAACACTGCAAACACAAGATTCTCAACGCGAATGTCTTTTATACGGAAAACGGAAAAACCGAAGAAATTCACTCGCTTTTTAAAGAATATATCAAAAAAACGACCGATTTGCTGACGCCGGAAAAGCCGTTTCTGCGTTCGGTTTTTTCCGATGATTCGGGGATTATCGAATTTGATGAAAATCATCTGGTTTGTTTTAAGGTCGAGACTCACAACTCTCCGTCGGCTCTCGATCCTTACGGCGGCGCCATCACCGGTATCGTCGGCGTCAATCGCGATATTATGGGATCGGGAAAGTCGGCGCGGCCGATTTTCAATACCAATGTTCTCTGTTTCGGTGATCCGAATACGAAGGATGAAGAGGTTCCCGAAGGACTGCTTCATCCCCGGCGGGTGATGAGCGGCGTTCACCGCGGAATCATCGACGGCGGAAACCAGTCCGGAATTCCCGTTGTCGGCGGAGCGTTTGTTTTTGATGACAGCTACATCGGGAAACCGTTGGTTTTTTGCGGAACCGGCGGCATTCTGCCGGCGCAAATCAATGGCGAAGGGGCGTGGATTAAACACATTGAACCGGGAGCGTTTGCCGTAATGATCGGAGGACGCATCGGAAAAGACGGTATTCACGGCGCGACGTTTTCCTCATTGGCGCTCGATGAAGCCTCACCGACATCAGCCGTCCAAATCGGCGATCCGATTACTCAGAAAAAATTCAACGACTTTTTAATGGAAGCCCGCGATCGGTCGCTTTTCTGCGGAATCACCGACAACGGCGCCGGCGGACTTTCCTCTTCATTGGGAGAGATGGCTGAACACGCCGGCGGCATTCGCGTCGATCTCGACAAATGTCCGCTCAAATACGCCGGTTTGGCTCCGTGGGAAATTTGGGTCAGCGAATCGCAAGAGAGGATGAGTTTGGCGGTTCCTGCCGAAACGCTGGATGAATTTTTGTCGTTGGCGGCGCGGCGCGATGTGGAGGCGACGGTTATCGGTCAGTTTACCGATTCCGGATTCATTGAGCTTTTTTACAATCAGAAACCGGTCTGTGAATTGGAGTTGGCGTTTATTCACGACGGATTGCCGAAGATGAATTTGCTTGCTGAATGGAAGGCGCCGCAGAGAGAAAAGGAAATTTTCCCCGAAAAAGCGTCTTACAATGACGATTTGAAAGCGCTGCTGTCAGATCCTGTTATCGGCGGGAAAGAGCCGCTGGTTCGCCAGTACGATCATGAAGTTCAGGCGCAGTCGGTGGTCAAGCCGTTTATCGGGGAGAAAAGCGACGGACCTTCCGACGGTGCGGTTTTGCGCCCTGTTTACGATTCTGACCGCGGCTTGACGGTGACTCACGGAATTTGTCAGCGCTACTCCGATTTGGATCCGTATCAGATGGCAGCATGCGCGGTTGATGAAGCGTTTCGGGCTCACATTGCGCTCGGCGGCAATCCCGAAAAAGCGTCGGCTTTGGACAACTTCTGTTGGCCGGATCCGGTGGAGTCGGAGTCGACGCCCGACGGTCGTTTTAAAGCGGCGCAGCTTGTTCGCTGCTGCAAAGGGCTGCAGGACACCTGTCTGGCTTACGGGCTGCCGCTGATTTCCGGAAAGGATTCAATGAAGAACGATGCCAACCTCGGCGGGAAAAAAGTTTCGGTGCGGCCGACGCTTTTGGTCTCTTTAATGGGAATTACGGACGATGTGCGCCGTTCTCAAACATCGGATTTCAAAACACCGGGCGATAAAATTTATCTTTTGGGCGTCACCCGCGGGGAAATGGGCGGCACCTCTTTCGAAAAAATCAACGGCGCGGCGTATGCGGACGTTCCTTCCGTCGACACTCAAACCGCGCTGCCGCTTTACAGGCGCACGGCGGAGGCCATCCGGCGGGGGCTGTTGCGTTCCTGCCACGACCTCTCCGACGGCGGACTGGCGGTGGCGGCGGCCGAATCGGCGTTTGCCGGCCGCTTCGGCTGTACGCTGAACCTTGACGCGGTCAAAGAGGCGGCCGGCTTTGAAACGGCGCGGATACTTTTCTGCGAAACGCCGTCGCGTTTTTTGGTCTCCGTGGCGCCGGAAAAGGCGGACGAATTTGAAGAGACGATGGCCGGTTCGGTGTTTGCCGAAATCGGAACGGTTGAGGACTCTGACGATTTTCGCATTACACGCAGCGGAAAAACGGTCGTAAATCTGAAACTTTCGGAAATCGAAACTGCCTGGAAAAGCGCGTTTTCGCAAATATAGCCGTTTACGGGAGAAATCGGCATGAGATTCGGATTGGCGCTGCTCGGACTTGTCATCGGCGGACCGATCGGCGCAATTATCGGTTATTTTCTCGGTGTTTTTATTGAAAAGTCGCAAATCGATATTCGGCGGCAGGCGGAACAATCAACCCAAGACGCGTTTTTTCTTGCGCTTTCCGGATTGGCAGCGGAAGTGATCAAAGCTGACGGCGTTGTTTCCAAAGCCGAAGTTCTGTTTGCCAAGGAATTTTTTATCCGTGAATTTGGGCCGGCAACAGCCGCCCGCATGATGAAACGGCTGAAGATTTTTGTATCGGAGAAAGTCCCCGTTGAGCAGATCTGCCGGCAGATTTCCGAAATTTTTGATCCGTCCGCCCGTCTGCTGATTATCCACTTTCTGCACGGTTTGGCGGCGGCCGACGGCGAAGAGACTTTGGAGGAAGAAAACCTCATTAAGCGGATAGCCGTTCTGCTCGGCGTTTCGGCGGCGGAAAACCGTTCGGCCGGAGGAATGTACCGCAGCGACCTGAAAGCGTGCTACGACATTCTGGAAGTAAGCGAATCCGCTTCCGACGAAGAGGTGAAAAGAGCCTACAAAAAAGCGGCCGTCAAATACCACCCCGACCGCGTGGCATCGCTCGGCCCCGATGTGCAGAAAGAGGCAAACGAACGGTTTGCCAAAATCAACGCCGCCTATGACCAAATCAAGGCGGCGCGGGGAATGAAATGAAACGTTCCGAAAGAGCGCTCTTACAGAGAATTCAATTCAGCCGGTTGGATTCCAGGACGTCTCGGTAAGCCTTCAAATCGGAATACAGATCTTTTGTATACGGATTGCGTTTACTGCGGATCGATTTGTATATCATAAAAATAAAAAGACCGGCGTTGAATGCCAATGATAACGATGCCGAGATCCACAACGCTTCAGGTCTGTATGATGAAGTGATGGAAAAGAAAGTTCCGACGGCGGTTTCCGGATTGGCATAATCGGAAAAAGTGACTGAAAACATCGTCCATAACGCTAATGTGTGCGCGCGGTGCTGCAAATAAGCGCCTTTTTGAATAAAAAATTCGGCAATCGTGCAGGAAATCAACAAAAGGAAACCGGCGTACATGGCTCTTGTTGAAATGCAGTTATAACAATATGACCAGTTCCACAAATCATAAGCAACAACCCAAAACCACAGCTGATCGGGCCAAATCATATCGCGCGATTTTGTTTTGGCAATGCGGATTCCGAACCATCCTGTGATTGTCAGAATCAAAAAAATACCCGCAACGGCATTCATTAAATTCCATGGACCTCCCTGCATAAAAAGACCGTCGATTTCATTGAAAACGGCCGGTTTTCCGGCGTATTTGATAAAAACTTCAATATCGCGGTAAACTGCTTCGGCGATGTTGATTGCCAAAATGACAAACGGAAACAGCAGAACGGCTTTGATTTTTCCTGCCTTTGTATAGCGTATTGCCATAAATCCGAGAACTCCGGCCAAAGCCGAAACGGTTTTGACAATCGGGAACCAATCACCGCTGCCGCGGACGGCTGTTTCCGGCCAGACAAAAATCATTAATGCGATCGGTAAAAATAAAAAAATCAACAGTGCGGCCGATTTGTATCGACGGGTAATTTCATTTAAAGCCACCAATGCGGCCAAAACGACAACAGCTGTTAAGACATTCTGCCATGTGTATCCCGTAAAAAAGAACATAACCCCTCCTTGATTGAAGTGTGTTAAAGTAAAATTTCCAAATCGGAAATCGGAAAACATTTGCAGGAATGGATGTATCCAAACATCTCATCCGCATACCGTTTGAGAACGCCGCGGGCGGTGAAAACCTTGCCGGAAACTAACCGGACACGGCAAATTCCGCAGCCGCCGCTTCGGCAGCAAACCGGAGCTTTAATACCAGCCCGTTCCAACGCTGCCAGAACAGATTCTCCGGATTTTGCCGGAATGATTTTTCCGTCGATTTTTATTTTGAAAACCTCGTTTCCCGTTAAATCCGAAGGCCATCCGGGTTCGGTTTGGATACTTTTGGATGCGCCGAAAACTTCCCGGTGAATGCGTTTTTTGTCGGTATTTAAGGCTGCCAGCTCTTTTTCGCAGAAATCATACATTACTTGGGGACCGCAGATGTAAAAATCGGCGGCGTCTGTTGTCTGTACCGTTTCCCGAATGATTTCAGCGTCAATCAGTCCTTTTCTGCCTTTAAATGATTCATCTTCTGAGACAATTAATTCAAAACGGAAATTCGGATGGGCGAGCACTTTTTCCTTCAGTTCTTCGTAAAAAAGAGCCGTATTTTCTTTTCGGCATCCGTAAAGTAAAATAATGTCGCGGTTTTTCCCGCTTTCCAAAATATCGCGAATCATCGAGACAAAAGGAGTAATGCCGCTTCCGCCGGCAATGAAGACAGATTTCTTTTTGTGAAAAACAGGATTGATGTAGAAATGTCCGGCAGGACCGTTTGCTTCAAACCGGTCTCCGGGTTTTGCTTTGTCAAGAAGATAGGCGGAAACAAAACCGTCGGCTGTGCGGGCGACGGTAATTTCGTAATACCCGCGCTGCAGCGGTGAAGAGGACAGACTGTATGGACGCGATGTTCTGACTCCGTCGGTTTCGACAAACAGATTGATGAATTGCCCCGCCAAAAAAGGCGGCAGATAACCGTTTTCTGAAGTCAGTCGGAAAGTTTTGGCCTCGTTTCCGTTCGGAATGATTTCGGAAACTTCCAAATTCAGCATTTTCGGATGATATTCGGCAATTTTTTTATCAACGCGGCCGATTTCCGTAATGATGTCTTTTCCGTTGCGGCGGCAGGCGGTAATATCTGTCAAAACCTCCGGACCGTTTTTCAGCGTTTCCAACAGCATTTCCTTGATTGATTTCATTTGACATCCGCCTCCTCTGCAATTCGTTTGGCAACTTTATCGGCATACATGTAATTGGGGCCGAATCCGCAGGCATTGACCCATCCGCTTGCGAATTCCAAATTCGGAATCCGGCTTTCCGTCGGAAAGAAGAAAACACTTGATTTTAAATCCTGTTCATATCCGTAAATGGCTCCACCCGGATGGGTTAAGTAACGCATATGAGTCAGCGGAGTGGCAATTTCAAGTTCTTCAATGTGTTCCCGCAGTTTCGGATATTGTTTTTCCAACCGGGTGATAATGATATCAGCCGCTTTGAATTTCATTTCGTGATATTTTTCGGGCGGTAACGCTTCCCACGGAGCTGAGTATTTCAGTGAACCTGCCGTAATCACGCTGGTTCCGGCCGGAGAACCTTCCGGATCGTCTACTGTATAGCAGGTAGCGACAATCGGATCATGTTCAGGCAGAAGCGAATAAGCCCCGAGAAAATCTTCGTTGGCATTCAAGCTGTCGTAATTCAATGTGAATGAATTGGTAAATCCCAACTCTTCCGGCGGGCAATCCAATCCGAAAAAACAGGTCAAAGCCGAAATTCCGACTGTATACGGTTTTAAATAATCCCGCGCTGAAAAAGGAATTTCGTTTTTTTTCAGCAGGCGGGTGTATGTCATTGTCGGCGAAATATTCGAAATAATTTTTTTGCAGCGGAATTCTCTGCCTTTTTCATCGATGACGCCGCAGGCGGCGCCGTCTTTTAAAAGGATTTCAGCAACTCCGTCGGAAAGATAGACGTCCCCTCCGTTTTTACGGATGGTTTCCGTCAATGCCTGTGACATGACCTGAGATCCGCCTCTCAAATAAAACGGTTTGTCTGTGAGATAAATGTATGTACATTTTGCCAGAATCGAAAACGGAAACCGGTTCGGAGGCATTCCCATAAAACACCAATAAGCGCTCAGGCAAAGCTGAAGCTCTTTCGTTTTAAAAAATTCGTCCATTACATCCTGTGTGCTGCGCAGACCGTATTTTGCCAATGTCGGATACAGTTTCGGGAAAAGTGTTTTCATGATGAGTTTTTTCAGAGCCGGCGGCTCTCCGGAAGAAGCCGCGCTTTTTTCGGCAAAAGCATTGGCTTCTTCGCAAAAACGCCAGACTGTATCAAAATAACGGTGAATGCTGTGTTTTTCTTCCGGAAAGGATTCGCTTAAACTCTGTTCGGCTTTCCGTCGGTCGGCCGGAATCGTGTATCCCCGTCCGTCGGGTAAATTAACGCGGAATAAGTCACGGATTTCAATCCAGTCGATTTGGTTTTCGATTCCGTATTCCCTGAATTGTTTCCGCAAAGGCCCCGGGTTTTCGGATGTCCCCATGGAACTGAGTTGGTGAAGCGCTACTTCAAATTCAAACCGGCCGCGGCGGAATGATGTTCCGCAGCCTCCCGGTAAATTGTGTTTTTCAAAAACGGCGACAGATTTTCCGCGGAGAGATAAAGTAACGGCGGCCGCAAGGCCGCCGTTACCGGCTCCGATGATAATAACATCGTAGTCTTTCATAAAAAATCTCCCAAAACGGTTATCGAATCAGCGCTGAAATACTGTAATAGGCAGGAACAGCCAACAGCGCCAGGTTGATAATCATCAGTACGATTTGAACGTTTCTGGTTTTGGTCCATTTAACAAAACGGTCAAAGGCCGGAACATGAAATTTTTTCTCGAAAAAATCTTTGCACGTAATTTGAAAAATACCGCCGACGGTCAGCGAATTGGCGCGAAAAACGAGCCACAGACCGGCCGGAACAATAAAATTATACGGCTGAAGTTCGGGAATCATCATCAGCAGAACGGCCGCAATCGGGGCCAATAAAATTCCGACATGAAGGTACGCAATGGAAGAACTGAATTCGTCTGTGACAAAAATCCAGTTCCAAATCGTGTAGGCGATCCACCAGCAGACCGTTCCGATAACGGCTTGGTTTCCGACTTCATAAGTAAAAGCGAACGCTTCCTTATCGAACGGCATAACGGAAATCCAGCGGACTTGGGGAATCAGGCACAGAACCGTAACTGCCAGCACCAACCCCGATACAAAGTTGAAATAACATTTGTGCTTTAAGTCGGTGAAAGTGGCTTCCAGAATATTGATAGCAAGAAAGAAAAGAACCACGTAGACAAACCATTCGGCGGCAACCCCAGCATAGACAAACAAAAAGACTGCCGGAACAATCGCCGCTCTTAAAATGACCAATGTTGACAGCTTCAGTTTTTCGAAGAAAACCATCTTCATAAAAATTAAGATAAGAACGGGAACCACTACGTTCAGCGGAACATTGGCCCAAATCGGGAAAAATGAGGTCAGCATCGACAACCCCAAAATGGCGGCGAAAAAAATACACCACACAATGAAATGCGGGACATTTTTTAGCGGCGAAAGAATTTTTTGCATATTGATTCTCCTTACTGAACAAATTATACACGACATTCGGCGGAATACAAGAAAAAAAGAAAAATATATCTCAAAAAATCAAAAAAAAAAGAGTCGACACTCCCGGGGGGGGGAGGCACAATCAATACGGAGAGGGC
>CALXKN010000022.1 GCA_944388995.1 uncultured Spirochaetota bacterium | reverse complement strand
TTAAAAATTATGTTCAATTTTAAAATTCTTTTTTTATTTTTTTTTTTATTTTATTCCCCCCCCCCCCCCCCCCGATGTCAACCCCTTTTTTCATTTTTTTTTATCCTGTCGACGAAGGATTGATACCGACAGCGTTTTTGATTGCTTTTTTCATCCTTTTGTTTATAATAAACCTAAGGAGTTTTTATGAAAAATTCACTGCTTAAAAAAACCGGTTTGTTTTGCTTGTCTTTTTTCCTTTTTACGTGCACGACTCTGCCGAAAGAGGTGGCGCCTCTGGTATACAACGGGGGCAGGCAGAATGTCATTTTAATGATCGGCGACGGAATGGGGCTGAACCACATCAAAGCGGCGCAGGCCGTTTACGGCGATCTGTTCATCACAACGGCGGAAAAAACAGCCGAAGGCGAAGTGACAACCTATTCGCTGAACGCGCTGCCGACAGACAGCGCGGCGGCGGCGACGGCGCTGGCGACGGGCAGCAAAACCCGCAACGGGCAAATCGGACAGCTGAACGGAGAAGCGTTTGAATCGACGACGGAACGGGCGCTTTCATTGAAAATGGCTGCCGGCGTGGTGGCGACAGAAGGCGTTGACGGTGCAACGCCGGCGGGGTTTTCGGCTCACACTTCGAACCGCGATAAAATCGACGAAATTTTTGCCGACCAGCTGGCAAGCGGAATCGATCTGTTTTTCGGCAGCAATATCGAATATTATGCTCCTCTAAAAGAAGAAATCACAAAAAATTATGCCTTTATTGACGATATGAATGATTTGAATTTGAGTCAGCCGAAAATTTTTGCGTCGTTTGAGGAAATTCCTTTAAACAACGGCGGAAGCAAAAAACCGACTTTGGCGGAACTCGGAGTCAAGGCGATCGAAAAACTCTCTGCCAATCCCAATGGATTTTTTCTGATGATTGAAGAGAGTCACATCGATAAATTCAGCCACGATAACGAGCTTCTCAACGCTCTCGAGCATTTAAAAGCGTTTGACAATGCAGTCAAAGCGGTTGTCGAAAAAGCGGCGGAAATCGGCAACACCGTCGTCATTGTAACAGCCGATCATGAAACCGGCGGTTTGGAATACAACGGTGAAACAAAAGAGCAGCTTTCGGATAAAATGTACACACGCACGCGCCACTCCGACGCCAATGTCGCGTACTTTGTTTTCGGAACGGTCGACTGCGAATTTCCCGAAGTCATCGACAACACACAAATCGGTAATTTATGCAAGTCAATCATCTCCGCGGGGACACAATGAAAACGCGTTTCCTTGCTGTCATTGCCGGATTGATTTTTTTAACAGCATGCGGACAGTCGATTATCGATGAAACTCCGGATCCGTTTTTTTCGCAATGGATGAGTTTTCTTTCCGATGAAACGGCGATTCGCAATATTGTCATTCCGGGGAGTCACGACGCCGGCTCCGTGACAATGCCGTCCGCTGCCGAAACACAGAATTCGTATATCCGCACGCAGCTGCTTTACGGCGTCCGCTATTTTGACATTCGCGTGCAAAAAAAAGCGCGCGGGTTGGTGATTTTTCACGGACCGGTTTCGGGGCAGCCGTTTGCGGATGTGTTGGAATCCGTGAAAACTTTTCTTGAAGCTCATCCGAGCGAAACTGTCATTCTCGATTTTCAGCATTTCAAAGGCGGTTCGGAAGCCGATACTTTTGCCGCCGTTTCACAGACGTTGGGTCCCGATCGTTTTATTGTGACGATTCCCGACGATATGACTCCGCTTGAAGCAGCCGATACGCTGACACTCGGCGAATGCCGCGGAAAAGCGTTGATTTTTTGGGGAAAGGATTACGAAACCCCCGAATCGGATTTTCTTTTTCCGCGGAACAACGATGACGGCTCACACGACAACTGCGCACTGGAATCGTACTACGTCGGCGAACTTCACCGAAAATCTTCAGAAGTGTTCATCCGGTCGGCGCTTCCTCAATATTACGGACGTTTCGAAAAAAAGAATAAAGGGCTTTTTGTTCTCCAGTGTCAGTTAACGGGAAAAACCCTGCTCTCTTCCATAGCACGGCGGGAACAGGAACACGATGCCGGCATCACCGCCTATATCCGGGGAATTGCCGACGATGAACAGCGGCTGAATTTAACCAACATCATTATGCGCGATTTCCTGACGGACGATATACGGAAAGTCAAAACCATCCTTGAATTGAATCTTCACAAAGCCAATTTAATTCCGGAAAGCAGCCGACCGACCTTTGCGGCGGCCGTCAGTCATTAAAGTTGACAAAACCGAAAATCTGTGTTTTAATCGATGTAAATTATTCAAGGAGTTCAGCATGAAATTTCCTGTCAAATCAGATCTGAGCGTCAAACTGTTTTTGGTCTTCATCCTCGGACTGCTGATTTTTATTCCGATTGGAATGATCAAAGGTGTTGTGCGCGATCGGCTGCACTATCGGGAAGAAGCGATGAACTCCGTATTGATGCCGATCGGCAATTCGTTTTTAATTCGCGGAATTTCTGTGCTGATTCCGTATCTGCCGGCCGCTTCCGAATCAGATAAAAAACCGGAAAAGGAATTTTTTGTCGCTGAACCGGTGCGTTATGAGGTAACGGCTGACTTAAATGTTTCCAAACTGAAACGAGGGATTTTTGACACGCCTGTTTATGATGCCGCAATTACCATTTCGGGACGGTTTGATGCATCGGATTTTGCGGTGAACGGCACGCCGCTTGCCGGCGCCCGGTTGATTTTTGATGTGGCGGATCGTAAAAATCTGACAAAAGAGCCGGAAATGCAGCTGAACGGTGACTTTCAGCCGAAACGGGATCATCTCTTTTCAAAACCGTCGGGGTTGTATATAGCGCCGTTTGCGTGGCCGCTGACAGAAGAACAAATGAAGAACGGTTTTGATTTTACCCTGACGGCTGTCGGCCGCGGCGGAAAGCAGTTCATTCTGCGTCCGGGCTCCGGAGAGAACGTCTTTACCGTGCGTTCAAACTGGGACGATCCGGGATTTTTCGGCGACTGGCTGCCGACCGAACGGACCGTTTCGCAGGAGGGATTTTCCGCAAAGTGGGAAATTCCCGGATTCAATGTTTCCTCTTCCTTCTCATCGGTTACCGATTCTTACTATGACGACGGCGAAATCGTTTATCCCCAATCGGTTCGCATTTCGTTTCTGCAGATCAACGACATTTACAACCGCGTTCAAAGGTGCATGAAGTACGCGTTTCTGTTTATTTTTGTGCCGTTTCTGTCGCTTTTTTTCGTCGAAGCGGTGCGTAAAATTCCGTTTCATCCCGCGCAATACCTGCTTATCGGCATAGCCAACGCCCTGTTTTATCTGCTGTTGCTTTCATTGGCGGAACAAATTCCGTTTAACGCCGCTTATCTTATCTCCATGCTGGTAACCGTTCTGCTCAGCAGTTTTTATACCGCGGCTGCCGCCAAATCCAGGCAACCGGGATTGATTATGGCCGCCGTTTCGCTGACCGCTTATCTTTTTCTTTTCGGGTTGCTGCAAATTTCCGATTATGCCCTTCTCATCGGAACATTGGGGCTCTTTGCCGCATTGGCGGCCGTCATGTACCTGACGCGTAACGTCAACTGGTACGAAATCGGCCTCAATTCTTCAGGCGGAAAGAAAACTCAACCGGCTGATGATCCGAATAAAGAAAACCGTGATCGATAATGCGGTAACCGACCGGTTCAATGTTGTCTGAAACGATAAATGAATCGAGCGTAATCGTCATGCTCTCTCCCGGCGTAAACGGAATGTCGGCATTGCGCGACGAATCGGGCATGGCGGCTTTTTCTTCTTCGGAAAAAAGATCCTGAACAATGAAAAAGTGTTCCGGCAGCGATTCACGCGGAAAAACGTGCGCCCATGAAAAAATTTCCTCAGTTGTTTGGGTCAGATTCTTCATGTCGTGGTTAAAGTCTCCGGCGCACAATACGTAGTTTCCGTCCCGATACGCCGCGGCAAGCGCATTCATCAGCAAATCCGTCTGTCCTTCCCGAATGCGGGCGTCATCGGAATAAGCGGAGAGGTGAACGTGAAAAACGGCAAGTTTTCTGCCGTTTTCGACCGGAACCGTTACAACGGAAAAACATCTGTCCAAATCAAAGAACTTATCGAAATTTTCGGAAATCGGAAGCGCATAACGCACTGCTGTCTCAACCGGAAAGCGGGAATAGGTTGCCATTCCCGCTTTGGTGCGGCCGTGAGGCTCTGAAACCGGATAAAACAAAAACGGCGAATCGTAATTGACGGCAAACACGCGCCAATATTCGGGGAAAAAACGGTCAATCAGCTTGGATTCGTTGACGTAATGACTGCGGGTTGCCTTTAAATCAACCTCCTGAAAAAGCGCAAAATCGGGGTCCAACCGCCGCGCGCACCGGGCCGCCCCGCCGACCGCCGCCGTCACACTCTCTTCGGAGGCCGCCACCGATTCCGTTCCGCCGTCCATAAAAAACGAAAAATCGGGGGTATAAGCGCCGAATCCGATGTTGTAAGTGACCGCACTGTATTCGGCGCCGACCTGAAGCGCCGCCGTATCTTCAGCCGTTTCTTCCGGCGGGAAGATTTCCAGATCCATCCGTCCGGGAAGCCGTTCATACGCCAGAAACACATAGGCAACATAGACGCCGACAACGACGGCAACAATACCAATGAAAATCAACGGAACAATCCAAAATAAATTTCTTTTTTTCATTTTTTTATTATATCATAAAACCGAAAGAAAACAAAAAATTCTTTTCAATTATATTTTTTCCCTTAAATAAACCAACTTTGTTTCCGCCGGCAGCCCGAAAACGCTTTCGGCCGCTTCTTTGTAAAGATCCAGCTGCCGGTCGTAATATCCGGGCTTTTTTTCACTGTCGGTTTTGAAATCGACGACAATGACCCGGTCCGCTTCTTTAATCAGCAAATCGACCCGGGCAAAAAAGAAAACCTCCCGTCCGTTCTCTTCCCGGCGCAAAAGAAATTCCTTTTCCGTCAGAAATTCCGCGTTCCGGTGCGATGCCAGAAACGGCGATTGCAGAAAATTAAGCGCCAGCCGGCGGACATCTTCCTCAATCTGATTTTTTCTCTCGGAAAAAATTCCTCTGATAAGCGACGCGACATCGGTCTGTGTCAAGTCGAAATCGCGCGCGCGCAGCGCCGCTTCCAAAACGTTGTGGCACAGCGTTCCGAAACGGGAGTGCGCGTCTTTTTCCGTCAGAAATCCGTCGACTTCAACCGGCGGCAGCGGCTGCGCTTCGGCAACGGTTTCGGCGGAATTTTCGCAGGACGCCGCTCTTTCGCTTCTCCAAAAAACCAACGGATCGGCCGTCTCCGGTTCCGGTTCACGGGAAAGGCCGATTAATGCGTTTTCGATTTTGTCCCCGCCGGTTCCGGCAGTCGCGGACGAACGGAGCGCGGTTAATTCCGAACGGATTTGCGTTTCGCTCAGCGCCGGAAGGCTTTCCGTTTTAACGGTAAAAAATCCGCCTTTTTTCAAAGCGGCTGTTTCGTTCCGGAAAATCTCATCCAACCATTCGGAAAAAGTGTTGCTTTTTTTTTCTTTTCCCGTTATCAGCAGCTTGTTCTCCGCGCGGGTCAGCGCCACGTATAAAAGCCGTTTCAGTTCGGCTCTGTTCTGTTCCGGTTCGGCGGAACTGACTTTCGTTTTTTTCAGTCTTTTTTCGGATAAATAAAAATTCTCTTCCGGAACATCGAATTCAACCCATTTATACAGCCGGTGATGAACAGACGGATCGATTTCTTTCAGTTTTCTTTCATCCTCAGCCGAAATTTTCCTCTGATATTCCGAATAAAGCGAACCGCTGTCGTTTTGGGAACCTTTATCGGTTTGCGAAAGAATCACAACGGGCGCTTCCAGACCTTTTGACGCATGAACCGACATCAGCGAAACGCCGGTTTTTTCTCCGAACGAAAAGAGATTTTCATCGTCCGCTCCGTCTTGCGCAAGCTTTGAAAGCATCGAAACCGCTTCGACAACGGAACGGCCGGCCTTTTCCTGAAGATTCAGATACGACAGAAAATATTCCGCCAACTCTTCGTAGCAGCGGTTTTCCTTTTTTTTGACGACAAACCATCGGTAACCGAAATCGACCCAAAAAATACGGAACAATTCCGTCAGCGAATCTGTCTCCATCCGGCTGCGGATGATTTCAATCTTTTCCAGCGCCGCCCGAAACCGCGGATCGTCGGGTTCTTTTCCGTTCAGTCGGGCCGTCAGCGCGGCGTCGGAAACGGCGGCAATCGGCGATCGGAAAAAGGCGCTCTGCGCAATTTGATCGTCCGGATAGAGGGCCGTTTTCAGCAGATTGGTAAAATCAACAGCTATCGATTCCCTGAACAAATTCAGCTTTTTCTCGCTGTTGTACGGAATTTCCGCCCCGCGCAGAATTTTTTCCAGCTTTTCCTGCTCGCTTTTGTTGCGGAAAAGAATCAGAAAATCGGAAAATTCCGCCCGCCGGAGCGTTCCGTTCTTTCCGGGAAGAAGAAAATCCTCCGAGGCAACCAGTTTTTTTATCCGTTTGGCGATTTCGAGGAATTCGGTTTCCCGCGGCAAAACTTCGTCCTCATTCCCGTTTTCCGGTTTCTGAATCCGGATTAATTCAATTTCCGTATGCGGCCGTCCGTCTTCGCGGTATTTCAGCTCTTTGAAAACCGCTTCAAACGGTTTGTCCCGATCCGCCTCCTGCGGCATGACGCGCGGAAAAAACCGGTTGAAAAATTCGATTAATCCGGGAACGGAGCGGTAGTTGCGCGTCAATTCTTTTTGGGGAAAATCTTCCTGCAGCATCCGGAAAACGGAAACGTCGGCGCCGCGGAAAAGATAAACCGACTGCTTTTCATCGCCGACAAAAAACAACTTCTCCGGCTCCAGATCTTCCTTCCCAGGAATGCCGGCAACGCAGCGATCCTCCTTTTCCGCCAGCAGGAACAGTAAATCGCGCTGCTCCGCATTGTTGTCCTGAAACTCATCGACCATGATGTATTTAAACCGGGTTTTGTAACGCTGCCGCAACCCGGGATTTTCCTTCAGTGCCTTTAAAGCGCCCGAAACGACGTCGCTGTAAGAAAACACATTGTTTTCCCGCTGCTCTCTCTGAACCCGCCGGATATACCGGTCAAGTTCCCGGGCCGCATCCATTTGCCCGTCGATTCCGTCAATGTAAGCGGAATTCGGCAGCGCGGATTCAGCGGCCTTCTCCCGGCAGTCTTTGACGCCGCTCAGAAATTCCCGTTTTTCTCCCCTGAATCCGCCGGTACCGTTCAAATCAATCTCCGCCAACCGCTGCGCCGCTTCCCGCTGCCGGCCGTCTTTCAAATCCTCCGCCGCTCCCCGAACCGTCCGGTAAACCGTCCGTAATTTTTCGCTCTCTTTGGCAACCGCCGCATATTCCGACGTCAAAAACCCGCAGAGAGCGGATAAATCATCACAGCAGCGCAGAAAATCCCCCCGGGCGACTTCCTTTTGCAGACAGACGCGCCGTTCAAAATTCGGTTCCTCAAACAGCGGAACGCGGGCGGCCGCCGGTTCGAAAAATTCATCGATAACCCGCTTCAGCCCGTAACGGCGGATCATACGGAAAAGCGCCGTATTCGGTCTGACGTCCGCCATAAAATCAAGCGCCGTATTTTTCCGGATGTCACTGACTTTTTCGTTATTAATGTCAAAATTCCGCGGAATTTCCAAAAATCCGGCCGCATTTTCGACAATCCGACGGCAGAATGAGTCAAATGTCGAAACCGCCGCCCGGCTGAAATTTTCCCGAGCGGATTCCAGGCGGCCGCGGTCTTTTTCGGATAAAGCCGGGTCTTTTATTTTTTCCAGAATCCGGCGGTAAATCCTGTCCCGCATTTCCCCCGTCGCTTTGTTGGTAAACGTCAGCGTAAGAATTTCATCGGCCTCTGCCGGCGCGCGGGAATCAAGCAGCAGTGAAACAAAGCGCCCGCTTAAAACCGCCGTTTTCCCCGATCCGGCGCCGGCGGAAACGACACAGTTTTCGCGGACGTCGACGGCCGCCTGCTGTTCCTCGGAAAATTTCATACTCACCCCTTGATTCCGAAACTGACGCGGCAAACCGCCGCAAACCTGCAGTAGCGGCAGGCGTCGTCGCTCTTCTGAACCGCATAATTTTTTGACAGAACCGATTCAACGCAACGTTCCGCCGCCCGCAGACACTCCCTCCGCATCCGTCCGGGATCGGCCGAACTTTTTTTGAAAACCGGTTCAACCGCCGCGCTCTCTTTCTTCCCTTCACCGCAAAAAACGGCCTTAAAACCCGGCCGGTCGCCGGTAAACGCATAGTAAAAAGCGCCCGCAGGCGTTCCGAAACCTTTGTCCTCCGTCAGCAAACCGTAAAACGCTATCTGAAACTTTTTGATTGCCTTCGATTCGTCTTCCGGACAAATTTCTTCGGCCTTCGGAATGTTTTTTGTTTTGTAATCAATTAAGTAAAACCGGTCTTTATAGCGGACGATACGGTCAATGCGGCCCTGCAGCAAAACGCCGCCGTCCGTTTCGGTTTCGAATTTCTGCTCAAGGAGATTTTCCCGGCACCCGCCGAAAAGCTCCCGATCGGCTTCCGAAAAGGCCAAAAACCAGTCGTAAGCGTTTTCCTTCCACGCTTCCCACAGCACCGGATGCGGTTTTATAAAATCGGGAATCGTTATCGGATTTTCGCTTTCGGGATTTTCGTAACGTTCAAAAAACGAATCAAGGAATACTCTGACCGTCTGCCGGCGGATTTCGGGGTCGTTTTCGGCGTTGACGGCAGCGGCGCACTCTTTTTCGTAAAATTCAGCAATCCGGTGAGCCAAAATTCCCGTCTGCCGCCCTTCCTCGGAAATCAGATCCGTTTTCATTTCCGTCAGTCCGAACCGGGAAAAAAACCATGAAAACGGGCAGGCGGTCATCTTTTCCAGCGCGGAATTTGAAATTTTCAGTTTCTTCCGCTCTTTGTCAAGAAGCCGTTCCCCGCAGAAGACGTCAAATTCGTCGTCCGTTATCCGGATGCGTTTTCCGCTTTCAGTGTCAAATTCAAATACGCAGCGGTGATTTTCATTCGGAAAAAGGCGGCGGTCGCGCTGAAGCCGTTCAGAGTCAAGCGCGTTTTCAAGACGCTCGGGATAGCGGACGGCGGATACGTCGGGCGTCTCGTCAACCGCGCCGTTTGCAAAAAACCATGAGGGAGCAAACTTCCGTTCGCCGCGGACGGAAAACGCGCCGGTAAAAACGCTCCGGCAGCCGGGAGTCGCCTGATACAGCCGGTAAAACTTTTCCGTCCGGTCAAATTCGCGCTGCCGTTCGTTTCTGAAAATTTCGCGGCGGTCAAAATCGGATAAAAATTCAAACGGCCCCGAAACAAACCGGTGGCTGTCTTCGTGAATTCCGATGACAAAAAGATACGGAACCGGCGCGCCCGCAGCGACTTTTTCATTATAAACCGTAATTTTTGCTTCCGAATCCTGTTCCACGTAAATTTCGGCTTCCAACTCGCGCAGCCAGAATTCAAACGGTGAAAAACCGCCGGAAAGCTCCGTTTTTCCGGTTTCTTCCAAATCAACGAGCAAATCCAACGCTCTCCGGTACGGCCGGCGGCTGCGTTCGCCGCGGCGGTTGTCGTCGAAACGGGTTCTCAGAAATTTCTGAACCTCCTCGTTCAGCCGCCGGAATGATTTTGCTTTAACGATTTTACTCAGTTCGCCCTGCAAAACATCGAAAAGTTCCGCCGCTTCAGGCGAAACCCGTCTCAATTCTTTCAGAAGCTCCCGAATGCCGGAAGGAACGTTGATTCCGTTGAAGGCCTGCATCAGAACTTTTGCGACGTCAACCGTAACGCCGCTCTTTTTGAGCCGGAGCGGCTTCCAAGGCAAAACCGGATCGAAAAAAAGTTCGCGGAATGCCGAAAAAGAAAACTGCGAACGGACGGCTTCGTTCACATTCGAAAAAAAGCGGTTGGCGGAATACTCCGACAGTTTTTTTCCGCGCCGGAACGAAAGCGGAATCCGGTACACGCCGGAAAACCACTCCAATAAAAAACGGTAACCGTCGTCGATACAGACAACCGCAATGTTGTCCGCCGCCTCGCCGCCGCGAATCAGCTTTTCGATTTCGCAAAAGACAAACCGGATTTCTTCCGAATCCGACGCAAACATTCTGACTTTTTGCCGGGCGTCGGTTTCGGGAATCGGTTCCAACCGGACATTGCCGCCGAAAAGTTCTTCGTAATTCTCAAAATCGGGTAAAATTTCGGGATAAAAAATGCGGTAGCGCTCCGATTCGGCAGGAGGCTGTTTCGGCTGCAGCAGCGGATCATAAAGGCTGTTGTTCTTCAAAAATTTATTGTATCGGCTTAAAATCTGATTCAGATCGCTTTGAAGGGCGGGAACGGAATCGAAGGCCTCTTTGCCGGCCGCAAAAAGCGGCAGTTCTGAAAGCGTTTGGTTCAAAATTCCGCGGTAAGCGCGGCTTTTTCCGGCCGCCGCCGGCGGAATCAGATAATTCAGAAACGGACGGGAAGCGTTTTCTTCGATGAGCGTTTCCGCAAAAAGCCGCCGCAAAACCGGTCGGATCGGACGGCGTCCGCCGTCAGGAATGCGGCGCAGCTTCTCCGTAAACCCGTCCCATTCGATAAAGCGGCTGCCGTCAACCGCTTTCAGGCGGCGGCTCTTCATGAAGAATTTTTGGAACTGTCTGCTGACGGTTTGCGAAGGAAAAACCAGCGTTTCGCGGGAAAGATCGATTTCGTCCGGCATTCTCTCATTATAACCGGTCAAACCGAAAAGTCAAGAATTTAACTCCCGGACAAAATATTGCCGTTGCTGTCAACGTATTCGATTTTTTTCCACTCCGTACCGCCCCACCGGTTGGAGGAAGCTGCGGCAGCGCCGTCTTTTTTGTTGCAGTGAAGGTACAGCGTTGTGTTTTTCAGGTTTGTGAACTCGGTGAAGGTCCGCGCGTTCAGTTCGATATGTTTCGGGGTGGTCAGCCAGAGACTGCCGATCATGCGTGAGTCGTTGAAAAGTCCGTAGCCCAAATCGGTGCAGTTCGGCATGTAAATTTTTCCGGAAACCTTAACCCCGCAAAACGCGTCTTCGTCGCACGAGGCCGCTTCCGGCAGCAGAATATCGCCTGTTACGGTCGCATCCATAAAAAGACAGGCGCTGACGCGCTTTAACGCAGGAAGATTCAGCGAGCCTTCAATCCGGGAACGGCGGAACGAAAATTTCCCGATTTTCTCGGCTTTCGGCAAAGAAAAATCGCAAAGCGACCGGCAGAAGGCGAAGCAGTCGAAATTACTGACCTCCGTAACAGAATTAAGGTTGACGGAAACAAGGGACGGAGAATAAGCAAAAGCCTGCGAACCCAATTTTGTAATACAGGAAGGCAGTCTGACTTCGGTTAAATCTTCACAATGCGAAAACATTTTCGGAGGGATGTCCGTCACCCCGGAAATTCCGCTGATATCGACCGATGAAATCCGTTCGCGGACCTTGCCGTCCTGAATTTGATTTCCGAGGGCGTCCATATCCGCCTTATTGAGAACGCCTTTCACGGTCAGTTTTTTGTAATCCGCCGATATATTTTTCAACTCGTCTTCCAATAATCCCGGGGAGGAAATTTCAAGGTCTGCCGATTCCGTCATGGCCGATTCTCCGAAATCCCTGCCGCCGGCAAATTCTTTTTCATGCCCCGGAATTCCGCAACTGCCCGGACGGAAGACAAACCGATCTCTTTTTCTTTCGGCATCCGGAAGAGAAAATTAAAGCGAGGGTATAAAATGTGCTGTGCTGTGCTGTGCTGTGCTGTGC
>CALXKN010000021.1 GCA_944388995.1 uncultured Spirochaetota bacterium | reverse complement strand
AACAAAAAAAAAAATATTTTTATTCATTTAAACCCCCAAAAAAAAATTTACACAACCCCCCCCCCCCCCCCCCCCTCTCCCCCCCGTTTTCCGTCTCAAACAGGGCCGTTTCACAGTCACAAACGCGGTGTTTCAAAGTCTCTTTTCAAAATCGGGAACAAAAATTGCGCGGTGCGTTGCCCGATTCGCGGAACACGGCCGTGCCCGAAATCGGCAGCCGTTCCGGCGCGGTGCGCTGCCTTATTCGCGGACAACGATGCGGTCGTAGGGTTGCAGATTCAGAAGAAGATTCATCGGAACGGCGATACGGAAACTTTCGCCCGTGTCGGTCAGCGAAAGCGCCACCGGTTCCGTTTCCCCGGTCCCGAGCAGCTCGGCCGAAGCTGCCGTTTCCATGACCGTTTTATCGACATAAACCGACAGCGAACGGTCGGCGTGCATTTTCTCCAGCTCCGGAATCAAATCGGAAACCGGTATATTGCCGGAATCGGCCAGCATTTCGGAAACCACTTGGGAATAAAAGAAAGGAATCGTCAGGACGCCGTCCCCTTTTTGAGGCCCGACTTTTTTCCATTCTTCTTCCGTCATTTCCTCCATATTCTCACTCAATTTAAACGAAAAACCCAGCTCATTCCCGTCGTTAATCATTTCGCATTCGATTTCTTCGGGAGACTCTGCGAGTGACGAGAGAAGAAGATCCCTGATCTCATCCGTATCCATTTTGAAATTTTCGCTCATCCACCGGCTGTCGAAAACGTAAGTGAAGGCCATTTCGTAATGTTCCCCGTCGAACGAAATACGCTGCTCGACCTTTGTACAGGAAACCGTCAAAAAAAGAAGGACTGTCGTCATTAAAAAAAGAATCTGTTTCATTTTTTCACTCTATCACACTTTATCCGGGGTGTCAAAAGCATTTCTCTGAAGAAAAGCTTCTTTCTCGAAATAGGGTTTGTCGCCTGCCGCGGCAAAATATTTGTTGAGAAACGGGTAATCGGCCGGACGCGGTTCGTTGACCAGCGAATCAATCAGCCGTTCTTCGAATGTCCCCCGTATACCGACTCCCATACAGGCTTCGGCAAAATCCTCCCAGTGCAGCGCACAGTACGGCATATTCCCCCAATCAATGCGGGCACCGCGGAAGAAATCTTCATCCGCCGTATGAATAATCATCAGTTCCCCTTCGTCGGAGAGCGCGATGAAAAAGCGGGATCCGTAGGGAGGTCTCTGCTTCATTTTTTTGACTTCAAGCGGCATAAAAGAAGAGCTGAGAACGGTCGAATGCCAAAAGTACCGTCCGTTGGTAAAAAAGCGGTCTTCGTTTTCAATCGGTTCGAGCCGGTCGACGGGAATGTTGATGAGCGTGCACTCTTCGTGATGTCCGTCCGTGATTTTGTGAGCCAGCGCCTGAAAATCGTAAACGATCGATACTTTTTTCAGATTAATCTCGGTATTTCTCGTGACCAGAACTCTGTGTTTTGCCTGCATAAGCACCTCCGAAAGCGTTCCAGTCTAATGTTTTTCTCCGGAAAAATCAAGATTGCGTTTGTATCAACGGTGTAGGAAATCTGTTAAATTGATGAACGGCCGCGGCCGCTTTGGCGGAGCCGCACAAAAAACCCTGCCGTCGGGCAGGGTTTCGTTTCGATAAGGAGTTTTTTATTTGTTCTGAGCCGCTAATTTTTTCTGATACGCCGCTTTCAAATCGTCGGAAATGCTCTGAGGAACGCGACCGTACTTGGCAAACTCCATTGTAAACTCGGCCTTGCCCTGCGTCAAAGAACGCAGCACCGTCGAATATCCAAACATTTCCGACAGCGGGACTTCAGCTTCAATTTTGCAGCCTGTACCCTCTTCCTCAGAAGAAACAATCATACCGCGGCGTTGATTGATGCTTCCGAAGATGTTTCCTTGGAATTCGGAAGGACCTTCGACTTCGACCTTCATAATCGGCTCCAGAATCACCGGTTTGGCTTTCGCATAAGCTTCGCGGAAAGCGCCGATGGCGGCCTGCTGGAACGCCATGTCGGAGGAGTCGACGGGGTGGTACTGTCCGTCGTTGATGGTGATTTTTACGCCGACAATCGGAAAGCCGATCAGCGTGCCTTTTTCCATTGCCGCGCGGAAGCCTTTTTCACAGGCCGGAATGTATTCGGTCGGAATCGCTCCTCCCTTAATCTGGTTGACAAATTCGAAATCTTTGTCTTCGACCGGTTCCATCATACCGGCAACGCGGCCGTATTGTCCCGAACCGCCGGTCTGTTTTTTGTGCGTATAGTTGAAGTCAGCCGATTGGGAAACCGCTTCACGGTAAGCGACTTGCGGTTGTCCGACTTCGACTTCGGCTTTGTACTCCCGCTTCATCCGTTCAATGTAAACATCAAGATGGAGCTCACCCATTCCTTGAATAATCGTTTGGTTTGATTCGGGATCGACATAAGTACGGAAAGTCGGGTCTTCTTTTGTAAAGCGGTTAAGCGCCTTCGCCATGTTGTCAGCCGCTTTTTTGTCGACCGGAGTAATCGCCAATGAAATGACCGGATTAGGCACAAACATACTCGTCATGGAATAATTCAAACCGGGTTTACAGAAAGTATCACCCGACGCGCAGTCAATACCGAACAACGCGGCAATATCTCCGCACGGCGCTTCGCTGATATCTTCCATACTGTCGGCGTGCATTTTAATCAACCGACCAACTTTAAACTTTTTGCGAGTACGTACATTGTACAGCTCGTCGCCTTTTTTCAAATTCCCCTGATAAACGCGGATGTATGTCAGCTGCCCGAACTGTCCGTCTTCCAGTTTAAACGCCAACGCGACCGTCGGCTTGGAGGGATCCGAAACCAGAACCACCTCTTTTTCATCATTGTCAAGATCAAGCGCCTTGTTTTCGACTTCATTCGGCGCCGGCAGATAGCGCAGAACGCCGTCCAACAGCGGCTGAATACCTTTGTTTTTGTAAGCCGAACCCATGAATACCGGCGTCATTTGAAGCGACAAAGTTCCTTTGCGCACAGCCGCATAAATCAGCTCATCGGTGACCGCCTCTTCCATCATGGCTTCCATCAATTCATCGCTGAACATGGAAGCGGCATCCAAAAGCATTTCGCGGCGTTCTTCCGCCTGGGCCCGCAGCTCTTCGGGAATCTCCTCTTCGCGAACAACTTCGCCGCCGTCGCCTTCAAAGTAAAGCGCCTTCATCGTCACAAGGTCAACAACACCCTGCAAACGATCTTCCAAACCAATGGGAATTTGCATCATCACAGCGTTCAGATTCAACTTTTCCCGCAGCTGATCGGTAACGCGGAACGGATTAGCGCCGGTGCGGTCACATTTATTGACAAACGCAATACGGGGAACGTTGTACCGTTTCATTTGACGGTCAACAGTAATTGACTGCGACTGAACGCCGCCGACGGAACAAAGAACTAAAATAGCGCCGTCTAAAACACGCAGCGACCGTTCAACCTCAATCGTAAAGTCGACGTGTCCCGGCGTATCGATGACATTGATAAACGTATCTTTCCACGTCACATTCGTGGCAGCCGAAGCAATGGTGATGCCTCTTTCTCTCTCCAACTCCATGGAATCCATGGTTGCACCAACACCGTCTTTTCCCCGAACCTCGTGAATGGCGTGAATTTTCTTACAATAAAACAAAATACGCTCAGAAAGGGTCGTCTTTCCTGAATCGATGTGAGCACTGATACCGATGTTTCTCATTTTTGACAAATCAAATGCCATATTACCTTTTCTCCTTAGTGTCGGACCGAAAACGAAAATCCGTTCGCCGTAAAATTTGAATAAATTTCTCTTTTTTACTTTATATAGAATTTTCGGGAGTTTTTCAAGGTTTCACCGAGGAATTTACGATTTTATTGTTGTCGATTTGCATTTTTCGTTGTATAATAAAGATGAAGCGGGAATTTTGAATGAAAAAATTGACTGCATTGCTTTTTCTGGTTTTGACGTTCTCTCCGGTTTTTGCGCAATCAAACAGCGCACAGACTTACCGTGTTTACTATATGGGGAAAATTGACGAAACCCCCGCTTTTCTTGAAATGCTGATTACCGACTTATCCGTCTCAGGAGTTCTCGGATTCCGACAGGAAACGATGTTTTCCGTCGCCGGTTTAATTTCGCCGTCCGCTGAAAACGCGCCCGCCTCTGCTCTTCTGCGCATCACCGACGACGCCGGCGTAATGAACGGGCAGCTCCGTTTCAACCTCGAAGAAAATCAACTGCGCGGCGCTCTTGTCTACAAAGGGAAAAATTTCAACGTGCTGTTTGAAATTCTGGCGGTTTATATGAATGAAACGACGGTTTTGAAAAACGATTTATCCTATTCCGTCCAGTACCCTTACTTTTTACCGGCAAAATATGCGCCGCTGAACGAAGCGATCCGAGGGGAGATTCTTAAAGCAAACGCCGCTTTAACCGACCACTTTTCCGATCCGCAAAAAATGACACGCGCCATGGAAGGAATTTTAAAATACGACCGCATCGATTCATTTGAAATTCAATTTGCCGGTTCCAAAATTATTTCCATTTTGAACTCAAGCTATTTTTACACCGGCGGCGCCCACGGAAACTATGTTTATGAAAGCTTCAACTACGCCGTCAGCGACGATCAATTCCGCCGTCTGGAATTAAGCAGCATTCTGTCGCTCAACAGTGCACGGTTCAACCTGCTGAACCGCCTTTTGGTAGAAAAATTAAAAGAAAAAAAGGCAACTTTTGTTTTGGACGGCAGCGTCAATGCGTTTGAAATGGGAGAACTGAGTCCTTCGTTCTCAATTAAAGAAAACGGCTTTGTTTTTACCTTTGCTCCGTACATGGTGGACGCTTATGCGGCCGGCACTTACGAGATTTTCATCTCTTTTGATGAAATTCGCATGGCATTGAGCGAAGACTTTAAATCGCTTCTGGATCCGGAACAGTAATCACAAAAACCGCAAACAGCCGCCTTCCAACGCACGGTAAAAACAACTTTTGCGCCCGGTATGGCAAGCGCCTTCGCCGCATTGCCGCACTTTTGCAAGAAGCGCATCTTGGTCACAGTCAACAGCCAACAAAACCACTTTTTGTACACAGCCGCTTGTTTCGCCTTTGTGCCACAGTTTTTGCCGGCTGCGGCTGTAATAAACCATTTCTCCCCGTTGGAGAGTTTCCGCCAGCGACTCGCGATTCATGTAAGCGAGCATCAGCACCTCTCCTGTTTCAGCGTCCTGCACCACCGTCGGCAGCAAACCGTTTGCGTCAAACCGCGGCTCAAACATCAAACTCTCTTCCGTATTTTCCATCGTTCTTCCCCGCGTTCAGTATAACCGATTTTAAAAAAATGAGACAGTATTTTATAGAATATTTGCCGATATATATAGAAGAAGAATTTCGGAAAATTTGCCGAACAAGAGAGAGTCAAATGAAAGAAAACGACTGCGAACAACTCAGCAATGCACAACCAAACGACCGCGAACTGTCGCTTTTTTCCCATTTTATCAGCACTCATTATTTTGATCCGGAGACGCTTTTCAACTCCATTGCGGGACAAGAGAGGCGTTATTATCTCTACTTCGGCGACATGAAAGAAAATATTTTTTTCATTTCCGATCGTATGAAAGAAGATTTTGCGTTTCCATCAAATATTGTTCAGGACTGGCTGACCAAATGGGGCAATTTAATTATCGAAGCGGATCGCGAAAATTACCGAAACGACATCGACGAAATTTTCAGACTGAAAAAACAATACCACAGCATCAACTACCGTGTTAAAAACAGTCGCGGAGAGGCTGTCTGGGTTCACGGGCAAAGCGTTATCAAATGGAAAGATGAGGAACCGGTTTTTTTTGCCGGACTTGTCTCCGATTTGCAAGAAGATCTCAATATTGATCCGGTCACAGGACTTTTGCGTTCCGTCGCCATAATGAGCCGTCTGAAAGAGTTGGCAAAAGTCGGCGGCTGGGTTATCGCCTTCGGACTGAACGATTTTTCTTCTATTAACGATACCATCGGCAGAACGCGCGCCAATCAGGTACTGCGTAAAATTTTCCAAATTCTCCAGACTGAACAGAGATCGTTTTTAAGTTTCTTTCGAATTGACAACGTCAAATTTGTTGCCATCGCCCGCCAACAGAACAATACTCCGCTGACAAAAATTGCCAATCACATTAAAACGGTGATTACCGACGTTTACGCGTCGCAGCACCTGTTTATGAAAAACCCCTGCTCGATCGGTTTTCTGCAAATTCCAAAAGATTTTTTTATTGACAGTGAAATCATCCAGACACTGGGAAACCTCATCAATTCGGCAAAAAGACACCCTCAGGACGACTTTATTGTTTTCACTGAAAACGCGCTGACGGAAAAACAGACGCGGGCAAAGCGGCTGCTGAGTTTGAATCAATCCGTTACCAACCGTTTCAGAGATTTTTTTATCGAAGTTCAGCCGATTGTCAACGCTGCAAACAAGACCGTTTTGGGAGGCGAAGTCCTTTTGCGATGGAAGCAAAACGGACAAGTCATTGCACCATCGGAATTTATTCCACTAATGGAAGCTCATCACCTGATTCACCCTATCGGAAATTGGGTATTTGAACAAACCGTCGCTCTGTGTAAAAAAGCGATCCGCTACGTTCCTGATATTCTGATTTCCTGCAATATTTCCTATCTTCAAATTTTAAAATCGACGTTTTTTCTGTTTATCAAAAAAACCATGGACAAAAAAGGCGTTTTAGGCCGCAATTTGGTTCTTGAACTGACGGAAACCGTTTCCGATACGTCGCATGAAAATTTGTATCGGTTCATCGACAAAATCCGGAAAGAAGAAATACGTTTTGCCATTGACGATTTGGGAAGCGGATATTCATCTCTCAATTTTCTTTTTGAATGTCCTGCCGACATTGTGAAAATCGATAAATCCTTAACGAAAAAAACTCTGACGTCGCCGTCCAACAAAAATGTTCTGAAAACGATTGTTTACGCCTGTCACGAAGCGAAAAAACGAGTTTGCGTCGAAGGAATCGAAACGGTCGAAGAGTTAAACGAAATTATGCAGACGGAATGCGACTCTTTTCAAGGATTTTATTTTTACAAACCGATGCCGGTCAAAAATTTTCTCAATTTGCTGAAAAAAGAAGGAAAAAATGTATAAGCCGCTGAACAGTTTGATTGTTAAGCCGATCGGCGCGTTCTGCAATTTGCGCTGCGACTACTGCTTTTATTTGGAAAAACACAATCTCTATCCCGAAGAACGAACGGTTTCCGTCATGCCGGAAGAGACTGCGGCTGAATTAATTCGTCAGACTTTCCGCCATTCGGAGTCGCCGCTTTTTATTTGGCACGGCGGAGAACCGACAATGGCAGGACTGCCGTTTTTTAAGAAAATCGTCGAACGGCAAAAGCAAGAAGCTGAGGGCCGACCGTTTCAGAATGCGCTGCAAACCAACGGAACGCTTTTAAACGCGGAGTGGGCCGATTTTCTGCGCAAAGAAAACTTTCTTGTCGGAATCTCCCTTGACGGCCCAAAAGAAATTCACGATGCGTACCGCACCGCCGTTGACGGCAGACCGACGCATGAAACGGTCGAAAATGCCGCTGTTATGCTGAAAAACGCCGGCGTCGAAACAAACATTCTCTGCACCGTAAACAACCATTCCGTCACTCAGCCGGATTTGCTTTATAACTATTTTAAAAATCTCGGATTTCCGTATATGCAGTTTATTCCGATTGTCGAAACCGACAAACGCAATCCGTCACAGGCAGCGCCCTTTTCTGCCGATCCGAACGAATTCGGAAATTTTCTTTGCCGCGTCTTCGATTTATGGTACGACGACATCGATTTAAAGAATTTGAAGCAGACGACATCCGTGCGGTTCATCGATTCGGTTTTTCACCGTTATGTCGGCAAGGAAATTCCCGATTGCATTCTTCAAAAAGAGTGCGGGAATTATTTAGTGGTTGAACACAACGGCGATTGTTACAGCTGCGATTTTTTGGTCTCCGCCGAAACGTTTCTCGGAAATCTTCACCGCAATGATTTGTTTGCGATGCTCAATTCGCCGCAGCAGCAGCGCTTCGGTCGGCAAAAGAACAAACACAAACCGCGCTGCCTTCAATGCGAATGGTACAAACTCTGTTACGGCGGCTGTCCCAAAGACCGTATTCGCGATCCGCAAACGCACAACCACAACCGTTTTTGCGAATCATACAAACAGTTTTTCGCTTACGCACACCAACGCTATCTTTATTTGGCTGAACGCTATTTGAATGAAATGTAACCGCTTGATTTTTGCTATTGTTCGATGATAAAATAACGCGAGGAGCCGTTATGACCGAAAAAAATGTGCCGTTTACCGCAGATTTGATTAAAGCGATTGAAAAAGAAAACCCCACCCCGTTTTATGTTTACGATAAAAATGCGATTGTTGAAAACGCACGCACATTTTTAAAAGCGTTTTCGATTTTACCGGGCGGTTTTAAAAACTATTTTGCCGTAAAAGCGCTTCCCAACCCGCGAATTTTGGAAATTCTAAAAGCGGAAGGCATGGGAGCCGACTGTTCGTCTCTGCCGGAACTGGAACTGGCTCACCGCGTCGGTCTCTCCGGTGAAGACATTATGTTTACTTCAAACGATACGCCTGCACAGGAATTTGTCCGTGCAAAAGAGCTGGGCGCTGTCATCAATCTTGACGACATCACTCACATTGAAACTCTGAAAAACGCGGCAGGCATTCCTCAAACGATTTGTTTCCGCTACAATCCGGGCCCGCTGAAACAGGGAAACGCCCTCATCGGCAAACCGGAAGAAGCCAAGTACGGTTTGACACGGGAACAGCTGAAAGAAGGTTACCGCCAAATGAAAGCTGAAGGCGTTAAACGCTTCGGACTTCACACAATGGTCGCCAGCAACGAACTCAATCCCGATTATTTTGTTGAAACGGCGCGCATTTTGTTTGAACTGCTTGCTGAAATTAAAACGGAAACGGGCGTTGAAATCGATTTCATCAACCTCGGCGGCGGCATCGGCATTCCGTACAAACCCGAACAGAATGCGGTCGATTTAAACCGCGTCGCTTCCGGCATTCAAAAACTTTACGACGAACTGATTATTCAAAAAGGACTGAAACAGCCGAAAATCGTCATGGAGTGCGGACGCATGGTGACAGGACCGTTCGGCTATTTGGTTTCCAAAGTCCTTCACAAAAAAACGACATATAAAAATTACGTCGGTCTTGATGCTTGCATGGCAAATCTGATGAGACCGGCGCTTTACGGAGCTTACCACCACATCACGATTTTGGGGAAAGAAAATGCACCCGCCGATTACGTATGCGATGTGACCGGTTCGCTCTGCGAAAACAACGACAAATTTGCCATCGACCGCAAACTGCCGGAGCCGGAAATCGGCGATATTGTTGTGATCCACGACGGCGGCGCTCACGGTCATGCCATGGGATTCAATTATAACGCTAAGCTGCGCTGTGCCGAATTTTTATGGAAAGGCGGAGAGCGTTTTCAAAAAATTCGGCGGGCAGAAACGATGGACGATTATTTCGCGACCTTGAGTTTCTGACCGCCGCCGCGGTTTGTTTCTCTGTTTTTTATTCGGAAATCCGTGCTTTTAAAAGGAGACAAACCGCGGGGTTAAATGTCATCGAGCGTTTTAGTGCGGTAACAGCAGCGAAAACGTTCATCTAAAAGCGACTCAATTTGATTGACATCAGTCAGCGCCAATAATTTTTCCCGCAAATCAGAGTTTCGCATAACAGTCATCAAAACCGAAAGCAATTTCAAATAAATCTCCGACTTATAAGGCGGCGTCGCAATCAAAAAAAGAAGGTGCACCGGCAGCCGATCAATGGAATCAAAATCGATTCCTCTGTGAGAAATTCCCAACGCGATTTCAATTCGTTTGACGCACTCCGTTTTCGCGTGCGCAACGGCAACGCCGTGCCCAAAACCCGTGCTTCGCTCCCGTTCGCGATTAAAAACAGCGTTTAAAAAAGCGGGGTTATTTTTGACATCGCAGAAAACCGCCGTCCGTTTTACCAATTCGGTAATGGCGTCGAATTTGTCAACGCTCTGTAAATCGGGAACAACACATCCGTGAAAATCAAAACAAGCCGTCGCTCTTCTCATCTGACTCCGTTATTTGAAATTCAAAACGCTTTTGTCGTAATCAACCGGCGGTTCATAACCAAGCAGATCAATGCATGTGGCAGCAATTGAACTGATTCCGAGTCCTTCGTTCAGCTTCAAATCGTATTCACCCTTATATTCGGGATCAAAAACGATGCACGGAACCGGATTCAACGAATGCGCGGTCTTCGCTTTCGGTGTTCCGTCGGAATTTCGCTTGACGTTGCCCGCTTTGTCATGTTCAAACATATCGTCGGAATTACCGTGATCGGCAGTCACAATCATAACGCCGCCGGCTTTTTCGATTGCTTCGCGCAGCCGTCCGATTTGGACATCAAGTCCTTCCATTGATTGAATCACCGCATTCCAAACGCCCGTGTGTCCGACCATATCACCGTTCGGATAATTGACGCGAATAAAATCGTATTTTCCGGAAGAAATGACTTCCAGCAGGCGGTCGGTGATTTCTTTACACTTCATCAGCGGTTTTTGTTCGAACGGAATAATATCGGATGGAATTTCTTCGTAAGTTTCCAGCTTTTCGTCAAACTTGCCGAGTTTATTGCCGTTGAAAAAGTAAGTCACGTGACCGTACTTCTGCGTTTCGCTGATGGCAAAACTGCGCACACCGGTTTTCGCCAAATATTCACCCATGGTGCGGTCGATTTGCGGCGGCGAAACAAGATACTGCTTGGGAATGTGAAGGTCGCCGTCATACTCCATCATACCGGCATACTCGACTTTCGGAACGCGTTTGCGGTCGAAACGATTGAAATCGCTGCCGCCTTCAAACGCAGCGGTGATTTCCAACGCCCGATCGCCGCGGAAATTGAAAAGAATCACGCTGTCGCCGTCGTTGATAGTTCCAACCGGTTTTCCGTTTTCGGCAATAACAAACGGCGGCAAATCCTGATCGATTTTTCCCGTTTCACTGCGCAGCGTTTGAATCGCTTCGGTCGCCGAATTAAACATTCGGCCCTCACCGAGGACGTGTGTTTCCCACCCTTTGCGAACCATCTCCCAGTTGGCGTTGTAACGGTCCATGGTGATGACCATCCGACCGCCGCCGGAAGCAAAACGAGCATCAAAACCGCCGCCGCTCATCGCCTTCATTTCTTCTTCCAACGGAGTAAAATATTCCAACGCCGATGTTTCGCCGACATCGCGCCCGTCAAGCAATCCGTGAACGCGAACTTTGGCAACGCCCTCGGCTTTCGCCTCTTTCAACATGGCTTTTAAATGATCAATGTGCGAGTGAACATTGCCGTCCGAAACCAATCCAATAAAATGAAGCGTTCCGCCGCTCTTTTTTACGTTGTCAATCAGTTTTTTCCACGTATCGCCGTTAAACAGCGCGCGGCTTTCAATCGACTGTGAAACCAACTTCGCGCCTTGCGCAAAAACGCGGCCGGCGCCCATCGCGTTATGACCGACTTCGGAATTTCCCATATCGGCATCCGACGGCAAACCGACAGCCAAACCGTGTGCTTTCAGCTTCGTATGAGGACAGGAATTTTCCAACGCGCGCAAATTCGGCATTTTTGAATGGGCGACCGCGTCTCCGTCGGCATATTTTCCGTAACCGACGCCGTCCATAATGACGAGCAAAACCGGCCCGCGGCGTTTGTTCATTTTCGGATTTTTTTTCAAAGGCTCAACCATGCGTCCGCTCCTTTTGATGTATAATATTATTTAACGTACTTAATTGCCAATCCGCTTAAAACATACCGCCGTCCGCTCCAAACGCGGTCAACCCAAATATTGACAACGTCATCGCAGTCCGGATATTCGGCTTTCGCCTTTTCATATAATGTGATATATCCGTTGGAACGTTTCGGTACGTCAAGCAAAACGCGGCCCAATACTTCGTATTCAACACCGACAGGAAAAACAGGACGGGTGATCTGCGGCGCCGTTTTACATCCTGCAAAGATCAAAAATACTGAAACAGCCATTAAAAACCCGGTTTTTTTCATAAGAACCTCCAACCTCAATAAATTTTATTTAGTATTATAGTAAAGAAAAAAATCCATGTCAACGAAATCGGCACGGTTTCATCAGAAAATCATTCTGTGTAAGAAAAGTTCCTCCGGGTACTTGACTTTTTTTCTTCCGCAGGTAAAATATAAGAATCGGGCAGTTAGCTCAGTTGGTTAGAGTACTTGCTTGACATGCAAGGGGTCAGCAGTTCAAGTCTGCTACCGCCCAGAACGGCTTCTTTTGAAGCCGTTTTTTTGTACCCGGAATTTCCCGCTTTCGACAGGATCGCCGTAAAACGCCTTGATTTCCGTCAGCCGCCGCAGCATTTCCGTTTTCAGGCCGCCGTATCCGTCTTCGTTCCAAAGGTTGCGCATTTCGTCGGGATCGTTCTGCAAATCGTAGAGCTCCCAGGCGTCCGCATACGGTTCGTAGAGACGGATCAGTTTGTAACGGCCGTCAAAAATGCCGTACTGGGCGGGGCACCAGTGTTCGGGTTCAACGGCGCGCGACTCGTAAAAATGATAATAGATGCTTTTGCGCCAACCGGCCGGATTTTCGCCTTTCAGCAGAGGAAGAAAGCTTTCGCCCTGAACGCCGGCGTCCGCGGGAACGGGAACGGCCGCCGCCTCCAAAAAAGTCGGCGCAAAGTCGATGTTCTGCGTCAGCGCGGTGACTTTTGTTCCGGCGGGAATGACGCCGGGCCAGCGGGCAAGAAACGGCATCGACAAAGAGGGCGCGTACATCCACCGTTTGTCAAACATTCCTTTTTCTCCCAGAAAAAATCCCTGATCAGAGCTGTAAACAATCAGCGTGTCGCCGGCAATGCCTTTTTCGTCAAGCCAGTCAAGCAGCCGTCCGACGTTTTCATCGACGGCTTTGACAACGCGCAGATAATCGCGGATGTAGCGCTGATACTTCCATACGGCTCGTTCGCGGCCGGCGGGATTCGCCTGTTTAAAAAGGCGGTTTTCTTCTTTATAAGATTCGTAGTATTTTTTGCGGTCGGCGGCGGAAAGACGCAGCGGTTCGGTGTTGGCCATATTGCGGCCGTAAAGGTTGTGGAAGTTGCGGGGAATTTCCGTTGCGCGCAGTTTCATATCCCAGCCGGGAAACATATGTCCGTCAACGCGCATACGGGTTTCCTGCATATAACGCGGCGCCGAATCAAAGTCGTAAAAAAAGGTGGCGGGAAGCGGCCATTCGACGCCTTCATACAGATCAAGGTGGCGCATGGCCGGCTGCCAGTCGCGGTGCGGCGCTTTGTACTGGCACATCATCAAAAACGGACGGCCGTCTCCGAGGGCGTTTTCCATTTGTTCAATCGACAGATCAGTGATGATGTCGGTGCTGTAGCCTTTAACGGTGCGCCGCCCTTCGGGCGTCCGGAATTCGGGGTTGTAGTAGGTTCCCTGATTGATTAAAACATTCCAGTGATCGAATCCGGCTTCGGAGGGGTTTAAGTCGTCCCCGAGGTGCCATTTGCCGATCAGGGCGGTTTGATAACCGTTTTTCTGCAGTTCCCGGACAAATGTAAACTGACGGGGATTGAACCGCGTCGAGTTGTCCCTGAATCCGTTGGCGTGGCTGTGTTTGCCGGTCAGAACAGCGGCCCGGCTCGGTCCGCTGATGGAGTTGCAGCAGGTATTGTTGAGCAGAACCGCGCCTTCATCCGCCAACCGGTCAATGTTGGGCGTTTCGAATCCGGCCGCCTTGAAAAAATCGGAATAAGCGGTAATGGCGTTTAACGCGTGGTCGTCGGTAAAGATAAACAGAATATTGGGTTTGTCGGCGGCTGCGGCGGAAAAAGCCGAAAGGCTTATGCCGGCGGCCGATACGGCGATACGTTTCGCATTCATGTGCTTCTCCGTGACAGAAACGGTTTTGAACCGGATCCGTCGGAATCATAGCGCGCGTTTACCGGTTTGTCAATCGGAATCCCTTATTCGCCGAGCGTCAAAGCGTTACAACTTCAACAGGAATGTTGCCGACCAAAAGATTTTTCAGCAGCAAAAAACTCGACGTATCGTCGGTGATGAGAATTTCGCGCAATCCCTGTTCGGGAGGCAGCCGCAGTTTTTCAATATCATTAATGATGTATTCGGTGCTGTCAACGATACTGACGCCGGGCATATTGGCGGCAATCAGGGGTTTGAGAACGGGATAGTGGGTGCAGCCGAGAATCAATGTATCGATGCCGGTTTTGGCAATATCTTTGACGGTTTCGCGGACGACGGTTTCGGGAATCGGCCCCGCCAGCATCGCTTCTTCAACCAAAGGAACAAAGAGCGGGCACGCCTGCTGATAGACGCTGACGGTCGAATCAACGGCTTTGACGGCGGCCACGTAGGATTTGCTGTTGACCGTTCCGTGAGTGCCGAGAACGCCGATTTTTTTGTTTTTTGTCAGGGCGACGGCGTTTTGCGCGCCCGGCTTGATCACCCCCAGTACGGGAATCCGCAGATCGTCTTCGAGCGCCGGCAGCGCATACGAAGAGATGGTGTTGCAGGCGACAATGAGGGCGGAAATGCCGTATCGGTCTTTCAGAAAGCGGCCGCATTCAAGGCTGTATTTAACGATGGTTTCAGGCGACCGGTTGCCGTAGGGAACGCGGGCAACGTCGCCGAAGTAGATTAAATCCCGCCGGCCGAAGTGCGCGGCGACCGCTTTGTAGACGGTCAGTCCGCCGATTCCCGAATCATAAATACCGATAGCCATAAACGCCTCCGCCGGTATCATACACCAAAATGAAGGGAAGCGCAATGAACCGTCAGCTTTTACGGAGAACTGATTTTTAACACAAACAAAAAGGCAGCCGCTCAGGCTGCCTTTTTTTCTCCGTTCAGCACATCACTTTACAAACGCCGCTTCAACAGTCGATTTATAACGCTTTCCGTTCCAATCGAGAGTCTGCGGGTAACGCGCCGAATCAAATTCTGACGGCAGAAAATTATCTCCCTTTGTAAATTCAGAAGAAAAGGCCGCATAAATGTTATTCTTTGAAGTATTAAAATCAAAATGTATAAGAGATAATGAAACACCTTTTTCGTTACCGACTAATCCAAAAGAATAAAATTCTGTCGCATCAGCCATTGGTTCTGTATACATATCAGCGGCAAAAGAAAAGTTTTTTGCATTCCGGAAATCAATCTGCGATACTACCTTATCTTCAGTCGGAAATTTTTCATTATCAATATATACTTTTCCATTGCCATCAGAAATTGTTATCGTGTCTTTTGTTATCACAACCGTATAACTTTCCGGCTTTTCGCCGTCGGCAAAGTCGGTAAACGTAAACGTTCCGATATAAAAATTATCTTCCGTCAGCCCTTCGGGAATCGGGTCTTTTTCATAGCAGCCGAGCAGCGCGGCCGCAGCCAAAATCATCATCATTTTTTTTCATAAACTGTCTCCTTGTCTGTGTTTTTATGAAAATTATAAATTAAAAAATCGTAGCCGTCAACCTTCCCGCTTCGGTATCCTGAACAACGCCGTCAACGGCTGTCAGCTTCGGACGGTATTTGCACTCATAACGATGCCGGGTATAAATGGGATTCAGTTCATTTGTCCCTGTAATGCGAACCGCACTGCGCGGTCCCGATATTGAACGGACATCCGATTGCCTTGATATTCTGTATTATTTGTATTATAATTATTAAAAACACAGGAGGGAAAACTATGATCGCAGTTGATAATGCCGGACGTAAAACCTTGAGTTACAGTTGTCCCGCTGATATTTATGATTTATTGACTAAGGTGTGTGAAGTCCGCGGTTGCTCACGCAGTTGGCTGATTACCAAAGCGCTGCGTTCGATGCTGGAAAAAGAGAATGAAGATGCCCGTGATTACGAACAGGCCGTTGCCGCGTGGAAAGAGTTTGAGGAAGGCGGACGGCAAGGAATTACGCTTGATGAGTTACGCCGGAATCTCAACTTATGACAGTTATCTTAACCCGCAAGGTCGAAAAAATTATCAGTAAATTGCCGGCGGATGTTCAAAAACGTATTGTCAATTATTTATCCGACATAGCCGATCTTGTTGATCCGCGCAGCCGAGGCAAACGGCTCACCGGTCATTTATCCGGATTCTGGCGCTATCGGGTCGGGAATTACCGGATCATCTGCCGCATCATTGACAACGAGTTTATTATCGTTGTCATCGGTATCGGACACCGTCGGGATGTATACGACAAATAATTATAATCAAAAATTCTTTCTGTTCCTTTTATTTCGGCTTCCGCGAAAACGCTGTATATAGGGTTGCTTTCAGCCGGCGGTCGACATCATATACAGCGCCATGTAAAAAATATGCAGCGTTTTTCTTTCCGGACAATGGCAGCGTCTCTTACCAATTAACGATTCGATTGACGGTTTCCCGCTGCGCCTCCTTTGTCTGCCGCAAATAAATTCTTGTCGTCCCGATTTTTGAATGGCCGGGCAGATCCGCCGGTAAAGATACATCCTGATTATGAAGCAAAAAGTTTTTGGCGAAAAATGCCGGAACGAATGCGGATGAAAAACCGCTTTGTTGATATGACAGCAATCCACGCATCGCACAGCTAAAATCTTTTAAATTCAATCGGAACGTCTTTGCTCAATTCCCTTTCCGCAAGAAAATCGAAAACTTACGGTACGCAATAATTGTATTTTCGGAATGCTCATTGCTTCACAGATAACCAAAAGAGGATTCTGTATTTTACACTGTCCGGGAAAAAACAAAAAAATGTGTTGACAACACAAAAATACCATGATATGATAAAATGGTTTTTTGGAGCCATTCGCGGTTGTCGTATAACGGCTATTACCCGAGCTTCCCAAGCTCGTGACGGGGGTTCGACTCCCCTCAGCCGCTTCCTGAAAATGTTTCGGTTTTTGCACCGGAGAACCATGGAACAGGATCAGGAAATCCTTGAAACTCAATTAGAACCGATTCTTAAATATTTCAATGACGAAACAGTCATCGAAATTATGCTCAAAGCAGACGGATCGGTTATCGTCGAAAGCTTCAAAACCGGAATGCATGTCGTTCCGGAACGCATCGAAGAACCTCAAAAAGAAATCATTGCCCGTATCCTCGCCCATCAGGAAGAGAAAAAAATACTCTTTCAAAATTACAGCATGGGTGCCAAATTTCACGGCTGCCGTGTTCATCTGATTACTCCTCCGGTCAGTCCGGACGGAACCGTCATCAATTTCCGTATTCCTCCCCGTCTCAATCCGACTCTCGACGATTATGTCGCCAACGGCCTGCTCGTACCCGAACAGGCCGAATACCTCCGTGAAATCGTTGCTGCCCGAAAAAATATCGTTATCTGCGGCGGTACCGGAAGCGGAAAAACAACACTCCTGCGGGCGCTCCTGCTGCTCATCCCCGACGATTGCGAACGCCATATTTATGTTGTCGAAGACAACCAGGAAATCAATCTAAAACACATCCGCAACAAAACCCAAATCAAAACAATCGATCAAATCTACACCTATCAACAGGCCGTCCGTGACGCATTGCGTATGCGTCCGGACTCTATCATTTTCGGAGAGCTGCGTGACGGATCGGCTTACGATCTGCTGAAAGCCTGGAACACCGGCCACTCCGGCGGATTCTGCACTATCCACGCCAATTCCGCAAGCGAAGCCGTCGACCGACTTGTCCAGTTAGCGGAAGAACAAGTGATGAACGCCTCGAAACAAATGATTGTCTCGGCGAAAAAGACGAAACCAAAGAGCTGCGGAAAGAAATCGATTACTTCTGCGATCAGTTTGAGCGCATTGTCGGCGAGTTTTCCCTCGCGTTTGAGAACGTGCAGGAAGCCTTGAAAGCATTTGCGCCATTCCGGACATTATTCGCAATTCGATTTTTATCATGTAAAGAAGTAAATACAAAAGACAGTGACGCATATATTGATAAATACCATTATTTTATTTCCGGATTGCAAATCGGAAACGAAATCTTTACCGTCAAATCGGTTATTGCCATCGATCAAAACAACAACCGTTATTACGACCACAAACTCTTCAATATTGAAAAATCACTTCTGATTGATTCTCTTAACAAAGAAAGAGGATCTTTTGGCGTACACACATCGTATACACAAACGACGGCTCCCCAAAAGTCCTCTTCTATATTTAATGATAAACGCCTTTACGACATTTGTCAATGCCCGCAGGCGCAATTTCTTGAAAAGAACTTCGAACCCAAAAAAGAAGTTGTCGAAGCCGTGCGCCGCGGCAAGACCCTTTGCGACCTTGAAAACGACCTCGCGAAGAACCGGCGGGAAGTTTCTTTGCGAGGACCCCTCGAGGACTTTCTCAAAGAAAACAGTATCGGAAACCACGGGCAAAGCCCGAAAAAAGAAATCAAAAAAGACACGGGGCTCTCCCTGTGACAGGAGGTTTTATGAAAAATCTTGTTTTATTGTTTGTCATTCCGATTCTTGCCGGCTGTGACTTCTCCCAATTCTTCAAAAAAGAAATCACCGCCATCGTCTGCGCCGATCAAATCGATCTGCTGCCGCAGGAAGAAGCCCCCTTCGACCTTTCCGTTCTTCCGGAAAAAATGACCGTCCCCGAATGGAAAACCGAGTACGACGATTCCGCTCTGCGCTTCAGCGTCGTCGAAATTCCGGGCGTCACTCCCCGCTACGAACGCAGTATCAAAGCCCTCAAAACCGGCCGCTGGCCGCTCAAAATCACCGAAACCACCAGCCGCCTCTCCAAAACCGTCATCATCAACTGCGCCGAAACCATCGACGACTTCACCCTTCCGGCAAGCAAAATCCTCTCCGTCAGCACCTCCTTCCGAATCGCCGACTACGCCTCCTTCATCCCCGCAGAAAACATCATCTACGATTTTTCCTACGACTTCGACCCGGCTTTCCTCTCCTACAACCCCGACACCGATTTCTTCAAAACCGCCTCCTCTCCCGGAGAAACCGAAATCACCGTCAAAGAACAAAAAACCGGTATCACCAGAATCATCAAAATCGTCATCACCGAACAGGATCTCGCCTTCGAACCCTTCTCCGTCAATATGCTTGTTCCAACGCCGCTTCCGGAGGAAGTTGTCGGGGCGGTTATCAAAAACAACCTGCAAATCGTTTACCCTGAAAACGACGGACTGAGAATCGACACGGAACAGTACACCGTTACGGCAACCGCCGCCAAAACGTGGACAATCGAGTTTTACATGACATCCGCAGAAGAACAGACCCTCTTCGCCTACATGGACCTCACCGCCCGGCCGCTTGAAAACCCCGTCTTTGAAATCGAAGTGCCTCTCATCAGCGAAACGCCGCTTCCGGAAGAAATCCGCGCCTTCATCGAAGACAACGGCCTCACACTCGTTTACGACGAAGACGACGGACTTTTCATCGATCCCGACAAGTACACGGTTCTGACCACCGTCGCCCAAACCCGCATTGTCGAACTTTACAAAACCTTCGACGGGCAGACCTTCCTCTTCGGCCGCCTGCAAATCACCTCCGAACCCATTCAGAGCACGCCGTTTGAACAAATCACCCTCGAAGCCGGCCTCAAACAGTCCATGCCCGAAGAGCTTGTGCAATTCATCAAGGAGAACAGCCTTGAAGCCGACTACGAACTCGGCAGCGGCCTTTCCATCGAACTCAAAGACTACTCCCTCACCGCCTCCGACGCCGGCGAGTGGACAGTCGAACTCTTTAAAACCGTCCGGGACAAAAAATTCACCCTCGCCACCGTTCCCGTCGTCTGCGCCGAATGGTTCTTCGCTGATTTTTATTACGCTCAGCGGGTCGCCGTCTCAGAACAGTGGAAGATGACAGACACCGATGAAGATTTACTGGATCAGCTGAAAGATATGAATGAACTGGATGTAAGTTATTCATGGAGCGGGCAAAAAGGACGCGCGATGAGAGGTGACAATAACGGTGTAGATGAAAGAAAAAAAGCGGCCGATCTTTTAGGATTCGGTGCGGTAACTGCTGTTTTTGGTGATGATAATACAACAGAAAAATGTATTGCTCAGGACACATGGAAAAGATTGGTCAACAATCTGACAGAATCATTTTCTTTCGATAAAGATAATATCAATTACAATTATTTCTCTAATGGACAGAATCAAGATAACTTGTCGTATTATACCACAACATTGTATTTTGATAATGCTCATAGAAATAATTTTATAGATTTGGGAGAATGTCATGGTGCAGAGGGAGGTGCAGGAGGAAAGTATCATCATATCTTTTATACTTATCCTAAAACAAAAAAATCTGCCTACGGAACACTGAAAACCGAACTGGACGAACACTTTTCAGCATGTATTAAAAAAGTCAAAGAAGATTTTTTAATCGGTGCCGATAAGCAGCTGTATGACTTGGAATCTTTTTATACAACGTCAACGGACGGATTATTTCAAATCCGCAAGAATCAGGACGGAGGAAATTATTCCGAAACAATTGTGTCCGGCACCGAGCAGTCGGAAGCTATGGCAATTCCCACTTTGAAAATGATTGACTATTTTAAAATTCCTGTTGACTTATGTGCTTAAATTATACCCCCCCCCCCCCCCCCCCCCCCCCCCACCCCACCCCCCCCCCCCCCTTCCTCTCCCTTTCTCTCTCTCTTTTTCTAC
>CALXKN010000020.1 GCA_944388995.1 uncultured Spirochaetota bacterium | reverse complement strand
GTCATATATTAATCCTATGCATTATCCCATTCGTCTTGAAGAGCCTGATCCCATTCAAATGTCATATCAAAATGACCGTCCTTTTCAAGTGTGTAAATTGCTTTGTTCCATTTATGTTCTGGAGACATAGATGCTTGAAGAGCAAAAACATTCTTACCCATTAAAAAACCTTTCATTTTATCAAATGAGAATTTTCTAATATTTTCAGAATTATCTGAATATGAACAATCAAATATACACATTTTGTTCATGGATGAAGTGATTTTTATGACAACCTTTTTCCATTCATCATCTATGGTTTCAACTATCAAATTACCTAATTCTTTATATAAATCTGCCATATAAGCCTCGAAGTTTAATTAATTATAATGCTAAATAGGACTCTGTTCTATTCCATCAATTTTATATTCAACAAAAAAACCTAAAGGTCTTTTTGTTGACTTATCAGAATTATAAATGATTTGAATATCAACTTCATCCTTTTTTCCTTCAGAAAGAGCATCTTTCCACTTTTTTTCCATGCTTTTCCATTCACCATTATTTAGTTTAGCAGTTTGTGGAACATAATTTATTTGTTCTCCAGGACCATTGAAAACTCTTGCAATAATATGTCCGCCCGTGTTCCCGTCCCACCAGCTCTTCGATTTTCTGCATGATGAAGGTTCCGCAGCCTTTTTTCTGGTGTTCCGGCAGGACGTACACCCGCGTGACATGGTTGCCGGTAAAGCTTCCCGTCGCGATGATTCTTCCGTCCGCCCTGACGACGCCCGCGAAGCCGTCCGCGATGTCCTGTGAGACCGCCTCCATATTGTGAAGCCTGAGGAAAAAATCCACGACTTCCGCCGGATAATATTTCGGATAGACTGTTTTTATTGTTTCCTGCACGAGCGCATATACGGACTGCGCGTCTTCCGGCTGCGCCTGTTCCCAAATCATCGTATTCCCTCCCGGCGCGTCTTTTTTACCAGAAGCTCATGCATGGCAATCATGAGCGCCAGTATGACCAGCAGGTACACCGGCAGCAATGCGACGGTGATGTGGTTTGCGATGAGGCCGAAAACCGGCGGCATCAGGCAGATCCCCACATAGGCGCTCGCCATCTGCACCCCGATTATCGCCTGGGATTTGTCAGCGCCGAAGTGGGTCGGGGTCGAATGGATTATGCTGGGGTAAACCGGCGCGCAGCCGAGTCCGATGCAGGCCAGGCTGATTAAAGTGAGCTCCGGCGTTCCCGGTATCAGCATGAGAATGACTCCGGCCGCAATCAGAGTTTGGCCGAGGCGGATCATTTGTGTGTCGCTGAGCTTCATCGTTATAAAACCGCTGAGCGCGCGCCCCACGGTAATTCCGATAAAGAATATGCCGGCAAAGCGCGCCGCCGTTTCCGCAGGAACTTCTTTGAAAATATTCAGGTAACTGCTTGCCCACAGGATTACTGTGGATTCGAGGGCGCAGTAACAGAAAAAGCACAGCATGACTTCTTTTGCGCCCGGAATCCTGATAATCCGCGCCAGTGAAAGCGCACGGCGTTCCGCGGCTTCCGTGGATTTTTCCGACGCCGCCTGCGTTTGTCCGGCGCTGCGGTTTTTGTTCCACAGGGGAAGGCTGAAAAACAAAACGGCGGACAGGGCGATTTGAATCAGGCTGATGTACCGGTATCCGCCGTGCCACCCGCTGCCGCCGGAAAGGGCGTATCCCATCACGTAAGGGCCGGTCATCGCACCGACTCCCCACATGCAGTGCAGCCAGCTCATGTGCCTGCTTTTGTAGTGGAGCGCCACATAGTTGTTCAGCGCCGCATCCACGCTGCCTGCGCCCAGTCCGTAGGGGACAGCCCAGAGGCACAGAAGCCAGAATGATTTTGTCACGGAAAACCCGAAGAGGGCCGCGGCTGTCATGCCGACGCTGATTGCTGTGACTTTTCCGGTTCCGAGCGCCTTTGTCAGCCGGTCGCTTTGCAGGCTTGAAACAATCGTTCCGGCGGAAATAATCATCGATATGATTCCCGCATACGAAACCGGCACTCCGAATTCCTGGTACATGGTGGGCCATGCGGAACCCAGCAGGGAATCGGGAAGCCCCAGGCTGATAAAAGCAAGATAGATAATCACCAGAAGCAGGTGGACCATTGAAAACCTCCGCAGGAAATATCCCCGCCTGACAGGGCATACGTATTTTCCCGTGAGTATAGCGCCGGATAAAAATAAAATCTACTAATCGTCGATTCCTCTTTTCGTGAGATTGCTGATATACTTTGTCCTTCCCGCAAGGACATCATCGTAGAATCCGTTCTTCCAGTCGATGTAGGCGACGGAATCCTTCAGCACCTGTATTTTCTCCAGAAGCTGGGCACGCTTTGCGGCGAGCATTTTCTTCCGCTCAGGAATTGTGGATTCACCCGCAAGACAGAGCGCCAGGTATTTTTTCATTTCCGCGATACTCATGTTGCAGTTTTTGAGGCAGTCAAGAGACTTGACCCATGCGACATCCCGCTCGTCGAAAATCCTGTAGTTGTTCTCGCCCCGCTTGACGTTCGGGACAAGCCCCTCGTTGCAGTAAAACTTGAGCGTCTCATACGTCAGCCCTGTCTGTTCGCATACCTGCCGCATTGTGAATTGTGTTTCCATTTTCCGTTTCCTTTCCGGGTACAGTATGAGGCTTTTTTTGATTTTTGCAAGCCTCCCGCGTTTCTTTTTGAAAATATTTCTCCAGTGATTTTTCCGCGCCGAAAAAAAAATAAAAAAAATATACGGAAACACTTGACCCGGTTGTTACTCCCGGCTTTATGTTTTGATTGTGCCGGACGGAACGCACGGATGGGACGGATACGGCCGGTGCAGAAACACCGGATAAAGGCTCCTTCAAAACCCGAAGCGGGAATCCGGATTCCACGGAGGTTCATATGAAAATCACATTCAAACTCTTTCCGTTGTTTGCACTCGCATTCGCATCGACAGTCTGCATTTATCCGCAGGAAGGAGGTGCGCAGGACAGAACACCGGACGGAAACGGAAAAACGCTGGTCGTCTACTTCAGCTGGGGCGGGACGACTGAGCGCATGGCGCGGATGATCGCAGAAAGCACCGGCGCGGATTTGTTTGAAATCGAACCGGCGGAGCCGTACCCCGCAGAATACGTTCCATGCACCGAGGTCGCAAAGGAAGAGCTTGACAACGGGATATACCGGGCGCTCAAAACGCCGCTGCCGGACATATCCGCCTGCGACACGGTGTTCATCGGTTCGCCCGTCTGGTGGCACACCGCGGCGATGATTGTGCAGGGAGCCGTCAAGGACACCGATTTTTCCGGAAAAACCGTGGTTCCCTTCTGCACGTACGCCGCGACTTACCGCGACGAAACGCTTGCCAGAATCACGGAGCTGACGCCCGGAGCGCGGCACCTTCAGGGCCTCGGACTTACACGTCCGTCCCAAAACGCGGTGGATGAATGGCTTTCGGAAATCGGAGTCAAATGACGCGCGCCGTTCGTCCCTTAACGGCGGAAGAATTTTTCATCAGGAGGTATAGGAATGAAAAAGGAAATTATCGGGGCATTGCTTTCGGGAGTGGTGGCGGTGTCCGTGTGCAGCGCATCGGGCAAAGCTGATGAAGGCACGCTTCCCGGAAAGAATTACCGTGAACTCAAGGCGTCGGAAATCAAAAGCCACAATGACAATCCTTGGGGACTCGTCTACGCGGGCGCAATCACTGCGAACGAAGACGGCAAAGTGAATCTCCACGCGGTGCGCTATATGCTCCACGGAAACGAAATCGCGGCGAACGTGTACACCCCGGCGGGGTATAAGGACGGCGGCACGGAAAAATATCCGGCTGTTGTTGTAGCGCATCCCAACGGCGGCGTTAAGGAACAGGTCGCAGGTCTTTTCGCGCAGAAGCTTGCTGAAAGCGGATTCATCACCGTGGCGATGGACGCTTCCTGTCAGGGAGAGAGCGGCGGACTTCCGCGGAACACAGACAAACCTGCGAACAGAATCGAAGACATCCGCGGCGCGGTTGATTTTATATCAAACTATCCGGGAGTCGATGCGGACAGAATCGGACTGCTCGGAATCTGCGGCGGCGGCGGATATTCCCTCGGCGCGGCGCAGACGGACAAGCGCATAAAGGCGGTCGCAACGCTGAGCATGTTCAATTCCGGCCGGGTGAGAAGGAACGGTTTCCAGGATTCCCAGCTTGACACAATCGCGCAGAGACTTGCGGAAGCTTCCGCCGCGCGCGCGAAAGAGAACGACGGCGAAATCATTTACACCGGCGATATGAGCGGCATGAGCGACGAGGATGCGGCGAAGCTTCCCTTCGCCCTGTACCGCGACGGTTTTGTGTATTACCTGCGCAGCCATGCGCACCCGAATTCGACGTTCCGCTACACCATGTCGAGCCTCATCGATTTGATGGCGTGGGATGCCGTTGACCGGATGGACTTGATTGACCAGCCGCTTCTCATGGTCTGCGGAAGCACCGCCGACACACGCTACATGACGGACGACGCCTTCGCCAGGGCGACGGGAACCGCAGACAAGGAGCTTTTCCTCATCGACGGGGCGCAGCACATCGAAACCTACCACGTCCCCGAATATGTGGAACAGGAGCAGGCAAAGTTCACGGAGTTCTTCAGGGAAAAACTGTAAGCCCGTAAAATGCTGAATGCGGTTTGCGGATACGGACGGAACGTTTTGCGCGCCGCCCGTGTCCGCATGAAAAGCGTCCGTATATTTCCATGCATATTTTGCATGGAAACACATAAAAAACAAGTATTTTACTTATCATTGTGTTGTTTATATTATTTTTACAGGAAGAAATTGTCTTGTAATGCCTAACCGCAACTTGGACTAAAACAGGAAAGCTAATAAGGTGTATAATAACAAAAGGACGTACACCTTATGGGAAGAACAAAAAGAAAGTTCAGCTCGGAAGAGAAGCTGAAAATGGTAATGGCAGTTATTCAGGATGGAAAGGCAGTCAGCGATGTTGCTCAGGAAAATAATGTTCATCCGAATATGATCCTCAACTGGAAGAAAGAATTCTTGGAAAACGCAGCAATGATTTTTGACCGTCACAGACCTGACATCACGGAAAAAGCACAGCGGCGGAAAATCGAAGAACTCGAAACAAAGCTCAAAAAGAAGGACGAAGTGATAGCCGAAATTGCTGAGGAAAACATGATGATAAAAAAAACTTTTGGTGGCCGGAGCTAGGGAAAGAAAAGGTCAGCCTTAAAACGCGGACTCTGATAGAAACTGAAGTGCAGAAGATTCATGAAAAAACCGAAATCAAGGTTTCAGAGCCTGTAGCTTTTGCAGGAGTTTCTAAAAGTACCTGGCATGAATGGAAGAGTCGGAAAGGAATTGAGACAAGGCATAATCACGAAACGCCGAAACTCAACTGGTATACGCCTGAAGAAAGAATGGCTGTCGTAAAATATGTCCTTGCCCACAAGAACTTCCTGTACGGCTACCGCTACCTTGCCTGGCAGATGATTGACGATAACGTAGCCTTTGTCCGCCCGGCAAGCGTCTATAACATCATGAAAACGAAAGGAAAAACTTCATACTGCAGATATAAACAGAAAAGCTTATTGGCTGCAACAGCAGCACTCTTAAACCACCTTATAAGCTTTCCTAAAAAAGTCCAAGTTCACTTTGGGCAGGACAATACCATTGATTATGATGATCATTTTTTAGATGATACACGTTTTAATTGGATGACGCGAAGTAATCGAACGATTTTTTCTTCTGAAGTAAAGCCATTGATTGAACAAGGAAAAAGTCATATGCGTATTATGCTTTTTGTTCAAAAAGATAAAACAGAAGATTTTTATTATTTAGGCGATATGAAATACGCTAAACATGAAGAGACATTTTTAGAAACAAAAGAAAAAAAGCTACCGATTGTCAATATTCAATTCGATATGAAATATCCTATTCGACAAGATATTTATCATTATTTAGAAACTAATATTGAGGAGCAGTTGTGAAATTGTTTGAAGTCGTTGCCGCCGTTCTTGTTCGGGAAGATTCAGACGGGCAAAAAAAGGTCTTTTGCGCTCAGCGGCCGGGACCTAAAACCGGCGCACTGCCGAATGAAACCAATTATAAATGGGAATTTCCCGGCGGGAAAATTGAGGCGGGAGAGAATCAGAAAGAAGCCTTAAAGCGGGAAATTAAAGAGGAATTTGACGCGGATATTGAAGTCGGACAGTTTGTTTGTACCGTGGAACATCAGTACAAAACGTTTAAAATTATCATGCATGCATGGTTTGCGCGGTTACTTTCCGATAAGATTTTTTTAAACGAACATTTGGATTCTGAATGGATTGACTTTCGGTTTTTAACGGAGAAAGACTGGGCGGAGGCGGATATTCCGGTCGCGCGGAGAGTCAAAGAAATTTTAAGCCGGTAACAAAACCGCCGCCTCCGTCCGTCGGAGGCGGCGCCATTGACCTTGTTTCAGAATTCGTTTCCGGGGAAACGGGGAATGCCGTCGAATCCTTTTTTTAAGTCGGCGTCGGTCGGAATGAAATCCGTCATTTTGCCGTCGTTGAAGGATTCGTAGGCTTTCATGTCGAAGTAGCCGGTGCCGGTGAGGCCGAAGAGAATCGTTTTCGCCTCGCCGCTCTCTTTGCAGGCGAGTGCCTCGTCAACCGCCGCCTTAATGGCGTGGCTGCTTTCGGGAGCGGGAAGAATCCCTTCAACGCGGGCGAACATTTCCGCCGCTTTAAACACCTCCGTCTGCTCAACGGTGCGCGCTTCCATGTACCCGTCGTGGTACAGCTGCGACAGAACCGAACTCATGCCGTGGTAGCGCAGTCCGCCGGCGTGGTTGGCGGCCGGCATAAATCCCGAACCGAGCGTGTACATCTTTGCCAGCGGACACACCTTCCCCGTATCGCAGTAATCGTAGGCGAAAACGCCGCGGGTCAGACTGGGACATGAAGCCGGTTCGGCCGCAATGAAACGGATGTCGTTTTTCCCCTGCAGCTTCTCTCCCATAAACGGCGCAATCAGTCCGCCCAAGTTGGAACCGCCGCCGGCGCAGCCGATGACGATGTCGGGAACAATGCCGTACTTGTCCATCGCGGTTTTCGTCTCCAGTCCGATAACCGATTGGTGCAGCAGAACCTGCGAAAGCACGCTTCCCAAAACGTAGCGGTAGCCTTCATGCGTCACGGCCGCCTCCACCGCTTCGGAGATGGCGCAGCCGAGGCTGCCGTTTGAATCGGGAAACTCCGCCAGAATCCTGCGGCCGACTTCGGTCGTATCCGACGGCGACGGCGTTACCTGCGCTCCGTAAGTGCGCATCACTTCGCGGCGGAACGGCTTCTGTTCATACGAACACTTTACCATATAAACACGGCAATCCAAACCGAGGTAAGCGCACGCCATGGAGAGTGCCGTTCCCCATTGCCCCGCACCCGTTTCAGTTGTCACACCTTTTAATCCCTGTTCTTTGGCGTAATACGCCTGCGCTACGGCGGAGTTGAGCTTATGACTGCCGCTGGTATTGTTGCCTTCAAATTTATAATAAATTTTTGCCGGTGTGTTCAGTTTTTTCTCCAAACAGTAAGCGCGAACCAGTGGAGACGGCCGATACATCTTGTAAAAATCGAGAATTTCCTGCGGAATCGGAATTTCCCGATCCGTATCGTTCAGCTCCTGACGGACCAACTCGTCACAAAAAACCGCTTTGAGTTCGTCAAACGTCACAGGCTGGTGCGTTGCCGGATTCAGCAGCGGAGCCGGTTTGTTTTTCATATCGGCACGCAGATTGTACCAGTATTTCGGCATCTCTTCTTCATGCAAATAAATTTTGTAAGGAATTTTTGAAGCCATAGTTTACCTCCCTGCTTCTGTTTCTATTGATAGAAACATTCTATACGTTTCTATCAATAGAAACAAGTCCTTTGATGAAATTTTTTAAAAAATTTCAAAAAAATTATGACTGCGAAAAATGACCAATTGGAAAATGCTCTTGACACAGCGAATTTTTCCTTTTATATTAATTGTATGAATGATTTAACAGAAAAGCACAATGTGCAAGTCGAAATTAAAAGCGACGTTCGTAAGAAATTCATGACGGGCGTTTACTTGTGGATGATGTTGGCGCTTGTCATCAGCGCTGTTGTCTCGACAGCATTGGTTGCCTCTCCGTCGGCGAGACAGGCTATTATTGATTCTTCCGGCATCTTTTGGGGACTTTTGATTGCCGAACTGGTGCTGGTCTTTGTGATCTCGTTGGCAATTCACCGCATCAGCGTGGGAACAGCGACGGCTCTCTTTTTGGTTTATGCTGTCTTAAATGGCGTGACGTTGACGCCTTTGCTGCTGATTTATACGCAGGCGACGGTGGCTAAAGCCTTTTTTTCGGCGGCAGGAATGTTTTTGGCTATGAGTATTTACGGAATGGTCACAAAACGCGATCTGTCAATGCTCGGACGCATACTGTTTATGGCGCTCATCGGCTTGATTGTCGCTTCGCTCATCAATATCTTCACCGCATCGTCAACAATGGATTGGATCATTTCGTTGGCGGGTGTCGCGATTTTTGCGGGACTGACAGCTTTCGACACTCAAAAATTAAACGAGATCGGAGCGCAGGCCGAAGAAAACGAGACATACAAAAAAATGGCGATTATCGGCGCGCTGAGTCTTTATCTCGATTTTATCAATATCTTCATTTATTTGTTGCGGCTGTTTGGCGACCGCAGATAAGGGAAGACCGGGGCAAAGCTCCGGTTTTTTTGTGCGCCGAATTTTGTTCTTGACGAAACCGGCGGTTCGGGTTAAATTAATAAAAGAACGCTCCGGCGTTTAAGGAGACACTATGATTAATGAACTGATTGAAAGAAGTCCTATCCGCATTTTTGAAAAATCCGTCAGCGGCGGATTGGGAGCCGGTCACATCGGCGTTGTCACGTCAAAAGAAGGTGTTGGAAAAACCGCTTTCCTCGTTCAGCTTGGATTGGACAAAATGCTTCAAGATAAGCACATTGTGCATATTTCGTTTTCTGATAAAGTCGATCACATTTTGGGATGGTATCAGAATCTGTTTATGGAGCTGAGCGCCTCCAAAAAAATTGAAAATCCGCTCTCTGTTTATGACAACATTTGTAAAAACCGGATTATTCTGAATTTCAATTCCGAAAAAGTCTCCGTTGTTGATTCTCTGAAAAAAGTCGAACTTCTTATTTCCGACGCCCGCTACAATGTCGATTCGATTTACTTCGACGGCATTACGGTCGATATGCTGAAAAAAGAGGATTTTGCGGTATTGCGGCAGTTTGCTCAGGCTCTGAATCTTGAAGTTTGGTTGAGTTTGACTGTTAAACAGTACGATGAAAACGGAATCGCGCCGTCGGTTAAAGAGTTTGTCGATGAAATCGACGTCTTAATCGATATTCGCTATAAAGATGACCATATTCAACTGGAAGTAGCTAAAGATCGGGATGATGTTTCATTGCAAAACACACAGTTGAAATTGGATCGGACAACGTTTCTTTTGAAAAAGAATAAATGATTTTCAATATTTGTCTGTATGTGCTGACGGCTGTGTCGGTTATTCTGGCAGGAATTTTTCTGGCACAGCGTCGTCATCTCGATACGGGCGGAAGTAAGCGGTTAGCCGTTCTTTATGCGCTGTTACTGACCGTTGCTCCGACGCTGACGGTCATCGGCGTGGTTAACAGCGGCTTCCGTCCTTATTTTTTCTACGTTTCATTGGCGATTGTCGCCGTTTGTTTTATCGTTTACCGAAAAAAAATTTTTATTTTTCGTTTTACATGCTGCAGCTGCGGGCGTCGGCTCTCTTTTCCTGCGTTCTTTTTTTATGACGACAACCGCTGTGGGCACTGCCGTCTGTCAGAGGTCGGATCGGTTGATGAAATCGACTGGAAAAATCTGAAATTTACCGAAGAAGCAGTGCTTTGCTTTATTCGAAATGAAGGAAAAGTGCTGCTGATTCATAAAAAAACCGGATTGGGGAAAGGAAAAATCAACGCTCCCGGGGGACGGATTGAACCCGGAGAAACGGCGGCGCAGGCGGCCGTGCGCGAATGTACGGAAGAGGTCGGTCTGACGCCGAAGGAGGTCTTTCCGGCCGGAACGCTTCACTTTTATTTCCGCAGCGGCTATTCCCTGAAAGGCTTTGTGTTTACGGCAGCCGAATTTAACGGCGCACTGACGGAAACCGAAGAAGCCGCGCCGTTTTGGTGTGCGGAGAGCGAAATTCCGTTTGACCGGATGTGGGCGGACGACATTCACTGGGTGCCGAAGCTGCTGAACGGCGAATCTTTTGACGGTTATTTTTTATTGGAAGAAGATACGCTTCTTGATTATCGACTCAAATAAAAAAGCCGCCCATAAAAACGGACGGCTTCGCATTGAAAGCGGTTATTGAGCGGAAATCGCATTGACCGGGCATTGATCCGCGCACGCGCCGCAATCAATACAAGTGCTTGCATCAATTTTGTACGGTGTGCCTTCGGAAATCGCATTGACCGGGCATTGACCGGCGCAGGAACCGCATCCGATACAATCATCTGAAATTACGTGTGCCATAATATTTCTCCTATATTCACAGTATAATGTGAATTGCCTTGAAAATCAAGAACGAAAACGGAAAAAATCGGTTTTTCGGAATTCCGGTATACGGAAAAAAGAGTGGCGTTTTCCGGCGCTTTGTGATATAAATCAGAGAAGAGAGGTGTTTATGAACGGATTTTTAAGAAAAACGGTTGCGCTCGCCGTTATTCTGACGGTTTCGGGATGTTCGGCCGTCGGACGGTTTGGTTCGGAGGGCGGCGTAACGGAAGAATCCGCCGCCGGGTTTGCGGCCGATACAGCCGCGGCCGCGCCCATGCCCATGATGAAAGCGGCGCGGAGTCTCAATCAGGCTGCCGCCGGGGTGGAGAGAAAAATCGTTTACCGCGCTGATTTAACTATCGAAACAACGGATTTGGTTGGTACTCGAGAGAAAATTCTTAATCTAATGGAAACTGAAAATGGAATTCTCGAATACAACGAACAAAACGAGCAGCAGTTTTATCTTTCTCTCAAAATTCCTGCGGAAAAATTCGAAGAATTCCTCAATGAAGCGAAAGCTGTCGGCCGCGTGATTTATTCGTCAATTTCGGCAAATGACGTGACCGAACAGTACATCGATACGGAAACGAGACTGGCGTCAAAACGGGCGCTGTTGGAGAAGTATCAAAGTTATCTTCCTCAGGCAAAAGATTTGAAAGAAATTTTGGAGGTTGAAGCGCAAATTAACTCCGTGACGACTGAATTGGAGCAATGGGAAGGACGTTTGCAGCGGCTGGAGAAGGAAGTTGCCTATTCGTCGGTATCCGTTCGTTTGAAGCTGCCGACGTATGTCGAAAAAGAAGATGACGCAAAAACAATAGCGGACTTATTTTTGAGTATTGGGAAAAATTTACGGATTGCGTTTGCTTATATTGCATTGGGATTGATTTATATTGCTGCTGTCGGCGGACCGTTCATTGCTGCAGTTGTCATTATTGCTCTTTGCATCAGGATAGTGCGACGGAAAAAGCGCGGAAAAACAAAGGCATGACCTTTTCTCGCCTCAAAAAACTGGAATTTCACGACCACTTGGACGGAAGTTTGCGGCCTCTGACTGTTTGGGAGGAAGCACAGAAGAACGGCGTTAATATCGCCTGCTTGACGGGAGAGACTCACCCGACGCCCGAGTCGACCGAAAAGTGGCTGAAATCGGCGGCGGCAAGCCGCAATTTGAACAGTTTTTTGGAGAAATTTGCCTTAACGACAGCGGTCTTGCAGACAGAAGAGTCACTGTTTCGGGCGGCGCGGGAGACGGTGCACGACTGGCACGCCGTGAACACGGTTTACGGTGAAACGAGATTTGCTCCTGAAAATCACACCGCAGGCGGTTTAAGTGAAGAGCGTGCGGTGGAAGCGGTTGCTGCCGGATTGAAGGCGGGCAGTGCGGAAACAGGTGTTCGGACGGGGTTGATTTTGTGTGCAATGCGGCAAAACTGCCGGTCTCGGAAAACGGCTGAACTGTGTTTAAAGCGGCAGGATTTGGTTTGCGGTTTCGATTTGGCGGGACCCGAACGCGGTTTTCCTGTAACGCTGCACGAAGAGGCGTTTCGTTTACTGAGGGAAGCCGGATTTCGCGGAATTACCTGCCATGCCGGTGAAGATGCAAATGAGAAAGCTGTGTCGCTTGCAGTGGAGGCAGGCGCCCTCCGAGTCGGTCATGCGGCTGTCTTTGCCGATCAGCCGCTTCGCGAACGACTGCGGGAACGGCTGATTGAGTGCTGCCTTACTTCCAATGAAGCAACCCGCGCTGTCAGCGACATTCGATGTCACCCCGTTAAAACGTTTTTTGCCGACGGAATTCCGTTTTTGCTCTGTTGCGACGACCGATTGATGTGTAATACCGATTTAAACCGCGAATACGCGCGGGCGGCAGACGCTTTCGGTTGGGACGAATCGGTTTTTATTGAAATGAATCGAAGGGCGGTTGATTTTGCGTTCGGACTGACGGATGACGAAAAAACGCGGCTGAAAGCGGAAATCGGCGAATCCGTTCCGTCAGACGCGAATCTTTAGAAATAATCGAAATAATCGGCCTGCGTAAAATAAATGCGGAAAACAGCTTGAATCACATATTCGCCGCTTTGAATCGAAACAAACGGCATTTTTTCAAGAACAAGCCTGCCGCGGATTTCACGTGGTTTTTGCTGCAGAAAATAACTTTTTGCCGCTTTTTTAACGGCATTTTCTTTTGCTTGATCGTATGCGTCGAGCAGCGGCAGCAGTTCTGTTTGAGAAAATAAGTCGATTGATGAAGTTCCGGCACTGCGCACGCCGTCGGCATGAACAGACAGCCGTTTTTGCTCCATTGATGACAAATCGTAACGAAACCAAGCACTCATAAAAATTTCGTCTCTCTCGATATCGAAAACCGAAATTTCTTTTGGTTGATTGAGTTCGCTTGGATTGGTCCATTCGAATTGAGATGTGATTTTCCGGTCGTTGTGTGTCGGGAAGTAAGTGAAGCTCCGTCCGTAAATCATATCGGCAAACCAGACAGAGGCATAAGTGAACAGCGCTTCAAGGTTTTCCTGCTGTGTTTTCGGTTCGCTGATTCGCCCCTCCGAAAATCGCGGATCGCTGATTTTTCCTTGAAGAAACGGTTGTGCGCCCGCCTGCATCCAAACCAAAAATGCGAAAACGACAATTCCGAATTTTTTCATCGCCGACGGTTTTTAAACGTATCGATAATGACACGGATCGGATTAATGCGCATTCGCAGCCAAAGGTAGAGCCACGCAAAACCGAATCCTGCCAAGTGCGTCATGTGCGCAACGTTGGAGACCGAACCCATTGACAGGATTTCGATTCCGGCATAAATAACAATCAACGCATAGGCAGGGATCGGAATGATCCCAAAAAGGAAGATGCGTTCTTCGGGAAAGTAGGTTGCAAATGCGAGCAGAACACCGAAAATCGCTCCCGACGCACCGACCAATAAAACGTTTTGCCCTGTCAGCCAATAAATCAAAAATGAAAAAATACCGGCTGTAATTCCCGTAAAAAAATAAAAAAAGCTGTAATCGGTTGACCCCATACGCTGTTCAACAGGTGTTCCGAAGAAAAAAAGCGCCAACATATTGAAAAAAAGGTGGCTGATTCCGCCATGCATAAACATGTACGTCAAAAATTGCCAGTAAAAATGATTTTGGATAACCGCCGGCGGATAAAGACCGAGATAAAAGTTGACGGTTTTCGGAGAAATCATAGTCAGAATAAATAAAACGACACACGTTCCTATGAGGTAAAGGTTGAGGTTCCAGTAAGTGTAACGGACAGGCCGTCGAATAAAATTCAGTATTTTGCTCATGATTCAGAATAACCGATTTTTGAAGAAACGGCAACCTCTCGGAAAAATCCGTCAATCATTTCTTCAATTTTGAGGGAAAACTCCGAAGCGGGAAAACTTTTCCGCAGCAAAGCGACAGTTTCGCCGCGCAATGCAAGCGCCGTTTTTTCGGCCTCTTTGTCGGCGCCATCGGAAAGAATGAGGGAAACCGCTTCGTCAATTTCCGTTCGAGCGTTATCGTAGCCGCGTTCCGAAGCAATTTTCATCAGCTGAAGCAGCGGTGCCGGATCGTTTTTGCGGCAATAATACAGAACCGGCAGACTTTTTTTTCTTTCGACAATGTCATCGCCGCGGTTTTTTCCTTTGTTTCCTGTCCGCAGATTGATGATGTCGTCAACGATTTGGAAAAAGACGCCGATATTTTCGGCAATGACAGCTGCCGCTTGCCGCTGAGATTCCGTTCCGCCGCCGAGAAAAACGCCGATTTGCGCCGCCATGGCCGCTAACGAGCCGGTTTTCAGCCGGCACATTTGAAAATACGCCTCTTCTGACGGGATTTTGTCGGTTTTGTGCCACTCGATATCAAGCGCCTGTCCAAAGTGAACGCGGCGCATATACAGCGAATAAATTTTATAGAGTCCGAGTTTTTGAGAGTCGTTCAACTCGGCGTTATCAATGAGTACGGTCGGTAAAAAATAAAGCAGATTGCCGCTGTTGACGGCGGTGTCGACTCCGAAACGGATGTGGGCACACGGCGCGCCGCGGCGCAAAACCGCACCGTCTTCAATATCATCAATGATTAAAGTGCCGTTGTGAACCGCTTCCGGCAAAACCGAAAGCCGCAAAACCGTTTCGGTCGGCGTTTTTCCGCACAAGCCGCTGCAGTAAACCGCCAAAAGCGGCCGCCATCGTTTTCCGCCGCCGGCAAGCAGCGTTTCCGCCGGTAAATAGGCTGCTGCCAAATCTTTGTTATCGATCGGTTCGAAACCCTCTCCGCCGACAAGCTCGATGCTCTGTTTCGGTTCGGAGGTTTGCAGCAGTTTTTTCAATTCGGCTTCGATTGATTTTAAAATTTCCATGTGCTTTATTTTACCGAGAAACAGCGGTTTTGACAACTCTTTTCTTTTCGGAGTGCTGAACAGCGGTTTCTGCCGTTCGTTTGACTTTCATCGGCGAATCGGATATAATGCCGGCATGAAAATCATTCCGGCTATCGATTTACTGGGAGGACGCTGTGTGCGCCTTCAAAAGGGGAGTTACAGCGATGTGACCGTTTATTATGAAGACCCGGCGGAGGCGGCGGCGGTTTTTCAGTCGCTCGGCGTGCCGCGGCTTCATGTGGTCGATTTGGATGCGGCCCGCGGTCTGGGAAAAAACAACCGTGAAGCGCTGCGGAAAATTGCGGCGGTTTTTGACGGAGAAATCGAAGTCGGCGGCGGCGTCCGTTCCGAAAACGATATTGAAGAGCTTTTGAAGGCGGGCGCCGATTTTTTAATTGCGGGAACGGTTTTGGCAAAAGAGCCGGAAACAGTCGGACGGTGGGTGCGGCGGTTCGGTTCCCGGTTTATCGCCGGCATCGATGCGTTGAAAGGCGAAGTCCGCGTTTCCGGGTGGGAAAAAGGCAGCGGCCTTCGGGACGAGGATCTGGCGAAGAGGGCGGCCGAAATCGGATGTTCGGCCGTTATTTACACCAATATCGACAAAGACGGAACGATGAGCGGTCCCGACATCGGAAACACGAAACGGATTGCGGCCGCCTGCGGTCTGCCGGTGATTCTTTCGGGGGGCGTTTCCTGCACCGAAGATTTGTACCGCATTGCCGGAAGCGGCGTCATCGTCGGCGTCATTGTCGGAAAGGCGTTTTATGAAAAAACCGTCGATTTGGAAGAAGCGTCAAAACGGTTGTCGGAGCTGAAATGAACACGGTGTTACTGATTGAAGACGAGGCGGGACGTCTGCTGACCTCCGCCGTTGTCAACGAAAAGGGGTTTTCCAAAAGCCTGGAAAACGGTCTTTTGTGGACGGTTGACTTATCAACAGGGCGGCTGCTTCCGTTCGGAAATACGGGGGTGCCTTTTCTAACTCTTTCCAAGGAAACGACTTGTATCGGAAAAGAGTACGCGAAAGCGGTCGTTTCAGGTGAAGTTATCAACAGGTTATCCACAATGTGTCAAAAGGAAGAAGCCGAAAATGCGTATCGGAATTCAACAAAAGAGAGCGAAAATACGCTAAATATAGAGAATTTTAACGTTAATTCAGGGAAAAATCCGGAAAATTTGACCGATGAAGAATTCCCGGCGGAGTTTTTAAGAAGTCTTGCACAAGTTATTCACAATCGTCGTGTGGAAATGCCGGAAGGTTCGTACACGACCCACCTTTTTTCGAAGGGCGAATCCAAAATCCGCAAAAAAGTCGGGGAAGAGGCTGTCGAACTGGTGCTGGCGTCAACTCCCCGCGACGTGATTTACGAAGCGGCCGACTTGATTTATCACGTCATGGTGATGCTGGAAAACAACGGGCTGAGTTTCGGCGACGTGCTGCGGGAACTGAAAGGGAGGGAATAATGTTGGCGGTTGTCGGCGCGATGGATGAAGAAATCCGTTATCTGATTTCAAAAGTCGGAATTCTTTCAAAAGAGACGGTCGGGCAGACCGAAGTTTGGCAGGCCGAAGGTCCGCGCGGGCCGTTTTTGATTGCGAAAAGCGGCATCGGAAAAGTGGCGGCGGCTTCGTCGGCGCAGATTCTGATTACGAAATTTGCGGCGGACCGCATTATTTTTTCCGGAGTGGCCGGCGGACTGCGCGACGACATCAAACGCGGCGATTTGGTTTTGGCCGTCGATTTGGTTCAGCACGACTTTCATTTGGAGGCGTTCGGCCGCAAACCGGGCGAAATTCCGGGCGTCGGCGAATCGGTTGTCTGCGACGGAGAACTGGCGCGGCAGTTCCGCAAAGCCTACGCCGAAGCGGCCGCCGAAAATCCCGGCTTTCCGAAACTTCACGAAGGACGGATTGCCACCGGCGACTGTATCGTTGCCGACAGCCGGCTGAAAAAGTCGATTGCCGGCACTTTCGGCGCGGTTGCGGCGGAAATGGAGGGGGCGGCTCTCGGGCAGGTCTGCAAAATGAACCGCGTGCCGTTTCTGGTGGTCCGCACCGTTTCAGACAACGCCGACGAAAGCGCCATAGAAGACTACGGCGCCTTTGTCCGCAGCGCCGGCGAAAACGACTATCAGATCCTCAAAAAATTCTTTTAAAACGCCGCGAAAACCGCCGCCATTCTCGACAATTCTTTGCCTTTGTGGTAGAGTAAAACAGAAAAGGAGTTTTCACATGAGCAGAGTTTATAATTTTTCGGCAGGCCCCTCCTGCTTACCCGAGGAAGTGTTGCGGCAGGCTGCCGGTGAGATGACCGATTACAAGGGAACGGGAATGTCCGTTATGGAGATGAGCCACCGTTCAAAGCCGTATCAGGCGATTATCGACGAAACCGAAGCCTTGGCGCGGGAGCTGATGGGAATCCCCGATAACTACAAGGTTCTTTTTCTTCAGGGCGGAGCCTCCCTGCAGTTTGCGATGATTCCGATGAACCTGATGGTCGCTCACAAAAGAGCCGCCTTCATGAACACGGGCGCCTGGTCGGACAAAGCCATCAAAGAGGCCAAAAAATTCGGAGAGGCGCTGGTGGTCGCCTCTTCCAAAGAGTCGACGTTTAACCATATTCCCGAAATCCCCGCGGTTCCGGAGAACATCGATTATTTTTACATCTGCGCCAACAACACGATTTACGGAACAAAATTCAGCGAATTTCCGCAGACGGGCAGCGTTCCGCTGATTGCCGATTTTTCGTCCTGCATTATGTCGGAAAAAGTTGACGTCTCAAAATTCGGTCTGATTTTTGCCGGCGCGCAGAAAAACCTCGGACCGGCCGGAGTCTGTCTGGTCATCATCCGCGACGATCTGGTCGGAAAAGCCCCCGAGACGACCCCGACCATGATGAATTATCAGACCCATGTCGATAACGGTTCGATGTTCAACACGCCTCCGACTTACGCCATCTACATCATGGGACTGGTTTTTCAGTGGCTGAAAAAGAACGGCGGCATCGACGCAATCGAAAAGGTCAACCGCGAAAAGGCGAAGATTCTCTACGATTTTCTCGATTCGTCGTCGCTGTTTAAAGGAACGGTTGCCGTCAAAGACCGCTCGCTGATGAACGTGCCGTTTGTGACCGGAAACGAGGAGACCGACGCGGCGTTCATCAAAGAGGCCGCCGCCGCCGGTTTTGTCAACCTGAAAGGCCACCGCAGCGTCGGCGGTATGCGCGCCAGTATTTACAACGCCATGCCGCTGAAAGGCGTGCAGGCGCTTGTTGATTTCATGAAAGCGTTTGAAGCAAAAAATAAATGAGAGAGGAAAAAATGTTTCGAATCAGTACAATGAATAAAATTGCGGCTGTCGGATTGGACCGTTTTGACCGCGAAAACTATGAAGTTGCCGGCGAATTGAACCGGCCGGACGCGATTATCGTCCGCAGCGCCAAACTCCATGACATGGAAATGCCGGATACGCTGAAAGCGATTGCCCGCGCCGGCGCAGGGGTCAACAATATTCCCGTAGCGGAATGCACCGCCAAAGGCATTGTTGTTTTCAACACGCCGGGAGCAAACGCCAACGCGGTCAAAGAGCTGGTCATCGCCGCTCTGCTGCTCTCTTCCCGGGGAATCATCAAAGGCGTTGAATGGACGAATACCTTAAAAGGCAGTGAAAATATCTCCAAACAGGTGGAAGACGGCAAGAAAAACTTTGCCGGAACCGAAATCAAAGGCAAAACGCTGGGCATTATCGGATTGGGTGCTATCGGCGTTTCTTTGGCCAACGCCGCTCTGGCGCTCGGCATGAATGTCGTCGGATTCGACCCCTACATCTCCGTTGAAGCGGCGTGGAGCCTCTCCGGTCAGGTGAAACGGGCCAAATCGCTGGACTCCATGCTGTCGCAGGCCGATTACATCTCGGTTCACGTTCCGTTCCTGCCGGACACGAAGGACATGATTACGAAAGAAAAGTTTGCGCTGATGAAAGACGGTGTTAAAATCGTCAACTTTTCGCGCGACGGCATCATCAATACGGCCGACATGATTGCGGCTCTTGACGGCGGAAAAGTTTCCTGCTACGTCACCGACTTTGCCGAAGACGCGCTGCTTCAGCGCGGCGACGTCATCGTCATGCCGCACCTCGGAGCGTCGACAAAAGAATCCGAAGACAACTGCGCCATGATGGCGGTTGACGAAATCAAACTGTTTTTGGAAACGGGAAACGTCGTCAATTCCGTCAATTTTCCCGCCTGCGAACTGCCGGTGAGCGGCGATTTCCGCATTGTTCTGGTCAATAAAAACGTACCGAATATGCTGGGGCAGATCACTTCGATTCTGGCGAAAGGCGGCATCAACATTACCGCTTCGATTAACAAACAGAAAAACGATTACGCCTACAATATCATCGAAACCGACTCGCAGGTTTCCGACGCCTTAATCGGAGATCTGAAAGCGGTTGACGGCGTGGTGATGGCGCGCCGGATCAAATAAAAACAACGAACCGAAACCGAAAACTCCGCTTTTAAGGCGGAGTTTTTTTCTTTCCGAATTTTTTCAGGGCGCGCGCCCCTGCGGGGCGCCGGGCTTTCCGCTGCAATTCGCGGCCTCCCGCGTATTCAACCGCGGCAAAGCTGCCGCTTTGCCCTGCGCCTTCTCTCCGTCGGCAGCTCATTTCCGCTCCAATCCCTCGCGCCTTCGGCAGGCGGCTGCTGTTTCCGATAAACTGCTGGCCTTTTATCTTCTCAACGTGTCCATTTCACAAGCGGTTTCGCTTATTCCGAAATTTGCATTTTTTCCAAATAAGACAGATATTCGTCATCATTCAAAACTTTGTCGTAACGGCTTTTGACTTTGTTCAAATCGACATCATCTTTTAAATCGGAAATGAATTTTGTAAAATCCGGAGAATCTTCGGCCAGCCGGTTAAGAGTATCCCAGTCAATGGTCTCTTTGAAAGCGGCAGAACAGATGATTTCTGATTCCTCGAGTTTATCAGCGTTTAATTTGATGATACCGATTCCGAATGCATTTGACAGTCGCTGCAGGTCGCCGATGAAATCGGCGTCTTTGTCGATTTTTAACGCCACCAAATAGCCTTCGTTTGCCCAACCTGAATTGGACAGAGCTTGAAAAAAACACTTCCGTAAATTGGAATAATTCAGTTCGATTTTCATTTCAAAAGAAAACAGTTTTATTGAGTTGGCATTAAGAGCTTTTTGAAGGCGGATCGTTTCTTTTGTATAATCCTGAAACGGAAAATAGACCCCGACCAAATCAGGGTGAAGCCACTCGTTAGCGCCTTTCATCCGTTTCTGAGAGTTTTCATGAAAAATGGTTTTTACATGCGCTTTGAAGTGCGGGTTCAAGCGGGCAAAGCGAACCAACAGAGGATGCAGGTCGCGTTCCGAAAATTGCGGCCGGGATTTTTCTTCTGCTTCCGTCGGCGGTGAAGGCAAATGCGGATTTTCATTCAGACCTTTCAGAAAAAACATTGCCGGACGTTTGGAAACCTGAATAAACGGTGACTTCGGATTGTCTCTGATTGAAACATAAATCTGCGCGCCCACGGTGGCTTGTGGCGTTTTCCCGACGGAGGGGAGTTTTTGACTGAGTCCGAGTTTTTCCGCCTCTTTCCAAATCTCACCGGCCGTCATCGGACGCCCGGCGGATTTCAGAACATCTTCGCTGAGATTTAAATACGTATATTTCATTGGTTCAGTTTAAGTGCCGCCTTTCCGAAAGTCAAGCAGTTTTTAAGAGTGTCTTCAAAATTCGGCAGGCGGCGGCCGTCAGCGGCGGTTACCTGACTGCCGCAAGATAAAGCCATGCTATATTGTTTGTGCCGTCGTTTAAAGTAAAAAACAGAATGATGTTTCCGCCGACTTTCAGCGAATTGATACACGATTCAATTTCCGCCGTCGTCGCTTTTCCGTTTAATAAACTGCGGATTTCGCTTTCCGGAACATTGTATTCTATCGTTGTGCCGTAAGAAGCAATCGACGAAGACACCGCTTCGCCTTTCACCTCAAGAATATCAGCATAATTCATATATGAGTTTATTTTCCATTTAAATGATTCATAATCGCTTTCGGATATAACGCCGGACTGCATATCGCAAAAAAGGGGCGTATTTTCCGTTCCGTCTGTCGGATCGGGGCAGGCGGCAAACAGTAACGGCAAAAACAAAACCAATAAGTGAAATTTTTTCATAGATAACTCCTTAAAAGGAATATACATCCCGGGGGGGGGGGGGGGGGGGGGGGGGGGGGGGGGAAAAAAAAATGCAAAAAATTGCGGGTGTGTGTGGGGTGGATGGGGGGTGAGCG
>CALXKN010000019.1 GCA_944388995.1 uncultured Spirochaetota bacterium | reverse complement strand
GATAAAGTGGTTTTGGATCTGCGTTATGAGGCTCGTGAGGTGGAGCAGAATGTTGTCCAGCAGGATCGGATCGACGCTTGGTTTGAAGCAAAAACGCGCGGGCTGACCGGTGTGGCAAAAGCCAAGCTAAAACAGCGCTGGGGTAATCTGCAAAAGATGTTCAGTTCCAAAGCTCGCCTGGGACAGATTGTAGCGGATATTGTTTTTGATATGGAGACAAAACCACGCCTGCATGATGGACGGGGTAATGCCATGCTGGTGGCTGGCAGTATCTATCAGGCGTGCAAATTCTATGAATTGTTCCAGGAGACCGAGCTGAAGGGGAAGTGCGCCATCGTGACTTCTTACGAACCGGCGGTGGGCGATATTCGCACTGAAACCGTAGGTGATGATGGTGAGACCGAGGCTGTGGAGCAATACGAGATCTACATGAAGATGCTGGGTGGAAAAGACCCGAAGGCATTTGAAAAAGAGGTCAAGGAAAAGTTTATCAAGCAGCCGGAACAGATGAAACTGCTGATCGTGGTGGACAAGCTGCTGACAGGCTTTGATGCTCCGCCTGCCACTTATCTGTATATTGATAAGTCTATGCGAGACCATGGCTTGTTCCAAGCAATCTGCCGCGTCAATCGTCTGGATGGTGAAGATAAGGAATTTGGGTATATTATTGACTACAAAGACCTGTTTCGCTCCTTGGAAAATGCGGTTGCAGACTATACCTCCGAAGCATTTGACTGCTACGATAAGGAAGATGTCTCCGGCCTGCTGACAGACCGTTTGGACAAGGCTAAGGAACAGCTGGAGGATTCGCTGGAAGCTCTGCGTGCACTGTGCGAGCCTGTGGCTCCACCCAAAGATATGGTGGACTACTACCATTATTTCTGCGGTGCCAACACCGAAGCCTTTGACTTGGATGAATTGGAAGAGAATATGCCCAAGCGGGAACAGCTTTACAATCTGTCAGCGACAGCTCTTCGCGCTTTTGGTGAAGTATCGGGCGAATTGCAAGAAAAGTACCACTATACTGTGGAACAGATCAAGGCGCTGGAGAGAGAAGTTACCTACTACATCAAGGTGCGTGACGATGTGCGTCTGGCTAGTGGTGACTATGTGGATTTGAAGAAATATGATCCGGATATGCGCCATTTAATCGATACCTATTTGTCGGCTGATCCCAGTCGTGTGTTAACCTCCTTTGGAGGAGCAACACTGGTCGAGCTGATAGTAGACAATGGGATTTCCGCACTGAAGGATATGCCTGCCTCTACACCCAAAGAGCAGGAAGCAGTTGCAGAGACTATTGAAAACAATATTGGCAAGGAAATTGTTGAAAGAACCCAAAGTAACCCCAAATACTACGAGAAGATGTCTGCGCTCCTTCGTGAGTTGATTGAAAAACGAAAAAATGACGTGATCAACTACGAGGAGTATCTGCGTCAGATTGTGGAACTGGCAAGGAAGGTACATAAGCCGGAAAGCGGCACAGAATATCCTCCGGAAATCCGGGAGAGTGCCGCCAAGCGAGCCTTTTATGACCATCTCAACGGGGATACGGTTGTGGCCAATCAGATATATGCCGCTGTCATGTCCAGCAAACAGGACAATTTCCGGGGAAGCAAAATCAAAGAGCGTAAAATCTGGCGTGCTATTCGTGCTGTCGTAAAAGATGACCAGGAAGCCGATCAGTTGCTTGCATTGGTAAAGGAGCAGAGTGAATTTTAGTGGATGAACTGCAAATCGGCAACATGAGTATTGCCGTTACAAAAAAGAACATCAAGAATATGTACATCCGCGTTCTGCCGCCCGATGGGAAAGTCCAAATTACTGCACCGCACTCTGCTAGGGATGACGCGATCCGAATGTTTGCGGTATCCAGAATTTCCTGGATTAAAAAGCAGCGTGCAAACTTCGCAGCACAGGCACGACAAACGAAGCGACAGTATGTGACCGGAGAGAGCTACTATGTCTGGGGGCGTCGTTATCGTCTGGATGTGCAATACTCAAATGTTAGGAATGAGGTGTCCCTTACAGGCGGGCATCTGATTTTGCAAGTGAGGCCTGAAAGCACCCCGGAGCAGCGCGAGCGTGTTTTGAATGATTGGTATCGGGAGCAGCTAAAAAGCAAGCTGCCGGAAGTGATTCAAAAATGTGAACAGGTTGTAGGTGTCCATGCATCTGAGTGGAAGGTCAAAAACATGCGTACCAAATGGGGAACCTGCAATATAGACCGAAAAAGGATTTGGATTAACCTCCAGCTTGCAAAGAAAACTCCAGAGTGTCTCGCTTATGTCGTGACCCATGAATTGGTGCACTTGCTGGAGCGAAATCACAATGAGCTATTCCAGAAGTATATGGACGCCTTTTTCCCGGAGTGGCGAGTAGTAAAGGAAACACTGAATCAGCAAATGCTGGATTATATGAGCAAAAACAATACATGCTTATCTCAAAAGTATTAATTTAAAAATCAAAAACAGACACAAAGACAGGATTTATTGAATATAAGCAATATTATAATATTGAAATTCGTTTATATTCATGCACAGGCTATAAATTACCCCTCTCTCAAAAAAACTGCCCTCCGCGGGCAGGGAACGCGTTGTTTTTTTCAAAAACAGTTCTTAACCGCGGCGCCGTGTCATAACTGCATTTTGCGCATATTATGGAGAAACGCAAAGATAAATCCTGAAACGGCAGGAAAGGACGGAAAAGTTAAAACAAGGAAAGGAATTGTTTACTTTAAATCGTTGACAAACTCAGAATAAAGTGCTATATTTGTAATATTCCTACAAAAAGAGGCGTATAATGGTATTATGGTTCTCTCTTAGCAACTTTTTCTCGATTAAAGACACCGTTACCGTCAGTTTTGAAGCGGAAAAAATCGCCACGACCGCGGCCCGTGATTTGGCGGACAATGTTTTTACCGCGGGAAAAACACAGTATCTGAAAACGGTGGGCATCTTCGGCCCCAATGCTTCCGGAAAATCAAGTATTTATAAAGCCCTGCTGTTCTGTACCCGGCTGATTTTGGACTCCCACAACAATCATGAAGGGGGAAATTTTAATTTTGTTCCGTTTAAGTTTGACGGGTATCATGAACAGCCCAGTACCTTTGCCATCCGCTTCGTGTGCGGCGGAACCGAATACGAATACGCCTTTTCGCTGAACCAGAAAGAGATTATCAGCGAAAGCCTGCGGGATTTTTCCGGTGGACGTGGCGCCAAAGTGTTCCTTCGGGAGGAAAAAGTCGGAAAACCCAAAAACCAAATTTACAGTTTCGGTGAAGGCTGTTTTGTCCGCCCGTTTGATGTGGCGCAAAGCACGGGGCGTTCGACGCTGTTTATCAGCCGCGCCGCTCAAATGGACAGGGAACTGGCAAAAAAAATCTATCAGTTCTTTTTGGGAGAATTCTATGTCGGACTTCCTTTGATTCCGAATCAGTACGCAGTTGACCTTTTTAACCGAAACAAAAAACTGCTTTTGGAAGCGCTGCGTATGGCCGACAGCGATATTGTCGATATGGAAATTCGCAAAGAAAGAGTTACAGTTCCCGCCCTCGCGCAGGATCCCCGGTTCGGGGTTCAGCCGGCTATGCAGCAGAAAATCATTCCCAGGTTTCTGACAAAACATAAACGCAACCCCGATATTCAGTTCGATTTGCTGACGGAAGAGTCGGAAGGAACGGTTCAGATTTTCTCCCTGCTGTTGGTTCTGCTGGATGTTTGTCAGAACGGAAAAACGCTTGTGGCGGATGAATTCGATTTGCGGCTCCATTCGGCAATGTCCGATTTTATCATTAATCTGATTCACGCCTCGGATAAAGCGCAGTTTCTCTTTACCAGTCACAACACCAATCTGATCAGCACCAAAAAGTTCCGCCGGGATCAGATCTGTTTTACCAATAAAAAAGAGGACGGTTCCACAGAGTTTTATTCCCTTTATGATTTTAAAGATTTCCGCGAAAATATGGATGCGGAGAAAGGATACTTGCAGGGGCGTTTCGACGCCGTGCCGTACCCCGCCGCATCTGTCGAATCCATCAAAAAACTGTTCGAGTAAAAGTTATGGGAAAGAAAGCGACCGGGCGGACGCCCCGGAAAATGAAGCCGGTCATTCTGGTTCTCTGTGAAGGCGAAACGGAAGAGTGTTACGTGGATTGTCTCAAACAGAAGTACCGGCTGCCGATCCGCGTCGTTTCCAAAGTGGTGGGGCAAAAAATCAATCCCCGTCTGGTAGAGCGGTATAAAAAAGAACTGCAAATTCGCTGGTCGGAACAGATAGACTGTTTTCTGATTTACGATGCCGACGTACCTGAAATTGCCGGTAAAACAGCCGCCTGCAATGCGACGGCTGTTTTAAGCCGTCCCTGTCTGGAAGTTTGGTTTCTGGCGCATACGGAAAAAGTTCCCGCCACGGACTTTTCTTCCGACGAATGTCTGCGCCGGTTGACCAAAACAAAGGATTGGAAAGAGTACCGGAAAGGCGTTCTTTCGGAGAATGAGAAAAATCTTCTGTGGGAGAAGCGGCTGGAAGCGTCAAAAAACATTGATTCATCGCCGTCAAACGACAAAGCCTTTTCCGAAGCCGGTCTGCTGATCGGCGTATTGGAAAACTGCCGCCGCGGCGCTACGCCTTCTTTCTGAACGATCCCGGTTCAGACGGCTTTTCAGTTCCGGCCGCAAGAGGAAAAACACCTGCGTATTTTTAAATCCAGCCATTCTACTTTGTGTGTAAAAAAGCTGTTTATAAAATATAGAAAAGGCACTTTGCTCTCCCTTCAAAAAAACCCTGCCCTCCGCGGGCAGGGAACGCATTGTTTTTTTTCAAAAGCGGTTCTTGACCGCGGCTCTCCGCTGAGAGCCTTCTTTGTTGGCGGCGGCCTTTTGCCAAGCGCGGCCGCCCGGCGCCGCGGCGCTACGCCTTCTTTCTGAACGACGCCCGTTTCAGGCGGCTTTTCAGTTCCGGCCGCGAGAGGAAAAGCACCCGCGTGTTTTTGATGAGATCGGCCGAAACGTCCGCCTCGTCAAGCCGTCCGTCGCTGCCAAAGGTCAGTTTCAGAATCCCGAAATCTCCGAGACGCACAACGTCGCCTTTGATCAAATGCGGCGGAATGACGGCGATGAAGCTCTCCAACACCGCGACAATGTCGGCCGGCGTCAGCGTGCAGCTTGACGCAATCTCTTCGGCCAGCTGCCGGATGTCAATCTCTTCATTCCATACGGGCGCCGCATAGAACTTTGCCTGAGCGCCCCGATCCATCGGGTTCGCTCTTTGTCGGACGGAATATCTCATATTCCCCTCCTTTTAATAAGCAGCAAAATCATTTTGCCCCTCCTTTTTTACCGAAGAAAGGCTGTTTCCTTTCTTCCTCCGAAATGATTGACCCGCCGCGGGCTGCAGTCTCCGCCTGAGTCAATGTCCGCCGTTGCAAAAGCCTTTGCTTTTGTCAAAACCGACCGGTTTCCGTATTCTATCACAAATGCGCGGAATCCGCGCCGCTTCAGGGGAAATCCGGAAGAACCTCCCGACGGAAACTGATAATATTATATCATATTGTTCTAAATAAATTCACGACAATTCATAATATTTTAATAATTTATTTACCGTCGCGCCGCCTGCCGGAGGATTTGCGGCGGTTTTGTCTTTTTGACCGCGATTTGCTTCCGTTTGCGGATTTCGAATTCAAAGCGCGCCGAAAAACGGCGGCCTTTTGCCAAAAACTCACTGCGTTTTTAAAATTTCTCAGTGAGTTTTTAAAATTTCTCACTGAGAAATGGGACGTTTGTCAGTGAGAAATAAAGCGTTTGCCGCCGTCCCAAGCGGGAACAAAGGTTGCAGGAAAAGACATAAAATACTGCGTTGAAGGCAGCCGATTCGCAAACGGCCGTCAGAGCCGCCGAAGGCGCGAGGGATTGGAGCGCAAATGAGCGGCCGACGGGAAGGCGGCGCAGGGCAAAGCGGGCAGCTTTGCCGCGGGGAGAAGGCGCGGGAGGGCGCGAATTGCAGCGGAAAGCCCGGCGCCCCGCAGGGGCGCGCGCCCGGAAAATTCAGAAAGAAAAAAACCGCCGGAAAACTCCGGCGGCGTTGGAGAATATGGGACTCGAACCCACGGCCTATTGATTGCGAACCAATCGCTCTACCAACTGAGCTAATTCCCCGTTGTGTTTATTATAGACAAACGGGAAAAAAAATCAAGCATTTGCATCGATTTTTCCGATTCCGTCAAGCCAGACGGCGGCTTCAGCGTCGCTGGGCATTAGCCAGCCCCCGCGAGGAGAGAGAGAAACGGAGCCGACTCGAGGAGCTTCGGGCGAACAGTTGCGTTTGAACTGCTGACTGAAAAAGCGGCGGAAGAAGATTTCGAGCCAACGGCGAATTTCGACAGGATTGCGGGGACAGCCGTTTTCTTCCGTGAAAGCAGCTTGTGCCAGCGTAAAAATTTTCTCGGGAGAAAAGCCGAAGCGCACCGTATAATACAGAAAAAAGTCGTGAAGTTCATAGGGACCGACAAGGGCTTCAGTTTCCTGAACAATTTTTCCGTCTTTCGGCGGCAACAGTTCAGGACTGACGGGAGTGTTCAGAACATCGGTCAGCAGCTGAGCCAGTTGAGGATTCTCGGTTTGCAGCGATTCGGCAGAAAAGCGAACCAGTTCGCGCATCAAGGTTTTTGGAATTGATGCGTTGACACCGTACATTGCCATATGATCGCCGTTAAATGTGGCCCAACCGAGCGCCGCTTCCGAGAGGTCCCCGGTTCCCAACACCAGCGCGTTGAGCCCGTTTGCCGTGTCCATGAGAACCTGAGTGCGTTCGCGAGCCTGCGCGTTTTCATAGACCGCATCGGTGACGGAAGGATCGTGACCGATGTCTTTGAAATGGAGCGCTGTCGCTTCTTTGATCGGAATTTCTTTCAGAGAAACTCCCGCAGCCTGAGCTAAAGCGAAGGCGTTGTTTTTTGTATGATCGGTCGTGCCGAAGCCCGGCATGGTCAGGCAGACAATATTCGTCTTTGGCAGACGCAGCAAATCGAATGCCGATACGGCCGCCAGCAGCGCCAGCGTCGAATCCAGTCCGCCGGAAAGCCCCAAAACAACGCTTCCGATACGCGTCTGCCGCAACCGTTGAGCCAGTCCTTCCGTCTGCAATCGCAGAATCAGGCGGCAGCGGCGTGCCCGTTCATCTTTGTCGGCGGGAACAAACGGATACGGGGAAACACGGCGCATGAGTGTCCCGGCGCGGCGCGGCGGGCATTCAACCGGAATACAGAATGAAGTCGCTTCGGCAGAACGAGGGCGGTTTTTCTGTCGGTCGGCCGTCAAACGCTGAAAATCAACGTCGACAGATACCAGCACTTCATCGTCAAACAGCGAACGTTCCCGCAAAATGCTGCCGTTTTCGGCAATCAGGCAGCCGCCGCCAAAAACAGCATCGCCTGTCGATTCTCCGCGGCCGCTGCCGGCGTAAACGCAAACCGAATGCGTCAATCCCGATTCGGCGACGGCAACCGAACGGCGGAACTCCGCCGCACCGGCGATTTCGGCAGCGGCAAACGGACGGGCAAGCAGCAGCGCACCGGCAGTCGGCTGCGGATCATCGCCGAAAACAATCGTCATCGGAAATGTTTCATCATCGACTTTCAAATCAAAAATCAACCGGCTGCCGAACGGAACAGAAAAACCGGCAACCGAAACAGTCTGCGGTTCTTCCGGCGCCGAGGAAAAATACCGGCTCCGGTCGATGCCTCCGACACTGCGGGGATCCCGTTCGCCGCAAATTCCGTAAAGGCGTCCGTTTCCGAAAACGGCGGCCGCATTGTACAGCCGACCGCCGAGCGGCAAAGGAAATCCTGCGCAAATCAACGTCCGCACGCGTTCTGTCGCTTTGATCAATTTGCATAACGCCTCTTCAGCTGCGTTTAAAAGCGGCTGTTGAAAAAAGAGATCTCCGCAAGTAGCGCCGGTCAAAACCGCTTCGGGGAACAAAAGAAACTGAACATCGAGTTTGTCCGCCGCTTCGATTTCCTTTAAAATCGCCTCCGCATTGCGCGGAGGATCGGCGATTCTGACAGTGGGAGCCGCCGCCGCGACTCGAAAAAATCCGTGAGCCATAGGCGTCCGTCCTCAAAAGAAGTTTTGGAGATGAGGGGTCTCGAACCCCTGACCTTTTGAATGCCATTCAAACGCTCTAGCCAACTGAGCTACACCCCCGAATTGTTTGCATTATAGCGGTTTTCGGTTTTTGCGTCAAGCGGTTTGCTTCAAAAGAACGGGAATTTCGCGCTGCTTTTACTTCGCCTCGTTTTTAAATATTTGCGAAACACGTTCTAAAATTCCCTGCATGTGCGCAATTGCGGTTCCGTAATTGGTAATCGGAACGGACAAACTGATCGCCTCCGCTGTCCGATTGCGCATCCGCGCCGCCGTCATCAGACAGCCGCCGCAGTGAATAATCAGCTTGTAGTGAGAGACGTCGTTTGGATAGTCGCCGCCGAAGACGTCGATCTTTGGATTTTTTCCTGTATAACGCCGAATCATTGCCGGCAGTTTGACGCGGCCGATGTCTTCGCAGTGAACTTGATGCGTGCATGCTTCAGCGATCAGAATTGCATCATCGTCGCGAATTGAATCAAGGATTTTCGCATTCAGAATATAAGTTCGAATGTCGCCGCGCCATGCCGAAAAGAGAATCGAAAAAGTTGTCAGCGGAATCGTTTCGGGAACCATTTGCGCACAGTCGCCGATCACCTGCGAATCAGCGATGACCAAACCGACACGGCCGCCGAGAAGCGCAAGAGTTTTCGTCAACTGCGGAGGCTGAACGACAACAGCGACGCCGTATGTATCCAGAATGCGGCGGACGGTCTGCACCTGCGGCAGAATCAGCCGCCCGGCCGGTGCTTCCGAATCGATTGGGCAGACCAAAACGAAGATTTTATCTTTTTCCGTCAACCCTTCCATTAAAATCGGTTCGTTCCGCCGTTTTTCTTCCAATGATGAAATCAGAATTTGTTTGAACTCCTCGACTCCGACTCCCGTAACGGAAGAGACGGCAACCGCTGCGGCTGCCGGAAACCGTTTGCGGATCTCCTCCATTCGAGAGGCAATCAACTCTTCGGAAACCTCATCGCGCCGCGTCAGCACAAAAACCGTCGGCGGCGTACGGTCAAAAAATTCGGGAATCGGGTACCGGGCGTCGGCAACCGCTGTTTTGATTTCGGCTCCTGCTAAAGCGGCGGCAGTCTTCACCGCCCTCTTCGCTCCAAGCTCCGTTTGATCATCCAAACCTGCCGTGTCGACAAAAACAACGGGACCGAACGGCAGCAGTTCCATCGCTTTGGAAACAGCATCGGTGGTCGTTCCGGCGGCATCCGAAACAATTGAGGTTTCCTGCGCCGTTAAAGCGTTCATTAAAGAGGATTTGCCCGCGTTAACGGCTCCGTAAAGCACAATGTGCGGGCGCAGACTGTCAGGCTTTCTTTCCATATTTTTGCGAAAGGGAACTGCCGATCGACAAACACGCCGGAAGGAACGTCAGCGTACCGATGGTCGTCGCAAAAAGCGTAAAAGCCACCAGCAATCCGAAAAATCCGATCGGTTTGAACGACGAAAGGCAAAGAAGCAGCAGTCCTCCGACAATACCCAGCCCGGTCAGCAAAATCGGCCGTCCGGTGACGACAGTTGTCACAATCAAATTTTCGCCGGTGGTTTGCTTTGGATTGTCTTTCCGAATTCGTCGATAAGTCAGCAGGTAATGAATCGCATTGTCAACGCCGATTCCGACAGCAATCGACGAAACCATCGTCGTTGTCATGTCCATCTGAATCTGCGTCACAATCATCAGCAAGTAATTCATTACGATGCCGCAGAGAATCGGCAGAAGCGACAGCAATCCATAAAGCGGCGATTTGAAAACCAACGCCGTCAAGAAGAAAATCAGCAGCGACGACAAGAAGAGCGAAACAAATTGATCGCGAACCATCGTATCCGCCAAATCGAGAAACATGATGCGATTCCCCCACGCCGAATAGGTAATTTCAGACGGAATCAGTTCGTCGGCGCGGCTTTGAAGAAATTTCAGTTTTTCACTCAGCAGAATGTCGCTGACATTGCTCCGCTCTTCGCTGTCGTAAATACGGGCAATGATCGAAACCCTTGAAAAATCATCGTTGACAATCAGCCGAATGTCATCTCCCAACGAAACCCCCATACGTTTGGCGAGATCCAGCGCCCGCCGCACGTAAATCATCAGTCCTTTGCTGTCGGGAAGTGCATCAACTCCGTTTTTCTTTAAGTTGATGTCTTTAATGAAGTCAACAATGGAAAGCGTATAAGTAAAATCGGGATCGTCGTTTAAAATTTGTTGAAATTCGGCAATGCCCCGCAAGTGTTCGGGATCGGTAAAATAGCCTTCTTGTCCGTCGGGCGCATCAAACGAAAAATAAATTTGATTGACGCCGCCGAAGCGTTCGCTGACAATTTCGTTCATAACAATTGAAAAGTCGCCTTCGGGATAGTATTTGGCATAATCGACCGAACGATTGATTTTTCCGAAAAAGACGACAGTCAGAACAAAACAAACGGCAAACAACGCAATTAAAAGCCATCGCACTTTCAACACGCCGCGCGCCAAATTTTCCATACAACGGCTGAAAAAACCGCCGTTGACTTTATCGGAAATGCTTTGTTTCGGAGACTTCATCATCGCCAATGCTGCCGGCAGATAAAACAACGACAGCAGCGCACAGGCAATAATTCCAAACGAAGTGGAAATCGCAAACTGCCGCGTTTGCGTCAGCGTTGTTGCCAGCAGACTGAGCAATCCGGCGACCGTTGTCGAAGAGGCAAGGAAAATCGTATTGTTGACATCGGAAACGGCATCGGCAATCCACATCGGATCGGTTTCGCCTTGATGCGCTTTTGCTTTCCGGTAATAACTGTTGAGAATGTGAATACTGTACGAACTGCCTAGCGTCAAAACAATCGGCGGCGTGACGATACTGACAACCGTCAGCGGAAAGCCGAATATTCCCATCAGACCGACCGCCCAAATCGTCCCGAAAACAACCACCGACATCGGCAGAAAAACCGCTCTCGCTGCATGAAAACCGAGAAAATAAGTAATCATCACAAAAACCAGCGACAACGCCAGCAGCATCGGTAAATCTCGGAAAATGTAGTCCTTCGCCGACCGTTCAAACACCGGCATTCCGGTGACAGCCGTATCAAACGTCTCTTTCAGCGGCGCTTCGGCCTCCAGAATTTCATCAACCAGTTTCGTCAAATTGACCGTCGAATCGTAAGTAAACAACGCCACCAGCGTCCGACCTTCCTGCGAAACCACCAAATTGTTTGTCATGTAGTTGCCAAGCAGCGCTTCTTTCAAAGCATCGGCGTCTTCCTGCGTTTGAATCGCATCGATTCCGTCGACAATCGGCTCGATTCCGAAGAAACTTCCTCCTTTTTTGACCACTTCGATTTGATTGAACGGACTTTTGACGCCTTTGATTCCTTCCAGCTTCAAAACTTCATTAATAAACGCATCAAAACGGCGCAGCTGTTCAGGAGTAAACGCATCGTCGGCCGTCGCCGTATACGCAATATAATCGGAAGAGGCAATTCCCATCTCTTCGAAATTCTTTTTGCTGATATCCGATCCGGGAACCATCGCTTCAATATTGGGATTAAATTGAATTTGTGTCGCAAAACCGCCGAAAAACAGCGTCAGAACCGCCGTAGCGGCGATGACCCAAACGCGGTATTTTACGGAAAAATGAACCAACCGTGACATTATTTTTTCCATAATTAAAAACCTCTCGGCGATTGTACACTTTTTCCCGAAGTGTTTCAACCGTTCACTTCACAGGCTTTCCCGACCTTTACATTCATCCCGGAAACGAGTATAATGAACGACTATGTTTGTTTCGGATTTCAACAAACCGCTTATTCTCCAAAGCGATTTTTCACTGTTGCTGGATGTTCACAATCCGCTGTTTGACGAAGCGCGCGGCCGTTTGTCCGCATTTGCCGAACTGGAAAAATCGCCGGAGCACATCCACACTTACCGTATGTCGCCGCTGTCGCTGTGGAATGCGGCGTCGGCCGGGTTAACATCCGAATCAATTCTGGAAACGTTGTCGCTTTACTCCCGTTTTCCGGTACCGCCGTCTGTCCGCGCATACATCGAGTCGACCGTCTCAAAATTCGGAAAAATCGTGTTGATCGACGGAGGCGAGGGTAAAATCGAAATCCAAATCGAAGATGAACGAGTGCGCCGTGAAATTCTCTCCCAAAAAACGATTATCAGATTGATAGCCGAAGAAAACGGAAAACTCTTTGTTCCGCTGCTGAACCGCGGATTTTTGAAACAGGCGCTGATCGATATCGGTTATCCGACGGAAGACAAAGCGCCTCTCGTTGACGGCGAACCGCTGGAACTGTCGCTTCGAACGCCGACAGCCGCTTCCGGAAAGCCGTTCCGCATCCGCGACTATCAGGCCGACGCGGTCAAGGCGTTTTACCGGCCGCAGACGCCGGGAACCGGATACGGCGTCGTCGTACTGCCGTGCGGCGCGGGAAAGACCGTCGTCGGTATCGGCGTTTTGAATGAACTGCAGTGCGCCGCACTGATTCTGACGGCCAATATATCGGCCGTCCGCCAATGGAAAGAAGAACTGCTTGACAAAACAACACTTTCAGCCGATCAAATCGGCGAATATTCCGGAGAAACAAAGGAAATCAGGGAAATCACCGTTGCCACCTATCAGATTCTGACGTGGCGCGGCGGCGTCGGCGAAGAGTTTCCTCACTTTTCGGTTTTTATGAAGCGCAACTGGGGACTGATTATTTACGACGAAGTGCATCTGCTGCCGGCGCCGGTTTTCCGGATTACCGCCGAAATCCAGGCCATGCGGCGGCTCGGGCTGACGGCGACGCTGATTCGGGAGGACGGACGGGAAAAAGACGTCTTTTCCCTCGTCGGTCCGAAACGCTACGACGTTCCCTGGAAAGACCTCGAACAGTCGGGTTGGATTGCCTCCGCCGAATGCGTTGAAATCCGCATCGCTCTGCCGCAGGAAGATCAAATCGCCTACGCGGTGGCCGGCAAACGCGGAAAATACCGCATCGCCTCGGAAAACCGGCTCAAACTCGGCGTCATGAAAAAACTGGCTGCGCGCCACGACGGCGAACCGGTGATCGTCATCGGCCAGTACCTTTCCCAGCTCCGGGAGGCGGCGCAGACGCTCAACGCGCCGCTGATTACCGGGCAAACGCCGACGGCTTTGAGGGAAGAGCTTTACCGCCGCTTCAAAGCCGGCGAGGTAAAAATCATTGTCGTTTCAAAGGTCGCCAACTTCGCCATCGATCTGCCGGACGCTTCCGTTGCCGTTCAAATTTCCGGCTCCTTCGGCTCCCGTCAGGAGGAAGCGCAGCGGCTCGGGCGCATTCTCCGTCCGAAAGAACGCAAAGCGTTTTTCTATTCGCTGATTTCCGACGGAACCATCGAGGAGACCTTCGCCGCCAACCGTCAGAAATTCCTCATCGAACAGGGATACAAATATTCGCTGGAGTTTGACGGCCCGTGACAGAAGCGGTTTCCCAATGGCGCGATTACTGGCTGACTCTTCCCGACGCGGCATTCTTCGAGGCGATGAAAACGTTTCCGCTTCCGCTGCCGCCCTCTTCGTCGTTCAACAAGCACAAAATGATCGACGCCCTGATTTCGTTTTTTTTGAAAGAAGAGACACAAGAGGCCGTCATCGCTTCCGTCGATGAAGACGACGCCGAACTTTTGAGCGCAGTCGCCCTTTTCGGCGCGCTGCCGCCTCAAAAAATCTGTTTTTTCTTTGCCGAAAAAGAATCCGAAGAGTCGTTTCTTTTCCGTCTGATGAATCTTGAAGAACGAATGCTGATTTACAGAAACGCCAAAACCGAGACGCTCGCATTGAATCCGATTTTAGAGCCGCGGCTGCGAAAAGAGGTGATTTCATACCGCCGCTTTTTCTCTGAAACTGACGAAGAATTTTCGGCGGACGCTGCCGTTCCCACGCTCTCCGATTCGCTGATTTTGGCGGCAGCCGCGTTTTTGGCAGCCCATCCGAAAGCGATGAAGCGCGACGGTTCCTTTCGAAAAAAAACAGCCGAAAAATTCGAAAAGCTCTTTCGCCTGCAGGACGAAGGCGGTCTTGAAACGGGGCGGTCGCTGCAAACCGTTTTGCGTTTTTTTCATCAAACCGCTGTTTTGCACGAAGAAGACGACAGTCTGCGTTTTGATGCCGAAACGTTTGTCTCTCTGGGAACGCTCCCCCTCTCCGATTTGCTTTTTCTGACAGCAGCCGCCGATGAGCGGATTTCCGGTTTTTTCCGTCCGCCTCAAACGGCCGCTCTGCTGCGTTCTCTGACGCGGGAAACAGGACGTTTGAAAAGCTGCAGCCGCGGTGATTTTACGGCGCTTTTCTATCTTTTATCCGACTGTTCACCGCAAACGCGAACGCAGGCGCCGCTTTTTCTCGATGTATTGACGGAAAATCGACTGCTGCTCTCCGATAAAAACGGCCGTTTCGGTTTGAATCCGCTGATCCGATTGGACGGCGCAGCGGCAGAAAACCGAACGATTATCCGCGATGACGGACAAATTCTTTTCTCCCCCGGAAGCGATCCCCGCTCTTCGTTTTATTTGCCGATTTTTGCCGATATTGCCGATTTCAACCTCTTTCCCGTGTTTCAGATCTCCCGTGAATCACTTTTCCGCGGTTTTGACGCCGGATTGACGCCGCAAGCCGTCGCCGCCCATTTGACCGCCGTTTCCGCGCATCCTCTTCCTCCCGCACTCGAAAAAAAGCTGCTGAATGCGTTTGAAAGTTATCGTGAAGTGCGTATTTGGTACGGAGTGACGGTCGTTCTGCCGCCGGCAAAGGCTGCCGCCGCCGAAAAACGGCCGGCTCTGAAAGAGGCGGCGCTCGCCCACCCTGCCGAAAATGTCTTTGTCTTTCCCGCCGAAGCATTCGACCGAATCGAAAAAGAGCTGACAGCACTGGGAATTGTCCATATTCCGCGGCCGCATGAGCCGAAAAACGCCGCTGCCGCCTTTACCGCTCCCACTTTGACCGACACCGCGCTGCCGTTTGATCCGACCGAGTGCGTCCGACCGCCGCTTGCATCGCCGAACGACTCAATACGACGAAAAACCCTCTCGGACGCCTTAAAAGCCGCTCATTACCGCGACCCGATTGAAAAGGAACTGGAGACCAAAATCCGAAAAAAAATCATCCTCTTTCCCGAGCAAATCGGCGAACACGCCAAACGAACCGATTCGCTTGCCGCTTCGGGGCTCGATTTTGCCCGGAAACTGAATTTGATCAAAACCGCGCTGAAAGACTCCTCGTATCTTTTGGAACTGACCCTCTTTTCGGGAGGAAAAAAGAAAACGGTACCGGCTGTTCCCGTCGGGCTGAAACGCAGCGGTTCGCACTACACGCTGTTTTGGCGCGCACCGGGACGGGAGGAAACATTCTCCGTCGAACCTGAAAAAATCGTTTCTGTCAGATTGCTGCGTTCCTCCCTTCTTTAAAATTAAAACAGCCGGAAAATCACGGTCGTCCGTTCATTTTAAATCCGTCAGCGATTTCACCGTCAGTCGGGCGGCCGTTGCGGCGTCCGAAAGCGGCGCTTCGGTTTGAAGAGTAACGGTGCGGCTGCCGTTTTTCGGCAGAGAAAAGAAGTTATCCGAAACCTCAAAATCAAAATCCGCGTCGAAATGCACAAACAGCGCCGGTTTTTCTGTCGAGACCGTCACTTTCCAACCGTCGGCGGTCTTTTGAGGCGCAGAGATTTTCAACCCGGGATTTTCCAAATTCACTTTTTTCGCTTTCGCAAACATCTTCATCCCGTAATTGATTTCATTGCCGTCGGCATCCGTCAGCGTCCAAAAGAAAATCGCATCGTTTTTCTTTAAAAGAGGAACGCGTCCGCGGAGAATCTCCGTCGATGATGCGGGAGGAAGGGTGAGCTCCGCCGTCTCTGTTTGAATTTCTTCGCCCGCCGCACTCTGAATCACTCCGTTAAAAGCGACCGACTGCTCCATCGCCGTATCGTTCACCAAAAAAACGCGGTACCCTGCCGATTTTTCCAAAACAACGGCCGTCACCGGCGCGTAAAACCGCTTCGAATAGTAATAAAGCGCTTTTTTTCTGCCGAAATAGTCGACCGCCGACCACGACGCGTTGGGCCAAGTGTCGTTAATCTGCCAATACAGCGCACCCATGCACTGTTCGTTTGTCCGATGAGCCCGCCAATAATCAATGCCGCACTCCATTGCCAGCGCCTGCGTCAGCTGCGACAAAACCACCTGTTTCGGGAATTCTCCGGGATCGTTGAATTCCCTCCGCATATAAGAAAGAATCAGCCCGTTGCCGGCGGGATTCTTTTGGTGAACCTTCATCGTCGGCGAATCGAACGCCTCTTCCCCCGGCGGAGTGAACTGCCGCACGGTTTTCATATCGGGAAACGACTGAAAGCCGAATTCGCTCATGAACCGCGCCGGATAGCGGCGGTAGGCGGTGTAATCGAGACCGCCGTGCCAGACGAGCCAGTTGTGGCTGTCGCCGTAGCGGGGGTTGACGGTTTTGCGGAAATTGCCGCCGGCCGACGGCGAACTGGGCCAATACGGAATCTGAGGAGCGTAACGCGCCGTCAGCGAAGGCAGCAGCTCTTCAAAGAGATAGGTGTATCCCGGTTTGTGTTTCGGGAAAAAGAGCGCAAAACCCCACTCTTTCCACCCTTTTTCGATTTCATTGTTGCCGCACAAAATGGCCAGCGACGGACGGTTGACCAGCCTCCGCAGCTGATCTTCGACTTCCGCGGAGACGTTTTCGTAAAATTCCTCCAAATGCGGGGTCGCGTAACAGGCAAACGGAAAATCCTGCCAGACCAATATTCCGTTGGCGTCGCAGAATTCGTAAAAGCGGTCGTCTTCATAAATTCCGCCGCCCCAAATGCGGATCATGTTGAAATTCATGTCAAGGCAGTCCTGCAGGCGTTTTTCGATTAAACCGGATTTCACCCCCCGGGGAATCATTGTGTCGCACGGAATCCAGTTTCCCCCGCGGGCAAAAAGAGGAATCCGGTTCAGCGTAAAATAAAAACTCTCACCGTACAGATCCTTCCTGTTAATCAGCTTCAGTTCGCGCAAACCGATCGAAAAGGTTTCCGAATCGATGACCCGCCCGTCTTTCAGCAGTTCGGCCTGAGCCCGGTAACGGTTCTGTTCCCCCAAATCGTGCGTATACCACAGCTTCGGCGAAGCGATTTCCAGCCGCACTTCTTCCCCCGCGGCGGCCTGCACCGTCCGACTGTCGCCGTGACCGGAAATTGTTAGCCGGAATGTCAGTCCGTCGGCGCTGCCGTCAATCTCCGGAATGCAGGAAACGGCTGCCGACAGCGCTTTCGGAGAGCCGTCGGATTCATCAAAGCGGATTTCGCTCGTCAGCGGAACCGCCGCCAGACGGGCTCCTTCAATCAGCTCCACCGCCACCGGAAGGTTCAGCCCCGAATCGGGAAGCGCAATGCCCCAATCCCAACCGTAAGAAAACCAGCTTTTGCGGATGTAAGGAATCCCGTCAACCATGCCGGCCGCAAAAGTTGTCATCAGCGAGGAACCGTACTTCTCGGCGGCGGCAGCCGCCGTGTTGACGGGACTGAAAATTTTAACGGAAACCGTATTTTCCGCTTTCAGCAAAGCGCGGTCAATCGGAAAACGGTACTGCCGGAACATATTTTCGGTGTGTCCGATTTTTTCCCCGTTCAAAAAAATATCGGCCGTCGTATCAACGGAGTCAAATACCAGCTCAACGGTTCCGTTTCCTTCCGCAAACGAAGCCGGCAGGGCGAATGTTTTTGAAAACGTCCAGTCCTGATACAAAACCGCCCGGACGCGTTCATCGTTTTCGTTGACGCCGTAATAAGGATCGGGAATCAGATCCGCTTCCGTCAGAGCTTCCGCCACAGAACCGGGAACCTCGGCTGTCGTCTGCATTCCGCCGCTTGAAACCAAATTCCAGGTACCGTTCAGCTCAAACCGTTCGTTGGCAGCCGCCGTCATGGCCGCAAAAACCGCCAACAGGACAAAAAACCTTCGTTTCATCATAAACCGCTCCATAATATCAGTTTAGCGCCGTTTTTCGGAATTCCCCCGAACTTTTTTTTAAGTTAAAATCCTCCGCTTATTTTGCTTGACCCGATACAACTTTTTGATTATCATAGAATTTCAGGAGGTCTTTATGAAAGTCACCATGGGAGGAAATCCCGTCACTCTCGAAGGAACGCTTCCGTCTGTCGGCAGCCGCATTCCTTCGTTTACCGTTACCGCCGCCGATTTGAGCGGTGTCTCTCAATCCGAAATGAAAGGAAAAACCGTTTTTTTGACGGTTCCGTCGGTCGATACGCCTGTCTGCGACACGGAAGTACGCCGGTTCAACCAAGAAGCGGCTGCATTAGACGGCGTCACTGTCAACGTAATTTCGATGGATTTACCGTTTGCGCAGGCTCGTTGGTGCGGCGCGGCCGGTATCGGCGCAGTCAAACTCTACTCCGACTACAACGGACAAAGTTTCGGAAAAGCGTTCGGCGTGCTGATTAAAGAGCTCGGTTTACTGGCGAGAGCGGCGTTTGTTGCCGACGCCGACGGCATCATCCGATACGTTCAGGTCGTTCCGGAAGTGACGAATGAACCGAATTACGACGAAATTCTTGCCGCAGTGAAAAATCTGTAAACCGATCCGCCGTTAAAAAGGGAGACGCTGTCTCCCTTTTTTTGTTCCGAATGCGGTTAAAGGCGGCCGTCTGCGGAAACAGCCGTCAACCTCCGTATTTTTCGATAATAAGAAAACATCAGCGGTATCAGTGCGCCCGCCCACGCCATCGGATTAGAAAGCGAAGCGCCGAGAAACCCGAAAATTTCTGCCATAACCAATGCGGCGACAATTCTCATAAAAAGCTCCATGACGCCGGCAACAGTCGTCGTTACACCATCACCCAATCCCTGCAGCGTTGAACGGTAAATGAACAGCAGCGCCAGCAAAAAGTAGAAAATCCCGTTTGAAACCAAATAGACCCACGAAAGCCGAATGACCTCCGTTTCTCCGGCTCCGACAAACAGTTCAGTCAGCGGTTTTCCCGCGAAGATGTTGACAGCGGCAATCAAAAATGAAAATCCGACGGAAACCGCAATGCATTGATTGACTCCGCTGCGGATACGCTGCATTTTTTGCGCACCGTAGTTTTGGGCCGCATAGGTTGCCATCGTTATCCCGAAAGACATCATCGGCTGAACCGCCAGCGAATCAATTTTCTGCGCCGCGGCGTAAGCGGCAACGGAGACGGCTCCCAATTGATTAAGCGCAAACTGAAGAACGATTTGACCGATCGCAATGATCGACATTTGGAACCCCATCGGGAACCCCAAAAAAAGGTGCTGCTTTAAAACGGAACGATCGACCCGCCAGTCGGTGCGTTTTAAACGCAGAAACGGCAGGCGTATAAAAATGTGAATCAGACAGACAACGGCTGCGGCCGCTTGAGAAAAAACCGTTGCCACAGCAGCTCCCGCCACTCCCATATGTGCGTACAAAATCAAAACAAAATCGAGTACCACATTAATGACGCAAGCCGCCGCCAAGACAACCAACGGCGTGCGGCTGTCTCCCAACGCTCGAATAATGTTGGAAAAGAAGTTAAAAAACATTGACGCCGCCAACCCGGCAAAAACAATGACAATATAAACGGCCGCATCGTCGTAAATTTCCACCGGCGTTTGAATCAGCCGCAAAATACCGCCGACCGCCGGCACACTGACCGCTGTCAGAACAACCGTAAACGCCGCTGTCAGCAAAAAACCCGCGGCAAAGCTTTCGCGCATCCCTGCTTCATCGCCGGCGCCGAAACGCTGCGCCGTCTTTACCGCAAAACCGGCCGTCAATCCGGCGCAAAAACCCAGCAACAGAAATGAAAGGGCGCCGGTGCAGCCGACAGCCGCCAAAGCGTTGCGCCCCAACGTCCGTCCGACAATCAGCGTATCGGCCATTGCATAAAACTGCTGAAACACATTACCGAGCAACAGCGGAATTGTAAAACCGATAATCAGCCGGAGCGGCGGTCCTTCCGTTAAATCTTTCGTCATTCGGATTTTCCTTTTCGTTTATGAAATTTATCCTTTACCCGCGGCATCAATTCGCCGAAAATGCGATTCTTCGATTCGTCTTTTGCATAGAAATAACCGATGATCCCCGACAGCAGAGCGCCGAAAAAGTCAACAAACAAATCTTTCATTGTATCAATTAAGCCGATATCGATGTAACCGCCAAAAGTGTATTCACCGCCGTTTAAAACCATTTCCGACACTTTTACCGTAACGGCGTCGTTTGTTCCTTCAGGATTCAGCAAAATCGATGAAACCGAATCGAGAAAAACGTCTTTCTGCATATCGGTATGAAAAATCACATCCATCGAAAACTCGATAAATTCCCAAAAAACGCCGATGGTCACCGAAAAACAAAATCCAAACATCGCCATAAACAACGGTGAGAGCGAAATAAAAAAACGGTCGTTGTTATGCAGAAGGTTAACAATCGCAAACCCGATAACGCCGCACAAAAAACCGTTGACGGTATGGAGCGCCGTATCCCAAAACGAGTAATAAAGATAATATTCTCTGATTTCACCCAAAATCTGAGCGGAAAAGATGAAAATCACGATGATGATTTGCAGCGCGTCGGGAAGATAGACCTTCGAATGACGCGACACCATCGGCGGAATCAGAAACATGATAAACGTGATAAAACAGAGAAAAACGTCATAATAGTTTTCGTTAAAGAACTGAGAAACAGCAACAACAAGAACGCCGACAATAAAAAAAAGATCGACAAAAAAGAGAACTTTGTGTTCCTTAAAAACTTCCCGCCACTTTTGAAAAAATCTTTTCACTTTTCTTTTCATACCATATTATACAATTTTAATACTTTTCCATTTGCCGGAAAAGAAACGCCAAACAAAAACGATCGAGCGGCAAATCCAATCGACATACATCGCGTACCAAATTCCGGCAACGCCGAAATCTGTGTATTTGTAAAAGAAAAAACAAAGCCCGATGCGAAACAGAAACATTGAGACAATGGAAGTTGTCATAGTCAGCTTTACGTCACCGGCAGCCCTCAACGCGTTTGGCAGCGAAAACGCCGGCGGCCAAAACACAATGGAAAAAAGAGCAAACACGCGCAGCAGAGAAACCGCTAAATCGGACGCTTCATTCCTCAAATGAAAAACCGCAGCCAACGATTCGGCGGAAAAAAAGAGACACAAACAGATGAGACCGTTCAAAAGCGCAACGATTCCCAAAAGCCGCAGCGCATACCGCTGTGCCTGATCGTGTTCTTCAGCTCCCATGCACTGACCGACAACCGTAATCATCGCCAGTGAAATCGCCATTCCGGGAATGTTGGCAATGGTCGCCATGGTGTTGGCGACAGCATTCGCAGCGATGGCGGCCGTTCCGAAAAGAGTGACAAAACGCTGAACTGTCAGCTTTCCGGCTTGAAACAAACCGCCTTCCACACCGGCAGGAATTCCTACTCCAAGAATCCTTCGAATCATTTGCGGACGAAATCCGCCGGCAAACAGCCGCCGAATTTGCAGATCGTAAGGCTTAAAAAAGAGCAGCGACAAAATCACAATAGCCGAAACCGCCCGCGAAACAAGGGACGCCGTTCCCGCTCCGACGACGCCCATTTCGAATTTAAAAATCAAAATCGCGTTGCCGCCGATGTTGATGATGTTCATCAGCAGCGCCGTCTGCATGGAAATGCGGCTGTTTCCCATGGAACGAAAAAGCGCCGCCCCCGAGTTATAAAGCCCCAGAAACGGATACGACAGCAGCGACAGCACAAAATACTGCCTAGCCTGAATCATTACCGCTTCTTCGACATGACCGAAAAGAAAATTCAAAATCAGTTGGTGCAGCGGCAGAAGGAGAACCATTAAAACAATGCCGGCGACACCTGTGATCAAAATCAGCTGACGCGCCGCCGTCTGAGCGCTGTCAAAGTCTTTACGTCCCAAATATTGCGAACAAATGACTGCACCGCCGGTTGCCAACGCCGCAAATATCTGAATGATGAGAATGTTAACGCTGTCAACCAACGCCACCGCCGAAACAGCCGACTCACCGACGCGAGCTACCATGATAGTGTCGGCAAAACCGATAGTGACAGCCAACACCTGCTCGATCATCAGCGGAACAATGAGATAAAAAAGATATTTCCCGGTAAACAAAGGCGGTTTTCTGATCGAAGCTTCCATAAAAACCTCTCCGGTGCGAACTTCTGTCCGCAGCCGCACGCCGCAAAACAACGCGGCATCACCCTCCGGTTTTACCATACAGTAAGACAAGGAAGAGTTTCAAGATGTTTGAGAACGCTTTTTCATCAAAATTTAATCAACACGGCTTGACATTCCGTCAAAATATCCGTAAATTGAAAACACTAAAGGGGAGTAGTCGAAATTCCAAATTCAACAGCAAGCCGTATTTACGGCTGGGTTTGGGAACCTTTAAGGTGACGAGACTTTTAGCGTGACCGTCGGGGGACGATCAGGCTAAAAGTCTCTTTTTTTTGACTTTTATTTATTTTAAGGAGAAACCACATGAATGCATTTATGCTGAAAGCCGAAGAGGTGGCGCGCCGGCTGGACGTCACTCTTCAGAACGGCCTTTCCGATGCGGAAATCGAAAACCGTCGTGAACGCTACGGCAAAAACGAGTTCAGCCGCCGTCCGCCGGTTCCGTTTTGGAAACGGCTTTTATCGGCGCTCGCCGAACCGATGATGATTTTGCTGCTGGTTGCGCTTTTCATCACCCTCGGCGTCAACATCTTCCGCGCGATCATCGGCGAACATACGGAGTTCATCGAGTGCGCCGGCATCTTCATCGCCATTTCCCTTTCAGTCGGTATTTCGCTGATTATGGAAGGCCGCAGCCGAAAAGCGTTTGAAGCGCTGAACAAGATGAAAGATGACTTCAAAGTCCGTGTTATCCGCAGCGGAAAAGCGACGCTGATCGACCAAAGCGAATTGGTTCCCGGCGATGTTGTCGTTCTTGAAACGGGGAACAAAATTCCTGCCGACGGCCGCCTCTTTGAAGGCAACGGACTGACCGTCGATGAATCGGCTTTGACCGGCGAAAGCGCCGCAGTCAAAAAAGATCCCGAACTGCTGTTTGAAAACGAAAAAACCGCATTGGCAGAACGGCGCAACTGCGTTTACTCCGGCTGTTTCGTTACCGCGGGCAACGGAAAAATGGTCGTCACTTCCATCGGAGACGACACGGAATTCGGGAAAATTGCTCAGGAACTGACTAAAAACGAACAGGAGACCATTCCTATCCAGGAGAAACTCTCACGCCTCGGAAAAATCATTACCGTTATCGGCGCCTCGATTTCGGCATTGGTTTTCATCATTCAAGTCGTTTACGCAGGTATTTCCGGCGCTTTTACATCGGGAACCGCCGCTTTTCAGGTCATTTCGGAGGCGTTCATTTCGTCGATCGTCTTAATCGTCGCCGCTGTTCCCGAAGGTCTGCCGACAATGGTCGCCGTTTCACTGGCCATCAACGTCATCAAAATGTCGAAGAAAAACGCCTTGGTAAAGAAGCTTGTTGCCTGCGAAACCATCGGCTGTGTCAACGTTATCTGCTCCGATAAAACCGGCACGCTGACCGAAAACCGTATGACTGTCACCGACATCTTCTGCGACGGAGTTCTCATCAAACCCGAAACGCTGACCGCCGGCTTTTTCGCCGACAATATCTGCGTCAACAGTGCGGCCGATTTGGAAAAAACCGAAACCGGCACCCGTTTTGTCGGAAACCCGACCGAATCGGCGCTGCTGACCGCCTACGGAAAAGCCGCCGGCTTACCCGAGTATCGGACGGTTCGAGAACAAAAAGAAAAAATCTTTGTTTTTCCGTTCAGTTCGGAGACCAAAAACATGACAACGCTGGTCAAAGACAACGGCAAAGCGACGGTTTATACAAAAGGAAGTCCCGAAAAGATTCTGTCGATGTGCACCTCGGCTCTCATCAACGGCAAAACGGAGCCGCTGACCGAAGCGCTGCGCAAAAAATTGGATGAACAAATCGCTGCATTCCAAAAGCAGGCGAAACGTGTTCTGGGATTCGCCCACAAACAGACGGAAATTCCAAAGGACTGTGCCGCCGAACGTGCGCAAATCGAATCGGATCTGATCTTTGACGGATTCTCCGCAATTGCCGACCCGCTGCGCAAAGAAGTTTACGACGCCGTTCTCCAAAGCCGCAGCGCCGGCGTCGACATTAAAATTCTGACCGGCGACAACATCGTCACCGCTTCGGCAATCGCCGACGAACTTCACCTGCTGGATGCCGACCATGCCGCCTACGAAGCGCACCTCCTTGAAGAACTGGATGACAAGGCGCTCAGCGACCTTCTGCCGCGCATTCGCGTTATCGCCCGCAGTACGCCGACCATCAAAATGAGAATCGTTAACCTGCTGAAAAAGCAAGGCAACGTTGTCGCCGTCACGGGAGACGGTATCAACGACGCTCCCGCCATCAAAAACGCCGACGTCGGCATCGCTATGGGGATCAGCGGTACGGAAGTCTCCAAGGAGGCTGCCGACATCATTTTGTTGGATGATTCGTTCGCAACCATCGTCAAAGCGATCCATTGGGGACGCGGTATCTACAAAAACTTTCAGCGCTTCATTCAGTTTCAGCTGACAGTCAACGTCTCGTCGGTTCTCGTTGTCCTCATTTCCGTCCTGGCCGGATTGAAATCGCCGTTTACCGCGCTGCAAATCCTTTGGATTAATCTGATTATGGACGGCCCTCCCGGATTGACGCTTGGATTGGAGCCTATCTCGCCCGATTTGATGAAAGAAAAACCGACACCGCGCAACGCCTTTATCATCTCAACGCAAATGCTGACGCGCATCCTTGTCAACGGTCTTTTCATTACCCTCGTCGTCCTTTCCCAGTCGTTTGAAGCGACCCGCTTCATTCCTGCCTCGCCCGAACAGGTTCCGACAATTCTCTTTACTCTCTTTGTCGTCTTTCAGCTCTTCAACGCTCTCAACAGCCGCGATCTCTCCGCCCGTTCCATTCTCTTTAACGGACTTTTCCGCAACAAACTGCTGCTGGGAATGTTTGTTCTTACCTTTGCCCTGCAAATCATCATCACTCAATTCGGCGGCGCGGTCTTCAAAACTGTTCCGCTGACATTAACGCAGTGGGGTTATATTGCCGCTGTCGGCTTCTCAATCATTGTGTTCGACGAAATCATCAAACTGGCGGTTCGGCTGGGACGACGCCTCCGTTCGAGATAATCTTTTTCCTTCAACCCGGCCGGCTTCTTCGGAAGCCGGTTTTTTTCATAAAATTTCCACACTCCCTTGAATTCATTTTAAATGAGTATTATACTCACTACAAGGAGTTGTTTATGAAAAAATCATTTTTTATTCTCGGATTTTTAATTTCATTATTAATTTCATGTCCTCCTCCGACACCCGAACCGGGGCCGGACGAAGGCGGCAACGGATCGGGAAACGAAACTGCCAAAGAGTTTACGGTTTCTTTCGACGCCAACGGCGGAACCGGCACCATTGCCCCGATGAAGGTCAAAGCCGGCACGGAAATCACACTGCCGGACGGCACCGCCTTTTCCCGAAAATACTACACTTTCAGTTACTGGACAATCTCGGGATCGGATTTTTATGAGGCGGGCAGCAAATACACCGTGAAGGCCGATACGGTCTTTTCCGCGGCGTGGCGTCATAACCAGGTTTCGATCACTTACGACAGCAATGACGACACTGTTTCCGACACGGAACAGTGGGTCAATGCCGGTTCCGACCTGATTCTGCCCGGAAATCTGTTCGATTCTTCTCCGGCCGGAAAGTATTTTTACGGCTGGACAACTTCCGCAACGGCAACTGAAGACGACATTCTGGCACCGGGTTCCGCCTTCCGCGTGGAAGAAACGGCACTGACATTCTACGCGTACTGGGGCGATACATCCGTCACCGAATACACCGTAACCTTTTCCGGCACGGAAATGGATCCGATTACTTTTAACAAATATACCGAAGAAATCCGTCTGCCGCTTTACACCGGTGAACCCGGCATGATTTGCAAAGGATGGGATACCGATTCGGCAGCAGAAACTGTTGTTTACGAAGACGGCGGCACGATTCCGAAAGCGGCTCTGACCGGTAACATTGTCCTCTATCCGATTCTGGAAGATACCCGCGTCGCCCTGACATGGGAAAAAAACGGAAATGTCGTCTCTCCCGATGACAGTACTGCTTTTCCGGATCGGGTCGCTCCCGGTGATTTTTTCTTTATGGCCTATGCGGTCACCAAAGACAGCGGCGACGGGAAAGTCTGGATTCTCGACAGTGTTACGGCAAAAACGGTATCGGGAAAGACTGTTCCCACCCGAAAAGAGATGATGGACGGCATTGCCGAAGTCTGGCACATATCCGTTCCGGCGGAAGCGACCGTGATTACGCTGAACTGGAAAGAAAAAACAGATGTCACCGTCACTTCTCTGACCGTTTATGACTATGAATATACCGAAGGCGATCCGGTAATTGATTTTGGGTTTATCTACAAAGCCGATTTCGATCCGGCAAAAGGAAATCTCAAAATTACAAAAGACGAAAAAGAAGTCGAAATTCTTTCTTATCATTATGAATTTTACACGGCGGAAGAAAAAGTCGGGTATTGCGAACTTTCCCCTGCGGCGGGTGAAGGACAGTATCTGCTGCAAATCATTGTCAACGGCAAAGTTTTGAAAGAAGCCTCTTTCAATGTGACTTTCACCGAAGGCGGTGACCCGACAACCCCTCAAACGCACACAGTCACCTTCAACACCGACGGCGGCACCGGCACCGTTGCCCCGATGACCGCCGAAGCCGGCACCGTCATCACACTGCCTTCCGCCGACGGCCTGTCCCGGCAGTATTACACCTTCACCGCCTGGAAAACGGGCGGAAAGCAGTACAACCCGGGTGACCAATTCACCGTCAGTGCCGATACGGTCTTTACCGCGGTGTGGACACGCAATACGATTACGGTCACTTATAAGGCCAACCATGAATCCGTAACACCTTCCACCCATACGGAAACGGTCGATGCCGGCGGATTTTTCCGGCTGTCGGAAAATCCGTTTAGCAATTCACCCGACGGACAAATTTTTTACGGCTGGGCAACCACCGCCGCAACGGCAACGGAGACCAACATTCTGGCGCCGGGTTCCACCTTCCCCGTGGAAGAAACGGATCTGACATTCTACGCGTACTGGAGAACCGAGTCCGTCAAAGAATACAAAGTGACCTTTTCCGGCACGGAAATGGAACCGATTACTTTTAACGAATATACCGAAGAAATCCGTCTGCCGCTTTACACCGGAGAACCCGGCATGATTTGCAAAGGATGGGATACCGATGCGGCGGCAAAAACTGTTGTTTACGAAGACGGCGGCATCATTCCGAAAGAAAAACTGACCGGTGACATTGTCCTCTATCCGATTCTGGAAGATGTTCGCGTCACCCTGACATGGGAAAAAAACGGAGGAACCTCAAACGACGACGAATATTATTTCCCCGATCAGGCGGTTCCCGGAGAATTCTGTTTTTATGCATACATGATCCAAAAAGAGACCGGCGATGGTAAAATCTGGATTCTCGACAGTGTTACGGCAAAAACGGTATCGGGAAAGACTGTTCCCACCCGAAAAGAGATGATGGACGGCACTGCCGAAATTTGGTACATTTCCGTTCCGGCGGAAGCGACCGTGATTACGCTGAACTGGGAGGAATTAACCCAGCTTACTGTTTCTACTCTGACAGTATACAATTCGTACGAATATTACTCCAACGAGACGAGCATTTCGTTTGAATTCCTTTATATTGCCAATTCGGATCCAAAAACAGAAAATCTGAAAATTACCAAAGACGGAAAGGAAGTCGAAATTCTTTCCTATTATTATGAATTTTACACGGCGGAAGAAAAAATCGGTGTTTGCGGACTCTCCGCTGCGGAAGGTGCAGGAAACTATCTGCTTCAAATTGTCCATAAAGGCAATGTCGTAAAACAGGCTGCCTTTACTGTTGAAAATAAAGGGGAACGCACCTTTACTCCGACAGCCGGCACACCGACTCAAAACACAAACGAACAATGGGTCATTCCGGTCTCTTTTGTTTTCAGCAACATCGACGGTCCCGGATATCTGGATTATAATGTTTTTCTTAACGATACCCAAGAAGAACTGACGAGAGATACCGACTATACCACAACGATCTCCGACGACTACACGAATATGGATTTTACTTTTACCGGCAATGTCCCGATTCGACAAGGGAATAAGATTCGAATCACATTTACCCATTACAGATCATCTCCGATTCAGACAAAGTCGGTTGAGGTAACGATTCCTTAAAAACGAATTTTTTAAAAATTTTATTCCATCCGGCCGGCTTCTTCGGAAGCCGGCTTTTTTCATAAAATTTGGCAATTCTCTATAACGGCTTCTTCACCGCGCTCACCGGTCGATTCGTTTACTTCTTCCTGTCCCGTGCAGTCCGAACAGCCGCAACCCTCGAAATCGGCAGACTCCGCCGCCCCAACGGCACCGCTCTCTTTTTCTTCCGCATGCTCCGACGAAGATGCCGTTTTTTTATCGGAAAGCGCACAGAGCTTCGCCGTCAGCCGTTTAACCTGAGCTTTGTCGGGCGGACAATAGGGCGACATCGCCATATTCCAGGCGTTGATGCTCTCTTTCGTCTCCATATCGGGCACCCACCGGTTGTCCCGGTAAACAAGTGTCAGCGGAAACGAAGGGTACATCTCTGTAAGTTTATCATCCCGTTTTATGTATTCCCGAACATTTTCGAACAGTGTCTCCCCGTCAATCTCCGAAAAAACGGCCTTCTCCTCACCGTCCGGCAGACAAACCGCTTCGTAATAGGGTTCAAACCGGCGGTTGGTAATATCGACATAACCGATAAAAATCCGGTTACCGTTTTCATCCGTCCGAAACGCATTGCCGCGGATTTGAAAATCGAAATATTTCATGATTTCTCTGAAATCATCGAAAGAGGAAATCGGAATCGTCCCTGTCGGAAGCGAAAGAGCCGGAACCTGACCGTTTTCGCCGCCCCTGCGGGAAGCCTCTTCCTCGTAGAGAACCGCCGGTAAAATATCCACGCTTATCGGCGCGAATTCCTCATCGACCGCTTTCGCATTCCCCTCTTTTGCGGTACTCAAAATACGGTAGAGCACTTTTTGCGGCGGTTCTTCTTTTTGCCCGGCGGCAAAAACAGTCGCCGCCGACAGCGACAAAAAGAGAACCATCAGCCGACGCTTCATATCAAGACTCCTTCCACGCCGTGATTTCGGACAGCGGCTTGCGCGCTTTGCGCCGTTCCCGCGGGATCGGTTCCGTTTTCGGATAACCGAGAGCGATAATGAGCCGCACTTTGCCTTTGCAGCCGGCCAGTTTACGGACAGCCCGCTCTTTAAACCAGCCGAGAATACAGGAGGCCAATCCCTGCGCCGCCGCTTCGGCCGTCAGGTAAGCGGAGAGAATGCCGATGTCAATCGATTTGTAGTCGTTCTGTTTCAAAAGCGCCCCGGCCGCCTCCGACAGATTGTACCTTCCTTCGCTGATAACAATAAAAACCGGCACCTCCTCCGTCCAGCCGTTGATGCCCATTCCCTGCGTCAGCGGTGCCAGTTTGCGGGCCGTTTCGCCGGCTCTCCGTATCGGCTACATGGTTCTGCCCGAACCGCTGCTGCCGCTGTTCGAACAGAAAGCCGGCTTCTATTCCTGCACCGTCCCCACCTTCGAACAGCTGGTTCTCGCCGAACTGCTGGAAAGCGGCGACTTCGAACGGCACATCAACCGCGTCCGCCGCGCCAAACGGCGCGAAAACGCCGGCCGCTGATAACCGCGTTTAAACCGCCCGGCCGGTAACGGCCAGTAAATTCAAAAAACGGTCGCCGCCGGCGGCCATCATCAGCCGGTCTTCCGCCGCATACGGATTTTCACACGCCAGCCAATCGTTCCACGCACGGTCGAAACAGCGCATCTCTTCCACCCGCAAACCGCCGATTTCCCCGGAAAACAGCTCTCTCCAGCGGCAGGCCGGCTGAATCATCTGCGCCTCTTCGCCGTTCCAAAACGGTACCATTTCCGACGGAACCGGCTCATCCTTTCGGCGGCCGGGAAACGCCAGTGCCACCAACGCCCCCGCTTTCAAAAACGACCGAATATGTTCGCGGAAAAACCCGGGACGAAAACCGGCATAATGGTACGCATCGACACTGACAACCGCATCGAAACTCTCTTTTTCGAACGACATCTGCGTTCCGTCGCCGCAAACCGCCGTAACCCGATCCGCCACGCCTGCCTCACGAAAACGCGCTTCGTTCTCTTCCGCCGGAATCCACAAATCGAGCGCCGTCACCGAAACACCGAACTCTTTCGCCAGAAAAACCGACGTCAACCCGCGCCCGCATCCCCAATCGAGCACCTTCAGCCCGGTCCTCAACGGCAAATCGCGCGTCAGCTCCTCCAAAATCACAAGCGACGACGGTCCCATCATATTCTCTCTCACAAACGGCAGCGGATAATCATCCGCTCTCGAAAACTTCATTTTTCACACTCCTTCCGCCATTATAACAGAAGAAAAACAGAAAACAAGAAAAAAGCGAAGAAATCGAAAAAAACAGTCGTTTTGCACATTATTAAATCAGGAGGAAAACATGATTCCGTGGAAAGATTTGAAACTGACCGACGACTACCTGTTCAGTCAGATCATGAGAGAAGAAGATTTCTGCAAGCTTTTTCTTGAGATGCTTATGGGAATCAAAATTCAAAAGGTCGTTTATCTCGAAGCGCAGAAAGAGGTCAATCTCTTTCCGCAGTCGAAAGGCATCCGTATGGACGTCTATCTCGAAGGCGACGGGGAGATTTACAACATCGAGATGCAGACAGTGCGAAAAACCAATCTCGTCAAGCGGATGCGCTACTATCATTCCGCCATCGATGTCGATTCGCTTTTAAGAGGCAATCCGTATGACCAGCTCAAAAAATCGTTTGTGATTTTCATTTGCAACTTTGACTTATGCGGCGACGGTTTTCCGGTGTACGAAAGTATCACAACGTGGCGACAAAACGGAAAAGAAATAGGTGACGGACAGACAAAAATCGTTTATAATGTAAGTGCGTTTGAAAAAGCGGACAATCCGAAACTCAAAGCACTGCTGCAATATCTTTCGACCGAGACCGTTACCGACGAAGCCCGTACTCTTGCCGAAAAGGTGGCCGCCTTCAAACGACACTTTCCCGACGGGAGACCGCATATGAAATACGAATTGGATTTATACGATAAATGGTGCGAAGGAAAAGAAGAAGGTCGTAAAGAAGGTATCAAAGAAGGTCGCGAAAAAAGTCTCCGGGACGTCGTCTTAACAGCTTTCCGACAGGGTTTTCCCGTCGAAACCATCGCCTCTTTAACAAACCTGACGGTCGAAGAGGTCGAAAAACTGCGCGCCTCGGTTCGACCGTAAAGCCGCCTTCAAACGACATTTTACAAAAGGAGAATAAACAATGCGGGCAATGGCCTATGCAGGCACCATCCTCATCGGTTACTTTGCCATGAAATCGGAACTGCCGCCTCCCCCCTCCCGTACGCAATGAGGTTTTAAGACCGGACACGGGGAGAGAAAAAACGACGTCAAACAGAACCGTTCGGAAACGTTTTTCCCGCCGAAAAAACGTCCTACGTTTTTAAAAAAATCTCCTACGTTTTTTTAGAAACATACCGCGTTTTTTGTACGCGGCTTATACGCCAAACGGTCGGGACGGGAGTTCTCTCTTTCCGGAAAAGATGACGGAATCGAAAATCGAAGTTATGTCGTTTGATTGCCCGGCACTGTACGCTGACCCCTGCCGATGTAACGGCTGTACTGGAAGCGTTTCTTTCCGAATTACCCGATTATCTGATGAACGGTCATTCCGTGCGTCCGGGCGATTTCGGATTGATGAAACTTTCTTTCAGCGGCGAAGGTCGGGGAACGGCAGATGACGTGACGGCAAGGGAAATCAAGAGCCTGCGGGTTCTCTTTTATCTCGGTGTCGAATTGAAGAGGAAGCTGAGCGCAACGTACTTTGAAAAAGTCGATTAAGCGCCCGGTTTCGGCAAGAGGAGGTCGAAGGGTTAACGGAAGATTCGTTCCCCGGTCGTGATCGGATCGGTCAACGAAATCCGTACAATCCTTCCCAAGGGTGCCTCACACCACCCAAAGGAGAATGTCATGTTAACGGCGCTGTATCCGGATGTCCGGAATCCGAAACAGCAACAGCAGATCGCGGCGATCGCGTATTTCTGCTGCGGGCAATTTGCCTGATATCAGGCGAATTGCCCTTTTTGTTTTTGGAGAGATTTGCCTTATGATTGATGTTTACATATTTTGATGGTTGAAATGAATATAGAATGAAACTTCTTCCCTCGGAAAGATATGAGCAAAGGAATCGTATGCCGGAAAAATATTCGTACTAACTTCATTTGTCCTTTTTAATTAACTTTTTTACAAAATTTATTATTTGTTTTCGACAATGATAAATCACACCCACCCCACCGACAATAGATATTGCCAAAATATCGTTTCGTTTTTTCTTTTTTTCATTACAACAATAAGGACAATATTTTTTCTCTGATTTTATAAGTGGTCTGCCACATATTTTACACTTCATCTGCAAGTCTTTCAATTGATTTCCTGTCATTATAATCCCGTCGGAATGACACTGCGAAACATCTTCAAGCAAGTCTCCCAATTGTTTTCCTGTCATTGTAATCCCGATACCACACATATTGTCTGGAAACTGGGTAAGTTGTTTTAATGAACTCCAGAAACTCTCCAATGGAAATTATAAATTTTAATATAGTTTGATCAAGAATTTTATTTTATCTTGAAAATTTATGCCGGCACAAACAATCGATGAAATTCTTGCATATTTATTCTTTTATCGGTTTCGGATTATTGGCGATTATTTTTTTTATAAAGACATCGTTTTTTAAAAAATCAACGACATCGGGATCGTCCGACAAATTCAAAACATCTATCATTTTTTTGACGGCCTTTCTTAATCCTTTTAGCTCTGTTTCCAGGCGGACATTTTCCTTTATTGTTTTTTCGATCTTGTGACGCCGGTCGATTTTCGGCTTTTCTGCCTCAATAAAATTACAAGGAAACAAAGAGACCTCTTTCCCATAGGAAACAATAACTTCATACAGAGGGTAATTGCACCCCCAGCAGTCCCCCTCATTGTAAAAAAGGCAATCAGTAACAAAATCGTTATAATTAACTGCTCTATCAGGTTGCGCATCCAGCCACAGAAGGAACGGTCTGAATTGATTAAGGTCGATAAAAAATTGATAATTCGACTCGATATTATCTGAGTTTATCCATTCGTCGGGGTTAATGTATAGATTATCATTATGAATCCGCGTGTTAAAATTGAGAATAACCTGCACAAATCCTCCTTATGTCCAGCTTGAAGAAGCTGTTCCGATTGATCTTTTTCCACCGTTGACACAACACTTAATATTATACACTCCGCCCGCATATCCGCCCAAAGAACACGCCGAACCGGATGTTGACGGAGGACTGCCTGTCATAGCGATATATGGCGACGAGACAAAATTTTCTACTCTTAACGCTGCATTCACCTGAAGTCCGACTGTATCAATAGCCCGAACACAAATTTTATTGTTGTTATAATACAGGATGGTATAAATTATATTTCCGATGCTGTAAATACAATAACAGAATTGAACCCACTGCATTATAATTTAAGCAATCAACATCCATTCTATTTGTATAAAATGAAGAAATTTTTATGTGAATGTGCTTTAGGTCTCCTGCCGTCAAAAGTTTGGACCGGTATAGCCGATGCTACCGGCGGTTATATTATTGTTCGGGAAGATGGAGAAGTTTTATGTTACCATCTTTTTAATCGCAATGAATTTGAGAATTACCTCATCGAAAATACACGTTTTGAGACGGCAAGCACAACCCGACACAACTTTGGGTACATATTCAAGCAAAACAATAAATTTTATATCTCTTTAAACCTGCAAATAAGATTTATAAAGTACCCGCCCCCCCCCCCTTCCCTCCCCGCTTTCTCTCTCGCGACAGTGTCAT
>CALXKN010000018.1 GCA_944388995.1 uncultured Spirochaetota bacterium | reverse complement strand
TTGATGTGCGCCCGATGAAGACAAAGATGGTTACAGTGCGGGTTTTTGTACCGTTTTCGGCGGCGTTCCGCCGCGATGTTCCGGTTTGTCTGAACGGCGGCGTCGGCTGCGCTCTGCTCTTCGACAGCTTTCTACCCAAAACAGGACAGAATTAACGGCGCATTGAAAAGATTTCATCCAGGCGAGCGGCAGTTTCCTCAAAAATCGGCGGCAAAGCAGCTTCAAACGTCCGCGGAGACTCTTCTTCGAAAAGCGTCACCGTCAGCCGACAGGCATGCAGCATCAATCGAATTTCAGGAAACAACGCATCGGGTCTTCCGTAAATCGGGTCGCCGAGAATCGGAGCGCCGACCGACTGCGCATGAACCCGCAGCTGATGAGTTCGTCCCGTTTGCGGAAAAAAAGAGACAAGACTGTAACGGTCTTTCCAGCGTTTTAACTCTTTGTAAAAGGTCAGCGCCGCGCGGCCGGCATCGGGTGAATCGGTGACAGTAAACCGCTTGCGGTCCCGCCGGTGACGCACCAACCGCCGTTCGATTTTTCCCTCTCCGGAAGGTAAAATACCGCGTAAAAAGGCCCGATACTCTTTTTGAACTTTCCGTTCGCGAAAAAGGGAGGCGTAGTAATCGGCGGCCGCTCTCGTTTTGGCTGTCAGAATGACTCCGGAAGTATCTTTGTCCAGGCGGTGAACGATTCCGGGACGGTTTTCATCTTCGAAATCATCACTCTCTTCTTCCTTCAGATAGGAAAGAAGTCCGTTCACCAGCGTTCCCGAAAAATGTCCCGGCGCCGGATGAACCGTCAGTCCCGTCGGTTTGTCGAGGATCAGGGTGAATTCGTCTTCATACAGAACAGAGAGCGGCATCTCCTCGGCAGCCGGCTTCATCGGCAGAACGGAATCCGCCGACGGACGCAGCTCAAACTGTAAAACATCGCCGTTTTTAACGGCGGCAGAGGCTTTAGCCGCTTTTCCGTTGACAGTCAGACCGAAAACCCGTTCTTTGAATTTTGAACGGACACACAAGTGCAGGGAGGAGCAAATGTAAGAATCCGCACGCACGGAAACGCCCTCAATGTAATCGACCGTAACGGTATGCACATTTTCACCGTTCATGTGGACCCGGATTCCGCTGAAGATTCTTCCAATTCGCTCTGTTCCGCATCGGTTTGCGGGGAAGTTTTCTCATCGGATGTTGTATTTGGCTGCGATTCGTTTTCGCCGACAGTCAGCGTATCGGCCGGCTGCGGAGTGAAATTAGAATCGATACCGCCGTAGAGCTCTTCCGCCTGCCTTACCCGCAGACGCCGCGCTTCGCCCGACTGCTGCTCCCGCTGCTTTTTTTTGTAGAGAATCATGTCGACGGTGGCAACGATAAACGCCAACGAAAAAGTCACACCGACGGTGTACATTTTTTCGTTGTTGGTGATTTCCGCCGTTCCGACCAACGGAATGTATTCGCTGCTTTGGTATTTTGCGTACAGCGCCGTACTGGTAATGATTTCGGAAAAGAGATAGACAATCGGCATAGCGCCGAACATAATGATTTCAAAGCGGCGCAAATCGAGGACGCCTTGAGGAATCGTTTCCAAGTCGTAGGGAACCGGTTCCGTCTCCGAAGCGGAAGTTGAAGCCGAACTTTGCGCCTGCAACGGAGAAAGAGAAAACAGCAGCACCGCAGACAGCAGAAAAACCCGTTTTTTCAACCGGAAACCCCTTCAAAAAGCGCCGTCCCGATGCGGACCGTCGTCGAACCTTCGGCAACCGCCTGCCTGAAATCGCCGCTCATTCCCATCGACAGCTCCGGCAGTTTCAAACCGCTTTCCGTCTCCGCCTTGTCCCGCAGCCGCCTCAAACGCGCAAAGGACGCCCGCACCGTCTTCTCATCAGCTCCGAGGGCAGCCATCGTCATCACTCCGCAGACGGAGACAAACTCCAAACCGGCGGCCGCCTCCACCGCCCGGAAAAACTCCGTTTCACTGCGGAAGCCGTGTTTCGCCGCTTCGCCGGAACAGTTGACCTCCAGCAGAACCGGCAGCCGTTTACCGGCCGCCGCGGCGTGCTTTTCAACCTTCAGCAGCGTTGAAAGCGAATCGACCGAATCGACGGCGTCGAAAAACCCGGCCGCCGCCTTTGCTTTATTCGACTGCAGATGACCGATCAGATGAAGGGAAACGCCTTCGCGGTTCAGAAGCGGCCATTTTTCAAGACTCTCCGCCAAACGGTTTTCCCCGAAAAGACGGCAGCCGCATTCAATTAAAGGCCGGATCTCCTCCGCCGTATGAAGCTTCGTCACCGCCATCACCTTCACCTCCTGCGGTTTGCGGCCGCAGCGTTCCGCTTCGAGAGCAACCGCTTCGTTGATTCGTTTCCAATTTTCCGCTGTCGAAATCATGTTTTGATTATACCACAAAGCGGTTTTTTTGAACAGCTGTTTTTACAGACACTCAGACGTTTGACTTGACGGAAGATCGGATGTATATTAAAAAAGAGGGATTTTATGATTTACGAACAAACCGAATCTTTAATCGGCAGTACGCCGCTGCTGCGGCTTGCCGCATTTGAAAAACGTCACTGTGCGGAGGCGGTTGTTTTGGCAAAAGTCGAGCGTTTCAATCCGGGCGGAAGCATTAAGGATCGCGCGGTCAAAATGATGCTGGACGACGCACAGGCGGAAGGCCGCCTGACACCGGAGTCGGTCGTCATTGAACCGACCAGCGGCAACACCGGTGTCGCTTTGGCTATGGAAGCGGCTGTTCGCGGCTTTCAGGCCGTCATCGTCATGCCGGAGACGATGAGCGTCGAACGGCGGAATTTAATGAAGGCTTACGGCGCGCGGCTGATTCTCTCCGACGGAAAAAAGGGAATGAAAGGCGCGGTCGAAACTGCCGCAAAATTGGCGGAAGAGACTCCGAACGGATTGATTCTCGGACAGTTTGACAATCCGTCGAACGCCAAGGCGCACCGCCTGACGACCGGTCCCGAAATTTGGGAGGCGGCCGGCGGAAAGGTCGATATTTTTATTGCGGGCGTCGGTACGGGCGGAACGATCACCGGCGCGGGCGGTTTTTTAAAGGAAAAGAATCCGAATCTGAAGGTCGTCGCCGTCGAACCGGCTTCGTCGCCTGTTCTCTCCGGCGGAACGGCGGGCGCGCACGCTATCCAAGGCATCGGCGCAGGATTTATTCCCTCCGTATTGGATACTTCGGTTTACGATGAAATTATCACCGTCTCCGATGAAGACGCTCTGATCTTCGGACGGGAAGCGGCGCAAAAAGACGGTCTTCTGGTTGGTATTTCATCGGGAGCCGCACTGAAAGCAGCCGCCGTCGTTGCCGCACGCAAAGAGAATCGCGGAAAAACCGTCGCCGTCATTTTACCCGACACGGGAGAACGCTATCTGTCGACACGGCTCTTTTCGCAGCCCTAACGAATGCGGTAGCTTTCAACCGCTTCCGACGGTAATCCAAAAGCGGCGGCCGCAAGCGTTTGGAGCCGCCGCTCCGTTTCAGGCGTCAGACCGCCTTCTCCGACAATCTGCCTGTGAAGGCTCTCAAACCCGTTTTTCAGCTCAGACGACAACGCCGGCAGCGGCAGCGTTTCGATATGCGAACGCAGGATTTTTCTCGAATGGAAACGCTTCCGTAAGATAAAATTCAAAAACACCGAATTGAAAAGACAGACCATTGCGGCCGCGGAATAACTTTTGTCTTTCGGAATCAAAGCGTTCGCGCTGTTGAGAATCAGCGCCCCCGACTCGTCGTAAAGGCAGCAGAAACGTTCGCCGATGAACCGGTAAACGATTTTCGGCCGGCGGTAAACCTCCTCTTTGACACACTGCCGGATTTTTTCCGGTTCGAAGCGCATCCACCGGGACGGCTCCCCGAAAAGAAACGGACGCACATCCCGCCCCCGGAAAACCGGCTCGCCGCCGTCAAACGGAGCCTCCGCCGTTAAACGCCCATCGCCGCCGGTCACAATTCCGAGCGCAAAACCGCAGATTTCACCGACCGAACGCCAACCGGGCGTATAAAGCCGACGAATCATCTCCCGATCCTGCGGCGCAGCATGCACCTCCCACGCAAAATCGGGCGGCTGCGGCGGCGCGGCGTCAAACGGAACGCCGCCGTCCGGAACAACGCGGACCGCCGCCGGTTTGCCCTCCGCACCGCTTTTCAGCCGGCCTTCCACCCAAAACGCCTCCGACAAAACCCCCGGAAAGGCGTTTCCGAGCGGACGGACGCAGACGCTTTCGCTGCGTTCCGCCGTTTCGCGGCGGATGCGGCTGTGGCGTCTGACGGTCAGAAACGATTCGGGAAGGATAAAAAACCACCGCCCTCCCTCTTTTAATCGATCAAGCGAACGGCGCAAAATCAAAGCGAAACTGTCTTCAGAATGTCGATGCACACGCGCCCCCCACGGCGGATTGGCGACAATCACATCAAAACGAAGCGGCGAATCTCCGTCCTCCGCAATCGCGTCCCGAATTTCCAGCCGGGAACGAAAATCACCATCTTTAAAAAAAAGCGCCAAATTGACTTCGCACAGACGCAGCGCCGTTTCATCAATATCGAATGCAAAAACTGCGCCGCTCTCCGTACCAGGCGGCAAAACGGCAATCAAGAGTGAACCGCTTCCGCAGCACGGATCGCAGACGGTTTCGCCCGGCGCGACGGAAACGGAGGCGGTCGCCTGCGGCGGCGTGTAATACAGACCGTTTTTGGCGCAGTCGCCGACGGTGAGCAGTGAACGGTAAAGCAAACCGAGGAAATCACCTTCCTGAGAAATGGCGATTTCGGAAAGCGCGGCGGCAAAACGCAGCTGCGCTTCAGAGAGCGGAGAAATCCAATCGCGGTAAAGGCGGCCGATTCGGTTTTGAGGCACGGAGTTTTCCGCAGCCGCGCTCAAAAGACCGCCATAGCGCAGCAAAACAAAGGCCGCCGCTTTTACCGCCTCTTCAGGCAGCAGCTTCTCCTTGCGGGCTGCCGCAACCGCCAGCCGCACCGTTTTGCCGGCTCCGGTCAGCGGAACGGCGACCCGGCTGGCGGTTCGGTTGGCGCGGGAAACCGGTTTACCGGCTTCCGGTTCGGGAAAATCAGGAAGAACGCCCCGCCTCACGGAGCGCCCGCAACGGAATCCAAGACCGGAATACTCTCAATTTCTATCACATTCCGCCAGGAAACGGGAACGGCCTTTACCGGCGCATCGGTGAAGAATCCGGCGAGTACCTCGTTGTTGATCATCTCCATAAAACCGACAGCGGCGGAACAGTCGGCGCCGTTGCCCATAGACCATTCATGAATTTCCTCAAGCGAAAGGCGGTTCAGGTAACGGACGGCCGCGGCATGAAAATTTTTCCCGGCGGCGCTCATCGCTTCGTTAAACGCCGTTTCATCCGCATCGTGCACCAAATAAACCCCCATGCGGACGTCGAAAAACGGAAAGCGGTCGGCCGTCGGGAACTCAATTTCTTCATATTCATACCAATTCAAACTTTCAAAACCGGTTTCGGAGAAGGAAACGTCCGCCGGCTCTTCCGCAGCCGTCTCTCCGCCGGTTTCCTCCGCGGCGGATTCGGTTTCTTCTCCTGTATCCGCTTCTCCGCAGCTGTCTTCAACAACCTCGGATTCTTCTTCCTCCGGCAAAAATTCTTCCGTCTCACCGCCGTTGCACAGCGCATCCGCCTTCAGAACCAAAAAAAGAACGGCACTTTCCAAATCTTCGTAAGAAACCGCAAACGGCAGGAAAAGAGATAGCCAATTCGTAAAAGATTCTGATTCTTTATCTATATACGGTTTCCAGCCGCCGTCGGTAAAGATGAGCGGAAATTGGATCCCCGTCAGAGTTTCCAGCGAAGGATCTTCGTTGTCAACGTAATCGACCAAAAGACTGTTTAAGATGTCAGCCGCATCATCGACCAACGGTTTTTGTGTTTCTATGACCTCTATCGCTTTCTCAAAATACTCACTAAATGAACGATTGGTCACATCAGCCTTGACAATAAACATCGGCTGACCGTCTTCGCTCTGTGTCATTGTGTTGCCGGTCGGTTCGACGCGCAAAAAATCGATGTACTGCGCCCAATCAATAGCCGGATCCATATAAAGATCTGTTATTGGATTAGCATCAAAGTAAAAATTCAGTTTCTCATTATCATTCTTTTGGATAGTCTCAACCACATCGAAAAAAACCCGCTGCGGCGTCTCTTTGGCACCGGCCGCCCATGCGGACAATGCCGTCGTTAGCAAAATTAAAAGAATCAAATTCTTTTTCATAAATCCTCCCGTTCAACCCATTTGATAATCGAATCCGCCGGTTTTCTCGCTTTTTCTCGCTTTTCTGCCGCCGAATCGGTCTTCGGATAGCCGAGCGCGACAATCAGACGCGGTTTTCCTTTACAGCCGATCAGTCGGCGCACCGCTTTTTCCCGGAACCAACCGATGATGCACGAAGACAAACCCATTTCTGTCGCCTCAGCCGTCAGATAAGCGCAGGCAATTCCGAGGTCAATGGAACGGTAATCGTTATTTTTCAACAGCATACCGGCGCGGGCCGACAAATTCATTGTGCCTTCACTGATGACGACGAAAACGGGCACCTCTTCCGTCCAGCCGTTGATGCCCATTCCCTGCGTCAGCGGTGCCAGTTTGCGGGCCGTATCGCCGGTACAGACGGTAAAAAACCACGGCTGGCTATTGCACGCCGACGGCGCCAATCTCGCGGCAACCAGACACGCCTCAATTTTTTCTTTTTCGACGGGGCGCTGCGCATCGTATCCGCGCACACTCCGCCGGCATTGCGCTATTTCCTTGAAATCCATAAACCTTCCTAAAAATTCGTTCCGTTCCAACCCCAGTCGCTGACGGGCTGATAGGTGATGTAAACCGATTCGGGCGGCGTACCGAGACGTTCCTTCAGAATGCGGCTGATGATTTCCGTCAGGCGCAGATATGTTTCGCGGCCGAGGTCGCCGACCTGTTTCATCTCAACGAGAGCGGCGTTTTCCGGTTTTTTACCGCCGAAACGCAGATCGGCGCCCTCTTCAAACTCAATCATCAGAAACGCCTCCGGCTTTCCGGCGTCCGCCATCATTTTTCCGAAATCGGCCGTCAGGCCGTCGCGCAGATCCGGCGGCAGCGGTACGGTTGTTTTCAGTTGTATCAAAGGCATTTTTTCCCCCTGAGTCGATTATAACCGAAACAGGAAGAAAATCAACTGTTTTAAAAAAAAGTTGCCGGACAGACAACGTCGATGTATAATTATCATAAATTTACAGTCAGGAGATATATGTCATGAATCCGAAAGGAACGCCGTCTCACTACGCGTCCTTAGACGGATTACGCGGAGTGGCAGCTGTTATTGTTTTGCTGTACCATATCGGCGAAGCCCACGCCGTCGACCGTTTTACACAAATGTTCAATCACGGTTATTTGGCTGTTGATTTTTTCTTCATTTTGTCCGGTTTTGTAATCGGATACGCTTATGATAAGAGGACAGCCGAACTCAGTGTCGGTTCATTTTTCAAACGGCGGCTCATCCGTCTGCAGCCGATGGTTGTTCTCGGAACTGTGATCGGAGCGATTTTCTTTTACTTCGGCGGCGGAACTTTAGTCGCTGATGCTCCCGTCGGACGAGTGCTGCTGCTGACTCTGCTCGGTGCGCTGATGCTGCCGGTTCCGGCGGCACTTGATGTCCGCGGCTGGGGGGAATCCTACCCGCTGAACGGACCGCAGTGGTCGCTCTTTTTCGAATATATTGCCAATCTTCTTTATGTGCTGATTTTCCGTTATCTGCCGAAAGCGGCACTGATTCTTCTGACTGCCGCGGCCGGGATTGTGACGGCGGTTTTCCTGCTGACGAACCCTAACGGCGACGTTATCGGCGGATGGCAGCTGACCCCTTACAGCCTTTACGCCGGATTTGCCCGGCTGCTATTTCCGTTTACGGCCGGACTGTTGCTGGCTCGAATCAAGCGGCCGAATTGGAAGATTCCGTGTCCGTTTCTGATTTCAACCGTTCTTCTTTCGATTGCACTTCTAATGCCGCGCATCGGCGGTCCGCAGACGCTTTGGATGAACGCCCTTTATGAAATTTCCTGCATTCTGATTCTCTTTCCGCTCATTGTGCTGATTGCCTCTTCGCGCAAAGAAAGCGAATCGTTTCTGCGGGTTCCGGTCAAATTTCTCGGGCAAATTTCCTATCCGCTCTATTTAATTCACTATCCGTTCATCTGTATTTACTATAAATACATCAGACAGATGTCCCCCACGACCGCCGGAGCCGTCGGATATGCGGTTTTGCTTTTTATCGGCAGCATTGTCGCGGCGGCTTTGGTCGAACGATTTTACGAAAGACCTGTCAGAAAAATACTGAGCAAACGTTTTTAACGGGAGTTTAATGTTTTTCCGCGAAATATAATTTGTGAGCATGAAACGAATTTTGATTATCGATGACGAAATCCGCCTGACGCGTTTATTGGAATTGGAGCTGCACCGGGAAGGTTATGAAACGGTGTCCGTTCACGACGGCGTCAGTGCCGTCAGAGAAGCGCTCAACGGAAGCTGGGATTGTATCCTCCTCGACATTATGATTCCTCGAATCAGCGGCTTCGAAGTTTTAAGTCAAGTCCGAAAGATGATTTCCTCACCCGTTTTATTTTTATCTGCCAAAAGCGAACCGGAAGACATCATCAGAGGCTTGGACGCCGGAGCTGACGACTACATCGTCAAACCGTTTCATACAGGCGAACTTTTAGCGCGCATTCGTGCGGCTTTACGGCGCTGCGAACAACAACGAAAATGGAAAGAAATTTCTTCTCAGGATCCGTTAACATCGCTTCTTAATCGCCGTGGCTGGGACGCCTCCGTTCCGTTGATTCTTTAAGCCGCTGTCGAAAACAGCAGCCGAATCGGAATTCTAGCGATTGATATTGATTCTTTCAAAGAGCACAACGACCGTTACGGTCATGAAGTCGGCGACCGCGCTTTGACAACTGTAGCGGAATCCATTCGCACAACTTTTTCCGGAATAAAAGCGCTTTTTTGCCGTATCGGCGGCGATGAATTTGCCATTCTGACTGCCGGCATCGAAGAAGAAGAGGTTTTTTCATTGGCGCAAAAATTCAGCGCCGCTGTGACCGCCGCGTTCCAAGGCGGAGACAAGCCCTTAACGGTCAGCATCGGCATAAAAACCGCCGTTCCGCAGCCTGAAACAACTGTTAAGGAATTGATTCATGACGCCGACGCAGCGCTGTACCGCGCTAAGAACAACGGAAAAAACCAAACAGTCGTCTGCAAACGCGATTCGGAATAACAAAAAAGACCTCCTTTCGGAGGTCTTTTTTTCGAAACTGCTTATTTCGCCAGTGCCTGTGCCACGTCGACGGCGACAGCAACCGTCGCCCCAACCATCGGGTTGTTTCCGATGCCGAGGAAGCCCATCATCTGTATTTACTATAAATATATAAAAGAATCGGGGGAAGCAACGACCGCCGGAGCTGTCGGATATGCGGTTTTGCTTTTTATCGGCAGCATTGTCGCGGCGGCTTTGGTCGAACGGTTTTACGAAAGACCGCTGCGGCGTCTGCTGACCCGAAAAACAGCCGCCGGCAACCGGCAGAGTGTTTCAGACTGTGAAACACTTTGTTTCAGACTGTGAAAATCGAAAGCTGCGGGAGGTAGACATCCATGCGAATGCTTTTTGACTGCGGAAAAAGATCGAACTCTTTTTAAGTCAATCAGCTGTTTTTCAGGCAAAAGGGAGTAACCGCTAAGATACAAGTTCGTCCTCATCCCGCGTCGCTCACACCGCTTTCCTATCTTTTTCCTTGCGGGATATTCCCCTGTTGCCGTTTTAACGCAAAAACCCGACATCCCGAAAACAAAGCGGCATTTTAAAAAATTTAATTTAGTTCATTGATTTTTATATTGTAATATGTCCATCGATTCCCTGTTTGATAACGTGACAACGCTTCTTCTGGAACAAAAAAGAAAAGATTCTCATTATCTTTATCAAAAGGCAAATAATTTTTATATCCCAATTCCGGCGGATACAACGCATCGACAGTCATGCGGGTCAGTTTCGGACAATTAAGAAATGCTCCCTCTCCTATTTTCAATAAACCGGAACCCAACCGAACTGTTTTTAAATTTTCATTGCCGTTAAATGTAAATTCGCCAATCTCGTATGTGGAGTCAGGAACTGAAATCGATTCAAACGCACAATCACTGAAAGCCGATCTTTCAATATAGAGAAGTAAATCGGGCAATACAAACGATGTAACGGACTTGCAATTGGCAAATGCACTTGTACGGATAATCCGTACACTCTCGGGAATATTCACCGTCATTAAAGCCGTGCAATACTGAAACATGGTTTTGGGAATTTCATACATTCCTTCCGGCAATGTAGCCGTTAAAATTCCGGTACAATTATAAAAGAGATTCACTCCGATTTGTTCGATACCTCCGGGGATTTCGACACGCGTTAAACCCAAACATTTTTCATATACAGCATCTCCCAATTTTTTTAAAGATTTCGGGAAATAAATTTTTTCGATTCCGGTTTCTCGAAATGCATAGTTTCCGATAATCTCCACAGTATCGGGCAAGCGAATTTCTTTCAAATTCGTACATTTATCAAAACAATTATTACCAACCTCAATCAGCCCGATTACCCCGGAAAGATCCAGGCGAAATTCGGTTGAAGTTTTGGCTTTTATCTCTGTTGCCAATTGACTTAAATTCTCTTTATTGAGAGGTCCGACTATTTTCATATCCAGTTTTCGGGCACTCGTTTCTTTTACCTGTGTCAATGCCCGTGCAAACGGGATTCCCCACTGTGCATACAAAATCATATCGGAAGAAACCCCTATTGTAAAATCCCATCTGACTCCGCCGAGAGGTTCCGTATACCAGCCTCCGAATGCGTACCCGTCCTTTGTCGGAACCTGCGGTTCTTTAATTAAGCTACCGTAAGAAACAGTCTGCGGTAACGGAGCCGTTCCGTTTCCACCCTGTAAATCAAAAGAAATAGTACAATTACCGAACCGATACTGTGCATAAAGAGTCATATCAGCAGAAACATATGATGAAGCGAAATCCCATCGAACACCTCCTTCGGGAGATGTAAACCACCCCAAAAACTGACCGCCGGCTATCGACGGTTGCGGCATCGGTTCCGAAAGAAGCGTTTCGTAATCTGTAGTTTGGGAAGAATAGTTTTCGAGACCGCCGTTACTGTCAAACGAAACAGTATAAATTTCCTTTTCCCAATATGCATACAAAGTCATCGATCGTCCTACGGCAACAGAAAAATCCCATAACACTCCCTCTTCCGCTCGGGTATACCAACCGAGAAAAACATATCCGATTCGTTGCGGATCAATCGGACGGTCAACCGGAAATCCCTTATTAACGGGAACCGCCGCAATTTCACTGCCTCCCATGCTGTCAAAAACAACCAACGTTCCCTGCAACCAGTGAGCATATAATGTCATCGAGGCGCCGGCAGGAACGGAAAAATCCCACAATGCTCCTCCCAACGGCTGCGTATACCAGCCGTTAAAAGTATAACCTTCCCTTTCCGGATTTTCGGGACGGGGGATCGGTTGTCCAGCATTGATGCGGGTTTCGTCGACAGGAGTTCCTCCCTGGCTGTCAAAATAAACACGAATTCCGGTACTCCACCGGGCATACAAAGTCATATCTGTCGAAACAGGAATCAAAAACACCCATTTATCGCCTTTTGTTTTATCGGTAAACCATCCTTCGAAAACAGCACCCTTCTTTTCGGGAACTTCCGGTTCCTTTAAAAGCGTCCCAAAAGGAACTGTTTGCGCCGCTACTGCCGAACCGCCCTGACTGTCAAACGAAACAGTCAGCATTTGAAATGGCGACTCTTTGTCACATCCAATTAAAAGAAAAACTGAAAAAATAATTATTTTCCCCAATTTCATAATGCCTCCGATTTAAAACGAATGTTTACATTATACACTGTCTACATATAAAATCAACACAAATCAATTAATTCATTTTAAATGAGTTAATTTACACAAAAAAGGCTGCCTCCGGAAGGAGATTCCTTTCCGAAAGGCAGCCCGAATCGGCAAAACGTCCGCCGAAAGCGGCCGCTTATTTTGCCAGTGCCTGAGCCACGTCGACAGCAACAGCCACCGTCGCCCCGACCATCGGGTTGTTGCCGATGCCGAGGAAGCCCATCATCTCGACGTGAGCCGGAACCGAAGAGGAGCCGGCAAACTGAGCGTCGGAGTGCATCCGTCCCATGGTGTCGGTCATACCGTAAGACGCGGGACCGGCCGCCATGTTATCCGGGTGGAGCGTCCGTCCCGTACCGCCGCCGGAAGCCACGGAGAAGTATTTTTTGCCTTTTTCGACACACTCTTTTTTGTAAGTGCCGGCAACCGGGTGCTGGAAGCGGGTCGGGTTGGTGGAGTTTCCGGTAATGGAAACATCAACGCCTTCGTGCCACATGACCGCCACACCTTCGCGCACGTCGTCAACGCCGTAGCATTTGACTTTCGCCCGCTCTCCGTTTGAATACGGAATTTCCTTGACGATTTTCAGCTCGCCGGTGAAGTAATCGAATTTTGTTTGAACGTAAGTGAATCCGTTGATGCGGCTGATGATTTGAGCGGCGTCTTTTCCGAGACCGTTCAGGATACAGCGCAGCGGCTCTTTGCGGACTTTGTCGGCTTTGGCGGCAATTTTAATCGCCCCTTCGGCCGCCGCAAACGATTCATGTCCTGCTAAAAAGGCGAAGCACTTCGTTTCTTCACGCAAAAGGCGGGCAGCCAGGTTACCGTGACCCAAACCGACTTTGCGGTCTTCGGCAACCGAACCGGGAATACAAAACGCCTGCAAACCGATTCCGATGGCTTCGGCGGCGTCGGCAGCAACCGTGCACCCTTTTTTAATCGCAATCGCCGCACCGACCACGTAAGCCCATTTGGCATTTTCGAAACAAATCGGCTGCGTCTCTTCGACGGTCTTATACGGATTGATTCCGGCGTTGTCGCAGATTTCTTTTGCCTCTTCGATACTGTTAATACCGTACTCTTTCAGAACCTTTTTGATTTTATCGATACGGCGTTCGTAGCTTTCAAATGTGATTTTCTCTGCCATGACTTCCCTCCTATTCATGCCGCGGATCAATCAACTTCACCGCGCCCTGCTCTTCGGTTGTCCGTCCGTAAGAACCGCGGGCCTTTTCCATCGCCGTCGCGGGATCGTCGCCTTTCTTGATGAATTCCATCATCTTTCCGAAGTGGATAAACTTGTAACCGATAATCGCGCCGTCTTTGTCGACCGCCACTTTTTCGACGTAACCTTCCGCCATTTCCAGGTAACGGGGACCTTTCTTCAGCGTCGCGAACATCGTTCCCACCTGAGAGCGCAGTCCCTTCCCCAAGTCTTCCAACGAAGCGCCGATAACCAAACCGCCTTCGCTGAAAGCCGATTGACTGCGGCCGTAAACGATCTGCAGGAAAAGTTCCCTCATCGCAGTGTTAATCGCATCGCAAACCAAATCGGTGTTCAGCGCTTCCAAAATCGTTTTTCCGATCAAAATTTCGGAAGCCATTGCTGCGGAATGGGTCATTCCCGAACAGCCGATGGTTTCCACCAACGCTTCCTGAATGATTCCGTCTTTGATATTCAGGGTCAGCTTACACGCACCCTGCTGAGGCGCGCACCAACCGACACCGTGTGTGAAGCCGGAAATATCCTTGACTTCTTTCGCCTGAACCCACTTTCCCTCTTCGGGAATGGGAGCCGGACCGTGATAAGTTCCCTTGGCCAATGGACACATATGTTCCACTTCCGCTGAATAAACCATATCGTTCTCCTTTGAATGATTTGACGGGTTTCCCCTTTTTTGATTTTACAGAAAAACGGAAAAAAATACCAGTAGTGAATGTGAATTTCAATGGAGCGGCGGAGGCGGAATCTCGACAAAAGCCGATTTTTGTGATAAATTGAAGACGGAGTCAGCCATGGATTTGTCAAAACTGAGAAATATCGGAATTATTGCCCACGTCGACGCGGGAAAAACCACCACAACGGAGCGCATACTTTTTTACACGGGCAAAAGCCATAAAATCGGAGAAGTCGATGACGGACAGGCGACCATGGACTGGATGGAACAGGAACAGGAACGCGGCATCACCATTACGTCGGCTGCCACCACCTGTTACTGGAGAAATTGTCAAATCAACATCATCGACACGCCCGGACACGTCGATTTTACCGCCGAAGTGCAGCGGTCGCTGCGGGTTCTGGACGGAGCCGTCGGCATTTTTTGCGCGGTCGGCGGCGTCGAGCCGCAATCGGAGACGGTTTGGAGGCAGGCCGAACAGTACGGCGTTCCGCGGATTGCATTTGTCAATAAAATGGACAGGATGGGAGCCGATTTTGCCGGTGTCGTCCGCCAAATTGAAGAGAAATTCGGAATTTCAACGGCTGTGCTGCAGCTGCCGATCGGGAAAGAGTCGGAATTTGAAGGCGTCATCGATTTATTGAAGATGAAAGAGCTTCATTTTTCAAAAGAAGACCAGGGGCAAACCGTAACCGAAAGCGTTATCCGCGAAGCGCTGGCAAAAGAGGCCTCAGCCGCTCGGGAAAAACTCTTCGACCGACTGACGGAACTTTCCGATGAACTGATGGAAATTATTTTGGAAGGCAGCGAACCGCCGTCCGATTTGATCCGTGAGGTCATTCGGAAAGGCGTTGCAGAGAGGAAAATTCTGCCGATTCTCGCCGGTTCGTCGCTGAAAAACATCGGTACTCAGCCGCTTTTAGACGCGATTGTCGACTATCTTCCGTGTCCGACCGACGTTCCCGCTCCGACGGCATTCAATCCAAAAAAAGAGAGCGAAGAAACCGTTCCCTGCGATCCGAAAGGACCGCCGCTTGCTCTCATTTTCAAGATTCAAAACGACCGCGAGGCCGGATTTCTCTCTTTTGTCCGCGTTTACAGCGGCATTATCAAAAAAGGAACGGCTCCGATCAATGTCAACAAAAATCAAAAAGAGCGCATTACCCGCATTCTGCGGATGCACGCCAACAAATCGGAAGCGGTGGAAGCGCTGGAAGCGGGCGACATCGGCGTGCTCATCGGCTGTAAAATTTCGCAAACGGGCGATACGCTTGCCGGAGAAGGAAAAAAACTTCTGCTTGAGCCGCCGTCGTTCCCCGAACCGGTGATTTCCGTCGCTATCGAACCGAAAACGGCAAGCGACGGCGATAAACTGCGCAAGGCTCTTGAGGCACTGCAGACCGAAGATCCTACTTTTATCGTAAAAGAAAACCCCGAAACGGGACAGCTGCTGATTTCCGGAATGGGCGAACTTCACCTCGACGTCATTACAACACGGCTTTTGAACGAATACAAGGCGGCAGCCAACATCGGCAATCCTCAGGTCTCTTACCGTGAATCGATAGAGAAAACCGTCTCGCACACGGAAACCTTCAACCGCATGATCGCAGGCAAGGAAAACCGCGCGGGATTGACGCTGACCGTCACCCCCAACCCGGGCAAAGGCAACGAATACGTCTGTGAAGCGTCCGTCCGCTCGATTCCCGAAGAAATTGCAGCTGCCGTCAAAAACGGCATTGAAAACGCATTCCAATCGGGCATCAGTTTCGGTTATCCGTGCATTGATATTAAGGCGGTCGTTACCGAAATAGACTTCAGCGAAGAGTTTTCGACTCCGTTTGCGTTTGAAGCGTGCGCCGTGCAGGCATTCGACAACGCCTGCCGCAGCGCTTCTCCGGCCATCATGGAGCCGATTATGAAAATCGACGTCATTGTGCCAACCGAACGCGTCGGCGAAGTTATCGGATCGCTGACCTCAAAAGGCGGAATCATCAACCATATCGATTCACATCCGGGATACGAATGCATCAGCGGCGAAAACGCGCTGGTGAATATGTTCGGCTACTCAACTGTTCTGCGAAGCCTCACTCAAGGACGCGGCACATTCGGAATGGAGTTTTCCCACTACCGCAAACGGCCGTAGCCGCTCTTTCAGCAAACCGTCCGAGCCGCCCCTCTTAAAAAAAAACCGCTTGACTTTTCCCCGTCCCGGACTGAAAATAAATAACGGAGCCGCGGCGGAGCACTCAGACCGATGCGGCAAAGGAGCGGAATATGGGATTTGCCACCAAAGAATTGAGAAATGTCGCCATTGTCGGCCACGGCGGAACGGGAAAGACGACTCTTTTGGAACAGATGCTGTTCAACGCCGACGTCATCGCAAAAGCCGAATCGGTGGAAAGCGGCAAAACGATGAGTGATTTCACCGAAGAGGAGATCAGCCACCGTTTTTCGATTTACACTTCGTTTACGCACTTGATGTGGAACCGTCACAAAATGAACTTTCTCGATACGCCGGGAGCCGCCGGTTTTGTCGGCGAAGTGATTGTCGGTTTAAGAGCATGCGAATCGGCTCTTGTCGTCATTGACGCCAAAAGCGGCGTTCAAATCGAAACGCTGAAACTGTGGCGGCGGCTCAATCAGCGGGAAAAACCGCGCGCCGTCTTCATCAATAAAATGGACATCGACAACGCCGACTACTTTGCCGTCATCGAAGACTTGCGTACCAAATTCAAAAAAAACTTCGTCCCGGTAACCATTCCTATCGGCTCCGGAAAGGATTTTAAAGGAATCGTCAATCTGATAGAAGAAAAAGCGTACTTAGTGCACGATCCAAGCAAAAAAGACGTCGCTTCACCCGTTCCCGAAGAGATGAAGGACTTGGTTGCCGAAATGCGCGAACAGATGATCGAATTGGCCGCCGAGGGAGCCGACGATCTGATTGAAAAATATTTCAATGAAGGAACGCTGAGCGAAGATGATATCCGGAAAGGACTGAAACTCGGTATCCGCAGCACGCGCGTGGTTCCGGTGATGTGCGGAAGCGCCGTCCTGAACAACGGGATCGCTTCATTTCTGAACTTTTTGGAGATTGTGGCCCCTTCTCCCGATGCGGTCGGTGAAAAAGGCATCGACGGCGAAGGTCAAAAGGTCGACCTGACCATATCCTCCGACGCTCCGGTGTCGCTGATGGTCATCAAAACCAAATTCGATAAATTCGCCGGCAAGCTCTCCTACATCAAAATGATGAGCGGTGTCATCCATCCCGATGCGGAGCTGACCGACCTCAATACCGGCGCCAAAATCAAAGTCGGAAAACTCTACAACGTACAGGGGAAAAAGCTGATTGAAATGGACTTGCTCTCGGCCGGAGCCATCGGCGCGCTGTCGAAAATTGACGGAATTGCCACCAACCACACGCTGGCCGAAGCCGGTTTTCCGTACCGCTACCACAATCTGCGACTGCCGCATCCGACCTACTCGGTCGCCGTCACCGCAAAAGACAAAAAAGACGAAGACAAACTCAACGAATTCCTACAAAAAGCGGGACAGCAGGATTTAACCTTCACCATGCGTTACAATGCCGAAACGAAGGAGACGGTGATTTCCGCAATGGACGAAATGCACCTCAATATGATTTTGGAAAACGCTCTCGATAAAAACAAAATCGCTTATGAAACCAAAATTCCGAAAATCGCCTATCGGGAAGCGATTACCAAGCCATGTGAAGCCGAATACACGCACAAAAAGCAGTCCGGCGGCCACGGTCAGTATGCCCGTGTCGTCATGCGCTTCGAACCGTTGGAACGGGGAATGAATTTCGAATTCGTCAACGAAATCAAAGGCGGCGCCGTCGGAAAAAATTATATGCCCGGAATCGAAAAGGGACTTCTGGAGGCGATGGAACGGGGATTTTTGGCCGGCTATCCGATTGTCGATTTGAAGGCGACGATTTACGACGGCAAAGAACACCCCGTCGATTCGTCCGAAATGGCGTTTAAGCTGGCCGCCCGCGGCTGTCTGCGCGAAGCAATGAAAAACGGCGCCGCGGTGATGCTGGAACCGATTATGCTGATGCACGTCTTTGCCGACGAAGCCTACATCGGTGATATCCTCTCCAATCTGTCGTCCAAACGGGCCCGCATTCAGGGGCAGGAATCAATCGGCGGCGGAATTACCCAAATCGACGCCGAAGTGCCTCAAAGCGAAATTCAGCGTTACGCCATCGAACTGAAGGCGCTGACGTCGGGAACCGGCTCTTACGAAATCGACTTTTCCCATTACAGTCCGATTACCGGAAAGCAGGTCGAGGCGGTTATCGAAGAAGGCCGCGCCCGCATGAGCGCCGACGAAGAGGAGTAATCGAGACATTTTTTACGAGCCGGTTCCGGTCGGAACCGGCTTTTTTCGAAAATCATTTCATTGAGGAGAATGAATGAAAATCGTCCACACTGCCGATCGGGAAATCATTCCCGGCAGCGGATGTCCATATATCCCGACAAAACATCGTATGACGCCGAAACAAAACCGGTATTTTCTACCAAGGAAAACTTTAAAACCGTCCGCAAAGATCTTTTCGGCGGGAAGGACTCTCTGTTATCCGTTACACTTCCGTCAGTGCGTTTTGCAAATTGCAGGAAACGCATTTGCAGACGGCGCCGCACTGAAGAGCATTTTACTTCCTGACGATCTCCTTTACATAGGCGCGGAGACGTTCTCCGGCTGTCGGTCGCTGACAAAAGTGTCTGCCATTCTGCAGATTGACCCGAAAGCCTTTGCCGGCTCTGCAGCGCTCTTCAATCGTTTACCGTCGGCCTCATCGCACGATCGCCTCAAAAGCCTTTACCGCGTACGGCCGCTTCAATAGGGAGGTCGAAGGTATTGTCGTCCTTTCCGACACCGCATTCGAAGATTCTCTTTTCAATTCCCTGAGCCTGAACGCCGTCAATCCGCCGACAATCATTCCGACGGAAGACGAAGAGACAATCAACGGCCTCTTTTACAATGAAAACGACGAGCCGTTCGACGAACCGGAAGAGATGACTGACGCTCCATTCCCCGCTCTTGAAGAGGATACGGAAGAGGAAGTCACGCTCCGTTTTTGCTGACATCGGTAACGGCTCTTTTCATCCCGACAGAAGCGGCCGCCGCTTACCGGAACGCGCCGTCATGGGAAGGCTATCGGGAACTGCTGAATCCGTTTTCACCCGCCAAAAGAAAATAAACCCTATTTTCCCACGCAGAAGCGGGAAAAGACGGCGTCAAGAATGTCGGCGGAGGCGGTTTCCCCCGTCATCTCGCCGACAGCGTCGAGCGCCTCCTTCAGTTCCATCGCGATACCGTCAAGGACAACCCCTCCGCCGTCCGCCAACGCCGCTTCGACTGCGGTCAGCGCCCGCCGCACAAGCTGCGCCTGCCGTTCGTTGACGGCAAACGGAAGCTCCGCAGTTCCCGCCGCCGTTTTCAGCCGGGCGGCGAGGGCGTCAATCAGCCCGGAAAGACCTTCGCCGGTTGCCGCGCTGACGGGAACGCCGTCGTACCCGGCCGGCGGCGCTTTCAAATCGATTTTATTGATCACCTTCAGAACCGGACGACGGATTTGCTCCAGACAGCGGCGGTCTTCGTCCGTTTCGCCGTCGGCGGCGCTGACGACATACAAAACAAAGTCGCAGGCGTCAAGAATTCTGCGCGCGCGTTCGATGCCTTCCGCTTCGACACGGTCTCCGGAACTCCGCAATCCGGCCGTATCGTACAGCACAACGGGAAAACCCGCAACCGTTACACTCTCCTCCAAATAATCGCGTGTGGTGCCGTGAATATCGGAAACAATGGAACGCTCTTCATTGAGAAGCCGGTTGAACAGCGACGATTTGCCTGAATTCGTCCGTCCGGACAACGCAACCTTTACCCCTTCCCGCATCAGTCGTCCGACTTTATACGAATCCGCCAAACGCCGCAGACGGAGAGCCGCTTCTTCCAGTTCCGCAACGGGAACGGCAACGGCGTCGTCCAAATCATCTTCGGCATAATCAAGCTGCACCTCAACCGCCGCCGAAGCGTCAATCAGAATCCGCCGGATTTCCGACAGTTCGCGGAAAACGGCGCCGTCCAGCGTCCGCAGCGAGGCCCCGTGCATCGTTTTGGTTTTTGCGTCGATGAGGGAGGCAACCGCTTCCGCCTGCGTCAAATCAAGTTTGCCGTTGATAAATGCGCGCAGGGTAAACTCTCCCGGTTGCGCATCGCGGAAACCGGCCGCTCTCAGCGCCGCCAAAACCGCCTCAACGCCGGGAATCCCGCCGTGGCAGCTGATTTCCAGACAGTCGCCGCCGGTGTAGCTGCGCGGTGCGCGCGAAACGGAGACAATGACCTCGTCGACCGCTTCTTTCGTCGCCGGATCAAGAATTTTCCCGTAAAGAAAGGTTCCTCCCGGAGCCGCCTTCAGCGCTTTCGGCCGCGAAAAACAGCGCGACGCCTTCTCCAGACAGCGTTTTCCGGATGTCCGGATCACGGCAATCGCGCCGGCCGCGCGCGGCGTCGCCAATGCGGCAATTTCATCTTCCGTATCGTATTTCCCTGTCATAAACCCATCATATCAGAAAACCGGAATCGGGAAAAGTCCGCAAGAAAACCGGGAGGAATGTTTTGTTTTCAGTACGAAAAACCGCTGTTGCCGATAAATTCCCTCAGCAGCGAAAAAGGCGGTACGTCCTGCGCGGGAATCGCCAAAAAGAGCGAAAGCAGCTTCAAAAGCCGTCCTGCCGCATCAAAATACGGACTGTCAGGCTGAATCGATCTCAAAAGCGGTTCGGCGTACACTTTTAAGACGGAAATTTCATAATCAAGCGAAGAGTTGAAAGCGGCGTCGGCTTCATTCTGATACGGAAAGATGTATTTCCGCTCTCCGGCGATGACCTGCGGCCACATGGAAAAAGTCTGTTCGGCCGAAGTGTTGCGGTATTTCGCATCGCGGACCAAACGGCGCAGCAGACGGTTGTCGGTTGTCGATATGCGGTTGGCGTCGTCGATGCGGATTTGCGTCAGAGCCGACAGATAAATGCGGAAAACCCGATCCGCCGCCGTTTTCGGCAAAAGCTGCGGATTGAGGCCGTGAATCCCCTCAATAACAACAAGAGAGTCGGAACGGGGTTCAATCGGTTTTCCGGGACGGCTTTTTCCTAAAACAAAATCGAAGACCGGCGGTACAATCGTTTTGCCGTCAAAGAAATCGGTCAAATGACGGCGAATCAAACCGACGTCAATCGATTCAAGACATTCGAAGTCGTACTGTCCGTTTTCGTCTTTCGGAATTTCTTCGCGATTTTTGTAATAATTGTCGAGCGACAGCGGCACGGTGTGATAACCGAGAACCTCCAACTGAGTGCAAAGCCGTTTCAGCGTTGTGGTCTTTCCGGATGACGAAGGGCCGGCTAACAGAACCGCTTTGATTTCTCCCCGTTCCCGGATTTGTGCCGCCGCAGCTGCCAACGCGTTCTCCTGCAGCGTTTCATTAATGCGGATAAAATCGCCGACGCGGTTACGGCGAACGCATTCGTTTAAGTCGCCGACGGTGCTCACGCCGGAAACGGCGCCCCACCGCTTTCCCAATCCGTAGACGCGGGCCAAAGTGCTGCCGACTTGATAAGGCAGCGGCCGCCCCGTTTCAGGATCGGCGCAAAAACGCACCGCACAGCCGCCCTCTTCAAAAATCACTTCAAAATCCGGCAACAGATCCGCGTTCGCCGCCAAAACGTGAAACGAATACAGCAAAACCCCATCCCATTCGCAGAGAACGATTTCGTCGGACGGAATAAAGGAAAAGAGTCTGCGGCTTGACTCGTCAAGGGCTCCGTCGGCAAAGAGACGCTCAACATCGGCATAGGAAAGTATTTTTTCGGAAACCGCTTCACCGCCGCGCCTTGCCTCCTCCAGACGGCGGTACAGGCATCCGGCCATCTCCCGGTTCCATTCCCCGTCAACCGTATACGCATAACCGAGCGGCACCGAGCGCTGAATCACCGCTTTCGAACCGGGGAAAAGCCGCCTGAAGGCCGCCGCAGTCAGAAAGCTCAGCGTATGGCGAAGTACGGCTGCCGCTTCGGCTGACGGCGGAACAACTCTCTCCAAGCGGCAGTTCCGGTTGAGGGGCGCCGACAAAGGCCTCAGAACGCCGTTGATTCTGACCGCAAGCGGCTGCGCAATTCCCTTCGCTTTCAGATACGCTTCGGCGGTGACGGCGGAAGCAAGCGTTTCAACTCTGTTTTCGAATTCGACGGAAAAGGACATTACGGTTTTTTCAGAAACAAGTCTTTGATATTGCGGCTCTCTTCGTCCGTAAGAACCCGAACGACCTGAAATTCGCTGCTGCGCGTATCGACAATCCGTTCACTCATCATCGGTTTTCCGGCCGGATCTGTCAGCAATTTAACAAACGGCGCCCGCGGATCATTCGGATTAACTTTAAAAGCGATTCCGGCAGAATTGTTTTTAAGCAGAACCATCGTTCCGACCGGATAAAGCGAAAGAATCATCAATAAAACGCGGCATAAATTCGGATCGTAATCTTTCTTTGCGTTTTGCAGAATGGCAATAACACCGCGCGGCTCTTTTTTAAAATCAGCCCGATACGGACGGGCAGCCGTCATAGCGCAAAAAGAAGACGCAATATTCAAAATCCGTCCAAAAAGGGAAATACTCTCTCCGGAAATGCGCTGCGGGTATCCGCTTCCGTCGTAAGCCTCCCGATGCTCCAAAACTCCCTGCACAACTTCGTTACTGAAGTCGTTGGATTTCAAAATCCGCGCGCCCAAAACCGGGTAATAACGGATCAACTCCTGTTCCTTCTCCGATAAAGCGCCCCGTTTTAAATAAATTTCTTTCGGAATCTTTACCATTCCGATTTTATGAAGCAAGGCGGCCGAAATCAATTCCAGTTGTCTGTAAAGAGGAATTTTCAGCGTTTCACTGATCGCAAGGGCGAGCACTGCCGTACGCACGGATTGGGAAATCAGAAAATCGGATGAAAAAACTACCGTTGCCTGAGCGGAAAGATAGTTCTGAATACTCTCTGCAATCGTACTTCTGAAATTCTTGGCAAAATCAAAAAAAGCATTATAATCGATCTTTCCCGTTTTCCGACAGATATCATAAATACGGGAAAGTGTCGATTCGAAAGATTTCAGTTTGTCGTTCTCATGGGAAAAACTATCGTCGGAATTTTCAGAAACCGACTCCAACAACGGATTCATTTTTAAACTCGGAATGGATTCGGACGGCAATCCGGAGGTTTCGATATCCGTGTAACGCCACTCGTTCAGACGGTTGATCAGATCCCGGGTAATCGGCAAATTCGGATACAAAATAATGTAACGTCCGTCCAAAAAAAGCGGAGCTGTATAATAAGTATTGACTCGCAACTGACTAACGGGGACTTTATCCATGACTACCTCTGAACACTCAAATCACCGTTTTATTATCGACTTGTTTTTTATATAATTTGAGTATATAATCCGAAGAAAGAGGAGTCTCCGAATGACAACACGCGTGCGCTATGCGCCATCGCCGACCGGTTTACAGCACATCGGCGGCGTTAGAACGGCGCTTTTCAACTGGTTTTTTGCAAAATCAACAGGCGGAAAATTCATTCTCCGCATAGAAGATACCGACAGAGAACGTTACAGCGACGAATCCCTGCAAGATCTTTTCGATACGATGGATTGGCTCGGGCTGGATTGGGATGAGGGTCCGGAAAAAGGCGGTCCTTACGCGCCTTACATTCAATCGCAGCGGTTTGACATTTATCAAAAATATGCGCGCGAACTGGTGGAAAAAGGCTTTGCGTACGAATGCTTCTGTACCGAAGAACGGCTGGAGTCGCTGCGGGAAGAACAGAAATCAGGAAAGAGCAGCCACCAAGGCTACGACCGCCATTGCCGCGACCTCTCTCCCGAAGAACGGGAACGCAAACGGGAAGAATTTCGCGCCTCCGGAAAAAACCCGGTGATTCGATTTAAAGTTCCGCTGAGCGGTTCAACCGTCATGGAGGATTTGCTTTTCGGGAAGATCACCCGCAAAAACAGCGACATTTCTCCGGATCCGGTTTTGCTGAAAAGCGACGGATTTCCGACATACCATTTGGCGAATGTCATCGATGATCATTTGATGAAAATTACGCACATTCTGCGGGCGCAGGAGTGGATTCCGACAGGACCTCTGCATATTCTTCTTTATAACGCCTTCGGTTGGGAAGTGCCGAAATACTGCCACTTACCGATGGTTATGGGAAAAGACGGCCAAAAGCTCTCCAAACGCCACGGTTCGACCTCCGCGCGGGAATTTCGTGAAAACGGTTATCTCCCCGAAGCGATTATCAACTATGTAACGATGATCGGTTGGTCCTATGACGACAAAACCGAATTTTTCACAAAAGACGAATTAAAGAAGGTCTTTTCGTTGGAAAAAATCAACAAAGCTCCCGGCGTTTTTGACTACAAAAAACTGGATTGGTTTAACGGACAGTACATACGCAAACTGCAGCCGGAAGAACTCCGCCGCAGACTGCTGCCGTTTCTGCAAAAAGCGAAGCTTTGCTCCGATCCGCCGACAGCAAAGGAAAATGAAATTCTAACCGGTGCCGTTCCTTTAATCCGCGAACGGCTGAAAAAGCTCGCCGATGCGCCTGAAATGATTCGCTTTCTGTTTGAAGGCGTTCATCTGAACGACAGCGCCTCGCTGATTCCGAAAAACGGTTCGGTTGAAGCAACAGCCGGAGCACTGCAATGGCTTTATCGTTTTACGCAGGCGTTTTTCGGCCGCAGTGATGAAGAAAACGAAGCGGCGCTGCGGGAAGAGGCGGAGCGGCGCGGTGTAAAAATCGGCGATTTACTCCATCCGCTGCGCGTAGCCGTAACGGGAACAGCGGTTTCTCCTCCGATATTTGAAACAATGCGGCTGCTGGGAGCGGAACCGGTGTGTGCGCGTGTGAAAGCCGCCGCCGATCTGCTGAACGCGGCGGGCCGCGACGGAAATTAAATTTCCGTCGCGGTTTTTTTTAGGTGCCGTCTCCAATCGGCATTTTTACCACGGAGACGGAATCTCGGATAAAAGAGAATCATAAAAGGAATCAGCTCTAAACGCCCCATCAGCATATTGAAAATGGCGACCGCTTTTGAAACGGCGTGCAGCTCGGCGTAGGAACCGTACGGACCGATGATGCCGAAACCGGGACCGACGTTGCCAAGAGTTGTCAGCGAACCTGTCAATCCGACCGTCAAATTCCCCTCTACGACGGTCATGACGATGGCGCCGAAAAGAAACAACATGAAATAAAGCAGAAGAAAAGAGGCCGCCTGCCGCGCCGTCGCGTCGGGAAGCGGTTTTCCGTCAACTTTGATCGGAAGCACCGCATTCGGATGAACCATCTGTTTCAGTTCACGGGCAATCAGCTTGAAAGCGTAGAGAATGCGGATAATTTTGATTCCGCCGGCTGTCGATCCCGCACAAGCGCCGGTCATCATTGCCAAAATCAAAAAGATTTTCGAAGCTGCGTCCCACAATTCGAAATTTGAATACGTAAATCCGGTTGTCGTCATCAATGTGACGATATGAAAAACCGATTCAGTCAGAGCTGTACCGGAAGACATTTTTTGATTGACTGTCAGCGAAACAAACAGTCCGGCGGACAAAATCAATACAATTGCCGCATAAAGACGAAATTCCCCGTTTTTAAAAATCGCAAAACGGTGCCGTTTTCCAAAAAGCAGTCGGTAAACCAGGGAAAGATTACAACCAGCGACAAACATAAAAACGATGACAATCCAGACAACGGCGACCGAATTATATGGTCTCAGACCGTCAGCGTAAATGGAAAACCCTCCTGTTCCCATGGTCGAAAATGATGTGCAAACAGCATCGAAAAGCGGCACGCCGCAAATCAACAACAGAAAAATTTGAAGTACCGTCAGAAACCCGTAAACAAAAAAAATCAGCGTCGCCGTCTGCCGAATCCGCGGCGTCAGCTTTTCTTCTGTCGGACCAGACGATTCGGCGAAAAAAAGCTGCCGTCCGGCAACCGAGAACTGAGGCAAAACGCCGACAAACAGAACCACGATTCCGATTCCGCCCAGCCAATGGAGATAGGCTCGCCAAAAGAAAATCGAATGCGGATAGGCGTTGTAATCAACGATAACGGAAGCTCCGGTCGTCGTCAATCCGGAAATCGATTCAAAAAACGCATCCAAAAACGAAAATTCAAAAAAAAGAAACGGAACCGCGCAAAACAGACCGTAGAGAATCCAAATGAGAGCGACAACCGACAACGATTCAACTTTGCGAATGTCATCAAGAGTTTTTACACGGCGGGTAATCAAAAGGAACAGCAGTGCGCACGCCAAACAGAGCAGAGAAGCGGTCAGATACGGAACGATACCGGCGTAATCGCGGGAGAGCAGCGGAACCAAACATCCGACAAACAGCGCTGCCGACAACAACCGCAAAATGTAGCCGAGCGATTTCAGCAGATAGAGGATTCTCATACGTCAGCAGCCTCGCTGAAATAATCGAGTACGGCGTCGCTGTTTTCCCGCATAGAAAAGACGATAACGGAATCTCCTTTTGAGAGTTTGGTTTCGCCGTTGGGAATCACCGCTTTTTTCCGATGTTCGACGGCCGCAATCAATCCGTTTCCCGGAATCCGCAGATTTTTAATCGGTTCGCCGGCGAGCGCCGCCGGAACTTTCAGCCGCAGGATTTCCCCTTGCCCTTTGCCGACGGAGAGCAGAATACTGCCGTCCTGATTCAGAAAACCGTTGCGCACGGAATTCAGCACCGCGTCGCGCGGCGAAATCACAATATCGATGCCGGCGCGTTCAAATGTGTCGATGTTGCTTGACTTCAGCGCGCGGGTAATGACCTTCTCCACTCCGAGTTTTTTGGAAAAGAGCGAACAGAGCAGATTCTTTTCATCGCTGTCTGTGAGACAAACCGCTACGTCGCAGTACCCCGCCTCCTCTTCCTGCAGGAGTTTCAGATCGGTTCCGTCGCCGCAAATCACCAGCGTTGAGGTCAAATCGGCGGCCAGAAAACGGCACCGTTCCTCGTCGGCTTCAATCAGTTTCGCGTGAAGCCCGATATCCTCCAACGCTTTCGCCAGCAGGTACCCCATCGTTCCGCCCCCCAGAATCAAAACCGAACGGACTTTAGCGGCCGCTTTCCGAAAAAATTTATTGATCAACGCCTCCAGAGAACCGGTTTTTCCCATAAAAATGACACGGTCTTCCGGCTGCAGTTCGGTGTTTCCATTAGGAATAAAAAGGGAGTTGTTGCGGGTGATTCCGAGAATCAGAACTTCCGGCGGAAACTGACAGTCGCGAATCACTTTGCGGCAAAGCGCGGAGTTTTCTTCAATTTTGTACTCCATCAGATTGGCGCGTCCGTCAAGGAAAACTTCCACATCAATGGCAATCGGCACTGTCAGAACGCGGACAATATCCTGCGTCAGCAGCTCTTGAAGCCACACCACTTTATCAATGTTGAACGCCTCGTATTCACTCTCTTTGGCCATTTTCAGGCTTTCGTAATACTCTTTATTGCTGATAAAGCACATTGTTTTGACGTTGCTGATTAACTTGGCTGTCAGGGCCGCGATAATATTGGCTTCGTCGGAGTGGGAACAGGCAATGAAGAGATCGGCATTTTTAATTCCGGCCTCTTCCAAAACGCGGATATCGGCGGCATTCCCGGCGATAACGGAAAGATCCAATTTATTGACATTTACCAGCAACCGCTCGGCGCGGTCGATAACGGTAATATCATGCTCTTCAAAGAAAGCCTCGGCAATCTGTCCGCCGATTTCGCCGGATCCGAAAATAATAATCTTCATAAAAAAACCTGCTCTTCAGTTTATCCGAAAACCGAAGAGAGGTCAATATTTTACGTTATGCGTCGGGATAAAGCGACTCGTAAGGCAGTCCGGTCAGCTTTTCGCAAACTTTTTTGACTTCGGGATCGACCTCGGCTTTAGAGCCGCCGCCGGAGAGCCGATCCAACTCTTTCCGGATAATGCCGTGGTTTTTCGGCGTCACTCTGAAAAAGGAAGCCGCGATCAGACCGATAACGGACATCAAAGTCGGCAGCAGAATGAAAAAGAATTTCAGCCTGGCCAGAGTCGACTCCGTCTGCTTCGGTTTGACGGGGTTCCCGTATCCGATGTACTGAAAATCGAGGAAATCCAAGTCTCCGCGGAGCGTCCGCAACCGTTCGTTCTGAGCCGTCTGCACGTCGGGAGTCTCATCGTCCGTCAGAATCAGCCGGTAAGACTGTGTTTCCGGCAGATACAGATACGAAGCGGCGATTCTTTCACCGCGGGCTTTCAGATCGGCCTCGGCGGCGGCGGAAATTTCGTTAAAAACGGACTCCGCAATGTTTTTACTGTCTTCAAGCGTCCGGTTCAAAAGAGCGGCGCCGGTTTTTACCGTCTCTTCGGCAACGGAAGCGTTCTTATGGTTTTTATCCAACCGGTAAATCCGGGCGTCTTCGTCAAACACATAGGCGGTGTCGACGGCATTGGTGCGGTTTTGAATTTCGGCAAACGCTTCGGAGTACTGAATTTCCGGCAGTTCGTAAGGAACCGGATTGCGGTAACCGATCTGCGCCAGCAGCACGCCCAACCCGGTCATGATGATCAAACCGAGAAACAGTTTGCGCGTCAGGGTCATTGCGGCGGAGTACGTTCCGGCTCTCTCTTCTCCCGAAATCAGACGGTCGATATCGGAAACAAACGGCAGCAGCGCATGGGGGATCAGACAGCCGGCGGAAATTCCCGCTCCGAGCAGAATCACGTTCGCAATCAGAAAAGCAACGGGAGTCTGCGGCGTCTGAAACGACATAAAAATCATTCCGGCGACAAAAAGCGACAGACCGATCAGATAAGCGGCGGCGTGTCCTTTTTTGTTGGCGATTTTAACGTAAACCGGCAGCATACCGATCATCGTCAGCAGAAGGGCTCCCTGCGCGATGACAAACCACGCTTCCCGGTCAAGGTAATCGACCAAATAAAACATGAACCACGACATCAGAATGTCAAGCGTTCCGTAAGAACCAACGTACATCAGAATATGGATGCGGCAGGAACGGTTGCGGAACAGTGAAAAAAAGTTGGCGAAAAACGATTTTTTTTGCTTTGCGCTCCGCTGCAGATCGGGCAACTCCCATGTTCCCAAATAAAGCGTAATCCACGGAAGGGCAAAAATCAAACTGAAAATGATTCCCATGACGAAATATCCGGTTTTCTCGTCTGCAAACAGTCCGATAACCGGTTTGGCAATGACTCCGGCAAGCAGCGTGGAAATAAACGAAAAGAGAATCCGGGTTCCGTTCAGAAAATTGCGTTCTTTGGAATCCCTTGTCATTTCGGCGCTGAGAGCGGCATACGGAACATAGGAAATGGTGGCAACCGTGAAGAAAAAAATGTAGGCAAATGTGTAAAAGGCAAACTTTCCGGCCTGAGTGGCAATGGAGGTCGGGAACCAAATCAAGGCAAAGGAAACGGCAATCGGAACAATGGAAACAAGAAACCAGACGCGCCGCTTTCCGAAGCGGTTCTGCGGTGTATGATCGGAGATGTAGCCCATCATCGGATCGGAAACCGCATCCCAAATCTTTCCGATGGCGGGAATCAGACCGGCCAGAACCGGATGCATTCCGACAACATTGACAAAATAATACATGGCAAAGGTAGTGACGATAAAAAACGCACCGCCGCCGTACAAATCTCCGGCTCCGTAGGCAACATAGTTCCAAAAACCGATTTTCTTGGAGTGAGTCATAGAAACCCCTTTATTATATTGATAGTTTTTATTATACACCGAACAGGGAAAAGTCAAGTATTTTTTTTGCCGGAACGGTTGTATTTTTGTAAAATTTCCGCACAAAGATCGGCCGCCGTTTCAACCAAATCGGCGCACGGACGCTTTCTGTAATATCCGGCGGTCCGTTCTTCCGGGACAGCGCCGTCATCGGCGTTTGTTCCGACCAACAGTTCGCGGCAGACGCACGAACCGCTGCGCTCCTTAAAGGCGTTCATCAATTCGCGCACCCGGCCGTACATCTCTTTTTTGGCGGCGGAATCGTCCGGGTCCGAATACCCGGTCAGAAAGCCGAGAACGGCGATCGCCCCGGAAACGGCGCCGCACACTTCCCGCATCCGCCCCATGCCGCCGCCGAACCCGCTGACGGCGGCCGTCAGCCGCTGCGCAGTGAGGCCGGTTTCCCGGGAAATTTCCGGGGCAAACGCCGAAACGACCGACTGCGCGCAGTTAAAACCCTCTTTAAACCGCGCTTTCGCCTTCGCGCCCTTTGTCATTTTTCTTTCCTTTTAAAAGCCGCGGAAACCCGAATTTCCCCGAAGGCGGCTTGATCCGCAGGCGTCCGTTCTCCGTTTCCACGCGCGCGCGTCCGCCGTTTTTCAGAAAGCCGAACAACACCTCATCGGGGAACAGCGCCTTTAACTCAGTCTCGACAACACCGACCGCCGGACGGGCGCCGAACTCCTTACTGAAACCTTTTTTTGTCAGCCAATCGACAACGCCGTTACCGAGCGAGAGCGAAACGCCGCGTTTTTTCAGCCGGGCGGAGAAGAGATCAATCTCCCTGAGGATGATTTTCCTCACCTGCTCTTCGCTCAGTTTGTTGAACCGGACAACTCCGTCGAGACGGTTGCGGAATTCGGGAGAGAAGACCTCTTTCAGCGATTCGGCGGCGCGGTTTCCCGCAACGCTTTCAAAACCGATGGCGTTTTTCTCCCAGTCACCGGAGCCGATGTTGCCGGTCATAATCAGGACAATCCGGCTGAAATCGGCTTTTCTTCCGAGCGAATCGGTCAGAACGGCGTAGTCCATCACCTGTAGCAGTATGTTGAAAATATCGGGACACGCTTTTTCGATTTCATCCAAAAGCAGCACCGCGTTCGGTTTGCGCCGGACCGCATCAATGAGAACGCCGCCTTCCTGATAACCGACGTACCCCGGAGGCGCTCCGATAAACCGGGCGACGGAACTCTTTTCCTGATATTCGCTCATATCGAAACGGATCAAATCGATTCCGAGCGCTGACGCCAGCTGTTTTGACAGCTCTGTTTTGCCGACACCGGTCGGACCGATAAACAGAAGCGAGGCGATCGGCAGGTTTTCCTTCCGGAAGCCGGCGTAAGCCCGTTTGACGGCAGCCGCAACCGTTTCGACGGCGGCGTCCTGACCGAAAACCGCCGCCTTCAGTGCCGGCTCCAGCTTCATCAGCCGCTGTTCATCCGATTCGCCGAGTTTTTCCGGAGGCAGTCCGGCCATTTTGGCAACCGTCTGCTCCAAATCGGCGTCCGCAACGGTCAGGCCGTCGTTTCTGCCGTTTTTGTATCCGCGGAAACGGACGTCGGCGCAGACCGTATCCAGCAAATCGATGGTTTTGTCCGGCTGCCTGCGTTCTTTCAGCCAGCGATCCGCCAGTCCGACGGCGCAGCGGGCCGTTTTCATCGGAATGCGGACGCCGTGAAACCGTTCAAAACTCTTTCGGATATGCCTGACAATCTCTTCGGTTTCGGCGGGCGTCGGTTCCGGTATTTCGACAACCTGAAAGCGTCTCAGGAACGCCTTTTCCGGTTCGATTTTCTTTTTAAACTCTTCGAAAGTCGTCGCCCCGATGCAGATCAGGCGGCCTCCGGTCAGTCTGGCCTTCAGCATATTGGCCGCGTCAAGTTTGTTGGTCTCGCCCGCGCCGGCTCCCATCAGCGTATGGATTTCATCAATAAACAGAATAACCGAGTCGTCTTTCTCCAGCACGGAGAGCAGCCGCTTCATCCGCATTTCGAATTCGCCGCGGTATTTTGTGCCGGCAACCAAAGATCCGACGTCGAGGGAAAGGAGTTTCTTCCCGATCAAAAACGGCGGCACTTTTTTCCGGACGATGCGCTGAGCCAACCCCTCCGCCAATGCCGTTTTTCCGACGCCGGGCTCGCCGATGAGCAGCGGGTTACACTTCCGGCTGCGAAGCAGAACCGACTGAACCGTCTGCAGCAAATCCTCGCGGCCGATAAACGGCGGCAGTCTGCGTCCGGCGGCAGCGGCCGTTAAGTCGACGGTCAGCTCGGATAAAATTTCGCTGTCGTCCTTACGCTCCCACCCGCCGTCTTCTTCGTCAGGAAAATCGGAAGGCCACCCCTCCGCAAAAACACCGTCAGAGCCGAACCGGTCCGCCGTTGCAACGGCATCGGCAAACGCGCGGTCGGTAATTCCGTTACGGCTGAGCAGATACGCGGCAAACGACTCTTCCTGATCCATCATCGCCATCAGCACGTCGCCGATATCGACGGCTTCCGCATCGGCGTAACGGGCAAAATGAAACGCATCTTCCAGAATTTCTTTAAAACCGATGCTTTCCGTCGGATTTTCACCGTCAACCGTCGGCATCGTCGCATCCAGATACGACTCCAGCTCCCACGCAAAACCTTCAACGGAAATATTCATGATTTCAAACAGCCGTCCGACCGTATCGTATTCCAAAAGCGCCAAAAGAACATGCTCCGGCGTGACAAATTCATGCCGGTTCTTTTTGGCCAGCCGGTAGGAACGGTTTAAAGCCAGCTGCAGTTCGTCGGAAATATCCACTACTCTCTCTCCATAAAAAAAGGACACGTCAGGCGGAGTGCCGCCGCCGCGTCGCGGGCCGCCGCCATTTTGGAGCGGGCCACATCGAACGAGTAAATTCCGATAACGGTACGCTCTCCAACCCGGCTTTTTTCCATCAATCTGTCGATATCCGCATCCCGGAAGCGGAACGAAAGTCTCATCAACTCCGCCGCGTCACCGCTGCCGACAGACGGACGGATCCATTCAATGCGGTAAAGATGAGGCCGCGGCACTGCCGGTTTTTTCCGCCGGGCAGACGGCTTCTGATCAGGCAACTTCATATCATTATGATAATTTTTTTGAAATAAAACGACAAGCCCTTTTTTTTTATATTTAACTATGATAGACTGTTGCGTATGAAGGTTCGCTATCGGATTTTGATATTTGCCGCCCTTTCGCTCCTCGGATGCCGGAATGCGGCCGGATCTTTTCCGCTTTTTACGACGGGACAGTCGGAGACCGACAGAAATCTCAGAATTCTCATGGAGACCTTAAACGGAACCGAGACCCCGGAAGGCCGTTTTATTTTAATCAACCGAATCGCGCAGATTTTACGAGGCGAAAACCGGATTACCCTCGATCTTTTTTTACAGCACGTTTCTTTTCTCTACCCGAACGATCCGTTTAACGCCTATTATCTGTTCCTGAGGGCCCAAAACTGCGAAACTTTAAAGAACCACGGAGCGGCGCAAATCCATTATATGCGGATTTTAAAAGAATATCCCGAACTGACGCTGGACGGATTATCCCTTTTTGACCGGGCTTTGGAGCGGTGCCTGGCTCTGACGGTCGGAGCCGACGCCCGAATCGATTTATACCAAACGGCCCTTCCCCGCATCCGGATTCCCGAAAACCGAAGCGAATTGTACTACCGCCTTGCCAAAGCCTATGAAGAAAAAAAAGAGTGGAGCTCTGCGCTGGAAGCCTATGAAAAATTCCTTGAATCGCCCCACGTTGTGATTCACGACGACACAAACGCTTATTCGTCGGCCGCCAAAAAGGTCGGTCTGAGTAAATTCAACCGGGTTGACTGGGCTTACGACGATCTGAACCGGCTTGTCGCGGATATCAAATACGCCATCCGGACGCGCAATTCCCGATTGCTGCAGCGCTGTCAGTCGCAGGCGTTGTTTTTTGCCAATTCATGGGCGCAGGATGAAGTGGAGGCGGAAAACAGCTTCCGTTTCGGAATGGGAACCATCATTCAGCGTCAGAATATCCGTTACGCCGCAGCTCTGGATCCTATTTCCAACGAACGGGAAGCGTATTTGGAAACGTGGAACTGGCAGTTTCAAGTCGGAAAGTGGTACTTTTATTTTTCGAAGATCGACTATCCTGCCGATCCCGAACTGAACGGCAAGTGGGAGTGGGCGGGGATCTACTTCGGAGACAAGCACTTCGAATCGACCGCGGATGCGTCATGAAACGGATTCTTGCGGTTTTTCTTCTCGTTCCGGTTTCTTTGGGAGGATTCGCGTTTTCAACGGAACCTCTCTCCGGTTACGCCGTCCGCCGGCAGAAAACGCAGATATCAGCAGAGGGCGTCGGCCTCCTCGAACCGACCGTCCAGAACAAACTGCCGCTCCACCCGGAAATAGCACCCGAAACAGAAAAATTGCTTGCTCAATACAAAAACCGCTTTTCTCGCGAAGCCATTGACCGGACCCTGAACGCCGCCCAGCCGTACATCGGATATATCCGTGAAAAAATCAACGAAGCGAACCTTCCTCAGGAACTTTTTTACATCGCGTTTATTGAGTCGGAATTCAAACCGCGCGCCGTTTCACGATCGGGCGCATACGGAATCTGGCAGTTTATGAGGAACAGCATCGGCGGGTACGACATTTCGATTTCCGAATGGGCGGATGAACGGTTTGATTTCATGAAGTCAACTGACGCCGCGCTCCACAAACTCAGCTACAACTACGAAAAAACCGGCGACTGGGCGCTGGCGATGGCCGCCTACAACTGCGGCTTGGGACGCGTAACGCGCACCATGAACGCCTACGGTCTCAACGACTTTTGGTCGATGGCCCGCCGCCGTCTTCTGCCGTCGCAGACCGTTCATTATGTCCCGAAGTGCTTCGCCGTCGCCTATGCCTGTTCCAATAAAAGAGATTTCGGGCTCAGCGTCTCGTGGAACCCGCCTCCCGAATGGAACATGGTCAGGATTGAGAAGCCGATCGACATTTCGCTGCTGGCTGCCAAAGCGGGCGTTCCGTTTGCGGAGCTGAAGGCGGCCAACGCCGAACTCAATTACCGCGTTACGCCGCCGAAAAACAATTATTATTTGAAATTTCCGGCTCAGTACACAGAACAAATCATCGGAGCTCTGGAAAACGATGATTCTGAATTTTTAAACTACTATATTTACAATATCCGTCAGGGAGATACGCTCTACGCGCTCAGCGCCCACTACGGCGTATCCATCGATATTATCCTGCAGTTCAATCCGAATGTCAGACCGCAGGCGCTTCAAATCGGACAGAAGCTGATGATTCCCGCATTTAAGGACGTCGCTCCGCCGAAAGCAAAGCCGGCGCCGGCAGATCCGGACGGATTTTCGGGAAAGGAATTCAGCCGGACCTACACCGTTCAGGTCGGCGACACGCTTTGGGGTCTGGCCCGGGAGTACGGCGTATCCGTCAATGAATTAAAATACTTTAATAAAATGGGAAACCGTGATATACTGAAAGCGGGAACCGTTATAAATGTTCCCTGAGCGGAGATGATATGAAAAAGAAACTGGCAGGTTTTTTATTACTGACCGTCATTGTCTCAGCCGCAACGGCGCAAATCGATAACTTCGATGTCAAAACCGATATCCGGTGGGAGAGGGATCTGATCCGCATCCGCGTGGAAAATCACCTGAATCCTGAAATTTTTGTCATTCAGGAAGCAAAGCGGCAGGCCGGTCAGGAAGTCGGCAAAGCGTTTCCCCGTATTCTGTTAATGGCGCTCGAACCGATTGTCGTCAATTCGAAGGCAACGGTAAAAGATTTGGTTTTAAACGATTTAACTTATTTGAATGTTATCGAATCTTTAAGCCAAGATGCTTTTCTTGAAAACTCCTATCTTTCCGAAGATCTGACGACTCTGATAAACGAATACAGCGTTAATCTCTACTCCGATTTCACGAAAATTTTTGTCACGCACGACACGCCGATTCCCATCCGCCCGTATCTGGGTTACATTGCGGCGGAGGACTACAGCGCCGTCGTGATTGTCGCAACGGGTCTGCTGCCGGTCTTCGGAAAATCGGAGGCGGCAGCCCTGCAGCCTGCGCTTTTCCCGAAACTGCTCAGCGCTTCGGGCGAAACGCTGCTGTCGCAGGAGAACATCAACCCGGATGTTCTGACCGAACGCGGCTATGTAACCTACTACCCCGCCGACGCGGATCTGACCGAAAACGAAATCGGAACGCGGCCGCTGCGGATTTTGGCGGCAGCCGTATTCGGAGAGCTTCACACCGACCTGGTGATCCGCGACGACGACGCCAAAAAGCTGCTGGGCCGCTCCGCCAATATCGAACTGCTGAAAACCGGGAAGATCCACATTCTCTGCAACAGAGAAAACCTGAACCTGACTTTATCGGCGCCGTTAGAGAAATAAAATGAAGAAAATCGTCATCGGATTGCTTGCATCGTGCGTTCTCATCAGTTTTATTCTTCTGGTTGCGCCGGAACGGATCGGCTACGGTGTTGTCCTTTGGGATTTTCAGGCTCCGCAAAACAACGGACTGCTTGTAAAAATCAAGCAGGAATCGAAGCTGCGCAACAAGTACATCGTTCAAATCGACGGGGAACGCATTGAATACGAGAAGTGGCAGCTTCATTTTGAAAAACGCAAACGGGATGCGGAAAATTTCCGCGAATCCTACAGGCCGTTTACCGATACATTTGCGACGGCCAAACGGGACCGCCACGCCGTCAGAGCGGAAGCCGATGCGTTCGGATCGGTTTTATACACGCTGAGGGAAGGCGAAGAAATCAAAATCATCGGACGAACGGAAGAAACGGTCACCGTCGGATCGACGCAAAACTATTGGTACCGCATTTTAACGGAAACAGGAACCGGCGGCTGGTCATACGGACATAACCTTGAACTGTTCCGGGCCTCCGAAGCGGAAAAGCGGGATCCGCACCAAGCGGCTGCCGAGCGGCTGACGTCGACGGTTTTTTATCCGTCGGAGTACAAAGAGTACATCACCAACGGAATTTACGATTTGGAGCTGTTTGCGAAAAATTACTTCTTCAAAGTCGACCCGCAAAAAAAAGCGCTCACCGTCCGCTCAAAGCTCTATTCAGGCGTTTTTTCTTATTCGGGAATCGAAGGCGACCGCAAAACCGTCTCGTTTACCGATACGCCGATTCAGGTCAATCTTCCGAATTCCAACGAAATCCTCATCATCAACACTTCGCTGAAAAACGATTACGGACAGTTTTTCTCGCCGATTCCCGATCTGACAAAGATCATTGAAACCGAGCAGAACCGGCAAAACGGACTGTTTGAGAACCTGATCGCTTACGGCAACTCCTTTTCAAGCATCAATTCCGGACGGCTGACGATTACCGAAGACAAGGAATTCGTCTGGACCCGCAACCGCATTCTGATACCCGATTACATTCCGAGTCCCGATTTTACCGACGGAACCGTTTCGTTCAACCTGTTCATGAGTTCGGATTTGAACGACGTCTACACCGGCGGTCTGGTTTTTCGGTTTTCGCAGGGAAAAACCGTCTACGCGCTGTACAACGCCGACGAAAACAACCTCGAGCTGACGATGATTCCCGACTATCTGGTGGAAAAAAACACCGTCATCCGGCAGCCGAACGCTCCGCTGAAGCTTTATCTGTCGAGGTGACCGGTGGCGCTTCTGCAAGCTTCGCGCATCTGCCTTGCCTACGGCAACCGGGATCTGCTCGACAGCGTTTCCCTTCAGATTGACGGAAAAACGCGCGCCGCTTTGGCCGGCGTCAACGGTTGCGGCAAATCGACGCTGATGAAAATCCTCGCCGGTGAAATTCAGCCGGATTCGGGAACCGTTTCCAAATCCGAAGGCACGATCGCCGCATACCTGCCGCAGACCGGCGTTTCTTTCGGAAGCAAAACGCCTGCGGAAGAGGCCGAAGCCGCGTTTGAACGCTTCCGGCTGCTTGAAGACGAAAAAGCGGGACTGGCCGCGCGGATGACCGGGAACGACGCCGGATGGGAGAAAAAAGCCCGCCGCATCCACGAAATCGAAGAAATTCTCCTCTCCTGCGGCTACCACCACCGCCGCGACCGCATCGACCGGGTGCTGAAAGGTCTCGGATTCAAAGCCGCCGATCTCGGGAAACCTTCTTCTTCATTTTCCGGCGGCTGGCAGATGCGCATCGCTCTGGCGCGGATTCTGCTGATGAACCCGCAGATTCTCCTTCTGGATGAACCGACCAACTACCTCGACATCGAAAGCCGCGAATGGCTTGCCGGCTTCCTCGAAAAATATGACGGCGGCGTTCTGCTGATTTCGCACGACCGCTGGTTTTTGGACGAAACCGTCAGTGAAACTTACGAACTTTTCAACGGCCGGCTGAAACGCTACAAAGGCAATTATTCGGCATACGAAAAGCAGCGCAAAGAAGAAATTGACCTGCTGATCCGGCAGGCGAAAATCCGGCAGGAGGAAATCGAGCGGAACAAACAGTATAT
>CALXKN010000017.1 GCA_944388995.1 uncultured Spirochaetota bacterium | reverse complement strand
AAAATACAGGGTTTGTGCCTTGAAAAATCAATCAAAATAAAACGGAAAAAATTATCAGGCTATCCTGAAATTAATACCGATTGCATGGGGATTGCAAAGAACAATGGAATATGGTAAAAAGAAATATTGAATTTTGTTCGATCACCGAGGTTTTTATGAGTGAGAAACCTATTCGAATTGCAGTTACCGGTGCGGCAGGACAGATTGCCTATTCGTTGCTGTTTCGAATTGCAGCCGGCGATATTTTCGGAGAGAATCGACCGGTTATTCTAAATTTACTTGAAATTGAGCCGGCTTTGACAAGATGCAACGGTGTTGTGATGGAGCTTGAGGATTGCGCGTTTCCTTTGTTGAAAGAGGTTACGGCAACAACCGATCCTAAGGTTGCTTTTCAAGATGCCGATTGGTGTCTTTTGCTCGGTTCCGCTCCGAGAAAAGCGGGCATGGAACGCCGCGATTTATTGGATATAAACGGGAAAATTTTTGTCGATCAAGGAAAAGCAATTGCTGCTCACGCTTCAAACAATGTGAAAGTTCTTGTAGTGGGAAATCCCTGCAATATAAACGCATTGATTGCTTTGCGGCATGCAGAGGGAGTTCCGGTCGGAAATTTTTTCGCGATGACGGGACTCGATGAGAGCCGCAGTAAGTATCAACTGGCTCAAAAAGCAGGAGTTCATGTTTCTGCTGTTAAAAACATGACTATTTGGGGGAACCACTCTTCAACCCAATTCCCCGATTTTACAAACGCGACTATTCGCGGAATTCCTGTTCCCGAAGTGATTCGAGATAAAACGTGGCTCGAGGAAACCTTTGTTCCCGCCATTCAAAAACGGGGCGCGGCGATTATAGAAACGCGCGGAGTTTCTTCAGCTGCTTCAGCCGCCAATGCGATTGTTGAAACTGTTCGAAAATTAATAAATCCTACTCCGACCGGAGATTGGTTCAGCGTCTCCGTTTTATCGAACGGAGAATACGGGACAGAACCGGGGTTGATAACGGGATTTCCGCTTAGAACCGATGCAAACGGCAATCATGAAATTGTTCCTAATTTGGAGATCAACGATTATGCCCGCGCTCAAATCGATGCGTCGATTGAGGAATTGAAGGAAGAGCGGAAATTGGCGTCGGAAGTTCTCTCCTGTCGACTCTGATCCGTCCGTTCATACCGATAAAGCGCTGTTTTACATTTCCGTTGTGAACAGGAGCCGGAGTGTCACCTTTGACGGGTTTGAGGAAAAGAATCCGTCGGATCTGCCGTAATAAAGTTTCGGACTCTCTGTTATTGCGAATCTCCGATCCAAACCGTCTGATTAAGAGGAAAATCGTTTTTCGCGGTTTCCGGGAAAACAGGGTAGCCGGTTTTCGAACCGTCGGGAAGGACGCCCTCTTCGTGAGTCGGAACCGAACTGTCGGCTTTGAGAAAATAGTCGTAGCGGCAGGTCGGGCTGTTCCACATAAGGGAATCGTCATGGGTGGGATCGACCAGATACCAATCACCGTCGATACAGACCTTATTCCAGGCATGTGAGCCTTTCGTATCGGGATCGCCCGGCGTCGAGAGTGCGGTTCCGGGCACCGTGATGGCGGGAATGCCGCAGCGCATCAGCAGATATTGAAACGAAACGGCATAACCCTGACAAACCACATAACGGATTTCGGCTTCGGGGGCGGTCAGCGGGTTCAAAAAGGCTCCCCTCAGATTGCCGTCACCGCGGGAATTGGTGGTGCCGTATGTTACTGTCGCCAGAAAAGCATCGTGAAGAGTTCTGACTTTTTGAGCTGTTGTCATTTTTTCGTCAACGGTATCCAAAATCGGTTGAATCCGGGTTTCCATTTCGGCCGTTTGCGGTTTGTGGAACGTTTCCCAAAAAGTTCCGAGAGCCATTCCTTTGAAAGCATTGTCAAACCAAGCCTCGTCGGCAATCGCGGTTCCCGAAGGATCGTAAGTGTCGCCGATATTGTCCGAACGGCGCGGCAGGACACTCGAGGTCAGCAGAGCCATGCGCGGGTCGTCTTTGGAGAGAAAATCGAAAATTTTAACGATCTGAGCCTCCGTCAGAGAGAAGCCGTTTTCTTTCAACCTGACTGTGATGTGTGCGGCTGATTTCTGTTCATCGGTGACCGGTTCGGTCAGAAATGCTTTGAGAATAAAATCGTAAGCCTGCTTTTCTTCTTGGTTCAAAAGCGAACGGCCGTAGTAGAGTTCGACGGGTAAGAATCCTGTCAGAGGATCGAATGGTTCCGAAGGTTTCGTCTGATTTTCTTCGGATGTACTGCCGTCGGCTGCCGGCGGCGGGCATGCCGCGAGTCCCGAAAATAATACCATTAGAAAAATCAGAATTCTGTTTTTCATACGGATTCGCTCCTGACGGTTGTTATTTTTTTTCATTTTCTGTATACTGAAATTATTATATTACAAGTGAATAGGAAAAGTAAAGATGTGTTTTTTAAGGAGAACGGTTTCTTTTTTTTGCGGTAAGAGAATCCCTGTCGGTGATTATCCGGAGATGATTCGCAGGCAGTCACGCCCGGTGATTCTGGATGTCCGCAGTGCGGATGAGTTTAACGAAGGACATGTCAGGGGAGCGCTTCATATTCCCGATTACAAAATTGCGGAAGAGATCGAATCGAAAGTTCCCGACAAAAAAACTCCGGTTTATATTTACTGCTACAGCGGAGCCCGTGCCGGATCGGCGGCCCGTCAAATGAGACATCTCGGATATGAGAAGGTTCACAATATGGGCGGTATTATGTATGCCGGTTTTACCGAGGCTTTTCCGCTGGAGAAATAAGCGGAATCGGGAGGTCGTTTTTCAATGTCTTTTTTTAGAGAACCGCAGCCCGGGGAATCCCGGCTCTATCTTTGTACAAAATGCGGACGGTCTTTCGAAGCCGTCGTTCCCCGTTCGTTTCTGTCAGTGAGACCGGTTTCACCGGCCTGTCCGCAGTGCGGCAGCCGGAAAACCGTTCCTCATCCGGCTGTCCGGTACTGATCTTTTCCGGCTTCTTTTTACCGAACCGTTACGACTCCGTTTCCCGCTCTTTCCTTGCGCAGGCGCTTACGTCTCGCTGTCAACCGGCGTGATTTCGATTTCAAACTCTTCCGCGGCCTTCAGCGAAATCTGCGGAATCGAATGCCCCGGGGAGACGGTCGACCGGGGACAACGCCGTTCTTTGAGATAGCGGTAGAGGGCGCGGGTATCGGAGACCGTTTTTCCTTTCAGAATGAAACAGCCCGAAGCAAATCCCGGTTCGGAAAAATAGAAAACACGCCCGCCGCCGCTGCCGAAGCGGGTCATAACAATCGAATCGGCTTCGAAGTTGGCGGTATCGCAAAATCCGGTTTCTCCTTTGAGGCCGATATACGGGAAACGTCCCGTACTTCTTTTCCGTTTCGGGCTCCACGGACAAACCGAGATGTCGGCCAAATCTTTCAGTTTTAACATTCCGTTTTTCTGTTTCATCGCTTTTCCTCCTCTTTGATATTTTTCCGGAAAACAAAAAAGAGCGTATCATAACGATAACGCTCGGAAGAGTGTTTGTATCACCTTTAACCGGAAAAGTCAACAGTCTTTGGAAAAAGTTTGCCTTCCGATAAACAGCCCGGAAAAATCATGACGTTAGAAACGAAAAAAGATTGACAATATGTTATTAATTTGATAATACTATCTTAATTAGTTTTAACTAACAAAAAACAACGGAAGGAGTTTTTATGCAACTGTTTTTTAAAGGAATCGTTTTATTGGCGGCCATGATCTTTGTCTCCTGTCCCGGGAAACCGGCGGCGGTATCGGGTTTAACAATCGACCGCACGGAACTGAATTTGAAGCTGGGGCAGGAACAGACGGTGAATGCGTCGGTTCTTCCAGGGGAGGCTGGCGAAAAGGGAATCCGCTGGACGAGCGATGCCCCGCAAACCGTTTCCGTTGCGGACGGCCGCATTCGCGGGGTTTTGCCGGGAACGGCGACCGTGACGGCCGAGACGGTTGACGGCGGTTTTCGGCAGCAGTGCCGGGTGACGGTGGCCGATGAGGTTTACATTCCCGATCCGCTTTTCCGCTCCTATCTGTTTTCTCTTTTCGGCGAAAATTCGGAAACGGGAGAGAAACAGATCGATCTCGATGCGGACGGCATTATCACATTAAAAGAGGCGGAAACGGTTACGGTGATTCACTGCTACAAACTGTCAAACACACCATCGGAAGAAAAGATTGCCGATTTGACCGGTCTCGAATATTTTGTCAATCTGGAAGAATTGGCGTGTCACTACAATAAAATCGAATCTCTCGATTTGCGGTCGCTTTCGAAACTGCGTCGTCTTTACTGCTTTGATAATCGTTTAAGAGAGCTCGATCTTTCCGGAAATCCGCTGCTGACGGAGGTCTCCTGCGGAGGCAATACGCTGAAACAGTTGAGTCTCGAAGCAAACCCGTTTCTTGTTACGGTTGATGCCGGGGAATGCCGACTCGAAAAGCTGGATCTGACCGGTTTGCCGGAATTGGAATATCTGGTCTGTTCGCAAAATCGTCTGGGATCGCTCGATGTTTCCCGTAATCCGAAGCTGATTCATTTAAGCTGCTACAATAATTACATGGATCGGCTCGATGCCCGAAACTGTCCGAATCTCGATTTTCTCTGGTGCGGACAGCAGATCAACGAAGCGGAAGGAATGTACAATTTGAAACTTTCTCTTTATCTGCCCCGATCGTTGTGGGACAGATGGGAGAGTGACGAAACGTGGGGAAAGCCGGGTTCGGACGGATATCCTGCCGAAACGGCCAACACCTGGGTGACCCTTATTAAAGAATGAAAACCATCGAATCGTATTGAGGAGGAGTTTTATGAAAATCTTTGTTCGCTGTTGGGGAATGGTTTTGCTGCTCGCTTTGGCAAGCTGTGAAAAGGATTCGGCAAAAGTGTCCGGAATAACGGTAACGCCTGCATCGGTGACACTGGAGACGGGGAAGACGGTTTCGCTGAAAGCCGCTGTTGTGCCCGAAACGGCAGCCGATAAAACTGTCCGGTGGGAATCGGAAAATCCGGCTGTTGCCGACGTGACCGCTTCCGGAGTGGTAACGGCCAAAGCCGCCGGCGAGACGTCCGTGACAGCTGTCACGACCGACGGAAATTACCGGGCTTCCTGTCTGATAACCGTTATCGGCAAAACGGACGTTACGGGAGTCCGAATCGAGGAGACGTTTCCGGTTCCGGTGGGAAAAGAAGTCGGTTTAAATTATGCGGTTCTGCCGACCGATGCCTCCGTGAAAACGGTTTTGTTTACGGTCGAAGAGGGGAAGGAAAATGTCCTGACGCTTGAAGATTCCAACCGCGGTATCGTGAAAGGGGTTGCTGTCGGTACGGCACAGGTGACGGTGACTACCGCGGAAGGCGGGTACAGCGACAGTTGTTCCGTGACGGTTTACCGGGCAGCGGAAAAGGTGACGATAACGGCCGACGGTTACGAGGCTGCCGCCGGGTTGGAGGCCGGGCTGACGCTTGCGCTGACGGCGACCGTTTCCGGAGAGCCGACTTACGGCACCGTTTTCTGGGCAACGTCCGATCCGCAAACCGCCGCTGTCGCTGCGGACGGCACGGTCACGGCCAACGCACCGGGTACCGTTACCGTGCGGGCTTCGCTGCACCCGTTCGACAACCCCGATTACCCTGCCGATGTCACGGCGGAGATCAAAATCGACATTGTCGCGGGCAGTGCCGCTGTCGAATCGGTTGCAATTAACGAAGGCGAAACCGTTACGATGTTCAGGGGAGAGACAAAACAGCTGACCTGTACGGTCAATCCCCCGAATGCCTCAGAGAAAACAGTGGTTTGGAGTGTCACAGAGGGGGCCGATGTCGTTTCCGTCAATGCCGATACGGGAGAAGTGACGGCGCTCGGTCCGGGAAGGGCGACCGTAACGGTTACCTCGCGATCCGATGCTGCCAAAACGGACAGCTGTACCGTCACGGTTCGGGAGGCTGTCACCGCCGTCCGGTTGGACCGCGACAGCCTGCAGCTGACGCTGACCGAAGACGGCAAAACGGCAACCCTGACCGCTGCGGTCGAACCGCAAGAAGCGACTGACCGCAACGTCCGGTGGACAGCCGTTCCCGACGGGATTGTCTCTGTTGAGAATGGGACAGTGACCGCACTGAACGCCGGAACGGCAACCGTTCGCGCCGAATCGGTTTCCAATCCGGGAGTTTACGATGAATGCGAAGTGACGGTGATTTCTCCCGTCACGCAGATTACGCTGAATCCTTCAGTTTACCCCGCAGCTCCGGAAAGATTCGAAGTCGGCCTCGATTTCGTTTTGAGTGCGACGGTGACGCCCGGCGACGCGACAGACAAACGGCTGAAATGGAGTGTTTCACCCGAAAACATTGTTTCATTGGATGACGCAACCGGAACCGTAACCGCGTTAAAAGCCGGAACCGCTACCGTAACGGCGACCGCCGCCGACGGCTTCGGGGCATCGGCCTCGTGTGTTGTCACCGTCTCTCCGGCAACGGCAGCCGTCACAAAAATTGTTTTGAATCGGGAGAGTGTGAACCTTTATAAAGGAAAAAGTTACCGTCTGACAGCATCCGTCGAACCGCCCAACGCCGCTGTTAAAACCGTCACATGGAGTCTCGAAGGAGGCGATGTGCCGGCAACGATTTCGGACGACGGTCTTCTGAGTGTCAATTCAAATGCCGGCGCGGCCATGTTTACGGTGAAAGCGACCGCCGGAGACGCTTCCGGAGTGACAGCAACCTGCAAGGTCACGGTTCGTAAGGAACTGATTCCCGCAGGAGCGCTGTTCGATGCCGTTGCCCTCGCGACCGGCAAACAGAACTTCACCGAAGACGACCTGAAAAACGTCTCCGGACTGGAGGTTGCCGCGGCATCCGCGCTGTACGGTCTGGAGCTGATGCCGAATCTGCTCTCGCTTGACTGCAGCGGCGGATATTTGACCGATCTGGATACTTCGATGAATTCGAAACTCGAAACGCTGATTTGCAACGGCAATTCTTTGGAAAAGCTCGATTTGCGTTCGAATTCGGCATTGAAGAATCTGGTCTGCGGATATCAGGGATTAAAAAAAGTCACTCTTTATCTGCCTTCTTCTTTATGGGAGAGGTGGGATAATGAATGGAGTCGGAACGGTTCCAATTACAACGTCACTCTTGTCAGAGAATAATATAGGAAAGGAGCGAAAAATGAAAAAGATCTTCAGTTGTATTGCTGCTGTATGGATGTTGGCTTCCTGCGATCCGGTAACGGATCCGGTGAAGGCAACCGGTATCGAGATCCGACCTTCGTCGGTGACTTTGGAAATCGGAAAAACGGAAGAACTGACGTTTGCGGTTTTGCCGGAGCAGGCGGTTCAGAAAGTTCTTTGGGAAAGTTCGAATGAAACAATCGTTACGGTGGAAGAAGGAAAAGTGACGGCAATAGCTGCCGGGGAAGCCGAAGTGAAAGCGGTCGTTGCCGAAAATAAAAGTCTGACGGCTGTCTGTAAAGTGACCGTCACCGAGCCGGTACCGGAAGAAAAACCCGTAACGGGACTGACGCCGACTCCGGCAGTCGATCAGCCGGTTTCTCTTACCGTCGGCGGAACGCAGATATTTAGTGTCGCCGTCGTTCCGGAGGATGCCTCAAACCCTGCCGTGAACTGGAGCGTCGATAACGGAGCCGTCACGCTGAGTGCCGCAACCGGAATGTCCGTAACGGTGACCGCCGCCTCTGCCGGTACCGCTGTCGTCACCGCCGTCTCGGCCGACAACAGTGAGGTTTCCGTTTCGTGGACGGTGACCGTCACCGCGCCGGTACCGGAGAGCCTGAATCTGGAGAAAGATGTTCCCGATGCGGCATTCCGTGACGTGCTGAAAAAATTTGATACGGACAATGACGGAATCGTGTCCCGGGCGGAAGCGGATGAGGTTACGGAACTGAATTTGGAGTGGGACTGGGTCTCAACAAAAATTCAAAATTTGCAGGGAATTGCGTTTTTTTCCGAAATCGAAATTTTAAATGCCGCCTATCAAAATTTGCAAACAGTCGATTTGAGCGAAAATAAAAAATTAAAAAGAGTCAATCTGGAGTTTAATTATATTCGAGAACTGGATTTATCGAATCAGACAGAGTTAATTTCATCCGAAACATCGGGAGCGGCGACCTACTACGGACTTCAGGTCGGCTACCAGAAGGAGGATGAGTCTGATAGTAGCGGGAAGGCGTCCATTACCGTTACACTGCCGTCTTCCAAAAAGTCCTTTTGGGATGAAACGTGGAGCAAAGATAAAGGGAACGGATACCCGGTGAATCAGGGCGTGACCGTTACCTTTCGTTAAATCTTATTGTGCGGGAGAGATGTCTTCTTTGGAAAGAAATCTCTCCGTTTAAAGGCAAAACAATCGGGCGGAGGGGGTGATGAACATCCGGAAAACGATTTTTTTGGCGATTGCCGCGGTGATGCTGCAGGCGGCTGTCGGTTGCGAAGAAAAAAAGAGTGAAGCGGGACGGCTTTATACGCTGACGGCCGCCGTTCCGCAAGAAGAGGGGAACTTTATCGACAGCGGCCACCGTTTTACGCTGTCGGCCGCCCTTGCTCCCGGCCGCGAGGCGGCGGCCGGCGCACAGCCGCGGCCGTCGGCGGCGCTGCCGGTCCGGTCGGCGTCGGAAAATCGGGAAACCGCAGCGGTTCACTCGTTTTATTCCCGGATGAGGGAGACCGAAGAGCGGCTGGCGGCCGCATCGGCATCGGGCCGAGTGGCGGGCGCATCCCGGTTTCGGATTGCGGACGGCAGATCCGGAGTCCGTTCCGTTACGGAAGGCAGCATCCGCTACGGGTTTCGGGTTCTCGACGGCAACGGAGTGTCCCACTCGGTTGATGCCGTTTGCCGCCGGGTTTCCCGGTACGCTGCCGTTTATGTCGATACCGCGGTGACGGTCGACAGCGCCGCGTTGGAGGTCGTTACCGCGGAATTCGATCGGATGGTGCCGGAAATGCATCGGCTTTTTTCTCATGAAAGCGATATCGACGGGAACGGTACCGTTCTTTTTCTGCTGACCCCGCTGGAACCGGGACTCTACGGTTATTTTTACGCTCAGGATAAATATCCCGACGGAACCGGCGGCGAGTTTTCGAACGAAGCCGATCTTCTTTATGTGAATTCCGACTGTTTTGCCGATTTCGAAACACATCGGGACGATTTGATTGCCACGTTTATTCATGAATTTCAGCATATGATTTTGTTCGATCACCGAACCCGTCTCGGAAAATCGCAGCTGCCGGTCTGGCTGAACGAAGGACTCTCCATGCTCTCCGAATATTACGCCGGATATGCGCTGCCGCACGGTCGTTATCTGGAAGCGTTATTTGAGAATCAGGGCATTTCTCTGATCGAGAATCACCCTTTCCCGTTGCCCAATTACGGTTATTCTCTTCTCTTTCTCCGGTATCTTCGGGAGCGGTGGGGAGACAATGTTGTCCGCCGCATTTATGATTCCCCATTTTCGGGAGTGGCGGTCGTTTCCGATGCAACCGGCGTCGAATTTAATACGCTTTTTTACGATTTTACAACCATGATTGCCGTCACCGGACGGGGTATCGAACAGGATGAACGTTACGAGATAGCCGCTTTCGGTCATGAACCGGGCAGTGAGGCGTATCGGAAAAACGGGTTCCACTTGGCGCGGCTGATTGATGATCTGTATCGCCGGAAACGGGGTTCCGGCTGGCCTTTATCGGTCGATTTGACGAAAAAATCCGGAATTCGGGAGGACATGCTCTCCTATTCTTTTTATCTTCACGAGTGGCTTAACGGAACGGTTTCTTCGTTCGGATTCGAATCGGACGGAACGGTGCTGTTTCGCGAAGTCCGCTATTAACGGAAACCGGCCCGCCCCCTTTAAAGAGACTGACTCTTTTTCCGAAATCCGCTATTCCCTTGAAAAAAGCGTTCATTTCGGCTATAATCGTAAAAATTCCACGCAAGGAGTCTGCCATGCTGACTGTCACCGATTTATCGCTTTCTTTCGGACAACGGGTTCTGTTTAAAGATGTCAATCTGAAATTCACACCGGGCAACTGTTACGGCGTTATCGGTGCTAACGGCGCCGGGAAATCGACATTTTTGAAAATTCTTTCCGGAGAAATTGAGGCCGATAAAGGAGAGATTTTTATCACTCCCGGGGAGCGGATGGCGGTTTTAAAACAGGATCACTTCGCTTACGACCGTGAAACGGTTCTCGATACGGTGATTATGGGCTACGAACGGTTGTTCTCCGTAATGAAGGAAAAAGACGCCATCTACATGAAGGAAGATTTTTCCGACGAAGACGGATTGCGCGCCGCCGATTTAGAAACAGAATTTGCTGAAATGGGCGGTTGGGAGGCAGAAAGCAACGCCGCGGTTCTTCTTTCAGGTTTGGGAATTCCTGAATCGCTCCATGACAAAAAAATGGCCGAATTGGAAGGCGGTCAGAAGGTGCGCGTTCTTTTAGCGCAGGCGCTCTTCGGAAATCCCGATATTCTGCTGCTGGACGAACCGACAAACCACCTCGACCTCGAATCGATTGCGTGGTTGGAGGATTTTCTGCTTCATTTTGACAACACCGTTATTGTGGTCTCTCACGACCGGCACTTTCTCAATACGGTCTGTACTCATATCGTTGACATCGACTTCGGCAAAATGAAACTTTTTGTCGGTAATTACGATTTTTGGTACGAATGCAGCCGCATCATTCAAAAGCAAATGAAGGATTTAAAGCGCAAAAATGACGAAAAAATCGCGGAACTGAAGCAATTTATTCAACGATTTTCGTCAAACGCTGCTAAATCCAAACAGGCGACCAGCCGTAAAAAGCTGATCGAAAAGCTGACAGTCGAAGATTTGCAGGCCTCGTCGCGAAAGTTTCCATACGTTCACTTTAAAGCCGACCGTGAATGCGGAAAAGAAATTTTGAAAGCCGAAAAACTCACGAAGATCGTCGACGGAGAAAAGCTGCTTGATAACTTTTCTTTGACAGTCAATAACGGCGACAAAATTGCTTTCATCGGAACCAATCACGCTGCTAAAACCGAATTTTTTAAAATTATCACCGGCGAGCAGAAGCCTGATTCCGGTTCTTACACTTGGGGCGTGACTATCAAAACGGCCTATTTCCCCAAAGACAACAGTGCTTATTTCGACAGCGATTTATCAATTACCGATTGGCTGCGGCAGTATTCTCCTGAAAATCAGGACGACGTTTACATCCGCAGCTTCCTTGGACGAATGCTTTTTTCGGGAGAAGAGTCGTTGAAAAAAGTGCGTGTGCTCAGCGGAGGCGAGAAGGTGCGCTGTATGCTTGCCAAAATGATGCTTTCCGGAGCCAATGCTCTGATCTTCGATGAACCGACCAACCATCTCGATCTCGAATCAATCACCGCTCTTAACAACGCGCTCAAAGATTTTACCGGCGTCATTCTCTTCAATTCTCACGACCACCAATTTGTCAACACCGTCGCCAACCGCATCATCGAATTGACACCAACCGGCGTCATCGACCGCATGACGACGCTTGACGACTACCTTGCCGATGACGCTGTCCGTGAACTGCGTGATAAAATGTACCGAAACTGCCACAACGCCCTGTCGATTTAAAAGATTTCTTTTTTTCCGGGCGTCCCGGCCGCCTGCGGCGTCCGTCGGCGCCCTCCGGGCCCGGTCTGCCTCCGGCAGACGGCCTTGCGGCCCCCTCCGGGCGCCTGACGCCTTTGGCTGCGCTGCGCCTTCTTTGAGAATCGGCAGCCGCTGAAGTCCGGCGCCGCCTTCCGGCTTTTCAGGCGGCCGCGGGCGAAGGCGCGCGGGATTGAAGCGCAAATGAGCGGCCGACGGGAAGCGGGCGCAGGGCAAAGCGGCAGCTTTGCCGCGTGAACGGGCGCAGGGAGGCCGCGAATTGCAGCGGAAAGCCCGGTACGCGCCCGAAAGGAGGGAGGACGGATTTTACGGAACCGAAACCGTTTTGTAGGCTCGGGTGCCGAGACCGATTTTTTCCGCATGGGCAAGGCAGCTTTTGTATTCGGTGTTCGGGTTCGCGTTGTCAAAGTGGTCGCGCCGATCCCGGAAACCGGGTGCGGCCATCGCTTCGGCAAGCCGGCTGTCCGGCAGCGGTTTTTGACGCAGGCACGCGTCGGCGCACGCCCGGTCAAGGGCGACGGGATCGAACGAAGCGAACATTCCGACGTCCGGCAGAATCGGCGCGTCGTTTCCCGCGTGGCAGTCGCATACGGGCGAGATGTCGCGTACCACCGAAATGTGGAAACAGGGGCGTCCGTCCGTAACGGCTTTTGCGTATTCCGCCATACGGCAGTTCAGTTCTTTTACCGCGGCGTTCTGCGCAAACGCGATCGCGTCAAAGTTGCACGCGCCGATACAGCGGCCGCAGCCGACGCAGTTGTCATAGTTGACCGTCATCTTCTTTTTCTGTTCATCGAAGAGGAGTCCGTTGTTGGCGCACTCCCGCAGACAGCGGCGGCAGCCGCGGCAGGCGGCTTCGCTGATTTCCGGCTGTCCGTTGCTGTGCTGGTCTTTTTTTCCCGCGCGGGAGCCGCAGCCCATACCGATGTTTTTTATCGCGCCGCCGAAGCCGGTCATTTCATGGCCTTTGAAGTGCGTCAGCGAGATGAAAATATCGGCGTCCATTACGGCGCGTCCGATTTTGGCTTCTTTCACGTATTCGCCGCCTGAAACCGGAACAGCAATGTCGTCGGTGCCTTTCAGACCGTCGCCGATAATCACCGGGCAGCCGGCGCTCAGCGGCGTGAAGCCGTTTTCCCAGGCGCAGTACAGGTGTTCGATGGCGTTTTTGCGGCTGCCCGGATACAGGGTGTTGCAGTCGGTCAGGAAGGGTTTACCGCCCAGCTCCTTTACCGTGTCGGCGACCGTCTTTGCGTAGTTGGGGCGGAGAAAGCTCATGTTGCCCAGTTCCCCGAAGTGCATTTTGATGGCCGCAAACTTGCCTTCCATATCGATACTGCCGATTCCTGCGGCTTTGATCAGCCGTTTCAGTTTGTCGCAGGGGCTTTCATCCGTTTGGCAGCGGAAGTCGGTAAAAAACACTTCGGAAGGTTGGCGTTTGTCCTGTCGGTTCATGGCGGTTCTCCTTTGCGCTCTTGCGTTGAGAAAGAGTGTGATGTCAGTATACCACATTCCGCCGGGCGGTTCCAGCATCCGCACAAAAAACGGCGGTTCTGCCGCCGGATCCGCGCGCCGGAAGGAGGGAGGGGCAATCGTCTTCGGAGAATCGGCTGATTTTGACCGGCTTCACCTTGTTTTTTTGCGGAAAAACGGATAAAATAAGCGAATGGAACAGACGGCGACGGATACCCGTACCCGAATCATCAAGAGAGCCTCCGTTGTCGGAATGACGGTCAATACAGTGCTGGCAGCGTTGAAGGTGGGCGTCGGACTGGTTTCGGGCAGTTTGGCGCTGGTCGCAGACGGTTTCGATTCGGCGACGGATGTGCTGACTTCTCTGATTTCGTTGGTGGCGGCTCGTTTTATGAGTGCACCGCCGGACGCCGAGCATCCTTACGGTCACGGTAAGGCTGAACAGATTGCGGGGAAGCTGATTTCATTTATCATTTTTTCTGTCGGACTGCAGATTGCGTTGACATCGATTTCCAATCTCCGTTCGGGAAATGATTCGCCGCTGTCGGTCGCGGCTGTTTTTGCCGCAGCGGTTTCCATTGCGGGAAAGCTCTTTTTATGGCTTTATAAGTATCGGCTGGCACAGAAGACGAAGAGCATCCTTTTGATGGCGGACGCCAAAAACATGAGGAGCGACGTTGTTCTTTCGGCTGCTGTTTTGGCGGCGTTGGCGGCCGAGCGGTTATTCGCTTTGCCGATGCTCGATTCTGTTGCGGCGTTGGCGGTGAGTGTTTGGATCATGGTTGTTGCTTTCAATCTTTTTCGGGAGATCAGCGTCGAGTTGATGGATGGTCACTCCGATATGGAAGATTACCGTTCTGTCATTGCCGCGGTTTCCGACGTCGACGGCGTTGCCAATCCGCATAAAATCCGTATCCGTAAAGTCGGTGAGATGTTCTTTGTAGATTTGGACATCGAGGTGGATGGACAGCTTACCGTTGCCGCCGGTCACCGTATCGCGATGGAGGTGGAAGCGGCTGTCCGCGATTCGTTGGAAAACACCGCAGACGTGATGGTTCATGTCGAACCGAAAGGCAGCTGTGAAGAGGAGCCTTTTGGACTCAGTGAAAAGAATTTAGAGGAAGAAGAACGGAAAGCGGGGCGGAGAGGATCGCCTGCTTGACGAATTTCGATATAAAAGGAGAGCTCAATGATCGATGTTCCTTCAATTTTCGGAAGCATGGTTTTCAACGATTCCGTGATGCAGACCGCTTTGCCGAAGAATATTTACAATGCGTTGATGCGGGCGGTTTCCGACGGCGAACATCTCGATTTGAAAACGGCCGATATCGTTGCAGCGGCAATGAAGAATTGGGCCGTTGAAAAAGGCGCGACCCACTTCACCCACTGGTTTCAGCCGATGACCGGCATTACCGCCGAGAAACACGACAGCTTCATTACTCCGGCGGAATCCGGCCGCGTCATCATGGAGTTTTCGGGAAAGGAACTGGTGAAGGGGGAGCCGGACGCTTCCAGCTTTCCGTCGGGGGGATTGCGGGCGACTTTTGAGGCGCGCGGCTACACGGCGTGGGATCCTTCGTCTTACGCATTCATCAAAGACGGAACGCTGTGCATTCCCACCGCGTTTTGCTCTTACAACGGAGAGTCGCTGGATAAAAAAACCCCGCTTTTGAGGTCAATGCAGGCGTTGGATCGGCAGGCCGTGCGCATTTTGCGGCTTTTCGGCAACACCGCCGCCCGCCGCGTTATCACAACCGTCGGTGCCGAGCAGGAGTACTTTTTAATTGACAAGAAAATGTATGACCGCCGTCCCGATTTGGTTTACTGCGGACGGACGCTTTTCGGCGCACAGCCGCCGAAAGGTCAGGAAATGGAAGATCATTACTTTGGAGTCATTAAACCGCGGGTGTCGGCCTTTATGAAAGACTTGGATGTCGAACTGTGGAAGCTGGGCGTTTTGGCAAAAACGAAACACAATGAAGTGGCGCCGGCGCAGCACGAATTGGCACCGATTTTCAACACTACCAACTTGGCAACCGATCAAAATCAGCTGACAATGGAGATTATCAAAAAGGTTGCCGACCGTCACGGCATGGCGTGTCTGCTGCACGAAAAGCCGTTTGCCGGTGTCAACGGAAGCGGCAAACACAATAATTGGTCAATTTCCACCGACACGGGGGAAAACCTTCTCGATCCGGGTGACACTCCGGAGAAAAACGCGCAGTTTCTGCTGTTTCTGACCGCCGTGATTCAAGCTGTCGACGAATATCAGGATCTGCTGCGGGTTTCGGTTGCCACTGCCGGAAACGATCACCGTTTAGGCGGACACGAAGCGCCGCCGGCGGTTATCTCCATTTTTATAGGGGAGGATTTAAGCGAAATTCTCGATTCCGTAGAAAAAGGAGAGATGTATTCGGGGAAAAAACGGGTCCCTCTGGAGATCGGCGTCTCTGTTTTGCCGCAGTTTCCGAAGGATACGACCGACCGCAACCGGACTTCACCGTTTGCGTTTACCGGGAACAAATTCGAGTTCCGGATGCCGGGGGCGGGTCTGTCGATTGCCGGACCGAACATCATTCTCAATTCGATTGTCGCTGAGATCCTCTCCCGTTTTGCCGATGAGTTGGAGGCAGCGCCTTCTTTTAATGAAGCATTGAACACGTTGATTCGCCGCAGTATCAAAGAGCATAAGCGTATCATTTTTAACGGCAACAACTATTCGGACGAGTGGATGAAGGAGGCCGAAAAACGGGGACTGCACAATCTGCCGACGACGGTCGACGCTTTGCCGCGGTTCATCGACCATAGCAACGAAGCAATGTTTGTCAAGCACCGCGTTTTTTCAAAGACGGAGATCCGTTCCCGCTGCGAAATCCTTTTGGAAAACTATACGAAAACCATTCAAATCGAAGCGCTGACGATGATCGACATGGCTCGGAAAGAGATTTCTGCTGCCGTTTGGGAGTATCAGAAGCTGCTGGCTGAGACGATTGCCGCGAAAAAGTCGGCAGGAGTGTTTGACACTTCGACGGAAGAAGCGTTGTTGGCAAAAGTTTCTCGGCTGGGGGCGGAGTTGTACGCCTGCATCGAGCGGATGGAGACGGCTGCTCGGAAAGGAAAAGAGATTCGCGATTCGTTTGAAGGCGCTCGCTTTTGCCGGGATTCGGTTGTGCCCGTCATGGGGGATTTGCGCCGTGCGGCAGACGAGCTGGAGACGTTGATTTCGTCAAAGTATTGGCCGTATCCGACTTACGGAGAAATCTTGTACAGCGTGCGGTAGTTCAGCTGTTTTCGACAGCTGCGTGTCTCCGTTCGAAGCGGACGAATGCGTAGGCAATGGCCGCACCGGCGGCGAAAAGCGCCAGACCGATGATCAACTCTGTCAGGCTCTTTGCCGACGGCAGCGTCCAGCCGGCGTACACTTCCAAAATCTCCGGATTGAAGAACATTGTTGTAATCGATCCGAGAGAGAGACCGGAGATAACAAAAAACGCAGGCGCCCGCCGTCGTTCGATTAAATCGGAAAGCCCTTTTGAGACAATCAGGAGCCCGGCGAAAAAACCGAAAATCAGAACTCCGTAGATGATAAACACTTCCGGATGGGCTTCCCAAAAGAAAAACCCGACGGAGTTCATCAGCGGCGTAAAACAGCCTGCCATCATCAGCAAAGCGGTTGCGCTCAATCCCGGAACCAGTTGAGTGACGGCCACGCCGAATCCGAGACAGAGAAAGACAAAAAGATGCGGAAGTTTCCACTCGGTAATGGTGATTCCTTCGGAGGCGACAAAAATCGAAATCAGCGAAAACGAAATCGGGACAGCCATTCCGAGTAAAAAGAGCAAAATCCTCAACGGAGTCGGCCGCTCGCCTTTAATTTGATCGGTGACGGAGGGGTAAGCGCCGAACATAAGTCCGGCAAACAAAGCAATGACGGCAAACGGAGCTTTATTGATGACTCCGCGGACGCTGAAAAATCCGATAATCAGACCGACAAAGGCGCCGAGAACGATCGGTACCAGAAAACGCAGGCACTCTCCGAATCGACGAAACAGGTTGCCGAGGGCAAACAGGAGCTTTTCGTAAAGACGGAAGATGATGGCAACAGCCGATCCGCTGACACCGGGAACGATGATTGCCAATCCGATAAAGGCGCCGAGTAAGGCGCTTTTCAGTACTTCTTTTCTATTTGCGAATTTCAGCGAGAGTTCGGAGTAAACGGCGCCGTTTTGCGGCGGAGTGGTTTCGGTTTGCGTCTGGTGATTCATAGTGTTTTTCATTTCTGCCGCCGTTTTGGGCTGGCAAAAACGGCGGAGTCTTCAGGGGTTTGCGGATGGAGGTGGCGAGAATCGAACTCGCGTCCCGGCGGGCACACCAACGGCCTCCTACATGCTTAGTCCTGTTTGCGTTTTAAGCGGGGAAGTCAAACAGCACAAAAGCTTCACCGCCGATCCGGTCAAATGTCCCGAAGCGCCTCCGGAAGACGTCCGGTCAGTCCCTGTTTCTGACGGGTTTTTCATCCTTAGGAACAGCAGGAATCAAACCCGAGCCGCATTAAGCAGCCAAAGCGTAGTTCGCTTTTCCGTTTAATTTGATCGTCCCTTTTAAAGAGTTAGGCAGCTCTGCATGCATCCGAAGTCTGCGACATCCGTCGGTCGAAACCGGTGCACCCCCTTTCCTTTAAAATAACACAACGGGAGAAAAGAAACAAGTCTTCTTGAAAAATTTCTTTGTTTCTGCTAAACTGGCGGCAGGAAAAGGTTATGTACAGTAAGAAATCCGACGCCCCGCAAAAGCGCACGCGCGAAAACGCTTCAAAATCGAGAAAAAATGAACCCCGCCGGAAATCCGGGGGCCGGGAAACGGAGCGGAAGGAAAAACCGTTCGAAAAGTTTTATAAAAAAGAGAAGCCGATGGACCGCATTGAGCGGGAAATTCTCAGGAAGGCGGAAACACCGACCCACCGCGGGGAGATTTTCACGGAGCGCTTCTCGACCGACAGGCAGAGAACCTATTTTTTTAATGTCAAGGAAAACCGCCTGGGGGATATTTTCCTCAATATCGTCGAAAGCAAGGAGAGCGAAAGTTCCCTCGGATTCGAACGTCATCAGATCGTCGTCTTTAAAGAAGATTTAAAGGAATTTCTTCAGGTTCTCAACCGTTCGATTGACGCGATGAACAATCCGTCGAAGAAGCGGGTGAAAATCATCAAGAAAAAATAATCAGCGGAGACGGAAGCTGCGACGGTGAATCGGACTCAATCCGATTTTTTTGCAAATTTCGCGGTGTTCCGCTGTCGGATAGCCTTTGTGGCGGCGAAACCCGTATTCCGGGTAGAGTTTATCGGCTTCAAGCATGTAACGATCCCGTTCTGTTTTGGCAAGAATCGAAGCCGCCATGATTTCCGGAATCAGCCGGTCTCCTTTAACGACGGCGGTGCACGGAACCGCCACTGGAGGAACTTGGTTCCCGTCGGCCAAGCAGCGCCACTCCGTAACGTCGGGCAGCTGCTTTCTGACGCGGTCAAAAGCCTCTGCCATCGCTTTTAGAGCCGCCTGCCGAATATTGATTCGGTCGATTTCTTCCGGCCAGATAAACGCCGTTGCCTGCGCAGCTGCCCGTTCGCAAATTAAATCATAAAGCAGAAGCCGCTTTTTTTCGGAGAGTTGTTTTGAATCTCTTAAAAGTCCGACAGGGAAATCGGGCGGCAGTACCGCTGCGCCGGCTGTAACGGGACCGGCCAACGGACCGCAGCCGGCTTCATCCAAACCGCAAATCATATCGTATTTTAAACTTTTTTCCGCAGAAAAGAAAGTAGTTTATCGGCAATCCCTTTGTTTTCAGTAGCGGCTGACAACGCGGCAAACACGGAATAAATCCTCGTTTTTTGCTTTTCACAGCGGCGGAATTCTGATATAATTATCAAACCTTTCTCCTTTGGGGTTTTTTGTGCTGTTAAAGAGTTTGGAAATTTTCGGATTTAAGTCGTTTCAGAAACGGACCAAAGTCGAGTTTGCCGACGGAATCACCGCGCTTTTGGGTCCGAACGGCTGCGGAAAGAGCAATGTGGTTGAAGCGATCAAATGGGTTTTGGGCGAGCAGTCGGCAAAATCGTTGCGTGCCAAGTCTATGAGCGAAATCATTTTTAAAGGAACGCAGGAAGAGGCTCCGATGAATATGGCGGAGGTGAAGCTGACTTTTCAGGACGACGACAATGTCATGAACCTCGGTGTCGCCGACGTTTCCGTCAAACGGCGCGTTTATCGCTCGGGAGAGAACGAATACTTTATCAACGAAACACCGGTTCTTTTAAAAGACATCCGCGAGCTTTTTTTCGATACGGGAATGGGAAAGTCGGCTTATTCCATTATCGAACAGGGGCAGATTGACCGCATTCTGTCGACAAAACCGGAAGAGCGCCGCTTCATTTTCGACGAAGCGGCGGGCATCAATAAATTCAAATCGCGGCAGCAGGAGGCCGAACGCAAACTGGAGCAGACATCCGCCAACTTGGAACAGGCGTCGCTGATCATGAAGGATGTCAAACGCAATCACGATTTACTGAAAACGCAGGCTGAAAAGGCGGTTTTGGCGCGTGAGCTCAAAACCCATCTTTTCGACATTGAAATCAAACTGCAGCTTTTACGGCTACGCCGTCACCTCGAAACGCGCAACTCAAAGGAGGAAGCGTACAATCAACGGGTGTTGGAGAAGGTAAAACTTCAGGATTCCATTGACGAAATGGCGAAAGCACTTCAAGCCGGAAAAGGCGAGCTCGATTCAATGGAAAATAAAATGCAGCAGACTTTAACGCTGCTCAACAGTCTTAAATACGAAAAACAGAATTTGGAGCTGACTGTCGGTCATCTCAATGAAAAAACAGAGGGAATCCGGAGTTCTGTCGCGGCGCTGGAAGAGGCGTCGGCGCGCGTCGAGGAGAAAATCAGGGAAATCGACAGGCGCATTTCCGAAAAGCGGGAAATCATCGACGGTTACGAGATGAAAATTCGTGATTTGGACGAAGAAGCGGCTAAGCTGACAGGAGAAATCGATTACGCACGCGAAAAAACGGCGCTGAACAGAGATGAGCTGCAGACTGTTCAGGTGCGGATTCGGGAGAATGAAACGCTGCTGCGGCAGCTGAACGGCGATCTGGCGGCTCTGACCGACGATATTGTCAAAAAACTCGACGAGGGGCTTAAAGAAAGTGATTTCCAGTTTGAAGCGAAACATCGGATTGAAGAAGAAATCAACGGAATTCTGACCGAATTGAAGGCTGTTGTCGGCGCCAAAAGCGGCGTTGCCCGACTTCTGAAAGATTCGGAAGTTCCGCCGAACGGTGATGAGCTGAAAAGCATGGCGGATTCGCTTTACGTCGGCTGGGTGGAAACCGCTCGATTAACCGAAAAGGCCGCAGACGCCTTTGAACGCTATCGGCACGCCTTTCCCCGTTTTCTGGAGGATTTTCTTTCTCCCGAAGGAGTGGTTGCCGAAAAACGGAAAATCGGCGAACGCATTGAGCGGCTGTCGACCGATATCGAAGAGGGGCGCGATCGTCTTGCCGAGATTGCCGACGAGAACCGTTTTTTGGAAAACCGGATCGCCGAGTGCCGCAGTGCCGAAGGACAGATTCACATTAAAAAAACGCGTTTGGAGACGCAGCTTCAGGGATTTGAAGAGCAGATTGAGCTCCACGAAGCTGAAAAAGCCGAACAAGCGCTGTCGGTTGAAAAGAACCGCGCGTTGATGGAGTCGGAAAATGAAAAACTGCGTGAGGTGATGAATCAAATCGAAGAGAAGAAGCAAGACATCGCAATGATCGATCGTCAGCGGGAAAAACTCAACGCGGAGTATCACGATTTGGAGAAAAATATCTCCAAAAACAGCGAAAGTCTGGTGAAGGCGGCGGAGAAAATTTCCAAAGCGCAGGACAAACTTCACTCTATGGAAGAAAATCTTTCTCAGCTTAACGCTTCGCTGATAGCTGTCAAGGCCGACATTAAAAACATCTATGAAAACTTTACCGACAAACACGCCCGCAGTCTCTCCGAATTCGACAGCATGGTATATGAAATTTCAGACAATGAAGCGCAGCTGAAGAGCGATTTTGAAACCAAAACCAAAACGCTCTCTGGTTTGGGCAGTATCAACTACATGGCGCCCGAAGAGTTTAAAGAAGTCAAGGAACGTTACGATTTTCTTTCGGAGCAGATTAAGGATTTGGAAACCGCTAAAAAAGATTTGGAAAAAGTGACGGAAAAAATCAAAAGCGAAGCGACGGATTTATTCGAAGAGGCGTTTAAAAAAATTCGGAAGAACTTTCATTCGATGTTTCGCCGTCTTTTCGGAGGCGGAAATGCGGAGATCCGCCTTACAGACACGTCGGATATTTTAAACAGCGGCATTGAAATTTTGGCTGAGCCGCCGGGGTTGAAGCTGCAGTCGATCGGATTGCTCTCCGGCGGACAGCGGTCGATGACGTCGGTTGCTTTGATTTTTGCGATCTTCATGGTGAAGCCGTCGCCGTTTTGTCTGCTCGATGAAATCGACGCCGCATTAGATGAAAGCAACATCGGTCACTTCATTTCGACATTGCAGGAATTTTCCCGACAGTCGCAGTTTATCATCATCACACATAATAAAAAAACAGCGGCGGCCGCTTCGTCGATTATCGGTGTAACGATGCCGAAAGCCGGTATCTCCGCCGTTTTTTCGACGCAGTTGGACAACGAAAGCCGAAATTACCGCGAAAAAAGGCTGGCGCAGATAGAGGAGGCTGAGGAAGCATATGAAGTTCGGGAAAATTGATTTGAATTTAAAAAGGGCTCTGAAGCGGAAAAAACGGGAGGCCCGGTGGGCCGAAGAGGACGGAACCGCCGCTCCGTCGCGGCTGACGGTTCTGAGAGAGAACTTCTCCCTGTTTGTTCACTCGCGGCCGTTTAAGATTTATCTGGCGGCGCTTGCCGCCGTGACGGTCGCGGCGGCCGTTCTGATTGCCGCCGTCAGCGGGATCCGGAACTCTTCAATCCGCAGCGAGTTGGCGCAGGAGGCAACCTTCAACAATTTTGTCGGCGAGTCGACTGAAATTCTGAAAGTTTCCGATTTGGCAATTCCCGATTCGTTTAAAGGCGAAGAGAAGGAGGGGCCGATCCGTTACCGGGAACCGATGAGGGCTTGGACTCCCGAAATGGCAAAACCGTACAAAAATGATTCCCGCGCGTTGGCCGAAGATCTGTTGGCGGAAGAAAATGAGAAGAAAGTTCGCGAAATTCTCGGTTTGTAGCTTGTTGTTTTTGGCATCGTCGTTTTCGGCAGCCGCCTACGAACCGCCGTTTTCCCGAACCGAGTCGGTTGCAATCGAATCACCGAACGCGCTGTTTCTTCGTTGGGAAAAGACCGACGGTGACGCCGATTCTCACCGCGAACCGCGGCTGACGGGAAAACAGCAGCGCGACGGAGCGACCGTTTTCCGATTCCGTTTCCGCCAACCGGGGCGTTACCGACTTTTTTTTCAAATTCAGAATCATGATACCGCCGAAACGACTTCCGTCGAACGGGAACTCTCCGTCGGCGTTCCTTTTGCCGAAGATCTTTCGGCGTCTGAAAACCCGTCTGATGAAGTTTCCGACGGAGTACAGAACGAAGCTTTACCATGACGATTACGGAAATTGCTTCCGCCAAGAAGAGGTTTTTACCGATTTTGCTTCAAGCAGACGAAGAGGAGCGGATGATTGACCGTTACTTGAATCGGGGGCGCCTCTTTGTCTTAAACGGAGGCGATGCGGTTTGCGTCGTCACCGATGAGGGCGGGGGCGTTTTGGAAATCAAGAACCTTGCCGTCGCCCCTCAGTTTCGCCGCTGCGGGTACGGAAGCGCCATGATTGAATTTGTCGGCAATTTTTTTGCCGAGGCGTTTTCGCTGCTTCAAGTCGGCACGGGGGAGAGTCGGGCGACGCTCTCTTTTTACGAAAAAAACGGTTTTGTCTTTTTTCGCCGCATCCGTAACTTTTTTCCGGACGAATACACTTTTCCTATTTGGGAGGAGGGCAAGCGTCTTGTCGACATGATTGTTTTGAGAAAGCCGATCAGCCGGCAATATTCCTTGCAGGCATTTTCCGCAATAGAAACAAAGTATTTGCCAAATCAATTTCCGTTTGATACAATGACGGCAAGGAAATCGTGATGGAAACAGACATCAACGCGGCTGAGACAAAACAAGCACAGTTGAAATTACTGCTGAAACAGTTGAATCGAGTCGCGGTCGCCTTTTCCGGCGGAATTGATTCGGCTTTTTTGCTCAAGACGGCATCGGAAGTTTTGAGAGGAAATGTGACGGCGATTACCGTTGAATCGCCGCTTTTTCCCAAACGAGAGGCACTGGAAGCGGCGGAGTTTTGCCGCAATGAAGGCGTCCGCAGAGAAACCGTTTCTTTGACGGAAGAGGATTTCTCCGTTTTTGCCGGCAATCCGCCGGAACGCTGTTATCTTTGCAAGCGGCTGATGTTTGAAAAAATCAGAACCGTTGCCGCCGCACTCGATCTCGGCACCGTTTGCGAAGGCACCAACGCCGATGACGAAAACGACTACCGACCGGGGTTGAAGGCGTTGACGGAGGCCGGCATCCGCAGTCCGCTGCTTGAATGCGGACTCACCAAAAACGAAATCCGTTTCCTGGCGCGGCGGGCGGGAATGGCGCAGTGGAATAAAGCGTCATCGGCGTGTTCAGCCTCCCGCATTCCGTATGGAGAGACGATTACCGTTGAAAAACTGCGGATGATCGAAGAGGCGGAAACGTATCTGTTTGGATTGGGTATCGACCGCTGCCGAGTGCGCCTCCACGGCGGTTGTTTGGCTCGGATTGAGTGTGATCCCTCCGATTGGCGTCTGTTGGCTGAAAGGCGGGAAGAGGCGGTAACGCGGCTGAAACAGATCGGCTTTGTTTACGTTTCGGTCGATTGGGAAGGATTCCGTTCGGGAAGTTTAAACGAGGTTCTGAAGAATGGACAGCGGCTTTGAAGATTTGGGATTTGCTCGGTTGGATACGGGGCGGAAAGAGCGAACCGGTTTCCCCGAAACAGTTTTTTGTCAGGGGAAAGAAGATTCATTTTTGCGGGAAATTTTCAAGCGGCTTTACGAAAAAAACGGCGAAGTTTTGGGCACAAGGGCTTCAGCGGCACAGTTTGAAGTGGTCAAAGCCGTTTTGCCCGAAGTCCGTTACGATGCGGTTTCCCGCTTGTTGACAATTCAAAGCGAAGAAAAGAAACAGACAGGGAATATCATCGTCTGTTCGGCAGGAACGGCTGACATTCCCGTTGCGCAGGAAGCGGCGGGGACAGCAGAGTTTTTCGGCTGCCGTGTTCGGCGTATTTTTGATGCGGGCGTCAGCGGACTGCACCGTTTGCTGGCCGAAGAGTCGGTTTTAAAGGCGGCCGATTGCGTTATTGCGGTTGCCGGAATGGAAGGCGCGCTGCCGAGTGTTATCGGCGGATTGGTATCCGTGCCGGTGATAGCGGTTCCGACATCGGTCGGGTACGGAGCCAACTTCGGCGGAGTGGCGGCGCTGCTGACAATGATCAACTCCTGCGCAAACGGTGTTTCCGTCGTCAATATCGACAACGGGTACGGAGCCGGATATATTGCTTCTCAAATCAAACGTTTGGCGGAGAGGGGGAACGGATGAACGGTCGGAGTTTGCTTTTTGAATGCCACACCGGAATCTGCGGCGATATGGCTGTGGCTGCCTTGTTGGATGCCGGAGCGGATCAAGGAGTTCTGCTCGATGCCTTAGATTCGCTGCCGATCGGCGGATTTTCGGTAGAAATCGGCCGCGCCGTTAAAGGCGGTGTCGACTGCTGCGATTTCAACGTCATTTTAGACGAAAAACACGAGAACCGAGATCACGATATGGAATACCTCTTCGGTCACGAACACAGCGGAGAAACGGAGCTCGCTTCACATGCGCATGAAGATGAACACCGACACGGACATACGCATCACCACGAGCATCGCCGATTGAAAGAGATATTTGCCGTTATCGATGAAGGGAAGATGAGCGAAGGCGCGCGGCGGCTGGCAAAGAAAATTTTTACCGTTTTAGCGGAATCCGAAGCGAAGGTTCACGGAACCTCTGCCGAAAACGTCGCTTTTCACGAAGTCGGTGCTGTCGATTCAATTGTCGACATCATCGCTTTTGCCGTCTGTTTTGATTCGCTTGAAATCAAAAAAGTTTATATTCCTTATTTATGCGAAGGAACGGGAACCGTCCGCTGCCAGCACGGTATCCTGCCGGTTCCTGTTCCGGCGGTCGCCGAAACGGCGCTGCGTTACGGAATTCCGCTGCAAATCATTCCGGAGCGCGGCGAGTTTGTTACCCCAACGGGAGCGGCGATTGCAGCCGCCGTCGCCGATGAATATGCGCGGCCGACTCTCATGAAAGTTGTTAAAATCGGCAACGGAGCCGGAAAACGAACTTACCGGCGTCCGAGTTTTTTGAGAGCATTTATAATTGAGGAAAACTCACACTCAGAGAACGAACGGATCATTCAGATGGAAACCGATATTGACAATACAACCGGCGAAGCGATCGGCTTTACGGCAGAGCGGCTGTTTGAAGCCGGCGCTTTGGATGTCTGTACGATTCCGTGTTACATGAAAAAGAACCGCCCCGGTTTTCTGCTGAAAATTCTTTGCCGTCGGGAGCAGGCCGCCGCTATGGAAGAAATTCTTTTTACACACACAAATACCATCGGCGTGCGGCGGTTTGAAGCGGAACGAACCGTTCTTGAACGGAAAGCGGTCGTCATCCCTTCGGCATACGGGGATATTAAAGGAAAAATGACGGAATTTGCAGGGGAGACTCGGTTTTCTCCCGAATACGAGAGTGTCGCTGCCGTCTGCCGTCGGACCGGCAAACGCTTCGGCGACGTTTATGCGGAACTGACCGGCCTTTTCCGAAAGGCGGAAACAGAATAAATTTTACGGAGGAATGATATGGCATGTTTTACCGTACCTTTGGCTGAAGCTGTGATTGTCACGACTGTCAGAAAAACCGTTTTAAAAAAAAGCGCTGTCAATGCGGTTCATTCAGCGAAAATAGATTCGATCAATGAGAGTGTCGGGCGCTTGGAAAAGATGCTCTACGGTGGAAGTTTTCTGTTGGCAATTGAACACCTGTGGCACGGAGAAATTTCGTTTCTTCCGCCGTTCTTGACAGCTTTGAACAGCCCTGCGGAGATTTCCGTCATGCTGCAGGAGTTGGCAAGCGTCGGCGTCGGTATGGCGCTGCTGGTGACCGGTGTTTGGGCATTGGCGGAGGGGGCGGCCGCTTCGGTTAAGCGTCTGCTTCGAAAGCGCAAAACGGCGGCGGAGAGCTTCTGATGTGTCTGATATTTACCGCCGTCGCGGCGGCTGTTTTCGGCGTTCTGTATTTTGTTTCAAACAAGCGCAGAGGTCAAGGATACAAAAGTTTAGCAACCGCCGCGCTGACTTGCACGGCGGCAGCGTTAATGTGGTGCGTTGACGGATTTGCGGCTATTGCCGCCGGTGAACCGTTTTTCGATCTCTCGATTGACAACGCTGTTCTCGGAGTGATTGTCGTCGCTGCTGCCGTTGCCGTCTTTGTCGTTCCCTTTTTCTTCGAAAAGAGAAACGAAAAAAGGAACCATCGGAGTTCGGACCGAAAAATCAGTTCGGAACAATAGGAGAAACAAACAAATGGAAAAAATTCTGCATTTATTGATGGGAGCGGCGCTCCTCTTCACGTGTGCAACAGCCTTTTCTCAAGAAAAACTGCCCCACCAAACCGACGACAAATCGGCTCCGGTGGTCTATTTCACGAAGGACATTTCCGCCGACGGAATGTTGAAAGTCTACGAAGCCCTCGGTTGGAAACCGGAAGGAAAAACCGGCGTCAAAGTCAGCACCGGCGAACCGCCCGCATCCAATTACCTGCGCCCCGCACTGCTGGAAAAGACGGTCAAGGCCGTTGACGGCGTGATTGTCGAGTGCAAAACCGCCTATCCGGGCCGCCGCAATTCCAATGCGGAACATCACAAAGTCGCCGAAGAACACGGCTTTACGAAAATCGCCGACTTTGATCTGTTGGACGAAAAAGACGTCGTCTATCTGCCGATTGAAGGCGCCGAACACCTGACAAAAGGACACATTGTCGGCAGCCATTTCAACAACTACGGCTCATATCTGGTCATCTCCCACTTTAAAGGTCACGCCATGGCCGGATTCGGCGGAGCAATCAAAAACCTCTCAATCGGATTTGGCAGCGGTTGGGGAGATTTCGAAAGCGGCAAAGTCTACATCCATTCCGGCGGAAAAACGACAAACGGTTCCATCAGCGGCGATCAAATCGCCTTTCTGGAGTCGATGGCCGAAGCTGCCAAAGGTCTGTGTGACGCCATGGGAAAAAACATCGCTTTCATCAACGTCCTCAATCGGCTGAGCGTCGACTGTGACTGCAACGGAAATCCGGCAGAACCGGACATGCACGACATCGGCATCGTCGCTTCGCTTGATCCGCTGGCAGCCGACCAAGCCGCTATCGACATGGTCTATGCAGCCGAAGACTCTGCGGCATTAAAAGAACGCATTGAAAGCCGCCAAGGCCTGCACACGCTTGACCACGCGGCAAAAATCAACCTCGGCAGTCGTCAATACCGATTGGTTGAAATCGAATAACTTCTTTCTGTTTTCATTTGGGCGTCCCGACCGCCTGCGGCGGCCGTCGGCGCCCTCCGGACCCGGTCTGCCCGACGGGCAGACGGCCTTACGGCCTCCTCCGGGCGCCTGACGCCTTCGGCAGGACTGCGCCTCCCTGTGCGGTTATTTTAGAAAAACAAATTCAGTTTTGGCTAACCCCAAAGACCCCCATTAATATTAATGCCGTTTTTTTCTTTTTTCAGCGGACCGGCTGCGGAACTCCGGAGCGAGGGATTGAAGCGGAAATGAGCGGCCGACGGAAAGAAGGCGCAGGGCAAAGCGGCAGCTTTGCCGCGGGGAAGGGCGCGGGAGGCCCGCGAATTGCAGCGGAAAGCCCGGTGCGCGCCGCCTGCGGCGCGCACGCGCCCGAAAGAAGATGCGTCAGGATTCGGGGGAGAAGTAAATCCGTTCGGCGGAGGCGGCCGCCTGCTCAATCAGCGGCGTCAGGCTGAGGCGGTCAAACTCTTTTTTCAGTTCGCCGAAATCGGGGGCGATTTCCGGGTGTTCGGGTGAGAAGAGGGTGCAGCAGTCGTCGTAGGGCAGGATGGAGGTTCCGTAGGTGCCGATTTTTTCGGCGATGCGGATGATTTCCTGTTTGTCGAAGCCGATGACGGGGCGGAGAACGGGCAGGTCGGTGTGGCTGCCGGTGACGCGCAGGGTTTCGACGGTTTGGCTGGCAACCTGGCTGAGCGCTTCGCCGGTAACGAGGGCGCCGGCGTGCCGTTCGGATGCCAACCGAGTGGCGATTTCCATCATTGCGCTGCGGGAGAGTATCGTTGTGCGGTTGGGGCGGGCTTCGGCTTTGATTTTCAGCTGGATTTCCGTGAAGTTGACGCAGAACAGGTTTAATCCGCACGTCCACGGTGAGAGAATTTGGGCGAGGGTTTTGACCTTTTCCAGAGAGTCGCCGGAGGTGTACGGGTAGGTGTGAAAGTAGACGGCTTCCGGTTTCAGGCCCCGTTTGGCGCACAGCCATCCGGCTACAGGTGAGTCGATGCCGCCGGAGAGCAGCAGAACGCCGCGGCCGGCGCAGCCGACGGGAAGACCGCCCGGTCCTTCAGTGCCGTTGCCGTAAACGTAGGCGTGATCGCGGATTTCGATGCCGACTGTCAGCTGCGGATTGCGAACGTCGACTTTCAGTTGGGGAAAACGGCCGCACAGCGCGTCTCCGACAAGGCAGTTGAGGCGGTAGGAATCGAGCGGAAAGGCTTTGTCGGCGCGGCGTGATTCAGCTTTAAACGTAACGGCCGCCGTTTTTGTTTGTTCCAAATGCTTTCGGACAATTTCGGCCGCCGCTTCGATGACGGCGTCGGCAGTTTTTTCCGTTTTCAGACATACGGCAAATCCCGAAAGCCCGAAGACAGTGGAGAGTCGTTTTGCCGTCTCCTCTTCGCTCAGACCGTCGGTTTCGGCGTAAAATCGCCCCCGCTGTCCGGTGTAGGAGATCAGGTGTTCTTTTAATTGAAAGCGGATGTTTTTTTTCAGCTGCCGTTCAAACAGGGAGCGGTTTCCGCCTTTCAGTGCAATTTCGCCGATTTTCAGCAACCAAAGTTGTTTCATGGTGACCGCCGTAAAAGGGTGTGGTGTTCTTTTATGATTTCATCAAACGCATTGATGAGAGCGTCGGCGTCGGAGGGAGAGGTGGTGTGTCCCCACGAGAGACGCAGAACCGATTCGGCAATTCGAGGGGGGAGACCGAGGGGATTTTTGATTTTCTGTTTGCGGGCAGCGTCGTTTGACGAACAGGCGGAGCCGGATGAAATATCAAAACCTCGGTCGCTGAAAAGCCGCTGCGCCACCTCTGAAGGCAGTCCCGGAACGGCTATGCTCATCACGTAGGGTGAAAACTCTGCTCCGTTTTCGGGAAAGGGAAAGACAATCTCCGGCCGCAGAGAAAAGGCATTCGTCAGTTTTCTTCTGATTTCGCGGGCGGCGGCGGTCTCATCGTCTCGGCAGCGATTTCTGTTTTTGAGGGCGGCTGTCATTGCCGCGACGGCGGGAAGATTTTCCGTTCCCGGCCGCAGACCGTTTTCCTGACCTCCGCCGAGATAGAGCGGCTGAAGCGGTTTTTTCAGGAAAAGAATGCCGGCGCCGCGTGCGCCGCCGAATTTGTGGGCGCTGAATGACGCCGAATCGACGTCGGCTGCCGTTAGGTCGATGGCGGTTTTTCCGCCGGCCTGAACCGCGTCGCAGTGGAAGTGAATTCGTTTTCCGCCGTTTTCAAACTCTCTCACCGCCTGCACGGCTTCGGAGAGCGGTTGAACGGCGCCGGTTTCGTTGTGAGTGTGCATCAGGCAGACGAGAGCGGTTTCGGGCGTCAGCTTTCGGCGCAGATCGTCGGTGTCGATGACGCCCTCGGAGGTTGTTTTGAGAAATTCGACTTTGTGACCGCTGCTTTTTAATTCAAACAGCGGGTTGATGACCGACGGATGTTCAAACGGTGCGGAGAGAATATGGATTTGTCTCCGTTTAGTCAAAAACGAGGTTAGGACAATGTTATTGGATTCGCTGCCGCCCGAAGTAAAAACGACGGTTTCGGGCGTGGTTTTCAACAGATCGGCGCACTCGTTTCGGCACGTTTCCAAGCAGGCGCGAGCCTCTTTTCCGCTTGTGTGACGAGATGAGGGGTTGGCCGCATAGCGTTTGAGGGCGGCAGAGAGGGTTTCGGCTGCTTCCGGGTCGCACGGAGCGGAGGCTGCCCAATCAAAGTAAATGCGCGGCATCAGTTACGCTGCCAGTTCCGGATATTGATGGCAAGCGACATGATACTCGAAGCTGTTGCCACCAGTGAACTTGCAAAGCTGGTGTAAATCAGAACGTCTTTGAACGCCTGATTCGACAGCTGAGCAAAGTTGCGTTCAATGTAAATGATGTCTCCCGGCGAAACGGCGTAATCCTTCGGAACTTCAATCCGTTTTCCTTCTAAGTCGAGCAGGTAATATTTCTTGTAGTTGGCGTCCAGCGTAAACCCACCGGCCACTTTTACATAGTCTAAAAGCGCAAACGAGGAAATGTAGGGAATCGCTTTCGGATCATTGACTTCTCCTGCCACGTAGACAAATACTTCTTCAAACGGAATAATGACTTTGTCTCCCGGTTCAAGGATGACGTCAAGCTCGGCGTTGCGCGTCTGCCACAACTCTTTCAAGTTCGGAAGAGGGGTCTTCTCGAGAGAGCCTTTTTTCAGAATGAATGCCTGTTCCATTTTGGCAACGGTTGTCGGTCCGCCTGCCATATCCAGGGCCCCCAGAACCGTTAATCCCTTTTTGTAAGGAATATAGAGGCGATTGGTGCCCAACGATGCGGTTATTCCGGAGAGGTTCGCTTCATTGAGGCCTGCCTGGGCGGTAATTTGCGAGAAAAAGGAGGCAGATCCGATATTTATAGCTCCATCGATAATCACCGGATCATACTGCAGCGATTCGGGAATAAAATTAATGATGTCTTTATCCTGCAGCTTAAATTCAGAAAAAAATTCTGCTTCAACCAGGATGGTTTCGGTTGTGGATCCGGACTTTCTGAGGACGCTCGCTTTAATGAAATTTTCGTCTCCGGCAAAGCCGCCGCTTTGCTGAATGACTGCGTCGATCGTTTCGCCTTCAATTAGTTCGTAAGTTCCCGGATATAAAAGAGCATTGGAAGCATAAACCAAAATATCCGCTTGTAAAATTTGAATGACATCGTTCGGATTGATATTGGGGTTAACGGAAAAATCGGCGTTCGTGTAGTATTTGGAGATGTCGAAATACCTTTCCGTTCCGTCGGCTCCGGTAACTTTCACTTTCCGGTAACTGCCCGTCGGCGTTAATCCTCCGACCATGGCAATGGAGTCAACCAGATGGAATGTCGAATTCATGATCTGTTTTCCGGGTGACGGCACTTTTCCGTAAATAAAAACATCAAACAGCGCCGGGGTCAGCAGACGAAAATCGACAGTCGCAACAGGCAGAACCGTTTTCAATCGGTGTGTAACGGTTTTTTGCAGTGTAAAAAGATCCATTCCTTTAACGCTGAATAAACCGATCACCGGTAAATCAAAACAGTAATCCGTATCCAATTGAAACGGAACGGTTTTGACTGAGGCGTCTCCGTTATCAAAAGAAGAAATCGTCAGCTGATAAATATCGCCCGGAGTCGGTTTGTATGACTCCATCGCCGAAATGTATGACGACGGAATCGTATCCCATTTCGGAACTGTCAATGCTTTGAGAATCCGTTCGCGAAGACCGAAATCGGCTTGTTCATCGGAGCTCGATTTTGAGGTTTGGTTTTCACTGCTCTGAGATTGAACCAAATTGGATACTGCCGTTGAAAGATTGCTTTGCGCAAACATCGACAGCGATAATCCGCTTAAGAATAATACAAATAAACGCTTCAAATCGTAACCTCCGGTTGAAAAAATCGGTCAAACGGGTTATGATAGTTGCAATGACTTTGATAGATACAATCCATTTTACTGATTATAGCACGGAAATTTCTTTTAGTGAACCGTATTGCGAAAATAATTACGAAAATCGTCTTTTTGTGACCGACAGCCGTATCCGCTCGCTGAATCGTCCTTTTGATGATTTTTGTTCCCGCATTCCCGACGGACGGTGTTTAACTCTGCCTTCGGGAGAAGAGGTGAAAAACGCCGATTCCTTGTTTCGGATTTTGGACGCCGCATTTAATTTGAAGCTGGATCGCAGCGGGGAAATGATCGCATTCGGCGGCGGCGTGCTGACCGATTTGACGGGATTGGCCGCTTCTCTGTTTAAGCGGGGATGTTCCGTCGTTTTTTACCCAACCACACTGCTGGCAATGATCGATGCATCCGTCGGTGGAAAAACCGGTATCGACTACCGCGGATTGAAAAACATGATCGGTACCTTCTATCCCGCGCGGGAGGTGAGAATCGATTTGAATTTTCTGAAGACGCTGCCGGAAAACGAATACCGCAGCGGTCTCGGGGAGGCGATTAAAACCGCAATGCTCGGCGACAGGGAGCTTTTTGATATTCTGTTGAGGGAGAGTGACGCCGTTGCGGCACGGGAAGAGGGCGTATTGCGCGAAATCGTTTCCCGATGCGTGAAGGTGAAGGCGCGGTTTGTCCGTGAGGATTTCCGAGAAAAGGGGATCCGCGCCTATTTAAACTGGGGGCATACATTTGCGCATGCGTTTGAGGCTGTCTGCGGACTGGGATCTTTGACTCACGGCGAAGCGGTCGTTTGGGGAATTGACAAGGGGTTGAAAGCGGCAGATCTGATCGGACGCGGCAACGCCGCTTATGCGGAAGCGTTTGAGGAGCTGGTGAATAAATACGGGTTTGCCGTCGAAACGCCGGTTCCCGATTTTGAAGGATTTTGCGAAGCGCTTTCTCAAGATAAAAAGAAAAACGGCGGAGATCTGCTGTTTGTTTTACAGTCGGGACCTTGTGAAACCTTTCGAGCGCCGCTTTCGATTGAAATCCTGCGGAAGACGGTTCCGGCGCTTCACGTTTAAAATTTATCTTCAATAATCGAAAGCCGTCTGTAAACGCGGTTAAGCTGCTCCGTTTGCCGAGCGGTCGCTTTTCCGGCGGTAAGGTCAACCAGTTCTTCGAGGGTCCCGAGACTTTCGTTGACGGCGACGGTAAACTTGGCGGTGACATCGAGCGCGTAGTTGCCTTTTTTAACCGTGCGCAGATAGACAAAGCCGAGGTTTTTGCCGTTTTTTTCGAACGGGGTCAGTTTCAGAAGAAGCGGCAGGCTGCGCAGAAGCGCGTCTCCAAACGGATGGGGCTGCCGATCGATGGTTTCGATAAAATCCTGTTCAGGGTTGAGAAACTGGGCGGTGAACATCAGCGTGCGCATCTTCTCTTCCGTTAAAATGCGGCGGCCGTTCCACAGGATTGTGCCGCGCAGATTACCGACTTGTTTAATGTCTTTTTCGTCGATGTCATAGCGGATTTTTCGATATGTTTCCCAATCGATTTGCAGTACATCTTTTCGAGATCCTTCTGCTGCAACAGGGAAGGTTTTTCCGCAGATTTTTTTGGAAACTCCGTCGGCGTGCGGCTGTTTCGGTTCTCGGATGCGTTCGCCGGATTTGTTTTTCATCAAATCGCGGTAGAGTTCGGGCGATAGTTCGCTTATCCACTCTTTTTGCAGTTTGGAGACACTGCGGGCGAAGGTTTTCGAGGTTTTGACCACTTCTCCGGCAACGATGAACTCGGCGTTCTCTTTGTATAAAACCGATCCCGGGTGAATGCTGATTTTTTCCGCCGTCGCCGATCGATAAACGTTGGTTTTGGTGCGGACACAGACAAATTGAATCAAACCTTTCGCAATAGACATCAGAAACGGCTTCAATTCGAAGCGGTTGCCGACGGGGATGTTTTTCTCTGCCAAGATCGATTCAAGCTGCTCTTTGATGTTGGCAATTTCGAGCATCACTTTATAATCGAGGTAATTTTTTTTGCAAAAGAGTTCTTTGTCTTCGGCAGTGATGAATTTTTCGTAAATTTTGAGATAGGCGACGAAATCTCCTGACGGATCGCGAAAGCGGTGATGGGCAGCGCGGGCGGCCAATTCTTCGTCGGGCGGAAGAATAAACGGCGAATGGGTCGACAGAAACGCGGTGGCGGTGACAACGTGTCCTAAAACATCGGGGTAGCGGTAAACCGCTTCGATAATCATGCGGGCGTGACGCGGCAGCAGCGGAAATTCCACCATCATTTTGCCGATTTCAGTCAGTTCGCGGTCGTCGGTCATTGCTTCGAGCTTCAAAAGCGTCTCTATTCCGCCGGCAATCGAGGCGCGGTTCGGTTTTGAGATGAAGTCGAATCGTTCAAAATCTTTGATTCCGAGATCCGCCATGCGCAGGATAACTTCCGAAAGGTCTGTGCGGAAAATCTCTTCAGTAGTAAATTGCGGCTTGTGTTCGCAGCTCAGTTTCGAATAGAGGCGGTAGCACTCGCCCGGACCGGTGCGGCCGGCGCGGCCTTTGCGCTGTTCCGCCGAAGCTTTGGAGATTTCCGATTCGATTAATGCCGATGTGCAGGTTCGATTATTGTAGAAATTGATTTTCGCCAATCCCGAATCGATAACGGCGGCGATTCCGTCAATGGTGACGCTGGTTTCAGCAATGTTGGTCGAGACAACTGTTTTAATCATTCCAGGCGGCGTCGGTGTGAAAACCCGCTCCTGTTCCTCTTTGCTCAGTCTGCCGTAAAGCGGGTAAAGCACCAGTTTTTCGGAGATGGGGCGGGCGACAATCTCTTTTAAGCACGATTTGATAGCGGCTTCACCCGGCAGAAAAACCAAAATGTCGCCTTTAAGACGATTTTTGACGCGTGCTTCGATGATGTCGGCAATCTCCTTGTCCAGAGCTTCTTCGTCGCGGCGGTCGGAAAGCGGGCGATAAGAGACTTTGACCGGGTAAACCGGCGTTTCAATGGTCACAATCGGTGCGTCGTCGAAGTATTTCGAAAAAACGGCGGTGTTGATGGTTGCCGATGAGATGATGACCTTAAAATCGCTGCGTTCTTTCAGAATCTCTTTCAGGAGACCGAGAATAAAGTCGATGTTGAGGCTCCGTTCATGCGCTTCATCGACCATGATGACGCTGTATTTCGACAAAAAACGATCCTGTTTGAGTTCCTGCAAAAGAATGCCGTCGGTCATGATTTTCAGCCTCGTATAAGGCGAGGTTTTATCGTCAAAGCGCATTTTGTATCCGACGAAGTCACCGACGCGGCAGTTCAGCTGACGGGCAATGAAGTCACTGACAGAGAGGGCGGCGATTCGCCGCGGCTGCGTGACGCCGATAACACCGTTTTCTCCGTAGCCGGCGTCGTGCAGGATTATCGGAATTTGTGTGGTCTTACCAGAACCCGTTGGGCTTTGGACAATGATCACCGAATGGTCTTTCAGGCAGTCGAGAATTTTTTCTTTTTGCCGGTAAACCGGCAGTTCGGCATAATTCATCGCCCCTCCCGCTTGATCCAAGCGAGCGCTTCCTCAAACGAAATTTCAGCGCGGTTTTCCCGTTTTGTTAAATCTTTTACGGTGACAGTCCCGGATGCCGCTTCGGCTTCGCCGTAAATGACGGCAAACGGGACGCCTTTCGTTTCTGCGTAGGAGAACTGTTTCGGCAGTTTTTTGGCTTCAGGATAAAGTTCGCAGGCGATTCCCGCTTCCCGCAGCCGCTGTGTCAAACGCAGGCAGCCGTCGAGAAACCGTTCATCCTGAAGGCATACCAAGGCGGCTGTTCCGGTTTTGGTTCCCGGAAGAAGACCGAGTTCGCCGAGCGCCGCCATCAACCGATCCAATCCGATAGATGATCCGACGCCGGGAATCCGCTCTTTTGTGTAAATGGAAGTCAGATTGTCGTAGCGGCCGCCGGAACAGACCGAACCGATGCCGGGCAGATCATTCAAAAACGTTTCGTAAACGATGCCGGTGTAATAATCGAGTCCGCGGGTAATCGACGGATTGATTTTAAATTTTGCTCCGACTTCCGCTGCTTCCAGCATGCGGAGCAAATCGGAGAGACGCGCGGTATTTTGCGTTTCTCTGCCGCAGAAACGAGTCAGCTTTTGCAGCGTCCGTTCATTTGTTTCTTCAGGGCGAATAAAATCGATGACTTTTTCCGCTTTTTCCGCTGTCAGCAATTCGGTTAAAAGGCGCCTCACTTCCTCTTCGCCGATTTTTCCGATTTTATCGACCGTGCGCAGAATGTCGGCCGACGCCGTTTCAATTCCTTCTTTCTTGAGAAAATCGTTAAAGATGCCGCGGTGGGAAATGTGAAACGTCACGCCGTCGATTCCCAGGACGCGAAACGATTCGTTCATCAGCAGCAGAATGTCCAAGTCATTGAGCGGCGAATCGCTTCCGACGATGTCAAAGTCGCATTGAGTAAATTCGCGGTAACGGCCTTTTTGAGTGTTTTCGCCGCGCCACACTTTGGCGATGTGATAGCGGCGGAACGGCATCGGCAGTTCGCTGCGGTGGGCGGCGATCAGGCGCGCAAACGGCACTGTCAAATCAAAACGCAGCGCCACGTCTCGACCGCCGTTGTCCCGGAAGCGGTAAATTTGTTTGTCGGTCTCGCCGCTGCCTTTGCCAAGCAGAACCGAAGCGTATTCCAGCGCCGGAGTGTCGACGGGATCAAACCCGAAGCGGGTGAAGGTTTCTTCCAGTTTGCGAATGATCTGTTTTTTTACGGTTTCGGTCTCCGGCAGCGAGTCTCGGAAACCTTTTAAAATTTTCGGTTCAACAATTTGATTCATTTTCGATCCTTTTGTTCGGATTTTTTCCGAACCGATTTGTCAGGAATTTCTTCGGAAATTCGATTCTTTATTCGGATTTTCATTTTTCCGTCGCCGCGATTGTTCCACAAATGATAGGGAACCAAACGAACCCTCCCGCCGTTTTCGTCTTTTCCGTCGATGACCAGCGAATCGAAAAAGTCGTAACTCTTCTCGACGGTAAAGTCATTCTGAAGGTTTAAGTTCAGCTCATTGAAATCGGAGTGCCGGTTATCGGCTTCTTCGGCGCAGTAGAGGAATTTCCCGCGGGAAACGGCAAATACGTCTCCGTCGGTTTTGTGCGGCCGCCGAGGGGAGTGGCTCCGGATGATTTTCGGAAAGTCGACGGTGATTTCGTTTTTTCCTTTGCCTGATAAATTAACCGGAAAGCGGTTTCCGTTGAAATAGTGCGGCACTTCGCCGGTTTCGCCGAAAAGGATATTCGGCATCGATTCGAGTTCTGTTCCGTTGAGGGTGATGCGGTAGCCGACAGCCCATCCGGGAATGCGCAGGAACAGCGTCAGATCGCGGGCGGTTTTTTTGTCGACAAGAATGACAGTTTGGAACGAGTCCGATTCGCTTGCCGTCATCGAAATCGTCAGTTCCGGTTCTTTGATGTGTATTTCCGCGCTGATGTATTGGTCGATGTAAAGATCGCCGTCATCGTCCTGAAAGACAACCGTTTCGGGGTAAAAAGCGAGCGCTTTGGCAAACGAAAGCGGCGCCTGCAGGTGGACGGGATTCTCCTTGCGTCCGAAACCGCCGTCGGATTCGTGAAGGTGGCGGGAAAAAAAACGGATCCCCTCACTGTCGGCGGTTGTCAGAATGAGGTTGAAAAAGATCCATTCGTAAAAATCGATGTAAAAAATCCGCCCTGTTCTCATGTAAAGCTCGAGAGAGAGGGCTGCCGTTTCAAACGCCGTTTCGGGTGCGGCAACGGAGCGGGCAGCGGGTAAATCCCCCGGTTTGCCGAATCCGCCGGTCAGCGCGTTGACGCCGACGCCGCCGGTGAGGTAGGCATGGTTTAAAATAATGTCGTTCCAGCGATTTTCAATGTCGGAAAGGATCCGGTCGTCGGCGTTCGGATCGGCTAAACGGCCGCGCAGAATTTCCAGATAATTGGCGGCGTTTCCGCAAGTTTTTTCGAGAGCCGGTTTGCGCCGATTCATCTGAAAGCGGGTCCCTGTTGCCGTGTCGATGAAACTTCTCAGTCTCAGCCGTTTGCGTTCTTCGGGGAAAATTTCCCACCGTTCACTTTCAATAGGCCATGTTTTGCCAAGCAGTTTTAACTGACTTTTGAGAACGTTTTTTTTCAGGCGATTCAGCTGCAGCGATTCGAAAAAAAACCTCACTCCGGGAGCTTTTTGACGCGTTCTCCGTTCCGTTAACTCATTTGCCAGAAACGTAAAACGGTCGTTGCCGACGGCGCGGCTCAGCAGAAAAAGCGGCCGTTCCATGCGGCTGAAGGCGGCAGTCCGCGTATCTTCGGTTTTTCCGAATTCAGTGAGAAAAAGGTCGGCGCACTTTTCGGCGGCGTTCAGCAGTTCCGTTTTTCCTGTCAGCTCTCCGTGGATAACGGCTGTTTCGATGAAGGCGCCCATGCAGAGCCACTCCCGTTCCGCGAAAAGCCGCTTCCATTTTTGCGACGGATCGCAAATCTGCTTAAAAGTGTAAAGATAGCCGCTTTCGTCTTGAGCCGCCGTTACCAAGCGGATATACGTTTCCAGTTTGCGGTTAAGATCTTCCCGCGCCGCTTCGGAGGTTTCTTTTCGGGCAACCGTTTTCAGCGCCGCGGCTGCCCAATCGTGGACGCAGGCGTCGGCGTCCGCCGGTCCGCGGTAGAAGCCGAACGCGTTCATTCCCGCCACCTTAAAGTTGTCCAGAAACCCTTTGTCGTCCAGCTGACGCCAAAGAGCCGGCAAAATCGCTTCGGCGCTGCGGTTCAGATAGGGAAGGAGGTATCGGTCTTTGATGATAAGCGTGCGGATCGGTTTCAGGCGCTTCATGTTCTGAGTATACTTGAAAAAACTAATTTCGTAAATATTAAACTTGTCATCTTTTCGAATATCTAATAAAATGACGATATGGGAGAATCTCTTTTTTGGTACGATCTCGAAACTTTCGGTACGAACCCGCGCATCGATCGGATTGCACAGTTTGCCGGAATCCGAACCAATGATCGATTTGAACCGATAGAGGATCCTGTCGTTCTTTATTGCAAAATTACTCCCGATTATCTGCCGGATCCGGCAGCGTGTTTGGTTACCGGAATTACCCCAAATGAAACGCTGCGCAAAGGCGTTAATGAATACGAATTTATCCGCACGATCAATGAAATTTTTTCCGTTCCCGGGACAACCGTTCTCGGATACAATAACATTCGATTCGACGACGAATTTATTCGGAATGCGCTTTACCGCAATCTGCTGGATCCTTACGAACGGGAGTACAAAAACGGCAATTACCGATACGACATCATCGATTTGATCCGCATGGCGCATGATTTACGCCCGGAGGGAATTGTCTGGCCGATTGACGAAGAGACGGGGCGGCCGACCTTTCGATTGGAAAAACTTTCCGCCGCCAACGGGTTGGCGCACGAACATGCCCACGACGCCCTCAGTGACGTTTACGCCACCATCGCCGTCGCAAAGCTGCTGTTCGAAAAGCAGCCGAAGCTGTTCCGTTACGAATTTAATATGCGTAAAAAAAAGACGGTTCAGGAATTTCACACGGCAGGAGAACCGTTTCTTTTTACCTCGCCGCTTTTTTCACGCCCGGAGGGAATGACAAGCGTCGTTTTGCCGCTGGCAACCGATCCGACGCGGGCAAACTGCAGTCTCGTTTATGATTTGCGCTTTGCTCCGGATGATTTCATCGGTATGAGCGAGGATGAATTGGCGCACCGTCTGTACTCGCGCAATGAAATTCTGGCTGCCGAAAACGCTCTCCGGCTGCCGATAAAAGAATTCTTTTTTAACCGCGCGCCGGCGGCTGCACCGCTTTCGGCGCTGACAAAAGAAGCGGCTGAACGGCTGAAAATCGATAAAGCTGTTTGTCTGAGGAACGCCGCCGAATTGCGTAAGGCGATGAGGGAGACCGATTTGTTTGCCCGCATCCGCAATTTATTCGAACACAATCGACGCGTCGCTTCCGAACCCGTCGACAGCGGTCTTTTTGAACGCAGTTCCGCCGCTCCGACCAATGATCCGGATTTAATGATTTACTCCGGTTTTTTCTCCGACGCCGACAAGGAGAGAATGCACCGCGCACTGATGCTTTCGGCTGAAGAGATGCTGACAACCCGCTTCGATTTCGAGGACCCGCGGCTGAATGAAATGGTGTTTCGATTTGTCTGCCGCAATCATTACGGTTCGTTGGATGATCAGACCCGCGCCAAGTGGAAAAGTTTCTGCGCGCAGCGGCTGCTGGTTCCGCCGCAGGATCATTTAATCAATTTTTCGTTTTACATGAGAAAAATTGAGGAGCGGCTTGCCAGCCGCGAAACTCTCGCGAAAGACAAAGTGATTCTTAAAGAGCTGCGCGACTACGGACTCCGTCTTGAGAGGGAAATTCTTGGAAAAAACATCGATCGGGGGGCGCAGTCGTGATTGATGTCGTCCCGAGTATGTCGTACTTAATCGGAATCATCGGCAGAGTATTGGCGGCGATGGTCGCATTCGGCGTCTTTTTTCTCTGTGAACGGTACCGCGAACATGGCAGAATTTATCGGTATCTTCAGCTTTTTACCTGTTTTCTCGGACTGTGGAATTTATCTTATCTTGCTTACACGCTGACCTCCGTTCCTGAAACGGCGGCGTTTTATAATTCCCTTATTTTTTCTGCTAATTCATTTACCGTCACATTTTGGTTTTCTTTTGCCTTGTGTTACACGTGGCCGACTGTCGGCAGCAACCGGTTTTTAGCACCGTTTATGATCATGTCTTTTGCGACAACGCTGTTTTCGCTTTTGTATCCGTTTTATCCGTTTATGTTCTCTTACGAATACGTTTTTATCAGTCGCTTCGGGATGCGAATTCCTGAATTTTATGGACCGTGGTACTATGTTCATCTTATTTACGGATATGTGGCGACCGTTGCGGGAACGGTTTTTCTGCTGATTAAGCTTTTCAGAAAATCGACGCCTAATAAAAAGACGGTGGCAATGCTGATTGCGGCTGTTGTGTTCCTATTTACTCAAAATATAATTTCGACGATTTTTCCGGGCTTTTCACCGGAGCTTTTGTTTGCCTGCGGCGGAATCACACATTTTCTGTCCGTCGTATTCATCTGGATGGCAGTTTATTTTGACCGTGTGGAAGAACTGATTCTCTCCGCCTCCAAACACGGCAGCGATATTTTTCCTGTTCCGGTGATGATTACCGACAAAAAACGAACCGTTGTTTACATGAATGCGGCGACGACTGCGCTTTTAAAGAGAAAAGGGTTGTTGTCAAAAGAAGGAATGTTCTCAATTTATGATTTAGCACAGTATTTCCGTAAAAAGGAAATTGCTTTTGGGGAGCGGAAAGACGACTCCGATCTTGAAAATTTTTACTTAATTGAAGGGGTCGACGGCGATACTCTTCATTATGTTGAAGTCAGGCGACTTTTTGATAAACGGAAGCGGTTTATCGGTTTTATTTATATGCTGAACGACATCTCCCGTATCGGACAACTTTTGGTGATGATGGAAGATTCTGCGTTCAAAGACACGCTGACCGGTGCTTACAACCGCCATTATCTGCGGCTTAAGGAAAACGCAGTTATCGAGAAAAAGCCGTTCGTTGTCATCATGATGTGCGATATCGATAATTTAAAGGCCGTCAATGATATTTTCGGACATACAGCCGGTGATCAATACATTAAAGCATGCGTAGACGCTCTTTTTTCCAGCGTTCGTAAACCGGATTTGATCTTCAGAATTGGCGGCGACGAATTTCTGGTGGTCTTAATGGACTCTTCCGAAGGAGAAATGGTCAAATCACTGCGGAAAAGAATTCGAAAAAATTTAAAATTACCGAATTTTCCAGGAATTCGCTGCGGATTTTCCATCGGTACCGCCGCCGGCACCATCAGCAGCGAACAGGATTTTGCTGAACTCATGAATCAAGCCGACACAAATATGTACCGAGAGAAAAATTTTAAGAAAAATTCCGATGACGGGGGGGGGGGGGGGGTGGGAATCGTTATCTGGAAAGGTGCTTGATTTTCTCTTTTTTTTTTTGTATAATAAAATTATATTAAAAAAAATGGTGTTCCATCCACTGGGGATATTTT
>CALXKN010000016.1 GCA_944388995.1 uncultured Spirochaetota bacterium | reverse complement strand
CAAGCAAGCAAGCAAGCAAGCAAGCAAGCAAGCAAGCAAGCAAGCAAGCAAGCAAGCAAGCAAGCAAGCAAGCAATAGTCTTCTCTTTTTTCAAAATTTCTATCCTTTCTTACAGAAAACCGTCGCGCGTTTTATACGTGCGGCGGTTTTTTGCGTTTTCGTAAAATCCGGCAGTCTCTGCCGTTTTGATAAGCGTCTTATAGAATTAAGGAGAAAGGTATGAAAAAAATCTGTATTTTGTTGATCGTTTTTGCCGCCGCTTTGACGGCGTGCAAAGAATCGGTAACGCTGACGTTTGACGCAAACGGAGGGGTTTTCAATGACGGGGAGAGCAAGGTCTTGCGACTCGGTTTTCCTGACGAGCTTTTTTCCGTTCCGTTTGAACCGGTTCGGGAAGGGTATGCTTTCAACGGCTGGAATCCCGAAGTTCCCGTTTACTTTCCTGCCGTCGGAACCGTCTACAAAGCCCAATGGCGGCCGGAAAGCGATTATCTGATCACCTATATTTACGACGGCGGAACGGTTCCCGAAGGGGTGACGCCCAATCCTGCCGGATACAACGTGGAATCGGAGGAAATCATCCTGACGCCGCTGGAACGCAAGGGCTTTACTTTCGGCGGTTGGTATTCGGATGCGCAACGCACAAAAAGGGTCACAACGATTCCGAAGGGCTCGACCGGAAATGTGGCGTTGTATGCGCAGTGGCTGACCGGTGAATGGACCGCCGCCGAGGTCAAGCCGGGAACGGATTTTGAGGCGGAAGACGGTGCGGTTTATACTATCTATGAAGATCACGCCGTCCTTTCCGGGGTGAAGGAAGGCGTCGAAACGATCAGCGTTTTTGCCGGATTTATCCGCTCAAACGCAAAGGAAATTCCGGTGACGGAAGTGTCGGATTACGCGTTCGGAACATCGAACGGTCTGGCAGGCGATTCGCAGGACAGCGGAAGCGCCAATCAAACTTTGAAACGGGTGGATTTTTCGGAGGCGGTCAATTTGACCACCGTCGGCGCATACGCCTTCGGTTTTTGTCCGGCGCTTGAGTCGGCCGACTTTTCCGGCTGCGCGTCGCTGGAGACCATCGGCACCGGGGCGTTTTACGAAACAACCGCCTTACGGATAGTGAATTTGAGCGGCTGTACGGGGTTGAAAACCGTCGATCATGACGCCTTTGCAAGCTCTCTTTTACCGTCCGTCGATTTCTCCGACTGTGCGGCGCTGGAGACGGTCGGTGATAACGCATTCTCCAACTGTTCGAATCTGACGGCCGTTGATTTCGGCGGCTGCGCCAACCTGACGTCTGTCGGAAGCGGTGCATTTGCGGCCACGGAGCTGACGTCAATCAATTTTGACGGCTGCACATCATTGAAAACAATCAGAAAATCGGCTTTTGAGGCGGTAGGGCTGGAGAATAGCAAAACTTTCATTATTGATCTTTCCGACTGTACGGCGCTGACGGCGATTGAAGAAGCCGCTTTCAAAGTTTCCTGCTTAAAAACAATTCACCTTCCGAACAGTTTGACAGAAATCGGGTCTGACGCATTTGCAATGACAAATGATCTGACGAGTATCTATGTTTGTTACGAACGGAATTTGCCTGATGGAAAAGATCTTACCAGAATCAACGGACTGCTGGGTGATAAGTCGGGATGCTCTGTCGACGCCTCAGAGTGTACGGAGCACAAAGCCTCAAACCCCATAATTTAAGCGGCGGATATCACTGCGGCGGCAGCCTTTGACGGCCGCCGTTTTGTTTTAAGGCGGCCGCGGGCGGAGGCGCGAGCGGCGCGGCGGGGGCCGCAAGGCCGTCTGCCGAAGGCAGACCGCGCCCGAAATGCTTATCCTTTTATCAAAACAGTTCGCCGCCGCGGTTTTTGACTTAAAAAAAAGCAGGGTTCCCCCTGCTTTTCGGACGAAAAATATTATTTTCCCAATGCGGCGGCCGTTACGCGGTTCATCTTTTCGACGAAGGCGGCGGCATCGGGAATCGGGTTGCCGTCCAACAGAATCGCCTGGTCAAGCAGCAGAGAGGCTATGTCGCTCTGCAATTCTTCGGAGGCGTTTTCAAACGCAAGCAGAATTGGGTGAGTCGGATTGATTTCAAGAATCGGTTTGAATTCGGGGGTTTCGGTTTGCCCGAGCGCTTTCATCATCTGCTGCATATAGGCTGTCGGCGCATATTCGTCGGAAACAAGACAGGCAGGAGCGTCTTTCAGCACCGCAGAAGCACGAACTTCTTTAACGCGGTCGCCGAGAATCGTTTTGATCTTTTCTGTCAATGCGGTTGCGTTTTTTTCCGATTCCTTTTCTTCATCGGTTTTGAAATCATCGGCTGCGCCGTCGCGGTTGACCGACTTAAAAGGTTTTTCTTTGTAATCGCCGAGCGTCGGCATGACAAAGTCGTCAATTTCGTCGTCGCAAATCAGAACTTCGTAGCCCTTGTTTTTATACGCCTGCACCAACGGATTGCTGCGCAGATTGGCTTCCGCCGTTCCGGTGATGTAGTAAATTGCCTTTTGACCGTCTTTCATGCGGGAAATGTACTCCTCGAGAGAAGTCCATCCGTCGACGGCGGTCGATTTGAATCGAACAATTTCCATCAGCGTATCGCGGTTGGCATAATCGCTGTAAAGCCCCTCTTTCAGCGGACGGTTGTAAAGAGTAATGAGTTTTTCAAATTTATCGGGCGCATTTTTGGCTAAATCCAGGATTTCCGACAGCACCTTTTTGACTGAAGCGCTGCGGATAGACGAGAGAATTCGATTCTGCTGTAGAATTTCACGCGAAACATTGAGCGGCAAATCTTCCGAGTCGATAATGCCGCGCAGGAAACGAAGATAAGTCGGCATCAACTCTTTTTCGTCGTCAGTGATAAAGACCCGCTTGACGTAGAGTTTAACGCCGGGTTTGTAATCGGCGCGGTACATATCAAACGGAGCAACCGCCGGAATGTAAAACAGGGTTGTGTATTCGGTGGTTCCTTCGGCTTTCGTGTGCAGCCACAGCAGCGGCTCTTCGCCGTCGCCGCCGATCGATTTATAAAATTCAATATACTCTTCCGGTTTAATCTCCGACTTGGAACGTTTCCAAAGAGCCGACGCAGTATTGACCTGTTTGCTCACCGCCTCATCGATTTCTTTGCGGTTGTCGCCTTCGCCTTCATACTTTTTTTCCATATAATTAAGGAAAATCGGAAAAGCGATGTGATCCGAGTATTTCCGCACAAGCGACTCAGTGCGCCAATGAGAGCAGAATTCTTTTCCTTCATCATTTAAATGAAGAATAATATCGGTTCCGAACGTCTCTTTTTCAGCCGGCTGAATGTCGTATTTCTCTTTTCCGTCACTCGACCATTTGAAAGCCTGATCCGAGAGCGCTTTTTTTGAAACCACTTCAATCTTATCGGCAACCATAAATGCCGAATAAAAACCGACGCCGAACTGTCCGATGAGATTGGAGTCCTTGCGGCTGTCGCCGGTCAGATTGGCCAAAAAGTTTTTGGTTCCGCTGCGGGCAATCGTTCCGAGATTTTCGTTCAGCTCCTCTTCACTCATACCGATTCCGTTATCCGAAACAATGATCTGTTTAGCCGAATCGTCGAGTGTAATCGAAATTTTCGGCTCCCACGACAGAGTTTTATACGCTTCATCGGTCAGCGTCAAATACTTCAGTTTGTCAATCGCATCAGACGCGTTGGAAATCAATTCCCGTAAAAAAATCTCTTTATGAGAGTACAATGAATGGATAATCAAGTTTAATAACTGCGAAACTTCCGTTTTAAATGTTTTCGACATAATTTTCTCCTTGAGCCAATATAATCAATTTTAACGCAATCGGCAACCGCTGCGGCCCTTCATTTTTCCGGGCGCGCGCCCCGCAGGCGGGGCGCCGGGCTTTCCGCTGCAATCCGCGGCCTCCCTGATTTTCACCCGCGGCAAAGCTGCCCGCTTTGCCCCGCGCCGTCCGCCCGTCGGCCGCGGATTTCCGCTCCAATCCCTCGCGCCTTCGCTAAAACCGCCGCGGTCTTTTGAAAATCCGTTGCGGACGAAGGCGCGAGCGGCACGGCGGGAGCCGCAAGGCTGCCTGCCGGCAGGCAGGCCGTGCCCGCCGTCGACGCGGTGCGCGCGCTCTTGCGGCGCGCGCACGCGCCCAAAACAAGAGCTATTCGGGCAGAAGAGTGTATATCTTCAATCGTTCGGACGGCATCAAAGTTTGAGCGGCGAGGAGGATTTTTTCGGAGGTGACGGCGTCGATAGCGGCGCTGCGTCCGGCGATGTCGGCAGGGGTGAGAGCGCCTTGTTCAAGGAGAATGAGCCGTTCAATCCAACGGCTGTTGGTGCGGTCGGCGGAGGCGAGAGAAGTTCGTTCGATTTCAAGGCTGTTGCGCAGGTATTCCGAAAAACGGGGATTGTCAGCGAGGCGGTTCAGTTCGGAAACAGCGCGGGCGGTGAGCGTTTCGGCTCGCTGCGGATCACAGAAGAAGGCGGCGGCGACCAGAAACTGTTCAAACGGCTGTCGGGAAAGAACGCCGTAGCCTTGAGTGGCGTAGGCGCCGGAGGAGTCTTCTCGGATTGAGTCGCGCATGACCATGTCGATGATGCGGCCGAGGACGGCGGTTTCAAGAGCGGCGGCAGGCGAATACGGTGTTTCTCCGGCAAACAGAAGCTGAACAATTGCTTTCGGTTCGGCGCCTTTGCGAACGGTCTCTTTGTCGGCTTCGGCGGCGATCGGCTCATAGACGGAAAGGTCGGCGTTCAGCGCTTCTGCGTTAAAGGTAACGGAGGCGAGGTAACGTTCCATGTACCGTTCGAGCGTTGCAGGGTCGAAATCGCCGGCGAAAACAAAGGTGAATCCTGAGGCAGAGAAGAGACGGCGGTAAAACGCTTCAGCGTCGTCGGCTTCGGTGCGGCGCAGTTCGTCGGCAGAAACCGGCAGGTAACGAAAATTTCCGTTGTGCAGCCGTTCGTTAACGCGGCGAAAGAATGTCTCTGTCGGGTCGTTGCCGCGCTGTTCGGCGGCTTCAACGGCAGCTTTACGGACGAGATTGAATGAGGCTTCATCGGGGTTCGGCTGCATCAAATAAAGGTAAATCAACTGAAACAGCGTTTCCAGTTCATCAGAGGCGGCGTAGCCTTCAAAGCCGTGTGTCAGGTTGTCTATGGTGACGGAGCAGGCGGCGTTGCGGGTTTCCATCTGCGTTTTCAGTTCGGCAGAGTTCATCGTTCCCAGACCGCCTCGGCTGAACCAGTCGGCGCACAGCAGCGCCGAGGCGTATTCGGCTTTCGAGGCCAGCGAGAGACCGCCGTTCTGAAAGGCCTTCATCTCCACAGCGTTCTTTTTGAAGTCGGACGGACGCGCCCAGACGGTGATGCCGTTGGAGAGGGTGTAGCGGACGGCGCCGGCCTCTTTCACCTGCCGTTGTCCGGTAATTGAGCCGGGAACCGGTTCGTAAGGGAAGAACTCGGCTGCGGTATCGGGCGAGGCAGGCATAAACGGCTCGGTTTCGGCAAGCAGCCGTTCGATGAGGGCGGCGGCTTCGGCTTTCTCAAACGGAAGCGACGGCGCGGCGAGGGAATAGACGGCGTCGTGGCCGTTGAAACATTCGCCAAACATTTCGTTGATTTCGGAAAGGGTGACGGTGGGCACAATGCGGCGGACGCTTGCGACGTAATCGGCGACCGAGACGGTTGTATGGCCGTTGAGCCAGTCGTCTTTATACCAGTTTAAGTAGGCAAGCGATTCGTATGTCGGAATTTGCGCTTCGAGAGCGTCGGCATTGGTTAAAGCGGTCTGTTTGGCGCGCTGCAGTTTGGCTTCGTCACAGAGCCCGGCGCCGAAACCTTTCAGCAGTGCAATCAGTTGACGGAGCGGCGTTTCAATGTCGCCGATCGGCAGGGCGGCTTCCATGCCGAAAACCGAAAGGGTGCGGACAAACGGCGAATCGTAAGCGGTAAACGAAATCAGTTCGCTTTCTCCGCTCAGGATGAGATCGCCTGCCGTCTGCGAGAGAATGCCGGCGCCCAGCTGCCGGATCAGGTCGTTGCGGCGGTTTTGTTCGTTGACCAGCAGCTGCGGCGGCCGTTTGCGCCACACGGTCAGCGAAGCGCCTGTCAGTTCAGGGTCGGTGAAAACGGTGATTTGCCGCTCCGTACCGAAGGGAACGGCCAAACGCGCCGTTTTCTGTCTGGAAGCGGCAAACTCCGCCCAACTCTTTCCCGGGGTTAAATCCGCTTCTGCGTCCGTCCGTTCGGAAGCGGCAGCCGGCGCAAAGGTTTTCAGCCGTTCGACAGCGGCCTCGGCGTCAATGTCGCCGACAATGAAAACCGCCATATTTTGCGGCGTGTAATGGGCTGTGTAAAAGTCGAGCAGCCGCGCGCGGTCGGCGGAGGCAATCGACTCTTCGGTTCCGATAGGATCGCGGTCTGCGTACAGCGAACCGGCAAACAGAGCGTTTGTCATTGTCCGGTGCGCGCGCATAGCAGCGGAATTGCGCAGCCGCTTCTCTTCAAGGATGACGCCGCGTTCTTTTTCGGTTTGTTCCTGATCCAGAGTGATATGAAAAGCCCATTCCTGAAGAATGTTGATGGCTTCATCCAGCAGATGCGGTTTATCGGTCGGAACCTCAAGTTCGTAAACCGTTTCGTTGTAGGAGGTGTAAGCGTTGAGCTCCGGACCGAAAGCGACGCCCATCGATTCAAGAAAGGCGACCAACTCCTTTCCTTCATAACTGCGGGTGCCGTTAAACGCCATGTGCTCCAAAAAGTGCGCCAATCCGCGCTGATCATCCCGTTCGTCGCAGCTGCCGGCTTTAACGGCCAGCTGTAAATACGCCTTGTTTTTCGGCGTTTCGTTGGCCTTGACGTAATAAGCAACGCCGGCTTCGTTGACGCCGATGATCGGAAGATCTTTGTCGCTGCATGAAAAAAGCAGAACCGCGATGAACGGCAATACCGTCTTTAAAAGCTTTTTCATTGTATTAACTCCTTCTTATCACTTAAATCGATAGTCATTTCTATGTGTAAAAAATTGCCGTTTGCAGTCGGACAAAATTTTCGGCATTACGGTTGTTTACGGCATGTTCTCGTCGTCGGTCAGCAGATGGGCGTATTTTTCCAAATAGCTGTTTTCGATTTCCGCTGTCTGCTCTGCGTAACGGCCTTCAATATTATTCGGATTTCCATATAAAACATTAAACAGAATCATTTGAATCTTCGATACCGCATCGTAGCCCGAATGGTGCTCCATTCCCGCATTGTGCAAATTTTCATGAAAAATCAGCGACAGATAGGAAACATATCCCTGCGGCGTTTGTGTCAAATCGCCGCTCCAAAGATTGCAAAGGTATTCGGTATCGTACACATCAGGATCGTATCCCTGCCGCACATAAAGACTTTTCCCGACATTGGCGGAAGCGATATTGCTTTCAAGATTGTGCTTTCGGTAAAGGACATCAAAGTCTGCGTTTAGAATTGTTTCAAGCAGTCTGTCTTTGTTATATTCCTGTCCTGTGCTTATAGAATACGGAGAACCTGGATAGGAATCGGTTTCCGATGCGCAATCGATAGAGTCTTTATTTTTTTCCCATGCGTCCAAAAACTCCTGAGTGTTGAGGATAGAGCGCGTCAACGCTAAATATTTAATGAGAAATTTCTTTTCTTTTATAGTAAAAGTTGTTCCTTTTGGTGATTGAGGGCTGAATCCGAATCCGGAAATGCCGACCTTCCAGTTGGGATATTTCTCGTCAATCGGATCGGAAGGAGTTTCCTCATCTTCGCTTTCTCCTGTATCTCCGGGCACAGTGTTTTCAGTGTCTGTATGAATGGGAGGATTTTCTTCGCATGAAAAAAATAATACAGATAAAGAAAAAATCATCAGTAAACGAAGCAAACGATCCATTATTGCCACCGTATTATTATTTTATATTGAATCCATTTTTATGATATAAAACGATTTTATTTCTGTCAAGCCGGTGAAAATTAAACAAAACTTGACTTTCGCTTTTTCTCCGTTTACACTGAAAATAAAGGAGTTTTTATGGCGTGCAACAATCGAAGACCGTGTCCCTGCACTTATCACTGTCCCCGTCACGGAATTTGCTGTGAATGCGTAGCTCATCATCGGGACCGCAACGAAGGCGTACCCGGCTGTTTCTTTTCACCTGAAGCTGAGGCGACCTACGACCGCAGTGTAGAAAATCTCTGCCGGGACCGAGGAATCGGGTTGAAAGAGTGAAATTTGTTGCGCTTAACGTTTGGTCGGGTTTCAATTATCGCGGAAAAATCAGACTTGGAACATTTGAAACCAAAGAAGAGCGCCGCGCACGGGAAGAAAAGCTGATTGCCGGATTAAAAAAAGAAGACGCCGACGTGATGTTTTTAAACGAAGTCAATCCTGTGCCGCGGCAGCTGAACCGCCTGCGTCGGGAACTGCAGGCAGATGCTTACGCCCGTATCGGTGTTTCCGGCGTTAAAATCGGCCGAATCGGGTTCCCCGTCAATTTGCGGGAGGCTGATGTTATTTTGGCTCGGCCCGAACTGAAAATGAAAGCAGCCGGTCGGGTGCATTTGGCGGGAAAGGGTTTTGTCTCCGATTATGCGTCGTTCCATTTCGGAAATCTGACACAGGCAATTGCCGCCGTTTTGGAAATCGGCGATGGCAGGCGTTTGACGGCGGTCGCCGTGCATTGGTTGGCATGTCCCGAATGGAAAGGAGGGGCAAAAGATGCGACGGCTTTAGCGGCAGTCGCTTCCCGCCGCGGTTTCGGATTGGAACAAATCAAGGCGGCGCGGGAAAAAATGGAAGAAGACGTCCGTCTAAAACGGCAGGAAGCGTCAAGGCTTTTGAAATTTATTGAAAAAATCGTTCCGGCTGATGGACCCGTAGTCATCGGCGGTGATTTTAATGCGGGTCCTGACTGGGAATCCGTGCGGATGATGGAAGCGGCAGGTTTTACCGATGCGTTTGCGGCCGCCGGCGCCGGGTCCGGTTTTACATGGGATCCGTTCCGCAATGCCAATATTTCCCGGTACTACTCCGAAGAAGCGGAATTAAAAAAACAGCGGCTTTACGATACTTATCACGATATTGACGAGTTGATTCCGCGAAGAATCGATTATCTGTGGGCGCGCGGTTTCAAAAAAATCGAATCATGCCGGCTCTGCTTTGACGAAGAGGAAGGGTTTCCCGCTTCCGATCACTTTGGAGTTGCCGCAGAAATTGAGTTTTAAACGCGTGCGGCCGCGGTCAAAGGCGGTTTTCCGCCGCCCGCATAATGACCTCATGCGCCAACCGAATTCCGAAAAGCGCCGGCAGTGTTGCCAAACTTCCCGGCGGGCGGCGGGCGCCGGCTGCTTCCGGCTCTCCGAGAGCGTTTTTCGCCGGCGGCTGTACGGAGTAAACGCAGAAAACGGGAGCGCTGACGCCCCGCTGCTTTAACAGATTCCGCAGTTTTTTTGCCAGCGGACACACTTCACTGCGGAACAAATCGCCGGTGCGCAGAGCGTCGGCGTCGGTTTTCAGCGCGGCTCCCATTGACGAAAAGACAGGGATGTTCCGCCGCGCGCACTCTTCGATTAAATCGGCTTTCGCTTCCAGTGAATCGATGGCGTCGATCACCGCATCGGGGCGGGGCGTCAGCGCGGCGTCCGCGGTTTCTTTTGAAAAAAACAGAGTGCGGATTTCCGTCCGGCAGCCGGGCGCGATTGCGGCGATCCGTTCGGCCGCCGCTTCGGTTTTCAGCTGTCCGAGCGTCTGCGTTGTCGCCAGCAGCTGGCGGTTGAGGTTGCTCGCCTCAAAGCGGTCAAAATCGATGAGACGGAGCGTTCCGACGCCCGCCCGCGCCGACATTTCCGCCGCAAAGCCGCCGACGGCGCCCAAACCGACGACCGCAACACACAGCGTTTTCAGCCGTCCGGTTCCCTCTTCTCCCAATAAAAGCGCCGTCCGCGTGTATCTTTCATCCATACTTCATTGTAGCACAAAAAAAGAACTTTACAAGCGGGGAAAAGTGGCATATACTGAAGAAAATCGGTTTAAGGTGATGACAATGAAAAAAACATTTGTTGCGCTGTCATGTTTTGTGTTTTTAATCGGCTGTACGTCGGTTAAACCCGGAAAGGCGTCCGAAAGGGTGGCGGTGATACCGCAGCCGGTATCGGTGACGGAAGGAAACGGCGAGTTTACGGTGACGCCGGGAATGAAGGTTTACGCGGTCGCCGAAGCGGAAAAAGCGGCGGAGTTCTTAATTGAAGATTTCCGTCTGACTGCCGGATTTACTCTCGGATTGACTGATGATCCGAACGCCGAATCGGCAATCCGGTTTGTCTACGGAGACGAAAAGCTGACTCAAAAGGGAGATGAAGCGTACACGCTGGACGTTACCGACAGCGGCATCCGGATTGCGGCGGTCGGAGCATCCGGATTTTTTTACGGATACCAGACACTGAAACAATTATTGCCTGCCGCCGTTTACGGCGGAATGATTCAGCCCGGTGTGACATGGACCGTTCCCGTCGTTTCAATTGAAGATTGGCCCCGTTTCGCTTGGCGCGGTATGATGATGGATTGTACCCGCCATTTTATGGAGATTTCGGCTGTAAAACGGTATATTGATTTGATGGCCATGCATAAATTCAACACGCTGCACTGGCATCTGACCGACGATCAGGGATGGCGGCTGGAAATCAAAAAGTATCCGCTGCTGACGGAAGTCGGCAGCCGGCGGGCACAGACACTGAAGGGACATTTTTTCAGCGGGCTGAAAAACGGCGTTCATCAATTTGACGGAACGCCGCATGGCGGGTATTACACTCAGGAAGAGGCAAGGGAGATTGTCCGTTATGCGGCCGACAGAGGCATTACGGTTGTCCCGGAAATAGAGATTCCGGGACACGCACAGGCCGCGGTTGCTGCCTATCCGTGGCTCGGCGTCCGGGACATTCCGGATGATGTGCTGATCTCCCGTAAAGCCGATTCTTCCTGCATCTTCGGGTGCAAAGAGTGTCACCGCGGAAATGACGTGAAAGTTTCCGAGGTATGGGGCGTTTCTCCTGTTGTATTCAAGCCGTCGGATGAAACCGTTGCTTTCTTAAAGGATGTTTTGACGGAGGTTATGGCGATTTTTCCGAGTGAATACATTCACATCGGCGGCGATGAATGCGCTAAAGATCAGTGGCGGCTCTCTCCGGAAGTGCAACAGTTTATTAAAGAGCGTAACCTTGGAGACGAAAACGGAGCCCAGAGCTGGTTTATCCATCAAATGGACGAGTTTCTGACAGCCAACGGGCGCAAACCGATCGGTTGGGATGAAATTCTTGACGGGGGGCTTTCTCCAAATGCGACGGTGATGAGTTGGCGCGGTAAAGCCGGCGGTATTCGGGCCGCCAAAATGGGGCACGACATTGTTATGACGCCGAATACTTACGTTTATCTCGATTATCATCAGGAAGCGGCTCCGTACAATGTACTCGGAATCGGCGGTCTGCTCCCGTTAAAACGCGTTTATCAATTTGATCCGGTCGGAACGGCTTTGTCCGGAAAATACGAAAAATATGTCATCGGAGGACAGGCCAATGTCTGGGCGGAATATATCAAAAGCATCGAACAGGTTGAGTACACCGCCTATCCGCGGGCGGCGGCCGTGGCAGAAGCGGTTTGGACTCCTAAGAAGGGAAAAAACTATTTGTCATTTACGCAAAGGCTGAGCCGTCATTTGCAACGGCTGGCGGTTGCGGATGTTAATTTTTGTATTCCTTCGAAAGGGAAATCTAGAGCTTCGATTGCCATAGACAGTATCGGGGATTACGAAGCGCTTCTTCCCGGAACCGACGGAGCGGTGACCGTTCAGGTGTATTTAATACCCGTCGGAAAATCCGTTGCGGCAAAAATTCCGCAGGCCAAGCTGACTGCCGATTACGATACGCGTATTAAAGAACGTTCGGAATGCGAAATTTTCGACGGCGTCAGTCAAGCCGGCGTTTATACCTTTCACATGGATGAACCGCTTCGCGGCGATGCGACGTTGACGCTGACTGTCAGCGAATCGGCGGTTCCGGGGACGGTACAAATTTACGTTAAGCGAATCGATGCTGACGGTACGTGCCGTTAAGGATTTTTATGGAGTATGTAAAAACGGGTTTTTTAGTTTTATCGCTCTTTCTTTCGTTTCCAGCGGTTGCTCAAACCGCGGAGACGACGCCCCTGTTAAATGAACCCGAAGGTATATCTTCTGCGACAGCCGTTCAGACGGCTGACGAAACCGAGATTCCCGCAGCAACGGATGAACGGCTTCTTGTGACCGAACCGAAACAGACTTCCGGTATCGCCTTTCCGTGGGAGCTGGCTTGGGGGTTTTCGTTGGAAGGTATTTTTAAATTCGTTGACGGGGGAATTGATTTCAATCCGCTTTTTTTATATAACGACCGAATGCTTAACCGCAATAATGTAAAGATCGATTTTTCAGGAAGACCGAAGAATAATTACCGCTTCGGTGTGTATGGTTATTTCGATTTTCATCTTCGGAATCAGTATGAGTCGGAAAATGCGCTCGGAAGCCTGCTTTTCCGTTATCGGGCCGGAATCGGAACAGATCACGCAATCTTTTTCGGCAGTCATCTGAGTTTGATTTTAGGGTTCGAATATCGTTTCGATTATTCGATTGCGTTCGGAGAAGAGCTTAGCTCATCAACAAAGCACCGCACAGCTTTTTCTCTCGGATTGGAAGGAAGCGGCGCTCCCGGATTGGCGTGGGAGATTGAACAAAAAGTCATGCCGTTTTTTACGGTCGATGACCGCGGATTTTCTTATCTTGAGTCGGAAAGTGTTTTTTATGTCGAATACGAAGTCAGCCGAAAGGGAGAAGTCCGTTTGTACAATGATTTTTATGCGAATTATTCGATTTCCCCGAAAAGTGATTTCGAAAATCTTCTGAATCCGGAAGTCTATATTGAAGAAACGGTTGGCTTTAAGACCGGCGTCAAAGACAAGATGGATTTCTTTTTCGGTCCGACGTATTTTTTCCACAACGTCGATGATTTCAGAAACGTCAGTTTAGCCGGTTTTAAATCGGGAATCGAAGTCAGTTTGCGTTCTTTGGTTCTCCGCACAAGCCGTGCTTCCGCTTTATGGACTTTGTCGGCTTCTTATTGGGGTGCGTATAATTTTGACAGCAAATCATACGATCATTTACTGCAGTTAGCGCTTGTATACAAAGGGAGTCTGAAGAGCGATAAATAAACAGTTATAAAAACGATTCGCAGTCGCGTAAATTACGCGCAGCCTCTTTATTGTGCGGATCTAAATTAACGGCAGTTTTGAATTCTTTGTAAGCGTGCGGATATTTTTTTAAATTGAAGAGCGCGACTCCCATGTGGTTGTGATAAACGGAAACGCGCGGATCTTTTTTTGAGGCTTCATAAAAATATTCGAGCGCCTTTGTGTACTGTTGCCGCCGCAGTTCAAGCAGACCGCTGACATTATCCAGCTCAGCCGATTGAACACCCCGTTCGCGTGCGTTTGCGACCGTCCGTGCGGCGGCGTCCCGATCGCCGCTTTCGTAATAACAGACTGCCAAGTTGGAAAGTACAACGGGATGATTCGGAATTTCTTCAAGCGCTGTCAGAAGATACGGGATGGCTTTTACATACTTTTTCTTTCCCATCAGCTGACAGGCTTTCGAATGATTTTTCTGAAAAATCCGGGAATTGTTCATGCTTCATTATGTCATGAATCGGACGGAAAAGGAAGGGTTTTCCGTAAGAAAATTCGCTTGTCAAACAAGAAGAAAACAGCTATAATTCCGGAGTACTTCAATGGAAGTCGGGTGAAAATCCCGCGCTGACCCGCAACCGTGATCGAGAAGAAGCGAAATATTGCCACTGTCTTCGGATGGGAAGGCTTCGCAGAAAAGCTCGTAAGCCGGGAAACTTTGGTACGGCATCTTTATTTTTAACTTCGGGTTTGAGTTAAAAATCGCTGTTCGCATTTTTTTCTTTTGCCCGAAAAGGAGTTTTTATGAAAAGAATTTTCTTTTCGTCATGCGTCGTCTTTGCGGTAGTCATTTTGACGGCGTGCGAAGCGCTTTCCGGAGAAACGGGAAAAGAGTTAATCGGCGTTTATGTTTTGGATGCGTCTTCTGATTTCGGTCCATGGCAGGAGCAAATCACGATCACGGAATCTTCCGTCCGCTACGAAAGCGGCAATTCCAATGAAACGCTTTCTGTCGTTTATGAGGCAGAAATTGAAAAAGCACAGTTCGGCAGTTTTAACGGCGGCGAACAACGTCCGGCAAATTCGATTGCCGAAAACGCAGCATTTCCGTTTTTCGGGTATCTTGTCATTCGGTTGACAAAAAGCGACGGCGACGGAACGGGTAAAGTCGGAGAGTACAATGTTTTTCGGTTTGCCCGTGGGGAAGACAATTTGTGGATTTTTACACAAGGATTCAAAAACGGATCAACTGACGAAAGTGTTTACGTGAATTCGCTTTTCTCCGATGCGGTCGAAGCCGAAGAGAAAATCACTTGCGCAAACGGTTGGTTTGATTACGCTTCCGTCGGATATGAAAAACAGTGATGCGGTTTGAAATTTTCATCGTCGGTATGGCGGCAGCGGCGGCTGTCGGTTGTCCTTCCGATCCCGAACCCCAACCGCCTGCGCCCGCCGTTTATCTGGAGCAGGAATATGAAGAGGCGTACATGAATATGGAACCATCCTCCGCGGATGATTTTTCATCTCCGGTGCGCTGCCTTTACACGGGACGACTGCTTCCGCTCGGAAAAACGGTGCGGTTGTCTGAATCCGCCGAAGCCGCCGTTGTCACGGGAACGACCGACGCTTCGGTTGCGGACGCCGAAAACCGTTGGCGGGCGGCCGATTCGTTTTCGGTTGACAAAACCGGTCCGTGCACGGTCTTTGTGCGGCGTCCCGGTGAAGAAGCGGTTTCCATGTACCGTTTTATTGCGGTCGAAAGTTTCGGCAGCGTGTCGCAGCTGACTGTACATGCAGAAACAGCCGCCGCGGTCGGTTGGGCGTCGGAAGTCATTAAATACGTTGAAGGTAAGGATTTAACATCGTTTATGGATCCGCAGCTGGCGCTCGGCAGTTGGCTTGCGCACAAGTCGGAAGCGGTTTCCGATCCGGTTTACGATGTCGTTTCCCTCGGAAACGGCGGTTCGCTGACGCTGAAGTGGGAAACGCCCGCCGGCAACGGTATCGGACCCGATTTTGCCGTCTTTGAAAACGGAATGAGCGCCGGCGAAAACTCTGTGTTTGCGGAACTGGCTTTTGTCGAAGTGAGCAGTGACGGCAGCCATTTTGAGCGGTTTTCTTCGGTTTCAAAAAGAACGGAAACAGTCTCTTCCGGCGGACAGATTGAAGCCGACTCGGTTTTTGGTTTGGCGGGTGCAAAACCTCTCGGATACGGAACTCTCTTTGATCTTGACGAGTTGGCGGATCGGGAAGCGGTTAAGGACGGTCGACTTGATTTAAACGCGGTGCGTTATTTGCGTTTAATCGATATTCCCGGGTGTGCGGAAGGAACCGACGGATACGAAGCGCAGTTCGATTCGTTCGGAAATGTGATTTATGATGCGTTTAAAACAGTCGGTTCTGCCGGATTTGATGCGGCGTGCGCAGCCGTTCTCAACGGCGGTGAGTGATCGGCTCCGTCTGATTTTTTCGATTGCCGTCGCTTTATCGATTTACGGCGCTGCTTTGTCGGCGGCGCTCTGCCTGCCTGATCCGGAAACGGCGGAGATTCGACTGGCGGCGGAAATTCGATTGCCGAATCTTGCTGCCGATGTCGATTCGTCCGTTCAATCCGTTCTGCCCACTGAAACGGCAGATCGGCTGCCGGAAACGGATACAAAAGCCGTTCGTCCGACCGAATCGGAAAAAACAGCAGCCGAACAGTTTGTTCCTGCGGAATCTTCGACAGCGGAAAAAAATTCAGATGCTGAACCCTCCGCTCTTCCGAATGTCGATTTTGTCAAGGCGTCGGCAGGCGTTGAACTGCCGATGCCGGCTTATCCGGCGGCTGCTCGGCGGCGGGGGCTCGGCGGGACGGTAACGGTAGAGCTGACGGTTGGAAGCGACGGCTGTGTCGTTTCGGCAGAAATTTTACAATCGTCGCATGAATGGTTCCGCCGCGCCGTACTGCCGGTGGTCGAGCGGTGGCATTTCCCTCCGAGAGAAGGCGGCTTTGTCACTCGAAAGAAATTCGTATTTAAAACAGGAGAAATTTTGTGAAAAACCGATGGTTTTCGCTTTTTTTAACGATTTTACTGTTCGCCGCCTGCGGAAAGGTTTCCAAAATCGACGGTTACGGACACGCCGAATTGTTTTCGCTGCAAAAAAACGAACGCGGCGAAGTTGTTTTAGCCGAAATTCTTTCGGGCGGAGAGATTTGGCGCTATCGGTTTTGTCCTCGGGAAGAGGGAAGCGCCGTTTTGGGTGATCGGGAATTTCGTGTTGCGGTTCCGCTGCGTCGAACGGCAGTCTGCACGACGACTGTTTTGGCGTTGATGGAAGCCGTCGGAGCGGAAGAGGCCGTTGTCGGTGTTGACGGTGATTATACGACAATTAAAAGTTTCCGAGAACGAATTTCTCGAAAAGAGATTCCACTATTGGCGGAAGGAATGAAACTCGATCGCGAAAAACTGACAGCATTGAAACCGGAAGCGGTTTTTTTCTCTCCTGCGGGCGGTGATTGGGAAGAAACGGAAAAAATCATCTCTGCCGGAGCGGTTCCCGTCCCGATTGAGGATTGGAGGGAAACAACGCCGCTCGGACGCGCGCAATGGGCGGAGTTGGAGGCTGCTTTTTTCGGAAAAAGCATCGAAGCGGCTGCTTTGTTTGGCGAAATCGAATCCCGATACAAAGATATTAAAGCAAAAATTTCGCTGCGTTCACGTCGTCCCGAAGTGATGTTCAATCTTCCCGCAAACGGTCAGTGGCGAATGCCGTCGGGCAGCAGTTTTTCGGCGACTGCAGCAAGGGAAGGCGGATGTTTTTATTTGGCTCCGGAAACAGCTGCCGAGACGGTTTTATTCGATTTGGAGGGCGTTTTTGCCCGATTTTCTTCCGCATCGCTGTGGGTTCTTCACTCCGGAAGTTTTCAGAGCCGTGCGGAATTCGAAAACGCCGCGCTTTCGGCATTGGGAGATTCGCGGCTGGATGGGTTTCCTCCGCTGAAAACGGCGCGTGTTGCTGTAAACGATCGGCTGACCGATGAACGCGGTTTCAATGGATTTTACGATTATTCTCCGCTGCGCCCCGATTGGCTTTTGGAAGATTGGGCGGCTATGACCGGCGGCGGCGAACCGACATATTTTTATCGGATTCTTAAATGAAAAAAACGCTTGCGGTTTTACTCCCGCTGCTTTTGATGGCGGCCGCTCTTCATCTTTGGATAGGAACATCATCCGTCGGGTTTGGCGGCGATAAAGAACTTTTTGGTCGGCTTTTAACGGAAATCCGTTTGCCTCGTTTGCTGACGGCGGTTGCCGCCGGAGCTTCAATGGCGATCGCCGGCGTTCTTTTACAGTCGTTTTTCCGTAATCCGATGGCGGATCCGTTTGTATTGGGAATTCACTCCGGTGCGGCGTTTGGCGCGGCGGCAGTCACATTGATTTTTCGTTACGGCGCCGTCGTTTTAGGCGGCGGCGTGCTGATGTTCGGAACAACAGCTGCGGCGTTTGTCGGCGCGCTGACGGTGACGGCGGCAGTTTCAGCGTTGTCGGTTCGCCTTAAATCAAATTCGGCGCTGCTCGTTGCCGGATTGATGATCGGATACGGCGTCAATGCACTGATTTCTCTGATGATATTTTTTTCTTCTCCGCAGGAGTGGGAGAATTATTTTTCGTGGAGTTTTGCATCGTTCTCTGCTGCGAATTTGAGTCAATCGCTGTTCTTAATGGTTGTCTGTGCCGTCACTTTGATTTACTCTATTCGTATCGCAAAAGATTTGAATCTTTACCGACTCTCAGACGACTATGCGGCGTCGAGCGGCGTTAATGTGAAGCGGCTGCGTTTCGGATTGGTAGCGGTTTCTTCGCTGCCGGCGGCGGCTGTGACTGCATTTTGCGGTCCGATTGCATTTGTCGGCATCGCGGCGCCGCGGCTGATTATCGATCTCTTTCATATCGATGATTACCGTAAATTGATTCCGACTGCTGCCGTTGCCGGCGCACTGCTGACCTTAACCGCTGATTTGACAGCAAAAATTCCCGCGCTTTTTTCCTCAGCGCTGCCTTTAAATCCTGTGCTTTCGCTCTTCGGGCTGCCGTTTATCTTTGTGGCTCTTTTGGGCGACCGTTCGGGAGGTCGTTATGATTAATCGATTGGAGGCGGTCGACTGCGTTTTTGGTTATCGGCAACGGCGGGCGAATAAATCGGTTTTAACGGCGGAGCGCCTGATTTTTGAAAGCGGCGATTTTTGTGTTCTTTACGGTCGCAATGGAGCCGGGAAATCGACCGTGTTGAGAACTTTGGCAGCGCTACAGCTCCCGCTTTCCGGAACAGTTCTGTGGAACGGGGAAGATCGCCGCTGTTTTTCGCCGGCTCGGTCGGCGTTTGTGTCGGCGGTCGTCTTAACCGGATTTCCGTCGATGGGATTGTTCACCGCGTTTGAGACAGCCGCTCTCGGACGCGCTCCGTATACCGGCCGCTGCGGACGGTTGTCGGCGGCAGATGTCGAAACGGTAAATACCGCGTTGAAAGCGGCAGATGCGTTAACACTGAAGGACCGCGTTTTTGATTCTCTCAGCGACGGAGAAAAGCAAAAGGTAATGACCGCCCGCGCGTTGGCTCAGGAAACGCCGCTGTTGCTGCTTGATGAACCGACATCTTTTCTCGATTATGAATCAAAACGGTCGTTTTTCCGACTGCTTGCCGACTGTGCCCGACAACGGGGCAAAATTGTCATTGTTTCTTCTCACGATTTGATTTACGCAGCGGAAGAAAATCCCCGTTGGATTTTTTGCGGCGGAGAAGGCGGAGAAATTGAAGAAAAAACGCCCGCCTTCCGTTCCGCTTTATTCTCGGATAAGAACTGAAGCCAGCGCTTTCGCTGCGGCCCGCAGTTCTTTTTCCGTATGCGACGCCGTCAAGGCTGCGCGCAAAATCGCCTTTCCCCGTGGAACCGACGGATAACGGATGGCAGGAATCCAGAATCCGAGCTGCCGAAGACGGTTTGAGGCCCGAAGCGCCGTCTCTTCGTCTCCGACAGGAATCGGAACAACGGCGGAATTGACGCTGATATCGAATCCGAAATCGGTAAGCGCTTGTTCAAAAAGTTTCATATTGCGTTGAAGGCGGCGGATTCGTTCCGGATGCCGCTGAATGCGTTTCAGTGCGGCGGCGGCTGCCGCCGTATCAGCCGGTGTCGGCGCAGTGGAAAAAATAAAACTGCGCGCGTTATTTCGCAGAAAGTCGATTAAAAATGCGCTGCCGCAGACGAAACCGCCTTCGGCGCCCGCTGCTTTGCTGAGCGTTCCCATAATTAAATCAGCGTTTTCCTTCAGCCCGAAATGCTCGGCGGTTCCGCGTCCGGTTTTTCCCAAAACGCCGAACGAATGGGCTTCGTCGATCATCGTCAGCAGCCCGTACTTCTTCCCCAGCGTCAGAATTTCCGGCAGTCGGACAATATCTCCTCCCATACTGAAAACGCCGTCGCTGACAATTAACCCCGAACGGAAAGAACAGCCGCGGATTTTTCTCTCCAAATCAACCGGATCATTGTGCCGATAAACGACGGTGTCTGCTTTTGCCAAACGGCAGCCGTCGATGATGCTGGCGTGGTTTGATTCATCGCTGAAAATCACATCAACGGTTTTTCCGAGTGCCGACAAGATTCCGACATTGGCGGCATATCCTGTGGAAAAAAACAGAGCGTCGTCCGTTTCAAAAAATCGACTTAAAGCCGCCTCCAACCGCGCGTGCGGCGGCTGCGTTCCCGTTGTCAGCCGACTGCCTCCGCTGCCGCAGCCCCACTTCAAAACGGCGGCGGCTGTTTTCAATCTCATCGTCGAATTCATTGCCCAATCCAAGTAGTTGTTGGAAGAAAAAAGCAGCAGTTTTTTCTTTCCGATTCTGATTTTCTTCTTTTGCGGTGAATCGATGACGGTGATGCGGCGATGCAGTCCGTTGGCTTTTTGACTTTCCAAATTTGTGCGGATGACGTCTGCGCAGTCGTCTTGGGTCGGAAACAGGCGTTCCGGCATACCGGTGACAAGAACCGGCTGCTCCTGTAAAAACCGAACAGCGTCTTCAAACCGGCCTTTGCGCGAATCGAACAGAAAAATTCTGCCGCCGCGGGAGTCACCTTTTTGTTTCATTGGAGACAATCGGATGTATCCGTTTTGGGCGGAGGCAATATATCCGGTCAGATAATTCGGATCATCGGAAATGCAAAGTTCCGCGACCATTCCCTCGGCAGCGGCTGTTTTGGTCGACAGAACCAGGGCTTCACGGAACGGATTTTTCCGCATCAGTCCGTCGGAAAAGGCGTTTTCTTCATCCATATACGTAACGCGAATTCCACGGTCAAACGGGACATCCAGCCTCTCTCCGCAGGCAATGTCGAAAACCGCGGCGCCGCGCATCGGCGGCAAGGATTTCAGCCGTTCAATTTGCCGTTTCGGCTGCGGAACACCGAGTTTTTCCAGTTCTTCTTCCATAATGCGGAATGTTTCTTCAATCGAATTGCCTCTCCGGTCGGTTACCGGCAATGCCGGCAAAAAAACGATTTGTGAAGGATTTTGTTGTTCTATTTTTAGATTTATGAAATCGGGCTGCCCGAGTTCGTGTTCTTTTGCTCTTCGAATCAGAGCGGACACCGTCTTCGTCAGTCGGGATTCGTCAACGGTTTTCTCTGCGCCGGAAGTGTGGCGTCCTTGTTGCGATGCGCGCATTTTTACGGTAAAAATCGCCATAATTTCTCCTGTTTCAATATTATAAAAAAATTCCGCCGCTGAATAAATGCTTTTAAACAAAAGATTTGTTTTTATTGAAAAAATTTACTTGCATTTTCCTTTCGAGAGGATAAACTGAGGAGAGAGGTGGTTATGGGCTTATCCGTCGGATTATGGATCATGATTTGGATGATCGTTTTGATTGTTGCCGTCGTCGTAGAAGTTGTGACCAATGCATTTTTGTCGATTTGGTTTATTGTCGGCGCGTTGGTGATGGCGGCCGTTAACGTGGTTTTTTATTACGCGGGGGCGGCGCCGCTTGCTTGGTATGTTCAAATTCTTATTTTTTTATTGCTTTCAACCATTTTTCTTTTTTCTTTCCGTCCGTTGGTAATGAAAAAAGTAATCCGCAAACCGTCTCGGACAAACGCTGACAGAAATATTGGTGAAATCGGCGTTGTCATCAAAACGATCGCGCCGCGCGGCAGCGGTCTGGTTAAAGTATCAGGGCAGGAATGGAGCGCTTTTTCCGATGAAGAAGAGCCGATTGAAACGGGGGTCAACGTCCGCGTTGTCGAAATTCGAGGAGTTAAATTAAAAGTAGAGAAAGTCTGATTTTAAAATCAAACAGTCTAATAACGGAGGGAGTTTTTTATGGTTTTTGCGATTGTTGCGGGAGTCATCTTAATTTTATTATTGCTTCTTTTTATTTCGGGAGTCCGTGTCATTCGGCAAGCGGAAGCTGCCGTTGTCGAACGTTTCGGCGCTTATCTGCGGACGATGAACGTCGGAGTTCATATTGTGATTCCGTTTATCGACGTGATTGCTAAAAAAGTGACACTGAAAGAAAATCTGATCGATTTTGCACCGCAGCCGGTTATCACAAAAGATAACGTTACGATGATGATTGATTCAGTCATTTATTTTCAGATTACGGATCCGAAACTTTACGCTTACGGCGTCGCCAATCCCATCGGAGCCATCGAAAACCTGACGGCGACGACTCTGCGCAATTTGATCGGACAGCTGGAGCTTGACGAAACGCTGACCAGCCGCGATTTGATCAACACGAAAATGCGTGAAATTCTGGACGAAGCCACCGATCCGTGGGGCATCAAAGTCAACCGCGTCGAAGTGAAGAACATTCAGCCGCCGCGGGATATTCAAGACGCGATGGAAAAGCAAATGCGCGCCGAACGGGAAAAACGGGAAGCGATTCTGCGCGCCGAAGGGGAGAAACAGTCGGCGATTTTGGTTGCTGAGGGAGAAAAAGAAGCTGCGATTCTGCGCGCCGAAGCCAAAAAACAGACCGAAATTAAAATTGCCGAAGGACAGGCGTTTGCGATTCGGGCGCTGCAGGAGGCTGAAGCAGCCGGTATTGAGATGATCAAAGATGCCTCCGCCGATCAAAGCGTTATTGCGTTGAAAGGGTTTGAAGCGCTGGTTAAAATGGCAGAATCGCCGTCAACGAAGGTGATTATTCCCTCTGATTTACAAGGTGCGGCCGGCTTGGCAACATCGCTGAAAGAGTTGATTAAGTAATTACTGCCGTTCTTTAATGCGGACGGCCAAAACGGCAAGCCCGGCAGCCAAATCTTCCTGCTGAACGAAAATCGAGTCGGGCACATCGATTTGTGCGGGAGAAAAATTCCAAATTCCTTGAATACCGGCTTCGACTAATGCGTCGGCGGCCGGTTGTGCTCCGTTTTCCGACACCGTTAAAATTCCCATAATGATGCCGTTTTTTTTGACATATTGTTTTAAATCGCGGATAGGGTAGACCGGTTTATCGTGAACCGTTGCGCCGCATTTGGATTCGTCGATGTCAAACGCCGCTTTGATTTTCAATCCGAATCGATCAAATCCTTTGTATCCGAGTATAGCGGTTCCCAGTGCGCCGGCGCCGACCAAAACCGCTTCCGAAAGGTTGTTCCAGCCGACAAAACGGTGAAGGGTTTCCAAAAGCTCTTCTGTCCGGTAACCGATCCGCGGTTTGCCTTCCGCGCCGGCAAAGGCCAAATCTTTACGGACCTGAACCGGTTTCAGAGTTAAGGCAGCTGCGAAATCGGTAGTAGAAACGGTCTCTTTGCCCTCTTTCAGCCATTTTTCCAATACAGAGACGTAAACCGGAATGCGTTTAATGGTTGGTAATGGAATTCCCGACCGTTGTTGTTCTTTCACATCATTAATTTATCACAATGCGAAACGAATGACAAGAAAGAATAAAAAAATATCGATAAAATTTTATTTTTATATTGACTGTTTTTTCGAAATTTTATATAAATAAGACGAACCGATAAAAATATATCGATTCATTAAAGGAGATACAGATCATGGCAGAAAAAGATCAAGCGAAAATCGAAGCCGATCTCCAAAAACTGGAGACGGTGATTCAGAAAGCAAAAGCGGCTCAAAAAAAGTTTTCCACTTACACGCAGGCCCAGGTCGATGAAATTTTCCGGATGGCGGCAATTGCTGCCAATGCGCGGAGAATTGAATTGGCAAAAGATGCGGCGGAAGAAACAGGCATGGGTATTGTCGAAGACAAAGTTATTAAAAACCACTTTGCTTCGGAATACATTTTTCATCAATATAAAGACGAAAAAACATGCGGCGTTATTGAGCACGACACCGCATTCGGAATTGAAAAAATTGCCGAACCGATCGGTTTGATTTGCGCCATCATTCCGACGACCAACCCCACATCGACGGCGATTTTTAAAACGTTGCTGGCGTTGAAAACCCGCAACGGAATCATCATCAGTCCGCACCCGCGAGCGAATGCGTCGACCATTAAGGCGGCAAAAATCATTTTGGATGCGGCGGTTGCAGCCGGCGCCCCTGAAGACATCATCGGTTGGATTGAAGAGCCGTCGATGGAAGCGACCGATTACCTGATGAAACACCCGTTGGTCAATTTGATTTTGGCAACCGGCGGTCCCGGAATGGTAAAATCCGCTTACAGTTCGGGTAAACCGGCTATCGGCGTCGGTGCGGGAAATACTCCCGTTATCATTGACGAGACGGCGGATATTAAAACGGCGGTCAGTTCCATTTTAATGAGTAAAACTTTTGATAACGGCGTTGTTTGTGCTTCCGAGCAGGCGGTTATCGTTCACAAGGATATTTACCAAAAGGTGCGGGACGAATTCATTCTCCGCGGTGCTTACATTTTGAGCCCCGAAGAGAAGAAAAAAGTAGATCCGATTATCATCGATCCGAAACGCGGTACCGTCAGCCCGAAAATCGTCGGACAGCCTGCATGGAAAATTGCTGAATTGGCGGGCGTAAAAATCGACAAAAGCGCCAAAGTTTTGATCGGAGAAGCCGCGGAAATTTCCAAAGACGAACCGTTTGCGCATGAAAAATTGAGTCCGACCCTCGGAATGTTTAAGTGCGAAGATTGGAAAGACGGACTTGATAAGGCTCGTATCATGGTAGAAATGGGAGGCTTCGGTCATACATCGGTTCTGTACACGAATCTCCAAAACCGCGATCGTATCGATTTGTTCGGAGCAACGATGAAAACAGGCCGCGCGCTGGTCAATATGCCGGCCAGTCAAGGTGCTATCGGAGACATCTATAACTTCAAACTGCCTCCGTCGCTGACGTTGGGCTGCGGAAGCTGGGGAGGAAACTCAGTCAGTGAAAACGTCGGTGTCAAACACTTACTGAACATCAAAACCGTCGCAGAGAGGAGGGAAAATATGCTGTGGTTCCGCGTTCCGCCGAAAATTTACTTTAAATACGGCTGTCTGCCCGTTGCGCTCAAAGATTTGGAAGGCAAAAAACGAGCGTTCATCGTCACCGACTCCTTCCTGTTCAACAGCGGATACGTTGACAACATCATCAAAATTCTGGAAGAAATCCACATCGAGACGCAGGTTTTCCACCAAGTCAAACCGGATCCCACGCTGTCGACCATCAACGAAGGCGTTGCGCAGATCAACGCTTTCAACCCCGACATCATCATCGGTTTGGGCGGCGGTTCGCCGATGGACGCGGCCAAAATCATGTGGCTGCTTTACGAAAATCCCGACATCAAGTTTGAGGGACTGGCGCTGCGGTTCATGGATATCCGCAAGAGAATTTACAGATTCCCCGATATGGGCAAAAAGGCAATGATGGTCGCCATTCCGACGACCAGCGGAACCGGTTCCGAAGTGACGCCGTTCAGTATCGTTACCGAAGATCAAACCGGCGTGAAGTACGCGATTGCCGATTACGCTCTGACACCGAGTATGGCGATTGTTGATTCCGAATTGGTTCTGAATATGCCGAAAGGATTGACGGCTGCCAGCGGTTTCGACGCGATTGTCCACAGTATTGAGGCGATTGTTTCCGTTATGTCGACCGATTACACCAACGCGTTGGCGTTTGAGGCGCTGCGGGTGCTGTTTAAGTATCTGCCGACTTCTTACGCGGAAGGAGCTTCCAACGTCAAGGCTCGGGAGAAAGTTCACAATGCGGCGACTATGGCCGGTATGGCGTTTGCCAACGCGTTTTTGGGCGTCTGTCACAGTATGGCGCACAAACTCGGAGCGGCGTTCCACATTCCGCACGGCGTTGCCAACGCTTTGCTGCTGGAACAGGTTATTCGCTTCAATGCAAACGACAATCCGACGAAACAGGCCAGCTTTCCGCAGTATGAATATCCGTCGGCGGTTTCCCGCTTTGTCAGAATCTCCGATTTTCTGGGCTTAGGAGGCAAATCCAATGCAGATAAAATCGAGAAACTGATTGAAGCACTCAATAACATGAAAAAATCTTTGAATCTGCCGATGTCGATCAAAGAATACGGAATCGAAGAAAAAGATTTTCTTGCAAAATTGGATAAAATGTGCGAAGATGCATTTGATGATCAATGCACGACGTCCAATCCGCGCTATCCGTTGATCAGTGAAATCAAACAGATGTACCTCAATGCCTATTTCGGCAAGAGCGACGCTGTTTAACGATTGCGGAAATCAAACGGGCGCCTTTACGGCGCCCTTTCTTTTCAGGAGGAGCCATGAAACCGAAAATCGTCATCTGTATGGGAAGCAGCTGCTTTTCGCGGGGAAACGAAGAGAATCTGAAAGTGGTTGAAGATTTTTTGGAGGCTCGGGGCCTGCATGATGAAACGGATTTGGAACTCTCTTGCTGCCTTTGTACGAACCGCTGCAGCCAGGGGCCCGTTGTCATGATCAATGAGACCGTACATACCGGCGTCAATCCGGGAAAAATGTTTGAAATTCTCCGGGATTTGTTTGATAATCAAAAATAAGGAGAGTTTATGAACGGTTTTTATCCTGTTTTTACGAAAGAAAATGAATGCCAGGACTGTTATAAATGCATTCGTCACTGTCCGGCTAAGGCGATTAAACTGAAAAACGGAAGTGCCAGCGTCATTCCCGAACTGTGTGTGGCGTGCGGACGGTGCGTCAAAGTCTGTCCGGCGGGCGCTAAACAAATTCGTTCCGACGTCGACCGCGTCAAATATCTTTTGGAAAAGGGAGAGAAACTTGTTCTTTCGTTGGCGCCGTCATGGAAGAGTGCATTTAAAAACGTCTCGGAAGCGCAAATGGTTTCGGTGATGAAAAAACTCGGTTTTTTTGCCGTCAGCGAAACCGCTCTCGGCGCGCAAATTGTCAGCGCTCACGTTGCTGCTGAAATGAAACAGGCAGACGCCGGCATTTTCCTGTCGACAGCCTGTCCGGCGGCGGTCGAATACATCCGCAAATACATTCCCGAATATTCTCCCCTGCTGACAGAAATGACTTCTCCCGTCGGCGCGCACGCTGTTTTTTTGAAAGAATACTACGGCTCCGATGTCAAAGTGATTTTTGCCGGACCGTGCGCCGCTAAAAAACTGGAAGCCGACGACACCAACAGTGATTTGGAAATTGCACTGACATTCAAACGGCTGAATCGGTGGCTGACAGAAGAGGGCATCGACTTAAACGGCGAAGCGGCGGCGGGCGCCGCGTTTGAACCCGTCGGCGCGGAAGAAGGGCGGCTGTATGCGTTTGAAGGCGGCATGGTTGAAACCGTGCGCTCGCTTCAAAATGACGAAAAAACCGTTTATCTTACTGTTTCCGGATTGAACAACATGGATCGTCTGCTTTCCGGCAGTGTGCCTCAAAACACAGACGTTAAACTTTTTATCGAATGTCTGGCGTGCGAAGGAGGTTGCGTCAACGGTCCGGGAATGCCCGGCCGCGGAGACCGATTGGAAGACATTCTGCGCATCGCCCGTCCAGGCTGTATGAAATCGAGCGAAAATCGGAAAGATACGACGGAAATCCGAAAACAGTTTACGCCCGAACCGATTGAAAAAACAGATCTGACGCCGGAACAGGTGAAAGCCGGGTTAGAGGCTATCGGAAAACGCAATCCCGAAGACGAATTGAACTGCGGCGGCTGCGGTTACCAAACCTGCCGCAATTTCGTGGCGGCGGTTGCCTCCGGAAAAGCGGAAAAGGAGATGTGCGTTTCTTATCTGAAGCGATTGGCGCAAAACAAAAGCAATGCGCTGATCAAATACATTCCGTCCGCCGTCGTCATTGTTGACAAAAACCTGAAAGTCGTTGAATGCAACAAACAGTTTGCCTCACTGATGGATGACGAAGGCACTCGTTTGGCATACGAAGCGAGTCCCGGCTTGGAACACGCCGACTTGCGGCGGCTGATACCGTTTTCCGATTTATTCGAAGCGGCGCTTCGATCGGGAGAAGAGGTATTGCGCAACAATTACGTCGTGCAGGATAAAATCTTTCGAATCAGTATTTTTAACGTTGATCCGCACCGACAAGTCGGCGCCATTATCACCGATATGACCAAAAATGAACTGCAGCGGGAACAAATCGCTCAAAAAGCGAGAAAAGTCATTGAACAGAATGTATTCACCGTTCAGAAAATTGCTAACTACCTCGGCGAACACATGGCTGAAACCGAAATTTTACTGAGAGAAGTGGCCGAAGGGTTTGAAGGCGATCACAAGGAGTTATCCGCTCATGATGATCAATGACGAAGCGTTCATCGAAGTCGAATACAGTCAGCTCATCAAAGGCGGTGAAGCGGTTGCCGGAGACGATTTTAAAACCGAAATCATTCCGGGCGAACAGCGTTACATCTCCGTTCTCTCCGACGGATTGGGAAGCGGAATCAAAGCAGCGCTACTCTCCAACATGACAACAGCCATGGCGCTGAAATTTGTCGCCCACAATACGGAAGTCGTCAAATCTTCGGAAATCATTATGGATTCGCTGCCGGTATGCGAAGTGCGGAAAATCAGTTACGCAACATTCACCATCGTTGATTTGATCAACGGCACAAAAGCGCGGGTTATTGAAATGGATAATCCCGAATTCATCCATTTGAGACACAACGAAGAAGTCAAACACGAAAAAAAAATTCGATTTTCTCAAAAGTGGCCGTCGCGTAAGCTGCTGCTGTCGGAGTTTCCTGTTCAGCTGGAAGACCGTATCATTTTTTTTTCCGACGGCGTTACGCAGGCAGGTTTGGGGATGAAGCCGCACAAATTCGGCTGGATGCGCGATGGATGCCTGAAATACATTCAAGAGCTGATTGCCGATAATCCCGAAATTTCGGCACGTTCGTTGGCGCGTTCCGTTGTTCGACAGGCGTGCTGCATGGATCAAAGCGGCAAACCGTTGGATGACATTACTTGCGCCGTCATCTATTTTCGTCATCCGCGGCGGCTGCGGCTGCTGACCGGACCGCCGTTTAAAGAAGAAAACGATTCAGTCTATGTTGATTGGTTCCGCAATTTCAACGGAAAGAAAATTGTCTGCGGCGGAACGACGGCACAAATCGTCTCTCGCGAGCTCGGTATTCCGATTCGCACCGATTTGAAAAACCGCACCCGCGGACTGCCGCCTCCTTCCCAGATGGAAGGCATTGATTTGGTAACGGAGGGCATTCTGACTTTGACCGAATTGGCAGTGACGCTCGAAAAAGAGACGCCGCTTTCGCAAATGCAGCCGGTCATTCAGAATTTTTATAACCTGTTGATGGACAGCGACGTCATTGAATTCATTGTCGGAACAAAAATCAATGAAGCGCATCAAGATCCCAATTTGCCGGTTGATTTGGAAATGCGCCGCAACATCATCAAACGAATACAAACCTGTTTGGAGAATCAGTATCGGAAAAAGGTAACAGTTCATTATATTTGAAAGGGGAAGCGTATGGAGAAAACAAAGGTGACTATTTGCGTCGGAACGACGTGCTATTTGTTGGGTGCGGCCGATTTGCAGGATTTGGAGAACTTTCTGCCCGCCGATTTGAAAGAAAATGTCGAAATTATCGGTTCGCACTGTTTGGGCGTCTGTAAAGACAATCAATACGGCGCCGCACCGTTTGTTAAAGTTGACGATGAAATGATGTCAAATGCGACAGTTTCATCCATCATTGAAAAAATTTACGAACACAGAAAAGGATCGTCTCATGCAGGATAAAAACGACGCCAACCGAATGCGCAAAGAGCTGCTCATTCGGATTATCAAAGATTTTATGAACGACACGCTGGCGGAAAAAATCGACAAAATTCCAATCGAAATTCGCCCGAAAGGAGAAGCCTCTTCCCGCTGCTGTATTTATAAAGACCGCGCTGTTTTAAAATACCGTTTAATGGCAATGCTCGGAATCAGCGTTGAAGACGAAACCGACGAGTCCAAATCCTTGAGCGCTTACCTCGCCGACGCCCTCAAACGCGATTCGTTTGACGAAAAAATTCTCAGCGTGTTGGACGTCGCCTGCACCAGCTGTGTTACCAGCCGTTATCTGGTAACCAACGCCTGCCGCGGCTGTTTTGCCCGGCCGTGCGTCTTCAACTGTCCGCGCGGAGCAATGAGCGTAGTCGACGGAAAATCGGTCATCGATTATTCAAAATGCATCGACTGCGGAATCTGTACTCAGGTGTGCCCCTATCACGCCGTCATTCGCGTTCCGATTCCGTGCGAAGAAGCGTGTCCCGTCGGCGCCATAAAACGCAATCATGAAACCGATGTCCAGGAAATCGACTTCGGCAAATGCACCTACTGCGGAAAATGCATGGTTGCCTGTCCGTTCAGCGCCATCTTGGAAAAGTCACAAATTATCGATGTACTGAAAGCCATTAAAGAGAAGAAAAAAATCACTGCTATGTTGGCGCCGTCGGTTGTCGGACAATTTCCCGTGCCGTTGGAACGAATTGCCGGCGCCGTTTTAGCAATCGGTTTTACAGGCGTGGAAGAAGTCGCATTCGGAGCCGATATGACCTCCGAAAACGAAGCCGAAGAGTTTGTTGAACGAATGAAACGCGGCGACAAATTGATGACCACATCCTGCTGTCCGAGTTACGTGGAAACCGTAAAAAAACACGTTCCCGGATTGTCGGCTGCCGTCTCCGAAACACCCAGTCCGATGCGCTACACCTCTCAAACGCTGAAGCAGGAAGACCCCGAAACGCTGACGGTTTTCATCGGACCGTGCGTTGCCAAACGCAAAGAGGCTCTAATCGACGTCAACACCGATTTTGTTTTGACTTTTGAAGAACTGGCGGCGATGTTTGTTGCCTTCGATTTGCAGTTTGAATCCGTTAAGCCGCATGAAATGACCCGTCCCGTCAAAAGTTCCGGCCGCGGTTACGCCACTTCGTGCGGCGTCAGTTCCGCCGTGCTGAAAGAAATGAAAGACGCCGGCCGCGAAGACATTCCCGACATTAATGCGCAGTTTATCAACGGAATTGACAAAAAAGCGGTCAAAATGCTGCAAATGTATGCGACAGGAAAAATGCCCGGCAACTTTTTGGAAGTCATGGCGTGCGAAGGAGGCTGCGTCGGCGGTCCGTGCGCCATCGGTAAAGTCAAATTGGCAATCGACGCCGTCAAAAAATACGCTGACGGCCCCGGTATTCCGAAAAAAGAAAAATAACACCACCGCCGGATGGTTTTGAGAATTGCGCGGCGTTCCGTTATTCGCCGATAACGGTTCCGAAAAACGGTTCTCCGTTCAGGATCTTCCGTAAATTCTCAGGATTGCGGCCGCCGGCGCAGATTACCTTCAAGCCGAGTGCGGCCGCTTTTTGCGAAGCCACCGGATCAAACGGAAGATTTTTTCCCGGCGTCCACTCCGTTCCGATCATGGAGATGAACTCATTCCAACTCATGCGGTCGACGGGGCGGGCGTCCGGGTTGAGTTTCGGATCATCGGTGTAAACTTTTTCGATATTGGAAAGGTTAATCACTGTGTCGGCCGCAAACTTCTCGGCCAAATAAACGGCGTCGGTATCGGTGGAAAAACCGGGTTTCCATCCGGCTGCCGTAAGAATGCGCCCTTCGAACGCGAAATCGGCTGTCGGATCGCAGACGACCGGTTGCGGGCATTCATCGGCAAAGACGGCCTTAATCAGCTGCGCGTTCAGACGGGTCGCCATGATTCCGATCCAATCCTGTTCCTCGTCGGATAAACCGGGAACGATTTCGCGGCACGCTTTTTGATAAACCCGCGCGGGACCTCCTCCTCCGACAATCAGAATCAGCCGCCGGTTTTCGTCAGCGGCCAGGAATTTCCGGATTGTTTTTGCAAATTCGGCAATCATTTTGGTATCGGGCGCATCCGGCGCGACAATCGAGCCGCCCAAAGAAATAATTTTTGTCTCCATGGGGCAATTATAAAGCGATCATCCGAAACATTCAAGAGAAAAAAGCTTTTCCGCTTGTCTTTTTAAAACGGTGAGGTATAATAGAAAGAGATGAAACGGTTTTTATTTGCTGTTATCGTTTTTACATGGATGGTCGCAGGATATTCCTGTGTGACAAAAAACACATCGGCTGTGCTTTCCGGCGGAGAACAATCTTTGACGGAGCCGGCGGCTGAAGTCTCGGAAACTCTGTCGGAAATTTCGAAGGCTGAAATACGGAAAACCGAAGTTCCGCAAAAAGCGCCGCCGGTGCGGCGTTATTTCCGCCCGTCGGCAAACGTCACTCCGGCGTTACCGAAATCCGTTCCGGATCCGGTTTTTTCGGCGGAACAGGAACTCTCTCTTCCGGCTGCCGCTTCACAGCGCGAATCGGCGGTTCGCATTATCGATCGGTCAGCCGTAACGCAAAATAACATCTCCGACACCTTTTACTTTTCCGCAATGGTGTTTCGTTTTAATACATCTGCCGGAACGGCTCGCATTCAATTCGAGCACGTTCCTTCCGGAGCGGCGGGTAATTTAATCCGGGAGGGAGAGCTTTTTCAGACACTTTTCCCGACGGATGAATTTACAGCGATTGAAGAAAAGCAGATTGCGGTTGCCGGAGGCGGAGTCGGCGTTGAAACGTCCGTCAGCGCAGTCGGCTCTGAAATGGATCCGCTCGAGACGCCGGCAAGGTTGCTCTCTCTGCTGCTGCAACGTCCGGTAGAAATTTCGCGCAACGGAGCGGTCTGCCAGTTTTCGTTTGCCTGCGATCCCGTCATGACCTTTTCGTCGCCGAACTCTTACGGAATGTATACCAATAAAGGCGGCGAGCGCGTGACGCTTTCGTTTAATTTGGAAAACGATCCGGAAGTTCGGTTCCGGCTGGCGTATTGAGTCAGCCGAGCACTTTTGACGCCGGCAGCGGTTTTTCCAAAACGTAGTCGTCGGTAAAAAATCCGTTTCCGATGGAGGTTTTTTCCTCTTCAATGATACGGAAACCGAGACGGTCGTAAATTTTTAAGGTTTCGGCGTTGTTCCGGTTGCAGTTGAGCCGGAGGGCGCGGCGCTTTTCGGCGGCAGCTGTTTCGCAAAGCGCTTTCATGACGGCGCTCGCCAGCTTCCGGCCGCGGTAGGGTTTGGCAATATACAGCTTGCTGAGGTAAAGAATGTCGCCGCGCGGCTGAACGGCGCAGTAACCGGCGATTTCTCCCTCTTCCGAGAGAATGAAAAAATAACGGTAATGTCCGCGGGTAATGGCGTCGGAAACCGCCTGTGCCGACTGGAATCGGCCGAGCATATACTCAACCTGCGCCTTTCCCAAAATTGGCGTAAAGTGCTCATGCCAAATTTCCGAAGCCTTTTCCGCGACAGCCCGGATTTCGCCGTCGGTCTGAACGGGTTTCAGCAGCGGACGGAAAGAATTCTGTTTCATATGCTGATTGTAAACCGATTGCGGTTTTTTGTCCAGAGTCCCGATAAAGAAGGAATCGGTTGCCGTATTCGTTTAAGCAAAGTGTTGTCTGTGTCGGACCGAAATCCCGGATTCGGCTTGACATTCATCGTGCTTTGTGTATGATAAATACTATGGGTTTCCGTTTCTTTTCAAAATCTTTTTTTGTTTTTGTATCAATGTTCTGCGCTTTATCTCTGCAGGCGCAAAACAGTCAGACGGCTATGGATGTTTTCGACCGTGTCGCCGCAAAATACAACGGAATGACGGATTACGAAGTCAACGTCCGTTACGAAGTCGGAAACTCTTCCATGTCGGGGGTTTTGTACTATAAAAAACCGGATAAGGTAAGGATTAATTTTTCCCGTCCCTCCAATCAGGTGATTGTCAGCGACGGAAAGGAGCTGACCTGCTACCTGCCGCAGACGGGCGTAACATTTGTTCAGAAATTGGAGAGAAACGGGAACCCCATTGCGGCGGTTACGGGAGAAGAGGGGCTTTCGTTTATGAAAAAGAATTATAAAATTTCATACAACGAAACGCCCGAATTTGTGCAGGCGGAAGGGCTTGACGTTCCCGTTTTGAGACTGCGGTTGGTCTGGCGTTTTACAAAAGCCGGATTCCGGGAAATTATTCTTTACATCGATCAAAATTTCAATATTTTGAGGTTTGAAGGAATCGATGCGGCGCAAAATTCGATTGTCTGCACGTTTTCCGGTTATCAGTACAATACCGGAATTCCGGATACGCGGTTTGACTACACATCGCCTCCGACGTCGTACAAACAGAACAATTTTTTGTTTGATCCGAATGAAGAGTAAATAAGGGAGGAGTAAATAAATGGAAAATTTGGGGGAGAAATTCAAACAGGCCCGCGCGGCAAAGAGGGTGACGATCGAACAGGCGGCGGAAGAGACGTGCATTCAGAAAGCCTCTCTGGAAGCGTTGGAGAATGAGGATTACAGTCAGTTCCCTGCCGAGATTTTTCTGACCGGATTCATCCGCAATTATGCAATTTATCTGGGACTGAATCCGAACGAAATGATTTCCCTTTACCGCAGCCGGTTGATTCAGGAACAGCCGATTCCCGTTGAAAAACTTCTGGCGGTCCGGAAAAAAGTCAGCATCAATGGAAAGGCGGTGGCAGCCGGATTCGCAGCTGTCCTTGTGATCGCGGCGGTTGTTTTTGCCGCGGTTTGGTTTGTAATGCGCGAGCCGGCGGTCGGGGTAACCGAAACGGAGGAGGCCGTTCTTCCGCTTTTCGACGCGCAGTTTACGGAACAGAGAATCAAAGTCGGCGACGGACTGCGTTTTCTGGTCGGCGACGGTGAGTTTGCCCTTCGGGTCAGTGAAATCGGAGAAAAGACCGTTATTGCGTATGAATCGGGGAGTGAGAAGAAAACCGGGATAATTGAAGCGCTTCCCGGAGAAGAATCGCAGATTGATTTCGATCTGGACGGAATTCCCGATGTGAAAATGACGGTCCGCAGTTTTGACGCCCGCCTGCAGTCGGCGTTGATCCGTTTTGACCGGGAGGTCGGGGAAGCCGTCCGCGAAGATCCGTCCGACCGTCCGGCGGAAGAACCGCAGCAGTCCGCTTTTATTAATTTTCAGCCGGAGGAGCAGTTGCAGCCGGCTGAATCCCGCCGCGTCGAACCGATTATCGTCGAAACTTCATCCGTTGCCAATCCGTTCAGCATTGATATTGTTTTCAGGGACCGCTGTTTCGTCCGGTATAAACTGGACACTGAGGATGATTTTGTCGAAGGGTTTTTCCGGACCAACCAGCGGCTGAGGCTGGACGGGAATATGCGTATTTATCTTTCGCTTTCCAATGCCGGCGTGGCGTCGGTGAAGGTCAACGGAACGGATGTTCAGTTGGGAACGCTGGGGCAGGTGGTTTCCCGCGAAGCGCAATGGGCATTCAACCATCAAAGAAATCTCTATGAGCTCAGAATCATTCCGAGATATTGAGGCGCGTTCGTTTTATCTTGAAACGTGCGGCTGCGCCAAAAACAGTGTCGATTCGGAAAATCTGATTGCCTTATTGTCTCAAAACGGGTTGCGGCATACGGCAGACGCCGTCGCGGCGGATATTTTGATTGTCAATACGTGCGGTTTTATCGATGATGCCAAAAAGGAATCGGTCGCTGTTTTTACCGATTTGAGGGAACGCTATCCCGGCAAAAAACTGGCGGTGACCGGCTGTCTGGCGCAGCGTTATGAAAACGAACTGAAAAAAACCGGAGCGGCTGACCTTTTTATCGGCAACCGTTCAATCCGGAAAACGGCTGAGGCGGTGCTGAAACTGGCGGGAGCCGAAGCCGCCGTTCCCGACAGACTTTTTTACGAAAGGAATTTTTTCTTTTCGACTCCGCGCAGCGTCTACGTTAAAATTGCCGAAGGGTGCGAAAATTTCTGTTCGTTCTGCGCCATTCCTCTTATCCGCGGCCGCATCAAAAGCCGCAGTGAAGAATCGGTTGAGGCGGAGGTGCGGGCGTTGACCGCGTCGGGTGTGTACGAAATCAATTTAGCGGCGCAGGATTTGACCGCATTCGGCAGCAACGGAAATACCGAATCGGGTACGGCTGCCTTGGAACGATTGCTGAAACGATTGGACGCAATCGACGGAAACTTTCAAATTCGACTTCTTTATCTGCACCCCGATCACATTACCGATTCGCTTTTGCAGACTGTTGCCTCCTGTAAAAAAGTGCTGCCGTATTTTGATATTCCGTTTCAACACGCGTGTGTGGAAATTCTGCGCCGGATGGGCAGAAAAGGAGACGCCGCTGTTTACAGCAGGCTGATTAAAAAAATTCGTACTTTAATGCCGAACGCTGTCATTCGTTCAACATTTATGGCCGGCTTTCCGGGGGAAACCAAAAAGAGGGCGGCCGAGGTCGGAGCGTTTCTGAAAGAAAACCGTTTGGATTGGGTCGGTTTTTTTGTTTATTCGAGGGAAGAGGGAACGGCGGCTGCCCGGTTCCGCGGTGCGCTGCGTCACCGTTTGGCGCGGCGGCGTGCGTTTCAGGCGAAAGCCGAATGGGAGAAAATTCAGGCGGCGGTTACTGCTGAAAAAATGAAAGCGGCTGTCGGCCGCGAAGAAGCGGTTCTCATTGAAGAGCCGTTTGCCGGAGAGCCGTTGGCTGTCGGTCGGACGTGGTTTCAGGCGCCGGAAGTCGACGGATGTGTGGTTGTCAAAGGCGGAAACCCGAAAGCCGGGGACGTGTGGCTTTGCCGTATTGTCGCCGCCAACGGACCCGATTTGGAAGCGGAGGCGCTGCGGCCGTGGATTGTCTGACGGGTTTAAACGATCGTCAGCGGGAAGCCGTTATTCACAACGGAACACCGCTGCTGATTTTGGCGGGCGCCGGTTCGGGAAAAACCCGCGTGATTACGACAAAAATTGCGTTTTTAATTGAAGAGATGGGAGCCGATCCACGATCGATTTTGGCTGTCACATTTACCAATAAAGCGGCGGGAGAAATGAAGCAGCGCGCCGTTGCCCTGTCTCCGGCGGCTGCTTATGCCGAAATTTGTACATTCCACTCGTTTGGAGCCCGGTTTTTGCGTCGTTACGGTGAATCGGCGGGATTGCGGCAGGACTTCAACATTATTGATGACGGTGACGCCGTAACACTGTTGAGCCGCCTCTTTCCCGAATATAAAAAAGACGAATGCCGTGCTGTGTACAATGCCGTTCAGCGGGCTAAAGACGCTGCATTGGAGCCGACAGACGATCTCACTTTGATTTGTGACGAACCGCGTTTTCCTGATTTGTATGAAGCGTATCAAAATCGGCTGAAAGAAATCAACTGTGCCGACTTCGGTGATTTGATCCTCCGCCCGCTGCACGCCCTTCGTCAGAGCGAAATCCTCCGCAAAAAGATTCAGAATCGTTATAAAATTATTTTGGTTGACGAGTACCAGGATTCCAACACCGCACAGTTCCGCCTTTTGCAGGCGATGAAAGGCGATGACACATATCTCTGTGTGGTTGGTGATGAGGATCAGTCAATTTATGCATTTCGCGGAGCCGAAGTCGGTAATATTCTGACGTTTGCCGATTGTTTTCCCGGAACGGAAACAATCCGACTGGAACAGAATTACCGCTCTGCGGGACGAATTCTGAAAGCGGCCGATTCCGTCATCTCTCACAACAAACAGAGGTTGGGAAAAACGCTGTGGACCGCGTCATCGGAAGAGGGCATCTGCGAGCTGCGGTATTTTGATGATGAACGGGCTGAAGCGGAGTTTTGTGTCGAAATTTTAAGCGACGGAAAGTGGGAAGGCAGCGCCGTTTTATACCGTACCAATGCGCAGGCGTCGGTCTTTGAACAGCTGTTCCGGCAAAAAGGAATTCCGTACACGACTTTGGGGACGCCCGGGTTCTTTGAACGGAAGGAAGTCAAAGACGCTCTGGCATTCTTGCGGCTGCTGCTCAATCCCTCCGATTTTGCGGCGTTCGAACGGATTGTCAACCGTCCCGCGCGCGGCGTCGGCGAAAAGAAAATGCAGAAAATCGTCCGGGAATCCGGCCGCTTCGGAAATGATTTGATTCAGGCTGCCGCTTCCGTGGCCGAAACCGACGCAAAAGGCGGCGCGCTGGCGCATTTTTGCGCTCTTTTCGGGCGGGCGCTTTCAGACGAAGATTTCACTATCGGCGAAGCGATTACTTTTTTCTTCAAAGAATCGGGACTGTCCGATCTGTACGCAAAGGAAGACGGCGGCTTTTCCGACCGCGAAGAGAATATCAGGGCGCTGATCGATTTGTCGGCGCGTTACGGGAAAGGCCGGGAGGGTTTAAGGTTCTTTTTGGACAGTCTGGCGCTCGATACTTCCTTTGATATGGAAGAAAAACGTCCCGGCGTGAATTTGGCGACCATTCACAATACGAAGGGGTTGGAATTTGACCGGGTTTTTATCACCGGCGTTGAGGACGGAATTCTGCCGTCAACGCGGACGGAAAATATCGAAGAAGAGCGGCGGCTGTTTTATGTGGCTGTGACCCGCGCCCGCCATGCGCTGTACATCACTTCGGCCGCAAACCGGTTCCGTTTCGGGCGTTCCGAACGGCAGATGCCGTCTCCGTTTTTAGCGGAGCTTGATAAGGAAGCGGTTGATGTTTTCGGCCGTAAAACGGATGAGGAAGGGACGGTTTATCCGGCGGGAGCCGTTGTTGAGCATGAAAAATACGGACAGGGACGGGTGCTGCGAAGCGTGTGTGTCGGATCGCAGACGGTCGTGCATATCATGTTTGCCGACGGAATTGTCCGGCAGATTCTGCCGAAATACACCCGTCTGGAGTTGATTGCGAAAAACGGATATGAGTATGATTGGTGAAGAATTCTGTCCCGCCGTTAAACGCGCGCGGGAGTTTAAATTGTACACTTACGACGGACGGATTTTGCTCGATTTGTACCGCGGCGGCGGCCGTGCGTTTTCCGGACACAAAAGCGGTAAACTTGTTCTGACGCTGAAGAACGCGGCGGAGCAGGGAGTGTTTTGCGATTATCCCTCCGTTTACGGCGGCCGCCTTCAAAAAGCACTGCGGACGCTTTTCCCGGCGTTTCCGTATTCTGCCGTTTTTTCCGGCGAATCGGCGGCAATGCAGGCGGCGGACGCCCTCTTTGACAAAAAAACGGCTCTTTGCGATCCGGTTCGAGGCGAATCGGGAAGTTTTGAGCGGTGGCGGCCGACGCTTCCGGTTTCTTCGAAGGCGCAGACGCTCTTCGTCATTCTGCCTGCCGGCGGATTTTCTCGAGCGGTTGCCCTTTGTTCGCGGACGCCTCTTTCCGCAGGAGAAACACTCTCTCCGGTTGAAACGGCCGTTCTGACCCGTGCCGTCTATGATTGGATTGCTTTAAGCGAAAAAATCGCAGACGAAGCACCAAAAATCGCCGCGCCTGCCTGGAAACGCAATGGATTTTACCTTTTGTACAGCGGAAGCGATTATGACAAAATGAGAACGGAGGCGTTAAACAGAGGTGTTTTGCTGCCGCCGACTGCGGCCGAGGCGGCCGTTCTTCCATTGACAGCAACGAAAGGCGATTGGGGAAAAATTACCGAAGTTTTAACGCTTTCGGAGGGAGAATATTGATGAAACGGATTCTTTTGTCTTTGATGACGATGTTTATGTTTGCCTGCCAAACGGAAACAGTGAGCATACGGTTTTTCTTTCAGGATGGGAGCGGATTTTCAGCTGTTGTAACGGTTGATGCCGGAACTGTTTTAACACCGACCGATCCGAAGCGTGACGGGTTTGTTTTTCAAGGATGGTTTACTCAGCCTATCGGCGGAGAAAAAGTCGATTTTTCTCTTCCGATGACACAAAACCGCGATTTTTACGCACAATGGAAGCAAAATACCTGTTTTGTTATTTTTCATTCTTCGTTTGAAGGCGATGATCGGGTTTTTCGGCAGGAGTTTCCCGAACATGGAGAAGAGAGGCTCATTCCTAATCCGTTTGTTCGTGAAGGCTATCGCTTTCTCGGTTGGAGCGACTCTCCCGGTTCCACCGATGTTCGTTGGGCGGATCGCGCGGTTTTTACCATGGAGACAAGCGATGTCGATCTTTATGCTGTTTGGACGGAAGCTGCGCCCGACGAATGCAGTATTGTTTTTCACGCTTCGTTGCCGGAAAACGATATAACAGTAATTCAATCGGCGCCGCTGAATTCGGTTGTCATTTTGGACGCGAATCCGTTTGTCCGTGACGGTTATCGCTTTCTCGGTTGGTCGCAGCAGCCGGAAGCGGAAACGGCAGAATTTCCGGATAAAAGCGAATGGACAGTCACCGGCGACGTTGATCTCTACGCGGTTTGGGCAGAAACGGTGACAGTCACCTTTTTGGTCGGATCCGAGAGCCGTTCAGTCGAAATTCTGAAAGGCGAAAAGGCTCCGAAACCGCCGACAGAGCCCAAACCCGAACAAGAAGGTCAAGTTTTTTACGCCTGGATGAATAACGGTGAACGGTGGAATTTCGAAACTCCGGTTGAGAGTCCGCTGACTTTGACCGCCGAGTGGGTTGTTTCGCGGGTGATTTACCGCGCATCGGAAGAGATTTCGTTGGGATGGACGAATTATAATGCTGACCGATCGTTTTTTGATGCAGCCTCCGGTGAAGGAATGTGGGTGTTTGATCAGCCTCTAACGGAGGTTCCTCAACGTGCTTTTTTCAACAATACCCGCTTAATTTCTGCTTCTTTTCCCGAAAGCGTTGCTGAACTTGGTGAATATGCATTTTACGGATGTACATCGCTGACGGAAATTGAGATTCCCGGCCAAATTACGAAAATTCCCGCATATGCTTTTTATAATTGCAAAAATTTGAAATCCATCGAACTTCCCACTTCGGTGACAGGATTTGATAACGGAGCATTTTCGCTCTGCCTGGCGTTGGAAACAATCAATATTCCGAATGGAGTTCTGACTTCCGGAAAAGAGAGTTTCCTTGCCTGTACATCGCTGACGTCCGTAACAATCCCGTCGTCGATGAGCATTTTGGATATGTCTCTCTTTTTTGCTTGTACGTCGCTGGAAACGGTGGTTCTTTCGGAAGGAGTGACGACGATCAACGATACAGCGTTCGGATTTTGCGCGGCGCTGCAGACAATCGATTTGCCGTCGACGATTAGTGCTGTCAATGGAGCCGTTTTTTCCGACTGTACGCGATTGAAGTCGGTGACGGTAAAGAGCGTCGATCCGCCGTCCGGTGTAACCGATTTGACATTCCCCGAAACCATCGAGGAAATCCTCGTTCCTGCCGATTCAGTTGACGCTTACAAAGCTGCCGGAGAATGGAGCGGGTATGCAGACAAAATCAAGGCAATGCCGTAATTTTTTCGAGTTTTCCGTCTTCAGAGACTGTTTACGGCTTGACGCAAATTAAAAAAAATTCTATACTGAGTGACACTGAAACTGTACCGTTACAGCAGTTTCAGTGATCCGAAATTGATGCGCTTTCGGAAATTGAAATCACAGAGGAAAAGGATGAAAACGATCTTCGTAAAACCTGCGGAAGTCGAACGAAAGTGGTTTTTGATTGACGCCGAAGGAAAAACTTTAGGAAAAACGGCCGTTTTGGCTGCCGATATTTTAAGAGGAAAGAATAAGCCGTGCTACACGCCTCATCAGGAAGTGGGCGACTACGTCATTATCATTAATGCTGAAAAAGCGGTTGTGACGGGCGGAAAAGAAACGAAAAAGCTCTATCGACGCCACAGCGGATTTTTGGGCGGATTGAAGACGGCGGTTTACCGGGATGTTTTGGTAAAAAAACCGACTTTCCCGATGGAACAAGCAGTTAAAGGAATGCTTCCGAAAGGACGGTTGGGCCGAAAGTTGTTTACCAACTTAAAAGTGTATGCGGGCGCTCAGCATCCGCATTCGGCGCAGAAACCTGAAATTATCGGTTAAGGAGATAAACTGTGACAACGGAAAATTTAGGATACGGAACAGGAAGGCGGAAGACATCTGTAGCGCGCGTTTATTTGCGTGCCGGTAACGGAAACATTACCATTAACAATAAAAAGGCGGAAGAATACATTCCCGATGAAATTCTTCTGCAGACCATCAAAAGCCCGCTTGACGTCTGCAACTGCCTGAACAAATACGACGTTCTGGTCAACGTTTACGGCGGCGGAATCAGCGGTCAAGCCGGAGCGATTCGTCACGGATTGTCCCGGGCATTGGCGGATGCGGATGAAAGCAACCGCTCTGTTTTGGGTGCCAACGGCTTTTTGACCCGCGATTCGAGAATGGTTGAACGGAAGAAATACGGACAACGTGGTGCCAGAAGAAGATTCCAGTTCTCAAAACGTTAATCTTCGCATCGACGCTGTCGATTCGTATCGAGCCTCGGGGGACGGATTCAAAATCAAACTCTCCGACGGCTCTTTTTTTTACGTTTCTTATGCGTTTTACAGGGAAGCGCGGTTAGGATGCGGAATCGATGTTGACGAAGAGCTTCTTGTTCGATTAGAAAACGAGTCGCAGCGGCAGCTTTGCCGGCAAAAAGCATTCGATTTTCTTTCTTTAAGAGAACATTCTGTCTTCGAGCTTTCTCAAAAGCTGAAACACAAACGTTTCTCAACGGAAATTGTTCGCTCTGTTCTCTCTGAATTGACAGAGAAGAGGGTTGTGGACGACGAACGTTTTGCTCAACTGTATATTGAAAGTCATGTTCGCCGCGGAAAAGAAAGTCGGACGGAAATGGCCGCTAAATTGGCAGGAAAAGGCGTTGCTTCGGAAACAATTCGGTCGCTGATAAACCGCTTTTACGATGTTGAAACAGAGGAGAAAATTGCCGCCGCGTTGGTGCAAAAAGCGGCAGGCAGCGGAAAGCCGACCGACAAGGTGAAAGAGTCGCTGCTGCGAAAAGGGTTCCCGTTTCGAGTGGTGAAAGCGCTCTTTCCTGCTTCGGCAGATGACAAGGAAGAATAGATAAAAAACGTAAAAAAAAGAAAAAAATTTTCCAAAGCGGTTGATTTTTTTTCGCGGAAGCGATAGAATAAAGCGAAAATAGGCAAATGTCACGCATGATATTTTGCTTTGTTCTTAAAAATTTAAAGAGAAGGGATTGTAAGTTTGGCGGGTTATAATTAATGAATTATAACTGTTTATTTCTTTGAAAATAAAGTTAGTGATTCAAACAAACCATGATATTGACAGCTTCGGCTGTTAATATATCATAATGGAGAGTTTGATCCTGGCTCAGAACGAACGCTGGCGGCGCGTTTTAAGCATGCAAGTCGAATGGGAAGGAGA
>CALXKN010000015.1 GCA_944388995.1 uncultured Spirochaetota bacterium | reverse complement strand
TATGTACCGGTGGAATATCCTCCCACCTCCCACATCATGGCGGAACTGCATACACTGGAAGAAGAAATCACCGCAGGACTGAAAGAACTGAAGGGGATGCTGTGATGGCGAAGTTAGGGGAAGTTTGTACTTTCTTTTCTGGAACAGGATTTCCAAATAAATTTCAAGGAAATAGAAATGGAAAATATCCCTTTTATAAGGTTGGGGATATTTCAAAGAATGTACTTCTTGGCACTCAAGAATTAAAGTACTGCGAAAACTATATCGACGACAATGTAGTCAAAGAAATCCACGGAACAATTCTTCCTCCCCAAACTATTGTTTTTGCTAAAATTGGAGAAGCTCTACGGTTAAATCGCAGAGCAATAACAGAAAATTATTGCCTTATCGATAATAATGCAATGGGAATCCATACAAACAACAACAATTTAAATACACGTTACCTTTACTATTTTATGTGTAGCATCGATTTGCAATCTTACTGTGAATCCACTACAATTCCATCAGTTAGAAAAAGCCGTATAGCTGAAATAGAACTTCCCCTCCCACCTCTCGACGAACAGCGTAAAATTGCGGCGGTACTGGACAAGGTCAGCGACCTGATTGCCAAACGCCGCCAGCAGCTCAAAAAGCTGGATGAATTGGTGAAATCCCGATTTATCGAGATGTTCGGGGATTGTGACTTATCGAAAGCGCAAACCTCGTGGATGACGATAAAAGACATTGGAACTGTTGCAAGCGGCGCGACTCCAAAAACAGAACAAGAAGAGTTTTGGGGAGGCCCCTACCGATGGATCACGCCAGCAGAGTTGGAAGCAGACAGCGGATACATTTTCGATTCTGTGAGGAAATTAACAAAAGCCGGTGTAGAAAGTTGCTCGCTGCAAGAAATGCCAACCGGCACAGTGCTTCTATCTTCCAGAGCTCCTATTGGGAAACTCGCTATTGCGGGAAATCCTTTCTATTGCAACCAAGGTTTTAAAAATATAATTTGCAACGAAACTATCATACCTAGATATTTATATACTCTGCTATTACTCAACGTAGATTATCTTAATTCTCTCGGCAGAGGCGCGACGTTCAAAGAAATATCCAAAACCATCGTGGAAAATATTTGTATTCCCGTTCCATCGCTCGATTTGCAAAACCGCTTTGCCGCGTTCGTTGCCCAGACCGACAAGACGAAAACTGCAATCCAAAAAAGCCTTGAAAAACTGGAAATACTGAAAAAGGCGCTGATGCAGGAATACTTTGGGTAAAGGAGGATTTTCATGCCGGATAAAGAATACGAGCGTAAGCACAAAGAGGTTAACCCTGTTGTTGCAATTTGTTACGATTTTGATAAAACCTTAACTCCTGACGATATGCAGGCACAGGGATATATTCAATCGGTAGGATATGATGTTGCTGATTTTTGGCAAAAGTCAAACGGTATTGCCGAAGAAAACGACATGGATCAAAACCTTGCCTATATGTATACCATGAGAGAGGAATCGGAAGGCAAAGTTTTGTTTACGAAAGAAAAACTGGCGGAATACGGTTCTAAGGTTCAGCTTTTTCCCGGTGTGGAACAATGGTTTGAACGGATTCGGGAATACGGAAAAGAGAAAAAGGTTATCGTAGAACATTATATTATTTCTTCCGGTCTGAAAGAGATAATTGAAGGAACATCAGTGGCAAAAAACGGAGCCTTTGAAAAAATCTATGCCAGTTCTTTTTATTATAACAAAAAAGGGGTGGCGGTATGGCCGGCACAAGTTGTCAACTATACCAATAAAACGCAGTTTTTGTTCCGTATTGAAAAAGGTGTTTTGGACATTAACGATCCCGGCGTAAACGAATCATTTTCTCCCGAAGAAATGCGGGTTCCTTTCCGCAATATGATTTATATCGGAGACAGCGATACTGATATTCCCTGCATGAAACTGGTGAATTCTTATGGCGGACATTCTATTGGAGTCTACAACGCAGAAAGCAAAGACAAGACAAAAGTATATAAAATGATGCGAGATGGCAGAATCAAATATTTTGTCCCGGCCGATTATACGGAAAATTCAGAACTGGATATTTTGATTAAAAACATCATCGACCGCACTGCTACCAATGAAGTTTTGGAAACTCTGCATTATCAATACAAAAATGAACAAATCAACGCCGATAAAAATGTCAATGAAAGTGAACGTAAAAAAAGTGATTTAATCATTGCCTTAGAAAATAGCGGCAGTTTTGCCACAACACATTCCATTATCAGTAAATTACAAGAAGTTGATAATTGGACGTTTGAAGAAAAAGTGGTTTTATTTAAAATTGCACTTGAGAATAGTCAAGTGTGTTACATATTACGTGATTTAGATGTATCAATTTTTTACAAAAAGTTAATTTATAGTCTAAAAACAATGACAAAAGAAGCACAGGATATTATGGCAATGATAAATGAAGATGATTTATAATCGTATTATCTTGCTTTATTTGTATTTTTCCTAGTCTTTTCCCCTCATCGGACCCTTTGATCTTTTTTTAAGTAAATATTTTTGTCAAAACTTGACAAAAATATGTTGATAAACTATAATTTAATCAAAATAAGGGGGCAGGTCTATGTTGTTGGGATACGGTGCCAAAAACTGCTGGTGCTTTAAGGACTGGATGCAGGTTGATCTGGAGCTGGACGGTTCCGTGCCTTCTGATATTTCGTTGAATCTTCCCGCTGCAACGGCAATGTGTTTTAAGGGAGCCAATGCTTCGGGTAAAACAAACGCTCTTAAAATTTTGGCTTTTATAACATATTTTGCCGAACTCAGTTTTCAAACAAAGCCAAATGACGAGATTTTGGTTGATTCGTTTTTCTTTAATAAAGAACCTTCCGAATTATATATTGAGTTCATACAAAACGGTATTTATTACCGGTATGAATTGGAAGTTTCACCTAAGGTTGTTCTCTCCGAGCGATTATTTAGAAAAAAAGCCGCCCCCGGTTCTAGGGAAACGGAAATTTTTACACGCAACAGAAACACTGTTGTAAAAAACAGTCTTTACAAAGGTCATGCCGATATTTTGTTCAGAGATAATGCCTCTTTTATCTGTACATTAAATCAATATGGTTTACCAGAAATCAAAGAAATTTTTGATTTTTTTTTCTATTTTGTTATCAATGTCAGTTATACAGGATTATCCGATTCAAAAGCCAGGGATATTTTGGGTGCAGCACAGTTTTATCGATCACACCCGGAACACCTTGCTTTCGTTGCTTCTAAAATCAGACAGTTCGATACCGGTATTGACGATATCAAAATAGAAACTCGGAAAAATGAATATAATCAGATTATTTCTTTTCCTGTTTTTTACCACACTCTTGAAAATAAGGAAACCAAACGTTTATTATACAACGATGAATCCAGCGGTACAAAAACACTCTTTGGCACACTGATGAATTACTACTCGGTACTTTCAACGGGAGGTGTCTTAGTTCTTGATGAATTTGACATTAACCTGCATCCGGATATTCTGCCTCATCTTTTGGATTTGTTTCTTGTCAAAGAAAAGAATCCAAAAAACGCCCAGCTGATTTTTACCAGCCATAATACGGATATTATGGATATTCTCGGTCGTTACAGAACCTATATTTTTGAAAAAGAACAGAACGAAAGTTTCTGCTATCGTTTGGATGAACCCAAGTCGCCCAACTTGCGGAACGACAGGCCTGTTTCCATACCTTATAAAAAACATCTGGTGGGAGGATTCCCAAAAATTGGCAGAGAAAAGACAGAATCCACGCAAAGATAGATTTCTCCAATCCCTTCCCAAAGATGAATTTGTTTGTGACATTGCCGAGGCGAGAGGCAAACTTTCCTTCAGTCTTAAGTATTTTGACGGAAGCCAAAAAGCGGGGCAGGATTTTAAAGACTGGAATGACAACGAAAAAACAAAGCTTCTAGATAAACTCAAAGAGTATTCAAAAGAAAATAAACAGTATTGGCTTAACCAGAGAACCGGAAGCGGCGGTTTAAAGGTACTGGAAATTTACGGCACTTTTCCCAGGAACTCTGATTTTACCCATCCCCGCCATATTCCTGATACCGTTAAATGGGCACGGTTCCGGCTGGAATCAAAAGTCCGGCTAATCGGCTTTTTTATTGACGAAACCGAAGCCCAGGAAAAACAACTTTCTACGGATATTTTTTATGTTGTGTTCTTGGACAAGAACCACCGGTTTTATTTAACGGAAAAAGAATAGTTTGAAATTCGCTTTTTCACCATATTTTTAATGCAAAAGCCCCGATTTTCCTCTCTGCCGGTCTTTTGCCGGCAAAATGTTTTCTATAATTATTTAAACCGTAAGAAGTAAGTAGAAAAAATCCGCGGCATAGAGTATAATATTTTCGGATAATTGTTCGGAGGCATTTCTCTTTGGCCAACTTTACCTTTCTTCAGACCAAACCCGAATACGCCCTCTTCTCTCATGCCTGCACCGAGGCGGAAAAAATCTATGCCTCCTCTCCCGCCCTGTGCGCCGTGGGCTGCCGGAAGGCTTTGGAGTTGGCAGTCAAATGGGTCTATTCCGCCGACACTTCCATGGAAATGCCCTACAAAGACAACCTGCAATCCCTCATTCACGACCCGACCTTCCGCTTCGCGCTGGACTCCCGAACGTGGAGCAAACTGCCCTTCATCGTCAAACTCGGCAATCTGGCGGTGCACACGGAACGAAGCGTACAGCCCGGAGACGCGCTCGCTTCGCTGAAAGGCTTGTTTGAGTTCATTCAGTGGATTGACTACTGCTACGGCGCGGAGTACGCGGAGCGCGCGTTTGATGAAAGCCTAATCCCCGCCGAAAAGGCGGCGGTTGATACTCGGAAAATCAAAGAGCAGGAAAGGCTGCTGGACGAAAAAGAAGCGGAAATCGAGGCGCTTCGCAAACAGATTGAAGAACTGGCGGCGCAATACACTGCCGGAAAAGAACAGCATCAAAAGGAACGCGTCTTCCAGCCGGAAGACCTCTCCGAATTCCAGACGCGCAAAATCTACATCGATGTGGACTTAAAGCTCATGGGCTGGAAATTCACCGGACCGGACGCGGACGTCCGGGAAGAGTTCCCCGTGCAAGGCATGAGCGGCGCGGACGGAAAGCCGGGCTTTTGCGATTATGTGCTGTTCGGCAAGGACGGTCTTCCGCTCGCGGTCATTGAAGCCAAGCGAACCGGCAAAGATCCCAACATTGGCCGCAAGCAGGCTGTCCTGTACGCGGATTGTTTGGAGCGTCAATTCGGCCGCAGGCCGATGATGTTCACCACCAACGGCTTTGAAACGTATTTTTGGGATGACCGGACCGGCCCGCAGCGGAAAGTCAGCGGCGTGTTCAGCAAGGACGATTTACAAAAACTGATGAACCGCCGCGCTGAACGGATGGATTTAACGCGCGTTCCCATCGACGACCGCATCACTGACCGGTATTACCAAAAAGAGGCGATCCGGGCGGTCTGCGATCAAATCGCGAACGGCTTCCGCAAACACCTGCTGGTCATGGCGACCGGCACCGGCAAAACCAGAACCGCTTCCAGCCTGGCAGACGTGCTCAGCCGCGGCAAGTGGATCACGAACATCCTCTTTTTAGCCGACCGCACCGCGCTGGTTAAACAGGCAAAAGACGGTTTTAAGAATTATCTGCCGGATCTGTCCCTGTGCAATCTCTGCTCCAACAAAGACGATCGGAACGCCCGCATCGTGTTCTCCACCTACCCGACCATTCTCAACGCCATCGACGACACCAAGTCCAAAGACGGCCGCCGGCTGTTCACCCCGGCGCATTTCGATCTGATCATCATTGATGAAAGCCACCGGAGCATTTTCAAAAAATACCGGGCGATTTTTGAGTACTTTGACGCGCTGATGGTGGGGCTCACCGCCACGCCGAAAACCGACGTGGACCGCAACACCTATGATTTCTTCGAAATGGAGCACGGCGTGCCCACCTACGCTTACGATTACGAAACGGCTGTGCGGCAGGATCATGTGCTGGTGCCGTATTACAATTACGAGGTGAAAACCAAATTCCTGGACGAAGGCATCGCCTACGACGAATTGTCCGATGAAGACAAAGAACGCTATGAGGACGATTTTATCGAAGACGGCGTTCTGCCGGATTGGATTCCGTCGGAGAAGCTTAACAAGTTTGTGTTCAACGAAAAAACGGCGGATCTGGTTTTGCAGGATTTAATGGAACGCGGCATCAAAATCGAAGGCGGCGACCGTCTGGGCAAAACCATTGTCTTCGCGCAGAACAAGCGCCACGCCGAGTTCATTCTGGAGCGATTCAACAAGCTCTACCCGCAGTACCGCGGAACCTTCGCCCAGCGCGTCATCTGCGACGACGCCTACGCGCAGACTGTTATCGACGATTTCAAGCAGCCGGAAAAGGAACCGCAAATCGCCGTGTCGGTGGATATGATGGACACCGGCATCGACGTGCCCGAGTGCGTCAATCTGGTGTTCTTCAAAAAAGTGCGTTCCAAAGCGAAGTTCTGGCAGATGATTGGCCGCGGCACGCGGTTGTGTAAGGGATTGGCGTGCGTCGATCAGATTGACGGCTTGTACACGGACAAGCGGCGCTTTTTGATTTTCGATTACTGCGGCAATTTTGAATATTTCCGCGCGCACCAAGAAGGCTATGAAGCAAAAGAGACCAAAACGCTGTCGGAGAATCTATTTGGCGAGCTGGTTCAAATCGCGGCAGCCTTGCAGGAAAGCGCCTTCGCCGCGGACGAATATCAGGCGTGGAGAGGCGAAATCACCGAAACCTGCCGCCAGCTGGTCGCGGCGCTGAATCCGGAGTTGATTTCCGTCAAGCTCAAGCTGCACGCCGTAGAAAAATACAAACACAAAGAAGCGTTTCAATCGATCAGCGAAAGCGGAAAAACAGAGCTCCTTTCGCAAATCGCGCCGCTCGTTCAATTTGAAGAAACGGACGAATTTGCCAAGCGGTTTGACAATTTTCTATACGGGCTGATTCTCGCGTACATCGGGCAAACGCCCGCTTTTCAAACCGCAAGGAAACAGCTTTGCGAAACCGCTGCCCTGTTGGAACGGAAGGCGAACATTCCGCAAATTAAGGCGAAGCTGCCGCTCTTAAAGGAAATCCAGACGGACGCGTTTTGGGACGCCAACGACATTCTGCAGTTTGAACGAACCCGGCGACAGCTTCGGGATTTGATCCGCTTTTTGGATGAAAGCGGCAGCGGACAAAAAACCATTGTCACGAACCTGACCGATCCGGTGACCGCCGATGTCGCCGGGGAACCCGTTCCGCCGTACGCCGGTTTTGAGGATTACCGCGCGAAAGTCAACCGCTACGTCAACGAGCACGGAAATACGCTTGCGATTTACAAACTGACCCACAATATTCCGCTGACAAGGAACGATTATCGGGAGTTGGAGCGCGTGCTGACCAGCGAGCTTGGAAGCGAAGAAGATTACAAACGGGAATTCGGAGAGACGCCGTTCGGGTTATTGGTGCGAAAAATTGCCAAATTAGATCACGACGCGGCGATGCAGGCGTTTTCTGCCTTTATAAATGATCAATCTTTAAATCAAAAGCAGATCGCCTTTGTCCATAAGATCATCCATCATATAGAACTGAATGGATATATGGAAAACGCCGCGGAGCTGACCAAGCCGCCGTTTGACAAACCGGTCAGCTTTATCAAGCTGTTTGACGCGAACACCCGAAGCGCCCTACTGGCGGCGATCAACCAGATCCGCGAAAACGCGGTGCAAATCGCCGCATCGTAACAATCACACCCTGCGCCTTGTCGCCCCATGATCTCCTTTCAGGCGCGCCTCGGTTGCCGTTGCCCACCGTCCGTGAGCGCTATTTTTCCCTCCTCCACGGCGCTGTATTTTTAAGCGTCAGCGCCTCGCGGACAGCTAAAGAACTTCTGCTGTCGGAGTTTCTGCTGTCGAAGTTTCCGCTGTCGGAACTTCTGCTGTCGGAGTTTCTGTCGTCGGAGTTTCTGCTGACGGAACTTCTGCTGACGGAGTTTCTGCTGTCGGAGTTTCTGTCGTCGGAGCTCCGTAATCGATCTTCCGCGCTTCCCGCGCCAACAAATCGTTGCGGTCACTCTGCTGCAGTTTTTCGATCTCGGCGCGGCACGAAGAGGACCCGTTCAAAGCAATTCCTCGAATTGCATAAACCTTAAACAATCCGACCGGAGAAAGAAAAAACAGTTCATACATGACATCTAATCCGGCCTCTTTGGTGACGGAAAGTCTCATCGCCATGTGCTCGGCAATGGTACCGGAAGGTTTTTCCTTATAGCGGCTCCACAAATCCATCAAAAACGGAATTTGAGAAGCGTACTGAAATCCGGCAAGCGCATCGAAAGCGATTTTCCGCGTCGGCATGGAATTTTTGTCGTTACGAACCGTTTCCTGTAAATACGAACGCGCTTCCGCCGTCTTCATCTTCCCCAATTCCCGCAAAACGGTATCGCGGACAGTGCGTTCCGGTTCGTTTTTCGCCTTAAACAACAGCATCGGCGCGTATTCGGTCAAATTGTGATCTCCGATAAAACGAAAAACATCGCGCCGGATTTGCCAATAGGCATCTTTTCCGCCCTGTTCAATGATATGAGAGAGGTTCGGATTGTCGGTCGACAGCAGCGCCTGAAAAACTCTCAACCTCAAATAAATGTTGGATTCGCTCATAAACGGCTCCAACGCCAAAAAAGCCTCAGGCGTACCGTAACCGCCCAACCCTTCGGCAGCCGCCATACGAATATCGGTAGATGCATCGGGATCGGCCAACCGAGCCTTCAACGTTTCGAATGCGTCCGGCGTCTTTAATTTTCCGAGAGTTTTCAAAACCGCCGCCTGCAAAGCGGGCCGATCTTCGCTTGTTTGCCCGAGTACTGTTAAAACCGGTTCAAATACTGTCATCCCCTTTTCGGCAATCAGCTCCATCAACTCCGTTTGAACCTTAAAATCGGCATAACGAAGCACATCGCTTAAAACGCCGACGGTTTTTTCATCCTCTTTTTCCGGCAAAAACGCAAACAGATACTTTAAAGAAGCGCTTTGCAACGCGGTCGTTCGCTGCGGCAACTCGCTCCATTTATCTAAAACCACATCATAGTGAAGCGCGTTTCTTGTCTCCCGCCAATAATCGAGACAGGCAGCTTTTACGCTCTCCGAGAGCGTTTCGGCATACAGTCGGTCAATTAACTCCGCGGGGACGGTCTTTTTTTCTTCAGTCAGCGTTTTTAATGTCGAAAGAATCTGATCATCCATTCCCCAGCGAAAAATTTCTTCATAATCGGGTTCCCGACTTTGCGCCGTGCTTTGAGAGGCGGCAGCGGCCGAAGAAGACGCCGCGGCTGCAGGAGCGGTCTTTTCCGAATCTCCCGAGGCAGCCGACTGTCCGTCTGTTGTTTCAGCCGTTTCCGCCGGTACGTCGTCCGACTGCGTTTCGACTGTCGTTTTATCACTCGGAAGAGTTTCCTGCGCGGCTGCCGGAAAGCTGAAAAACAGAAGCAAAACAATTGCCTTTAAAAAAAAAGGTTTCTTAGTCACGGGATTTTCTCCTTCTCTTTAAAATATCGGACAAAATTTCGATTTTAAAGAGATAAAACGAAGCAAAGAGAATCAAAACGGCGCCGATGCCCAACAATGCGGCAATAAGAAAATTGACAGCAGAGAAACCGCTTTTCCAATAATCGAGAAATCCGACACCGATGAGATAGGCGGTGAAAGGGATCATGGCAAGCGTTCCTTTGCCGGCCTCTTTCAGGAAACTCATAAACCCGATATTCTTCAAATCTCGTTTGACAAGAACAAGCTGAATGAAAAACGCTGCCGTAAAAGCAATGGAATTGGCCAGAGCCAAACCTGAAACCCGCAAAGATGTCTCTTTCAACTGCAACGAACAGACGATGTCGATGGCAACCAAAACGACGGAAACCGCCACGGGAAGCGCAAACTTCTGTCTCGAATAAAAAAAACGCTGCAAAAAGGTAAAGCCGGCGCTGAAAAAAAGTCCGATACTGTAAAACGCCAAAACCTGCGCCGTTAAAACCGTGTCGTTTAACGTAAATTTCCCGTGCTGCAAGGTAACCGCCGTCATTTGAGGCCCGAAAAGAATCAAAATCAGCGATGAAGGAATCAACAAAAGGAAAAGAAACGTTAACCCGTAATTGACGCTTCGACGCAATCCGTCGAGATCATTTTCGGCCGCTTCCCGGCTCATTTTGGGAAAAAGAACCGTTGAAAGTGAAGCCCCGAAAATTCCCTGGGGCAGCTGCCAAAAAATGATGGAATTTTTCAGCGCTGAAACGGAACCATCTTCCAATCCGGAAGCAAATTTATTGGCGATCAGCTGGTTGACGAAAAAAATGCAGGAGGCAAAAAGAACCGGTACCCAACGGCGCAAAATTGTCCGGAAATACGGATCGCGAAAGTGAAAATCGGGCGCCAGACGGTAACCGTTTTTATAAAAGGCCGGCAGTTGAATCAAAATCTGCGCCACACCTCCGGAGAGAACACCGAGAGCCATCGAAAAAATGTCCCATTTTCTATGAAACGCCGTTACCGAAATGATGACACAGATCGAAAAAACAATCGGCGCCAACGCCGGCGTCAAAAAGTGACGGCGGGAGTTCAGTGTCGCCATGAGAACGGCGGAGATGCTGACAAAAACAATGTAATGAATAAAAAACTGAAAAAGCGACGCTGCCAACTCGATTTGCTCGGGATCTTCGTATTCGGATAAAAAAAGAATGACTTCCCGTTTGAAAATAACCGCCAAGATGCACAGCGGAACCAGAATCAAAACCTGAAAAGTCAGCAGCGTCCGCACCAACCGCTTATCAGAACCGTCTTTTGCCGCAATAGATTGGGAAAGTGTCGGAATGAAAGCCGAAGAAAGCGCTCCTTCAGCCATCAGCTTGCGTAAATTGTTAGGAATATCAAAAACGAAATTGAAGACGTCGGCCTTCCCTGTCGCTCCGAAAAGATGGCTGATAAGAGCGATTTTAACGAATCCGAGCACACGGGAAAACATAGTCGCCGTCATGACAACGAGGGCGGAAACAGAGGTGCTTCGTCGGCTTTCCGAACTCATACGCGGTCTCCGGAAAAACGGGTTAAAAAACTTTTTTTGAATTCACTGAAACGGTCTTCCCGAATTGAACGACGAATCTCCTCCGTCAGTCGGTAAAACCACGTTAAATTGTGTTCGGTAATCAATACGGATGCCGAAATTTCGCCGGCTTTCACCAAATGGCGCAGATAACCGCGGCTGTAATTCCGACACGCCGAGCAGGTGCACTCCTCCGAAATCGGCCGCCGATCGAACGCATAGCGCTCCTTTTTTAAAGAAATCCAACCGTCATCGGAAGCTGCCGTTCCGTTGCGGGCAACTCGGGTTGGCAAAACGCAGTCAAACATATCAATTCCGTTCTCCACCGCCTCAAACAGATAATCGGGAGTTCCGATTCCCATCACGTACCGCGGTTTTTCGTCGGGAAGCAAGGCTGCCGTATACGCCAAAAAATCACTGAATTCGTTTTTTTCCTCTCCGACAGAGAGACCGCCGATTGCCACTCCCGGAAAATCGATCTCATTGACGATTTCTGCACTCATTTTCCGCAAATCTTTATAAAAATTGCCCTGAACGATACCGAACAATTCTCCTTTGTACCCTTCTTCCTTTTTTTGAAGCCACCGCAATTTAGCCCGCTGCGCCCACTCCGCTGTGATGTAAGCGGCTTCTTTCGCTTTTTTCTCGGAAATTCCTTTTTCGCTGCAAACGTCCAGAACCATTTGAATGTCGGAGTTCAGCACTGTCTGAAAATCAACAACCGATTCGGGAGTCAAAGTGTGATAACTGCCGTCGATGTGACTTCTGAAACGCACCCCTTCCCGGCGAACTTTCCGAAACGGCGCCAATGAAAAGACCTGAAAGCCGCCGCTGTCGGTTAAAATGTTGTGCCGCCAACTGTTGAAATCGTGAAGGGAACCGTAAGCGGAGATGACTTCGGCTCCCGGCCTCAGATAGAGGTGGTAAGTATTGGAAAGCATCAGCCGCCAGCCGATCCGTTCCAATTCGTCATGATTCATAGCCTTAACAGTTCCGGCGGTTCCGACAGGCATGAAAACCGGAGTTTCGACGCTTCCGTGCGGCAAAAAAAGTCTGCCGGTACGGGCTTTCGACGACCGATCGCGGTGAAGGATTTCAAACAGCGGTTTCACGTTCGTGCCCTCCTGAAAAGAACGCGGCCGAGAATTAAAAATGTAAAAAACGGCAGCCAAGAACCGACAAACGGCGGCAGCAGACGGCCGGCCGCAAACAATTCGGTAATCATCTGAAAAACGTAGTAAACAACAGCTGTCACAATACTGATGAGCAAACTGTAAAGCAAAATGTTTTTATTGAACCGACTGCCGAGAGCGCAGGAAATCAACGCGACAATAAAAGTCGTAAAAGTGAACGAAAAGCGTTTGTAAAATTCAATCAGCGCATCGCGGTATTTTTTAGCGACGTTGGCCTCCTTCAACTCTTTCAGCCAATCGATCGCCTCAAAAAGCCGCAGTTCGGCAATGTCCTTTGTCACCTCCCGGAAAAATTTCGGCGGTTTGTTGAATTTCTCAGAGCTGAGCGTATCCCGGTAACTCTCCGTTACCTCCTTGGTCTCCTGGTTTACATCCAAAATCCTCACTTCCCGAAAATCCCAAAAGTAACCGTTCCATTCGCCTTCGCGGGCGTCGGAGCGGGAAAGAAGGTTTCCTTCCGGCGTCAGCTGAATCAAAGTCACATCGTTGAGAACCTGACTGGCGTCGCGGTAGGATCCTGCGTAGTAGATGATGTTCTGATCGATGTCGAAGACGGCGGCTCTCTGTTTGTCGCCGTCGGATGAGGAGGTGTAGTACATCGCCTCGTTGTAGGCGTTGTTTTTCATTCTTAATGTATCGATGACAACCCACTCCTCAAACAGAAAATTAAAGATACTGCCGCAGAATCCGAAAATCAGAAGCGGCAGAACAAACCGGGAGAGCGGAATTCCGGAGGAGAAGACCGCCACCAATTCGTTGTTGGCGTAAAATGTCCCGAGAGTGTACGAGACGGCAAACAGAACCGCAATCGGCACCGAATAATGGATGCATTTCGGAATATAGAGTACCGTAATGTAAAAAATCTCCCCGATCGGAATGTCGCTGACAATGTAGGAATAAAGGTGCGAAAAAATGTCGACAAAGACAATAATAAAAACAAAAAGAAGCAAAGCAACCGAAAAAACTTTCAGAAACTGAACCAGCAGCATCCGGTGAAGCGTCCGCATCATCTCACTGCCTCAACCGTATGGAATAAATGATCAGACCCGCCGTACAGACAATGATATTGGGAAGCCACATAATCAAAGCCGGGGAAAAATCGGATGTGTAACCGATGATTTTCGCCATCATAATCAGAACCCAGTAGACAAAGGCGAAGATGCTACCGAGCCCCAAACCGACGGCCTTGTCGCTGCGTTTGGAAAACAGTCCGAGCGGAAACGCCAATAAAATCAGCGCAAGACACCCTGTCGGCAATACGAATTTGTAATGGTATTCGGTCTCCAGACGGGAAAGGCTTCGGTTTCCGATTCTACGGTTCTTCTGAGTCAGGTAATTTTCGTAATCGTTGACCAGCGAGTTGAGATCCGCCTGACGATACTCCCGCTGCCGGAGCGCCGATTCGAAAATCTCGCCGTACTGACAGCGCAGCTGATAGAGCTGAAAGGAAACTCTCTCTTTCTGGCGCGCGCGGTTGTTGTTCAGCCGTTCTTTTTCCTCTTTTATCATTTCCCGAACCTGACTGCTTGTCATGGTCGACGGATCCGAAGAAGAAAAAGCCGTTCCGGCGTAATCTTTCAGCAGAATGTTGTAATCGGCTTCCCGGGCCCGGATGTAATTGAACGCATTGCGCCGGTCGTTGTCAACCGAAACCATAAACGGCTCCTGCAGATTCAGGTGCATGACGCCTTCCAGCTGTTCGTTTTGGCGGAAATTGGCGTCGCGGGAAACAATGACCCGCCGGTTGGAGTCGGGATCCCGGTCGATGATAATCAGATTTTTGATCAGATTTTCCTGAATGTCGCCCGTAATGATAATTTTCCCCTGAATGGGATCGGAGACGTCGTACGGTTCAAAAATGACCGAAGCGTTTGAGAGCGCCACCTTGTTGAGTAACGAATAGCGTTTCTCCATTCCGAGCGGAAGAAAATAATCATTCATGACGAAAGAGACGGATGTCAGGATAACGGCCGCAAAGCAGAACGGCACAAAGATATTGGTGTAGCGGATACCGCTGGCGCGCATGGCCAGCATCTCGTTGTCGGAGTGAAAACGGCCGACCGCCATCAGACAACTGACCATTGTTGAAAGCGGAAACGTATAAGACAGAACGTAAGGGAGCGAATAGAGCAAAAACATGAAAACGGTCGAAACCGGAACATCCTTCTTCTGCATTCTCAATGCGATGACCAAAAGCTCGTTGACCAAAAAAAGCGCGAAGAAGATAAAGAAGGCTACCATGAACGAGAGGATAAACTCCCGGAACAGATAGCCGTAAATCGTCCAATAACGTCTTTGCCCTTTCACAAATCAAACTCCGGTCGAACCGAAACCGCCTTCACCGCGTTCGGTCGGGGTCAAACTTTCGCACGGCAGAAACCGAGCCTGCACCGTCGGCGCGACCACCAGCTGTGCGATACGGTCGCCCGGAGCGACTGTCACCGGGTCTTTCCCCAGATTGACGGCGATCACTTTAATTTCGCCGCGGTAATCGGCGTCAATCGTTCCGGGAGTGTTGACCAGCGAAAGTCCGTACTTAACGGCCAATCCCGAACGCGGACGCACCTGCGCCTCGTAGCCCTCCGGAATTTCCAAAAAAACTCCGGTCGGAATCAGCCGCCGCTCCAAACTTTCCAGGACAACCGGTTCATCAATATCCGCAAACAGATCCGCCCCCGCGGCGAGGGGGGAAGAATAAACCGGTTTGCGGCCGTCCCTGAAAACGGCGCGGACCGCAACCGTTTTCATTCGGGCTTCCGTTCGCGCACGGCGTCGATATAAGACAGATTGATCCGTCCCAGCTTATCAACTTCGAGCACCTTGACGGGAATGGTTTGACCCTCCTGCAGGACGTCGGTCACTTTGTCGACGCGGTGATCGGCCAATTTCGAAATGTGAACCAAGCCCTCCTTTCCCGGGACAAATTCGACGAAAGCGCCGAAATCCATAATCTTTTTGACAACGCCGGTGAACAGCGTCCCCGGTTTCGGATCGGTGGCAATCGCTTCAATCATTTTCATCGCCTTTTCGGCCGACTCTTTGTCCTTGCCGTAAATTTGAACGGTTCCGTCTTCTTCCACAACGATTTGGGAAGAGGTCTTTTCAGTCAAAGCCTTGATGGTCTTTCCTCCGCTGCCGATGACGGCGCCGACTTTATCGGGATTGATGCGGATTGAAACGATTTTCGGGGCGTAACGGCTGACTTCGCTTCTCGGCCGGCTCAGAGTCTGATTCATGATGCTCAAAATATGCAGTCGTCCCTGCTTCGCTTGTTCCAAAGCGGTTCTCATCAAATCAGGCGCAATCCGCTTGATTTTGATGTCCATTTGGAAGGCGGTGATTCCTTCCGCCGTGCCGGTGACTTTAAAGTCCATATCGCCGAGGTGATCCTCATCGCCCAGAATATCGCTCAAAACAACCGCCTTATCCCCGTCGGAAATCAGTCCCATCGCGATTCCGGCAACCGGTTTTTTGATCGGAACGCCGGCGTCCAGCAAACTCAGCGTCCCCGAGCAGACCGTCGCCATCGAAGAGGATCCGTTGGACTCCAGAATTTCGGAAACAACGCGGATCGTGTACGGAAACTCTTTGGAATCGGGCACCATGGACTCCAACGCGCGCAGCGCCAAATGGCCGTGCCCGATTTCGCGGCGTCCCGTCGTCAGTCGGCCCGTTTCACCGACACTGTACGGCGGAAAATTGTAATGCAGCATGAAATGTTCGTAGGACTTGTCGCCGTCGATGTCGTCGATCAGTTTTCCGTCGTCGGTCGTGCCCAGCGTGACCACGCCCAGACTCTGCGTTTCCCCGCGGGTAAACAACGCGCTGCCGTGAGTACGGCTCAAAACACCGACTTCGCAGGTAATCGGCCGGATTTCATCGGGTTTGCGTCCGTCGATGCGGATTCCGTTGTTTAAAACCGATTGGCGCACCACCTCTTTTTCGATCTCGTCGCAAAGAGCGCCCAAAAGCGTTTTCTCTTCCTCGGGAGTCTCCTCATTTGTAAACCGTTCGAAAATCGATTCGCGCACCTTCTCTTTCGCTTCGTGACGCTCCAGTTTGTTTTTGACGAAGGAGGCCTTTTCATAAAGCGGTTCGGCAAACGCGCGGACAGCCGACTCGTCCGCATAGCGGAGATCCGATCCGGCCAACGGCAGTTTTTCTTTTCCGACGCGGGCGGCAAAACCGCGGATCTGACGGCAAACGTCGGCGATGACGGCATGAGCCTTTTCGATAGCGGTCAGCATCACATCTTCACTGACCTCCTTCGCTCCGCCTTCCACCATGGTGATACCTTCCTCCGTTCCGGCTACAACAATGTCCATCTGTCCGTTTTTGATCTCTTCGAAGGTCGGATTGATGATGTACCCGCCGTTCAGATATGCGACGCGCACGCCGGCAATCGGTCCGTCAAACGGAATGTCGGAAATTGTCACAGCCGCCGAGGCCGCAATCATCGCGACCATATCGGGCGGATTGATTTGATCGGTGGATACGACCGTCGGAACAATCTGAATTTCCCGCCCAAATTTTTTCGAAAAAAGCGGACGCATCGGACGGTCAATCAAACGGGAAACCAAAATCTCTTTATCTTTCGGGCGCCCTTCCCGTTTCAGAAAGCCGCCGGGAATTTTCCCCGCCGCATAATAACGTTCGTTGTATTCAACCTGAAGAGGGACGAAGTCGAGTCCCGGCGTCGGTTGGGAACTGCAGCAAACGGTCGCCAAAACGGAGCTTCCGCCGTAAGTGACAAAAGCCGACCCGTTTGCCTGTTTGGCCATCCGGCCTGTTTCAAGAATCAGATCTTCTTTTCCGATTCTGATGGTTAATCTTTCCATAAAATACCTTCTTCAATTATTTTCTTAATTCGAGTTTCGCAATCAAATCGCGGTAACCGTTCAAGTTGACCCGTTTGTAATAGCGCAGCAGGCGGCGGCGCTTACCGACCAACTGCAGCAATCCGCGGCGCGAATTGTGGTCTTTGGGATTGACTTTGAAATGCTCGGTCAAATCCCTGATCCGTTCCGTCATCAGCGCAATCTGAACTTCCGTAGAGCCGGTGTTCTTCGAATCACCGCCGAATTTTGCGATAATGTCCTGTTTCTGTTCTTTTGTCAATGCCATGTTTTACTCCTTTTCCTTCGACAAAATGACTATTTCCATTGGTTTTTTTACCAATATTTCCCTTTCAAAACGGACGAAGGCGCCTTTGACCCGCACCGTTTGTTTTTCTCCGCCGATTTCGGCTTCATATCGTCCGTCAGCCAGAACAGTCAGTCCCGACCGCCGTCTGACGGCAAACCGGCGCCCGCACCACCTGAGCGGCAGCCGGTAAGGCCGGACCAAAACGGCGTTAGCCGCCTCGGGGCGGCCTTCCCTCAGATACCGTTTGATATCGGAGGCCGAGACTTTCCGTCCGCCGTCGTTCAGCATCACCGACCGGATTTCCGTCTGAGGCAGCAGCCGTTCCAGATCGGCCGCCGATGAGCGGCGGTTCCGTCCGCAACGGAAATCGCTGCCGACCGTCAGCCGCAGCAAACGGTAGCGTTGTTCCAGACGGGCAAAAAACGCGTCGGCCGGCAGAGCCGCAAACGCTCTGTCAAAATCGATCACCACCGCTTCGTCAAAACCGCACGCCCGCAAATCTTCCAACCGCATGGAAAACGGATACACCGGCCTGCCTTTGCTCTCCGGCAGTCTGCGGAACGTTACCGCCGCGCGGACGGCCGCCGAAGATTCGGCAAAGGCGGCGGCAGCCAGCGTTTGATGTCCGCAGTGAAACGCGTCAAAGACGCCGACGCTCACCGTTGCGGGAATCGGATCGGCGGGTCTGATTTTTTTCCATTCAACGATCTTCATCTTCCGTCAGCACAAAACGGTAACGCAGCCGCCCCGTTTTTTCCTTCTCCATCATGCCGGCAAAACGGCTGCCGCAAAACACGGCAAAAATCCCGGACGGCGGCGGCGTTTCAAATCCGTCCGCCGCAAACGGCTTTCCGCTGAAAAAACCGGCGGCCGCACCGCTTTTCAGGCGGCATACCGGCAAATCCGGCAGCAGCGAAAAAAGCGCTTCGCCGCGGAGTCCGTCGCTGCCGTCCTCTTTCAGATCGTCAACCGGGACGGCTTGGGCGAGCGAAAAGCCGCCGACCGCCGTCCGTTCCAACGCCTTCACATAGGCCCGGGAACCGCACGCGCGCCCCAAATCCCTGGCCAAAGAACGGATATAGGTTCCCTTAGAACAGCGGATTTCCGACTCCAGATACGGAGGGGAATAACCGAGAACCTTCCAGTCAAAAATCTCGATTTCGCGCGCGGGAATTTCGACCCTCTCTCCTTTCATGGCCAGCCGATACGCCCGTTCTCCGTTGACGTGAACGGCGGAATAGAGAGGCGGCTGCTGAAAAATTTTACCTGAAAAAGCGGGAAGAACCGATTCGATGTCTGAAAGCAGCGGAACCGCCGACTCTGCCGTCACGGCTCCCTCCGGATCAAATGTATCGGTCTCCTTACCGAACTCAAATGTCGCCCGGTAGACTTTATCAAAACCCGTAAAATATTCAACAAGCCTCGTATAACGACCTGTCAAAATCAAAAGCAGTCCGGAAGCAAACTGATCCAGCGTTCCGGCGTGCCCGGCTTTTTTGATATTCAGTTTTCTACGAACACGGGAAACTTCTTTGAAGGAAGTCACCCCACTCTTTTTATTTATCAGAAACAGGCGGTTCAATCAACAGTTCCTCGATTTTTTTATTAATGAGGTAACCCTCTTCCAGCGACGGATCGGCGAAAAAAGTCAGAACCGGAGTATTCCTCAGCCGCATCTTCTGAGCCAACTCTCTCTGAATAATGCCTTTTGCGGAATTCAGACCGGCAACGCTTTTTTTTGCCTTGGCCGCGCCGTCAAAACAGCTGATACCGATCTTCGCATACGCAAAGTCGGAGGAAACCCGCACGCAGGTGACGGTCGCAAACGGAGAAATCCGGTGATCTTTCAGCTTTCCGGAGACCAAAAGAGATCCGACAATTTCACCGATCAGCGATTCCACCCGTTCGGGCCGCCGCGAACTCATGCGTTCTTTCCTTTTTCGGAAGAGGGTTTCAGCCGGCGTTTGACTTCGACGGTTTCAAACGCCTCGATGATGTCGCCGACCTGAATATCCTGACAGTTCTCAATACCGAGACCGCAATCAAAACCTTCCTTCATTTCTTTAACGTCGTCTTTAAAATGCTTCAGAGAGGCGATTTTTCCGGAGTAAATTTCGACGTTATCACGGAAAAGCCTGACGCGGCCGCTGCGCCTGACAACGCCGGACGTTACGTGACAGCCGGCAATAATTCCCACCTTCGGCACGCGGAAGGTTTCCCGAACCTCCAGCGTTCCCAACGCCCGCTCTTCGTATTCGGGACTCAGCATCCCTTCCAACGCCATTTCAATATCTTCCACAACGTCATAAATGATGCTGTATTTGCGGATTTCAACCTTCTTTTCTTCCGCCAAAGCGGCCGCCTTCGGAATCGGTCGCACATGAAACCCGATGATAACGGCATTGGAGGCGGTCGCCAGGTTGACGTCGTTTTCGACAATCGCGCCGACGCCGGTATGAATTACATGAAGTCGGATTTCGTCATTGCTCAGCTTCTCCAGTGCGGCCCTAATCGCTTCGACAGAACCCTGAACGTCCCCCTTGATAATCACCTTCAGTTCGGGGAGGGAGCCTTCCTTGTAAGTATTGTAAAGATTGTCAAGAGTGATTTTTTTCAGATTCTTCGACTCAACCGCCTTTTCCAGCTCCTGCCGTTTCTGGGCGATATTCTTCGCCTCTTTTTCCGATTCGGTAACCGTAAACGGGACTCCGGCGTCCGGAATTCCGTCAAAGCCGATGATCTCGACAGGCGTCGACGGCGGCGCCTCCTTGATTTTCTGTCCGAGATCATTAAACATGGCCCGGACCTTGCCGGAATAAACGCCGGCCACAAACGGATCCCCGTTTTTCAGGATTCCCTGCCGGATGATGACGGTTGAAATGATTCCGCGGCCGTTGTCAACGCGCGTTTCCAGGACGGTGCCCTCAGCGCGGCAGCGGCGGCTCGCCTTCAGATCCAGCACTTCCGCCAGCAGAAGAATGTTTTCGAGCAGATTGTCGATTCCTGTCTTTTTTAAAGCCGAAATTTCGCAGAAAATCGTATCGCCGCCCCACTCTTCGGGAACCAATCCGAGTTCTGAGAGCTGCTGCTTCACGCGGTCGGGATTGGCGTCGGCCAAATCGGTTTTGTTCACCGCGACAATGATCGGAACGTCGGCCGCCTTCGCATGATTGACGGCTTCGACGGTCTGAGGCATCACACCGTCGTTGGCGGCGACAACCAAGACAACGATATCGGTAATCTGCGCGCCGCGCGCCCGCATCAGGGTAAACGCCTCGTGACCCGGAGTGTCGAGGAAAACAATTTCCTGACCGGTCGGAACTGTCACTTTATAGGCGCCGATGTGCTGCGTAATGCCGCCCGCTTCCGTATCGATTTTATTCGACTCGCGGATGACATCCAGCAGTCTGGTTTTTCCGTGGTCGACGTGTCCCATCACGGTGACAATCGGCGGACGCAGTTCAAGGTCTTCCTCGTCAATGACCTGCGATTCGATAACGGTCTCGTCGTAAAGCGAGACAACATTGACCTTGCAGCCGAATTCGTCCGCCAAAATGGAAGCCGTATCCGCGTCAAGCTGATCGTTGATGGTGCACATCATTCCCATTGCCATCAGTTTGGCTATCAAATCCGAGGCCTTCAAATTCATTTTTTTCGCCAAATCGGAAACCGTAATCACATCCAAAATGTTGATCTCTTTCGGAACGGAATTGGTTTTGACATTCTCCTTTTTCTTCAGGCTGAAAAGAATTTCTTCCTGTTCGCGGCGCTCTTCTTCCTTCCTGCCTTTGGCGTAAAATTTCTTGACCTTTTTCTGAGGCAAGGAAGATGCGGGCGCACCCGGCCGCGGCGCTCCGTAACCGCCTCCGAACGGTCTGCCGGCTCCGGCGGGGCGGCTGCCGGCTCCGGGACGGGGCGCGCCCGGCCGATCGGGAAAACGGCCGCCGTTCGGCGAAGCGGGGCGGCCGCTTCCTCCCTGTCGGGGAAAACCGCCCTGCCGTCCCTCGCCGGAACGGAAATCGGTGCGGCCGCCGCGGCTGAAACCGCTTCGCGCATCCTGCGGATTACGGTCAAAGTTGCGGTTCGGCCCGAAACCGAAGTAATCGGGGTTGGTTTTCGGGCGGAAAGTCCGTCCCTCTTCCATTGCCGATTTTACCGGCTTAACAGGCGCCGGTGTTTCCCGCTGCTCTTTTTCAACAGCCGGAACCGGCGCATCGGATTTATCTGAAACGGAAATCGCCGTCTTTTCCGAGCCGGAAGGAGGCGTTTCCGTTGTCTTTGCGGACTCTTCCGAGACTCCGGAACGGACAAGAGGTTTTTTATGGGAAGCGATTTTAACAACCATCTTCTTCTTGGGAACAGAAACCGTTTTTTCGATTACCGCCTTTTCCCCTCCGCTATCCGGCTTTTTCTCTTCAACGGGATTGTTTTTGACAAGTAAAATTTTTTTCTTCTTCTCTTCTTCCATATTCTTCTCGATTTATCTTATTCGTCTTCCTCTTCTTCATATTCAAAACTCAGACCGACGCCGCAATTCGGACACTCTGTCATATCGGCCGTAATTTCGTACCCGCAATTAGGACATTCGTAAACTTCTTCCTCCGCTTCTCCTTCTTCAAAGGTTCCACTTTCCTCAACGGGCGCAGCTTCGTCTTCCACAATATCGACGGATTCCATCAGAATCTTGTCAATCAATGCCCAATCGGCTGCCGTCAGTCCTGAGATCCGAGTCCTTTCTTCTTTCGTCAAATTGATCAGATCTTCGATTTTTTCAATCCCGCAGTCAACCAAAATATCGGTAATCCTGGACGGAATATCGGAAAGCTCTCTGACGGTCAGAACTTCGTCAGCCTGATTAAACAGACTCTCCACCACTTTGCGCAGTTCCGGAGAGTGTTCCATCTCAGCGAACTGCTCTTCCGTTTTCACATCGATATTCCAATCAACCAACCGGTTGGCCAAACGGACGTTCTGCCCCTGTTTGCCGATAGCCAGGGAAAGTTGTGATTCTTTCACCACGGCCAACGCCGTTTTGGCCGCTTCATCCAAAATATAGACCGCTTCGGTCGTTGCCGGAGTCAGCGCATTGGCAATATACTTTTTCGGATCGTGATCATAACGGACAACATCAATGCGTTCTCCCTCCAATTCGGCAATAACGCTCTGAATTCTTGTTCCTTTCACACCGACGCAGGCTCCGACCGGTTCGATGTCGCTTCTACGCGAATAAACAGCCATTTTGGTTCTGAAACCGGCGTCGCGGACAATATTTTTGATTTCAATGCTGCCGTCCGCCAACTCGGGAACTTCATTCTCAAACAGCCGCCGGACAAATTCCGAATGGGTGCGGGAAAGCGTAATCGAAACGTGGGGACCGTTCTTGGAAACTTCATGAACATAACACTTCAGCCGCTCATTCAGCTTATAGGTCTCCCTCGGAGACTGATACTTCTTCGGAAGGAAACCTTCCGTCCGTCCCAAATCGACAAAAATATTCCCGTCCTTCTCTCTCTGAATGTACCCGAATATCAGCTGCCCTTCCTTTTGCTTAAACTCTGAATAAAGGGAATCCTTCTGAATATCGCGGAGCAACTGCCTTGCTTTTTGAGAAGCTGCCTGAACGGCGGAATAATCAAAATCGCGGAGAGGATCCACCTCGATATACAACGTATCACCGACTTCGCTTCCGGGATCCAATTCCTTCGCTTCAGATAATTCGATTTCACGAACCTCTTCGTAAACGTCGTCAACCACGCTTTTCAGAGAGTACAATGTCGGAACCAACCCGTCCTCCTCTTCATTGAATCGGACTTCAGCATTATCGACAGTGCCGTAATTTTTCTTATATGCCGTCAATAAAATCTCTTCGGTTACCTTTTTAATCAAATCCTCCGAAATGCCCATCTCCTTTGCCAAATCGCGGATCATCTCTCCAAATTTCTGAGCCATCCTTCTCTCCTATCCGTTCAATTTCGCTTTTAAAATATTGTCAACGGAAACCGTTTCCACTTCTCCGGAATCCGTTCTTAGCGTAACAATTCTTTCACCGGCGCTTTCAATAACTCCGTTGCGGTAATCCGCCGCCCCTTTTTCAAGCCAGAGCAGCGGAGAACCGGCAAAAATCCGGAACTCTTCTTCGCTTTTCAGCGTCCGATCCAAACCGGGGGAAGAAATTTCCAAGCCGATTTCTTTTTGAAAAAGGGTCCGGAGTTTCAGAAAAAGCGCATGATGCAGCCGGGCGCAGTCTTCGGTCGACACACCGCCTTTTTTGTGAATAACGAGCGAAAAATCCGTCACCCTGCCGTTTTTCCGCGACGACGCTTCCACCAACATCAGTCCGAGCGCTTCGCAAACGGGTCTCACAACCGGTTCCAATCCGCCGTCAACCGCGTTTTTCTCCAAACCAATCCCCCGATACAAAAAAAGAAGTCGAAAAACGACTTCTTTTTTCAAAGATTCCGATAATTTTATAGCATAAAACGGAAAAACAGTCAACCGATAAACCGTTTTTTTAACGCTTCCAGATCCAATTCGGGATAAACGGGAAAACGGCGCAAAAGACTCTGCACCCGTTCCTTGGCCGCGCTGACCGCTTCGGCCGGAATTTCATACTTGGACTTACTGAGCGTTCCCGCTTTTTCTCCGGTTTTAATCTCCGCCGGCTTTGTCTGCGACAGCACGGACCGGATAACGGAAGCGATTTCCTTCATTTCGGCTTCTCCCATTCCCAATGTCGTAACGGCCGCCGTACCGATTCGCAGTCCGCTGGTGTACCACGGACCGTTCGGGTCAAACGGCAGCGCGTTGCGGTTGAGGGTAATGCCGCATTCGCGCAAAACACTCTCCGCCTGCCGGCCGTTCAGACCGAATCCGGTGACGTCAATCAAAAACAGATGGTTATCCGTTCCGCCGGTGGCAACCTTCATTCCCGAATCCATGCACGCCTGCGCCATCGTCCGGCAGTTTTTCACAATGTCGGCCGCGTATTTTTTGTATTCGGGACGGTTCGCCTCAGTGAAAGCGACCGCCTTTGCCGCCATAACATGAGGAAGCGGTCCGCCGATGACAAGCGGACAGCCCTTATCGACAGAGTCGGCAAACTCTTTTTTACACAAAACCAACCCGCCGCGCGGTCCCCGCAGCGTTTTGTGGGTCGTCGTTGTCACGACATCGGCGTAAGCAACCGGATTGTATTCGCCGGTCAAAACGCCTCCGGCCACCAATCCGGCGAAATGAGCCATATCCACCATAAACACCGCGCCGACCTTGTCCGCAATCTCCTTCATCCGTTTAAAATTGATAAGACGCGGATAAGCCGAATAACCGGCCAATAAAATCAGCGGTTTGATCTCTTGCGCCTGCCGTTCGATTTCATCGTAATCGAGCAGACCGGTCTCTTTGCTGACCGTATACGAATACGATTCGAACATCTGCGCCGAAACGTTTGAACGGTAACCGTGCGTCAGATGACCGCCCGAGTAATAATCCAATCCGAGCAGACGCTGATTGCCGCACTTTTCCCGGATCCGGTTAAAGTCGGCCTGCGGGAGTTTGGAAGGGTTGGTTTCGCCGAACTCTTCCATCATCGGAACCTGGATTTTTTCGTTCAAAATCGCCCAATAAGCGCATAAGTTGGCGTCGGCTCCGCTGTGAGGCTGAACGTAAGCATGTTCGGCCCCGAAAAGCCGGCACGCCTGTTCGGCGGCATAGGCCTCAATATCGTCAACGTTATCGCATCCGGCATAAAAGCGGTGGTAAGGAATTCCCTCCGAATATTTGTCGGTCAAAAGATTTCCCATTGCCAACTGCGTCGGCAGCGATGAAAAGTTTTCGCTGGCAATCAGCTTCAGATACGAACGCTGCGACTCCAGCTCCCTGACAATCGACGCCGCAACATTCGGAGCCGCTTCCGCCACCTTCTCCAGCGAAGCCCAATAAGCGATCATTCCCTCCGAAACGTTTTCGGCGCCTTTCTCCTTGATGTAATCCAGAACCGACATACTCCCTCCGAAAATACGAAAAGAAGAGGCCGAAGCCTCTTGTTTATTAAAAGCCCTTCCGGGCATAACAAAGGAGGATAAAAGAAAAAGATTTCATAAGACACCTCCTGTCTATGATTTACCATAAAAACAAACTGTTGGCAAGGGTTTTGCCGGCAGAGGCGCTACTTTTTTGATTCGCCGGGAACGGATTCCAGACAGTTTTTGTCAAACACGTAACCGGCTTTATAGACATTCGTGATAAACGGATGGCTGTCGTATTGAGCCAACTTCAGTTTAATCCGTTTAATATGAACGCCGACGGTCGAAATATCGCCGAAAACCTCTCCCCACACCTGCGAATAAATATACTTTGAAGTCAGTTGCTTTCCGGGATTTTTCAGAAGAATCTGCAGGACATCAAATTCTTTATCCGCCATTTTGATTTTCTGCTGATGATACTCCAGATAGCGCCCTTTCTCATGAAAAACAAAACCGCGAAAAAAAATCTTACCCTGTTCGTTATCGGCAGAATATTGGGAAATGCGGCGGAAAAACGCCTTAATCCATTCAAGAAACAGATAAGGAGGAATGTCCCACGGCAAAAGAGTGTCAGCACCGGCTTGAAGAGCTTCGGAGGCGCCGCTCTCCTCCAAATCCGAAATCAAAACGACAATCTGCACTGTCGATACTTTTCTGATTTCAGAGATAAACTGAGCGGCGTTCCCTCTCGTCAGACGATTCTGAATCAGAATTAATGACGGAGGATCGTTCCACACTGAATCGAAAACATCATTCGGATTTAAAAAACATCGGACCGGAAAACCGGCTCCCCACAGCGTTTTGAACAGCTGCTGTCTTTTTTCCGAATCGGGAGCAACAAACAGAATCGAATTGTGCATTCTCCCTCCTACAAAAGCATTTCGGAGTCAGAAAGAAACAGTTTGAGTCCTTCGGTCGGGAAACGGGTTTTCAAGGCCCGGAAGCCGTCAACAATTTCAGAGACCGAATCGCTGCCGCAGTAAATGGTCATGATGAAATTTTCCTGCGGCCAAACCGCATCCCCCCACTTCTGCCCCTCCGTTCCGACACCGTGAACGTTTTCGATTTTTGTATACGCCTTCACGCGCAGCTCCAAAAGGAGTTCCTGCACGTCTTCGAAAACGGAGTTGTTGCAGATAATTTCAATTCGTTTCACGGGCGGCCTCCTTTTCCTTTCTGCGTTCTTCAATCAGACGGCGGTTCTCCAACTCTCTCCGGCGCCTGGCTTTTTCGCGCTGCTGGCGTCTTTCATAACGGGTTTTATTGAAGATGTAATACAAACAGGGAACCAAAACCAGCGTCATGATGGTGTTGGTCGTCATTCCGCCCAAAATCGTCAGTCCGATCGGCTGAATCAGCGTCGAACCTTCTCCTTCGGAGACCGCCAACGGATACATACCGAGAATCGTCGTCAGTGTCGTCATCAGAACCGGCCGCAGACGGCTTCCTCCCGCAGCAATGCACGCCTCATAAATCGGCATTCCGCGGCTGACCAGCAGATTGGTGTAGTCAACCAAAACGATACCGTTATTGACAACCATTCCCAACAGCATGACGACGCCCATAATCGAAAAGGTGCTCATCGCCTGCCCCGTAATCAGATAAACGCCGACGACGCCGATGCTCATCGTAAACATCGAAAGGAAGATGATGAACGGATTCAGAAGATCCTCAAACTGACTCGCCATGACGCCGAAAACCAGCGCCAGCGCAATCAGAACAATCGCGATAAGCTTCATACCGATGTTCTGCATATCCTCATAATCGCCGCCGTAGGTAATGATGACGTCGTCGTCAAGAATCAGGTAACGGTCGATGACCGCCTTAATCTGCGACGTCACCTCCGAAAGCGAGGTATTGTCGGACATATCGGCTTCGATGTGAATGACGCGGATCTGATCTTCCCGGTTGATGGTAACCGGTCCTTCGGTCACCTCGACGGTCGCGAAACTGGCAACGGGAATCTTCTGCGAACTGCTGTTGGAAACGGTGATGGTTTCCAAATCAACCAAATTGGCGCGGTCCTCTTCCCGGAACATCAGGTGGATTTCATACTCGTCGCCGCCGGTGCGGTAGTAGCCGCACTGAATGCCGTCAACGGAGGCCAGGATTTCACGGCCGGCGCTGTACATATCGATTCCCAGCGCATACGCCTTCTGCCGGTTGATGATGATTTCCGCCTGCGGAAGACCGTCTTTCATATCGATATCCGGCTCCAGAACATCGGGAACGTGTTCCTTCAGCAGGTCGATGATTTCCAAACCGATACGTTTGCCTTTGTCCAAATCATCGGTTTTGATGACGATGTCGATATCGTGGCTGCTGCCGCCCATCGACCGCTCGGTAAAGGAAAAGACCGCGTCGGGGAATTTGTAGAAATGCGGCCGCATAATCGCCTTGATGTCATCGACCGTCGTTGTCCGTTCGTCGAATTCCGGCAGAATGAACTGAATCGTTCCGACGTTGGTTTCAGCCGCCGAAACGCCGTTGCTCGAACCGGCCGTATAAATAATCCGTTCGGTTCCGGTTACCTCCCTGTCGACAATCAGCTTCAGCGCTTCCAAATTCTCCATCGTCGTTTCGACGCGGGTTCCTTCGGGAAGCGTCATCTCCAAAGTGACCGAGTCGTCGGAACTCGGCGGCATAAAGTCGAACCCTAAATAAGGAATGATCATAATCGAGGCGACAAAGAAGAGAAAGACAACGCCGACGACAATCCAGCGGTTGTCCAGACACCGTTTCAGCAAAGCGCGGTATCCGGAATCAAGCTTATCCAGACCGACGGCGAACCAGTCGTCGACCTTCGCCAGCCAGCGGATGCGGATTGGATTCTGGGAACGCGGCGTCAGTTTCAGATAAGTGCTGCACAGCACCGGAACCAGAGTGACGGCGACGAAAAGGGATGACATCAGCGCAATGACGATGGTAAACGCCAGATCGCCGGTCAGAACGCCGAGAAACTCCAGTTCGCTTCGGAACATAATCACCGGAATAAAGACGCAGACCGTCGTCAGCGTCGACCCCGTGATGGCGCCGATCATCTCGGTCGCGCCCAAAATGGCAGCCGTTTTGTGCTTGGCTCCTTTTTCGCGGTAGGAGAAGACGTTTTCCAGAACGACGATGGACGAGTCGACGATCATACCCAAACCGAGAACCAGACCGGTCATCGTCAGCATGTTCAGCGTCAGTCCGGCAAAATACATACACGTCATCGTTATCAGAAGCGAAATCGGAATCGACAGACCGATGATCAGCGTACTTTTGATGACGCGCAGAAAAAGGAAAAGAACCGCCATTGCCAGAGCCATACCGGAAAAGAGGTTTTCCACAACCGAATCGATGGCGGAACGGATCATCTTCGTACTGTCGTAGAGAACTTCAAGCCTGACGCCGGCCGGCAGGTCGCGGTTGATTTCACCGACGCGGGCCAAAACCGAATCAGCGACCGCCACGCTGTTTCCGCCGCTCTGTTTACGGACGGGAATCGACATCGACCGCTGTCCGTCAATCGTAACAATCTGCGAAAGATCTTCCTGCCCCATTTTGACCTCGGCCAAATCGGAGAGCCGGACCATGTTGCCCGTCGGCGTGACGGAAACGACGGTGTCGGCAATTTCCTCCAAAGACGAATACTCTCCGGTGGTTTTGACCAGATACGCCTTTTTGCCGTCGTCGATTTCACCGCCGGAGGTATTGGTATTCTGTGTGGAAATTTTATTAAAAAGACCGTTGGCCGCTCCCGTCAGCGTCAGACCGAACGCGTCAAGCCGGTTCTGATCCGCCTCGATACGGACAATCGGTTCAGTCAGACCGGAGATACTGGCTGACGCGACGCCCGCAATCTGCTCCAGACGGGGAACGACAATGTCGTCCGCCAGCTCGTACATTTCGATTTCGTTTTTGTTTCCCATCAGCGTCAGGTAGACAATCGGCTGCATTGACGGGTCGAATTTCAGCAGCTGCGGACTCTCCGCCTCATCCGGCAGCATTCCCGTTACAAACTCGATTTTGTCGCGGGCGTCGGCGGCCGCTTCCGCCAAATCCTCGCCCCACTCGAATTCCAGAATGACCATACTCTGATCGCGCTGGGAGGTTGACCGGATCTCTTTAATGTTGGTAACGTTGGTGAGGTTTCCTTCCAAAATCCGGGTTACGTGTTCCTCAACCTGCTCGGGACCGGCGCCGTCGTACTCGGTGAAGACCAGCAGAACGGGCGGATCCATTTCGGGATAAAGGTCGATATCCAAACCGGAAGAGACGTAGGCGCCGATGCCCAGGATCAGGACAAAGAGCACCAGAATCGTGACCGGCTTATTGACAACCGTTTTCGCTATCATAATTTTTACTCCGCAACTTCTTCGACGACTTCTTCTCCGGAGCCGCCCGCCTCATCCTCATTGATGATACGGACCAAAACGCCGTCATCCAACTGTCCCTGTCCTTCGACAACGACGATGTCATCAAGCGTCAGACCGCTCGTAATCTCAACGGTTCCGTCGATCCGGATTCCCTGTTCCACCAGACGCCGCTCCACCTTCGGCTGCATGACCTTCTGCGGGACACCCGGCGTTTCGGACTCGCTGATATAATCGGGATTGTCAATTTCAACCGCTTCGTCGGAAAGAACGAACACGAAATTCTCGTTAAAACGGGTGACAATCGTGTCGACCGGCAGTTTGATGATATTGTTCTTGTAGTCGGTGAAAAGTTTGACGGTTCCGAACATTCCCGGCTTGAAACCTTCAATGGAGGAAGTGAACTCCAGCCAGACGTCCATTGTCCGGCTGGCCGTATCCAGAACGGGACTGATTTCGGCAACCCGCGCCGTCACAATCCTTCCCGGAAAGGCCTCTAGCGTGATTTCCGCCTTCTGATTGCCGTAAACTTTGGAAACGTAACGCTCCGGCGTGCTGGTCAGCATCCGCAGCTGGGTCAGGTCGCCGATGCGGTAGATGGCCGTCGCCGAAGTGACCGTCGAACCGATCTGTCCGTTGCGGTAGGTAATGTATCCGGAAATCGGCGCTACAACGGGACTCAGATTGTACACCGTTCCCGGCGTTGACGGGTCGACATACGCAATGACCTGATTACGGCGGACGTAGTCGCCGACGTCGACCTGCAGCTGCCGGATCCGTCCGTAAGAGACGTCGGCATAAGCATCCACGTTGATCTTCGTAATGATTTCCCCGGAAAGTTTGATATAATCCTGAATCTCGCCGGCAGTAACGGGCGCGGTCCGTACCGCGTAAATTTGAACGGCTTCACCTTCCTGCGTCTGTTCCTTTTTGCATCCGCTCAAAATCAAAAGGCCGGCCAAAGCGATCGCCGCCGGGATGAATTTTTTTTTCATTGTTCAATCTCCTCAATATCGTCTTCTCTGATTTCGCTCAAACTGCGATTCAAAGCGTATTCCAAATCCATCAGCGCCTTCGCCAGCGTCACCTTTCCGCTGACCAAATTCAGCCGCGCCTGATTGAGCTGGTTTTCGACGTTTTCAAAATCCAGAATCTCGACCGTTCCCAACCGGTAACCGTCGGCGTACCGCTGATAAACCGTCTCCGCCAGCGTAACCGACGACTGCAGCACCTCAAGCTGCTCGCGGGCGTTGTCAATGTTCATTACCAGCGATCTTATCTCCAAATCGGCCAGCCGGATCGCGTTTTCCAAGGTGACTTTCATACTGTCGATGGAATCCTGAATTTCGGCCGCCTGCGTATACGTTTTTGTTCCCGGAATCAGCGTGTCAATCGGAACGGAAAGCGAAATCGAGAAGGAGCCCGAATCAAGCCAATCCTTGTACTGCGCGTTTTTATCCGCATCGGCCACATCGGAACCGAAAATTCCGATACGCGGCAGATAGCCGGCCGAAACGGAAAAAGTCGGCGACATTGCCGAAACCATGGCCGACTTCTTATTCGACTGCAGAAGATCGATGTTGGCGCGGATCGACTGAATATCATAACGGTCGTTTAAATACTGATTGGAGAGATTGGCCGCATCCAGTTCGATTTGCATCGCATCGGCCGCGTCCAAAACGGAATTGTCCAGCACAACCGTATCTTCGATATTCAGCCCCAGGTTGATTTTAAACTGCAGCAGCGACGTATCGTAAGTGTTCTGCGCCTGAAGCAGCTGCGGGCGGACGTTTTCCATGGAAACCTGCGCCTGCAGAAGATCGACGTCGGGAACCAATCCGCTGTTGTAGTTGCGCTGCGCCTGCTGGTAGCGTTTTTCGGCCATTTCCAGACTTTCCCGGATCAGGCTGACATTCTCTCCGAGATAAATCAAATCGAAATACGCCTGCTTGATGTTCTTTGCCAGCGTCGCCTTGGCGTCTTCGTAAGTAATCAGACCGGCAAGGTAATCGTTCTGAACCGTTTCAACCGCCGTGAAAAAAGCGCCGTTGAGCGCGAACGTCCCGTTTACCTGAAACGAAGCCGTCCAGTCGGGATAGACGGTCGAGGGAATCATCGACGAGGCTCCGCCGGAAGAGCTGCCGGAGGAAAACATCTTGCGCATATTTTCACCCGGATTCAGATTCGAGCGGCTCAGCGCGACGCCGGCCGACAGCGACGGCATCAGCTGGTTGTAAACCTGCCTTTTGTTGCGCTGCTTGGTTCTCAGCGCAATTTCCGAAGTTTTCAGATCCAAGTTGTTCTTCAACGCGATTTCAACGGCCTCCTCCGGAGTCAGCCGGTACGTCTCCGCCGGAAACGCCGGCGCCGAAAGAACGGCGGAAATCAAAAAAATAAACGCTTTTTTCATCGGTCACTCCCGAACCATTTTGTTAAGTTATTTAACTATTTTTCCGTAAAACAAATCCGCATAAAAAAAGTTACGCATAATTTAAACCCGACCGAAAAAGAAGGCATAAAACAAATTCAGCAGGGCGGTCAGCTCGACGACCTTTTCCACTCCGATGAAACCGGCGAATTCGGAGAACAGACGGTAATGATAGTCGTGGGCGTTTTTCAGCGCCGCCTCTCCCTTTTCGGTCAGGACAAGAACCGTTTTCCGGGCGTCGGAATCTTCGGTCTGCCGGCAAATCAGCCCTTTTTTGCTCAGCAGGCGGATGGTCGGCGTAACGGCCGCCTTGGAAACCAGCAGCGCCGAAGCCAGATCGCTTGCAATGACCTTTCCGTTTTTTTCCCGCAATTCCCCGATTGCAAAAATCAGCGCCAATTCGGAATAGCGCAGACCGTCAATTTTTCCGTGCACGCGCTTCGGAAAGTGCTTAATCCGGTCCAAGGCGTTCAGAAAATCGACCAAAATGTCTTCGGAAACACTTCGCTCCATAAACCGCACCCGAAGGAAAACTCCCTCATTATCAGTTATTGCCGAAAAAACAATAAAAGTCAAGGCGGGGCAACTTTCAAACCGTCAAAAAATCAGAAAAGAAGAAGAGAGATGCTTATTTATATAAACCTGAAACGGTCCGGCTTTTACAAAAAAGAGAGGCAAACGGACGCCCGTCCCTCCGCGCTCTCTTTTTTAAATTTTATTATTTCAGCCGGTCGGTTGCACAATTTCCCATTCAAAAGACCGCTCCCATCTGTCAAGATTGCTTCCGCCGTCCCGAATTTTATAGTTTTTGTTGTTGATAACCGCCCGAAGCGTATATTTTCCGGCATCCGTTGCCTCGTTTCCGCTGTATATTATCACCCCTTCCGGAACTTCGGTATTACATTCAGACTCCTTCGCCCCATACCAAACATTGACCAGTTTTGGAGATTTCACTTCTCCGTCATAAGCAAAGGAAATCGAATCCAACTGGGCCGAAGTCACATCAATAAACGCCCTGTTGACAATGAGCGTGAAACGGATGCTGAAATCTTCCCAAGCCACTGTAACCGCATAGCCTTCGCTCTCATTTGCCTCCATTGTTCTGTACCCGCTGCCGGAACAGGTGATTGTCAGTTCATCATTGTCGATAATGTTGCTGCCGCCGCTTTCATAGTGTTTCGTACCGCTTATTGCCGCCTTAAACTCATCAAAACCACCGCTCCATAACCCATAGGGCGTTTCAACTCTGCCGCCATCCTCTTTAAACTCCCGGTCTATGACATTAATCGAAAAACCAACCACCGGATCGACCGACGGCTCCGGACGGCACGCGGAGAGCAAAAAGAGCGCCGGAACGGCGGGGGCAAGAACAAGAAAAAAAACTTAAAATTTTCGTTTTCATAATTTCTCCTCACATTTACTTACAGAAAAAAATAATTCACAACACATCTGCAATAATATCATAATTATAATAACATAAGGTCACCGGCGCCGCAATAAAATAATATATTTTTTTATCCGGAAAAATTCCGTGGTTCCGCCGGCAGGAGAAGCGCCGGTCGCAGTCAGAAACAAAACCGCTGTCCGACTTTTTCAAAAAATTAAAATGAAAAAATTCAAAATAGAGTTGATTTTTTCGCCGTCGGCATATATAGTGTTTTTCGGCTGACAAAAGCCTTGAAACACGCTGTATTTGGGAGGGGTTTTATGAGAACTTTCACTTTGGACGATAAATTCATAGCCGGTTACGCCGACAGACCGGTTGCCTGGGGACCGCTCGGCGAATTCGTTTACCTGCGCACCTATTCCCGCCGCATTGAATCGGAGAACCGCAACGAAAAGTGGTTCGAAACCGTCAGGCGCGTCGTCGAAGGCGTTTTCAGCATTCAGCAGGATCACTGCCGGAAACTGAAGCTGCCGTGGAAGCCGCACAAAGCGCAGAAATCGGCGCAAATCATGTTCGACAAAATTTTCAACTTTAAATTTCTCCCTCCCGGACGGGGACTGTGGATGATGGGCACCGATTTCATCATCGAAAAAGGATCGGCCGCGCTCAACAACTGCGGTTTCGTCAGCACGATCGACATCGAAACCCGCGGTTCGCTGGCCTTTACCTGGACGATGGACGCGCTGATGCTCGGCGTCGGAATCGGTTTTGACACAAAAGGCGCCGGGAAGTGCACCATCCGCCAGCCGAGACCGGCCGACGGACTCTCGTTTACGGTTCCCGACTCGCGCGAAGGCTGGGTTGAAACGCTGCGGCTGACTTTGGACGCCTACTTCCTCGGCCAGAAAATGCCTGACTTCGATTTCTCCCAAATCCGTCCCTACGGAGCGCCCATACACGGATTCGGCGGCGTCGCCTCGGGACCGGATCCCCTTATCCGGTTGGTCGAATCAGTAAAAACGCTTCTGGATAAACGCATCGGCCGCGAACTTTCGTCAACCGACATCGTCGATATTATGAACATGATCGGCGTCTGTGTGGTCGCCGGAAACGTCCGCCGTTCTGCCGAAATTGCCATCGGGGCGCACGACGACCGCGATTACGTTACCATGAAAGACTACAATCTTTACCCGGAAGAGATGAAAACCCACCGCTGGGCCAGCAACAATTCGGTTTTTGCCGAAATCGGTCAGACCGATTACGAAAAAATTGCCGAATCCATCGCGCTCAACGGCGAACCGGGCGTCGTCTGGCTCTCCAATATCCGCAAGTACGGACGGCTGAAAGATCCGGTTTACAACGTCGACAAACTGGCGATGGGCGTCAACCCGTGCGGCGAACAGACGCTCGAATCCATGGAGCTCTGCTGCCTCGTGGAAACCTTCCCCTCTCTCCATAAAAGTTACGAAGAGTACCGGGAAACGCTGAAATCCGCCTATCTTTACGCCAAATCGGTCACCCTGCTGCCGACCCACTGGGAAGAGACCAATGCCATCTTAATGAAAAACCGCCGCATCGGAACCAGTCAGTCCGGCATCATCGACGCGTTTGTCCGCCACGGCCGGCGGGAAATGCTGCAGTGGTGCGACAAAGGATATTCGTACCTGAGGGAGCTGGACGACATCTACTCCGACTGGCTCTGTATCCCGAAGTCGATCAAAATCACCAGCGTCAAGCCGTCGGGAAGCGTCAGCCTCCTTCCCGGAGTTTCACCCGGAATTCACTACCCGCATTCGGAGTACTACATCCGCCGCGTCCGTATCGCCTCCAACTCGCCGTTGGTCGAAGCGCTGCGCAAAGCCGGGTACCGCATCGAATACTCGATTTACGGATCAAGCGAAGAGGAAAAGAAAAAAACCTCCGTCGTCGAGTTTCTCGTCCACGAGAAATTTTTCGACCGGAAAAAAAGCGACGTCACCATTTGGGAACAGGTGAAAAACTGCGTCGACTACCAGTATTACTGGGCCGACAACAACGTCTCCATTACCGTGACGTTCAAGGAAGAGGAAAAGAAGGATATTGCCCGCGTTTTGTCGGCGTTTGAGGAGAGCCTGAAGGCAATCAGCCTGCTGCCGCTGACCGAAAACGGTTACAAACAGATGCCCTATGAGGAAATTTCAAAAGAAGTCTACGAAGAGCGAATCAAGGAAATCCGGCCGGTCGACTTCTCGTTTGTGACGACAACTCCCGAAGGCGAAAAATTCTGCGACGGAGAGAGCTGCTCTCTCTGAATCAGTAAGTGATCTTCCGTTGTTCGACCTGAAAGACCTCGATCCGCTTGGACTCTTCCGAAAATCGGTAGGTGACTTTGCGGATCCAGTTGCCTTTTGCGTCGTAAGTCAGACGGGCAATCGAAACCAGCCGGTCGGCGGCGTCGCTTTGCAGTTCGGCAGTACAAACCCCGTTTTCGTAGTGGTAAACGCGGCGGAACGTCTGCTCTCCGTTACGGAAGCCGGTTTCCTGGGAAAGCGCGCCGCCGTCATATTCGCAAACCGTTTTTTCCGTGACGCCGCCGTCACGCTTCTCGCAGGAGGTCAGCCGCCCTTCGCCGTCATAGAGCCAAACCGCAGTATTCTGCTTATTGACCGAAGAACGCGACTCTTTCCGGATCAAAACGCCCGCTTCGTTGTAAACAAAAGTTTCGACGGAAACCGTCCGGCCGCTGCGGATCTCCTTTGCCGTTTTCTCTGCCAGCTTCCCCGTTTCGTCGTACCGGTACAGAACCTCATCGGCCGGTTTCAGGGATTTTTGCGGATAAGTAATCTCTTCTTTGGTAATTTTCCCGTTTCCGCCGTAACGGAATACCTTCCGGAAAATTTCGGTTTCCCCGCGGCCGTAAATGGAAAACATCAGCCGCCGTCCGTTCTGACTGTGATAGGAATAAACGTTTTCGATTGACACCTCTTCCGAAGGCAGATCCTTAAACCGAATCACCGCGCAATATCCCTCTTTATTGAAGGTCAAATCGGTTTCCGAATGGAAACGGACGTCCGAAAATTTTTCCAAGTCCTTTCCGGGTTTTCCTGTCAGATGAACGACTGATTTCGGTTTGCCGCTGAAACCGAAATTGATCCAGTCATTTTGGTAAAGATCCGCGACTTCGTACCCTGCGGCGCTTAACCGCAGCGCGCAAAAAAACAGCGGCAGAATAAAAATTTTTTTTCGCATCGATTTTCTTTTTCCTCTTATATAATTTATCGATGAAATCAGCTGCAACTTCACTGTTTTTTTCATCGCACGTCAGTTTTCCGAATGAAATTCCGAAATCGGGTAAAAACTCTTCGCCTCGGAGAACGCGGGCAAAAGCTGTCGGAGTCAAAACCCGTGAAAGAAAACGGTACGGCGAAAAAAAATTCTTTAAGTAAAAACGATCAACGACGGTTCCGTCGCAAACATCGCACCCCGAGCAGTTTTCGCTTTTTTTGTCAAGCTTATCAATCAAAAACGCCCTTCGACAACTTTGACTCTCCGCATATTTCAAAACAGCTTCGTAACGGCGACGCAAAAGCGGATCAGAGATCGTCTTTGCAAATTGCGAATCTTCCCGCGAAAACAGCAGATACGCAAACGCCTGCTGACGGTCACGGCCGCCCCGTCCCGATTCCTGTAAATACGCTTCAATTGTCGGCGGCACATCAAAATGGATAACGGTACGAATGTTCTGCTTGTCGACGCCGAGCCCGTAAGCGCATGTCGCCGTCAGAATTCCGCCGTCGGAAGCAAAAAACCACTGTTCCCGCGCCTTTTTCTCCTCCTTTGTCAGTCCGGCGTGGTAGAAATAAATCTCATCTGATCCGAGTGTTTTGCGCAGAAAAACGGCCAAATCACGCGTCCGTTTGCGGCTGCGGGCAAAAACCAGCAGCGGCTTCTGCGACTGCTGAACCAGCTCCGCCAACGCGGCGTGCTTGCAGTCGGTTTTGACAACCGAATAGTGAATGTTGACGCGGTCGGGATCTCCGTAAATCAAATTCACCTCTTCATCGGCGAAAATCAGCGGCTTCATGCGGTTCAGAATATCCGAAGAGGCCGTCGCCGTAAACGCGGTCAGCATATCGAAACGCAGTCCTTCCAGAACCGAGCGCAGTTTCAGATAAGCGCCCCGAAACGTATCGCCCCACTCGGAAACGGTATGCGCTTCGTCGATCACCACATGGGCGAAAACGATTCCGGCGACAGCCTCCGCCACCGAAGGCACCAGCAGCGTTTCCGGATTGGCAATCAAAAACCGCAGACGGCCGCCCTTCAGCGAGGCGTAAATTTCTTCCCGCTCTTCTTTGCTCTGACCGCCGCGTAAAACGGCGCAGCTCTGCCCCGCCTCCCGAATCCGCCGCTCCTGATCGCTCATCAGTGACAGCAGCGGAAAAATCATCAGCACCGGCCGTTCGATAAGGACTCCGGGGAGCATGAAGCAGAGACTCTTTCCCGAACCGGTCGGCAAAATCACAATCTGACGGCGGACAACCTCCCGCCGCGCCTCTTCCCCGAAACAGCCGCAGCCGCACAAAACATTGTGAATGACCAGCCTCTGATACGGATAGACGTAACCGATACGGAAAAAACGGCGCGCCGCCGCATTGATTTCGTCATCTTCAAAAATTTCATCGTCCATATAAATATTAATGCGAAAAACGGGAAACTCTGTATTTTTTTTTCTTTTTTTGATAAGATAAACTCTATGAACAGCAGCGCAAAAAAAAATGTCGTTATTTTCGGAGCGGCAGGCAGTATGGGCTCGGCGTGCCTCCGTTATCTGGATAAAGAAAAATTCCACTTAATCCTTCTGCTTCGTCCGTCAAAGAAAAATTTCAGGTGGGCAAAAAAACAAGGCATCAGCCGCAGCAGTTCCAAATCGTTTGACTCCGTTCCCGGTCTCGATATTCATTGGGGAAGTATCGAAAATTATGAAGACGTCAGAATTTGTGTGGAAAAAGCGGATTTAATTTTCGATATGGCCGCCCTCATTCCGCCTCGATGCTTCAAAAGTATTCAAGCAACCGATGAAACTAACCTCGGCGGCGTGCTGAACATCATCAGGGCCGTCAAAGAAACCGGCGGAACGGAGACAAAGCGGTTTATCAACACCTCCAGCGTTGCCGTTTACGGCGACCGGCTGCCTCCCTACCACGTCATCAAAGTCGGCGATCCCGTTTACTCGAGTCCGCTCGACTTCTACGGTCTCACAAAGGTCAAGGCCGAACGGGCGCTGATTGAATCGGGCCTCAAATACTGGATGATTATCCGGCAGACCTTCATTGCCCTGCCGAACGTCTTTTCTCTGTTGGCGCCGCTGATGTTCCATCAGCCGCTGAATCAGCTTCTGGAAGGAACCTATAAGGACGACGCCGGTCTCGGCGCGGCGCGTCTGCTCGAGGCACCCGATTCGGCTTACCGTCAAATATACAATTTCGGAAACGGACCGAAATTCCGCGTCAGCTACCTCGAATTTCTGGAACGGATGTTCGGTTTGATCGGCGTCGATTTGACAAAAGCGATGAATCGCCGCTGGTTTGCACAGCGAAACTTTCACTGCGGATACTTTAAAGACTGGGAAATTCTCAATCGTTTGACCGGTCACGCCCGCACCTCATTTGATAATTATATTGAAGAAGTCAACAGACACATTCCCGTTATTTACCGATTGGCGCGTTTTGTGCCTCCGATTTTCATGCGGATGTTTCTTCATTTTTACGCCGAACCGATGAAATGGGTAAAAAAGAAAGAAAAGTATCCGTATCACTTTGCCGCCGACTACCGCGCCGGCGTCAAACGCTTTAAGGATCTCCCCGACTGGAACGGCGAAGCGATTGTCAAAGTGCCGTTTGAGGAGGCCAAAGAGGTTGACACGGGGTTTGAAATCCGTTTCGATAAAAACTACACCGTCGGTGATTTAAAACGCGCCGCCGAATATCGCGGCGGAGAGCTGATGTCCGAATCGTTTGACGGAATGCATGAACCGCATCAATGGAAATGCGGTCACTGCGGGGAAATTTTCACCGCTACACCGATGCTGATTCTCCACGGCGGGCACTGGTGCCCCTGTACCGTTCCCGGCGACTGGGATTACAAGCGGCTGGCCCGAAAAGACAAAGCAATCGCGCAGCTTTACTATGCGCAACATTCGGAAGAAGAGGAACAGCCGGTTTTCAGGCGGGAGGAGGCGTTAAAAGAAGGCGGATACCCTGTTCATGATGAAATTTCGTGGAAAATCTAAGAAAAAGAAGGCGAACGAACGTTTGTTTAACCAAAAATAAGCGTTCGTTCGATTTCTAAACATTGAATTTAAAGAACATGATGTCGCCGTCTTGAACGACATAGTCTTTGCCTTCGGTTCTCAACTTCCCTTCACGACGAACAGCCGCTTCGCTTCCGTAATGAAAAAGATCGTCGCAAGTGTATACGTCCGCCTTGATGAATCCTTTTTCAAAATCGGAATGGATCACGCCGGCAGCTTGAGGCGCTTTATCGCCGTTTTTAAAAGTCCACGCCCGCACCTCTTTCGGTCCGGCCGTAAAGAAAGTCCTTAACCCGAGCAGTCCGTAACTTTTGCGGATCAGCTGATCCAAACCGGATTCCGTCAAACCGGCTGCTTCTAAAAACTCTGCCCGCTCTTCGGGCGTATCCAATGCAGCGATCTCCGCCTCCAACTTTCCGCAAATAACAACAACATCGGCATTTTCGGCTGCAGCGGCGGCCTGCGTTTTCCGGACATATTCGTTTCCGCCGTTCACGGCCGATTCGTCGACATTGCAGACATACAGCACCTTTTTGGCGGTAATCAAATGCAAATCGCGGATCAGATCCTCTTCGTCGCCGGTCAGGGCGACGGAACGGACGGGACGGCCGTCTTCCAGGGCTTTTTTCAGTTTTTCCAGAACCGCCTGCTGAGCCTCCGCCGCCTTTCCGGCTTCGGTTCCTTTTGCCTTGGCGATGCGGATATTCTTCTCAAAGCGCTTTTCCACCGTCTCCAAATCCGCCAAAGCCAATTCCAAATTGATGACTTCAATATCGTTGAGCGGATCAATTTTGTTTTCGACGTGAATGATGTCGTCGTTGTCGAAACAACGGACCACGTGGAGAATAACGCCGGTCTCCCGGATGTTGGCAAGGAATTTGTTTCCCAAGCCTTCCCCGCGGGAAGCGCCCCGCACCAAACCGGCAATATCGACAAACTCGCAGACCGCCGGAACGACCTTGTCGGTCGGAATCCGCTTTACAATCTCCTCAAGCCGTTTGTCCGGAACGTTGACAATTCCCACATTCGGATCAATGGTACAAAACGGGTAATTGGCCGCTTCGGCCGGCGCTCCGGAAAGCGCCTGAAAGAGCGTTGACTTCCCCACATTCGGCAGGCCGACAATTCCGCAATTCAAACTCATCTCCGTCCTCTCACTGATAAATTCTCTGTTCGATACGGCTGCGGTTCGGATGACGCGGACTGATTTCCAGAACCTTCCGGTAGCAGTCCTTCGCCTTGTCGGTTTCCCCGGCCTGAAAATAGAGATTTCCCAAATCGTTGTACGCTTCGGCGTTTTGAGGATCCGCCTCAATCAAATCGAGGAAGGCCTTTTCCGCATCGGCAATCCGCCCCGCGTCGAAACAGGCCAGCGCCGTCTGATAAATAACGGTTGTATCATCGGGACGCAAAACCCTCGCCTTTCCGTAAGCGTCAACGGCGGCATCATTCTTCTTTTGATGATAGTAAACGTTTCCGAGATTGTTCCACGCCTCGAAATTCGATTCGTCCTCCGCGACGGCCGCCTTCAGAAGCGATTCGGCTTCCGCATAACGCTGCAAACGGTCGTAAAGAGCCCCGAGATTGATCATCGCGTCAAGGTAAGCGGGATTCAGATCCACCGCTTTTTGATACGAGGCGACCGCCTCCTCCGTTTCTCCCGCCGCTTCGTAGGCTTGGGCGAGGGTAAAGGCGTAGACCGCGTTTTGCGGTTCGGCGGCAGCGGCGGCCCGGGCATAAGGAAGCGCTTCGGCCGCGCGGCCCTGCTCGACATAAACGCGCGCCAGATTATGCTCGGTTTTCGGTTCTTTGGCGACGTCCAGACTGTTGTTCAGCCAAATTTCGGCGTCGGTGTAATTTCCTTCGTTAAAGTAAAGCACGCCGGCTTTTGCCGCAGCCTCCGCCTTCTGCGCAGCGTCAGCCGAGCGGCTGTATCCGTTTTTATAGGATTCGATGGCCTGCGCAATCTTTCCGTTACGCTCCGACGCGGTTCCCAATGCGACGTGAACGGTTCCGTTCTGCGGGTCGGCCGCGGCGGTACGCGTTAAAATTTCTTCGGCCTGATGGGGCATTCCAGCATTCAGATACGCCACTCCGGCGTTGTATCCGGCCTTGGTCATCTTCGGATCGGCGTCCCATGCCGACGTAAATGCGGCCGCGGCTTTGGCAAACTGTTTCTGCCGGTAGTACAAAACGCCGAGACTCATCAGATACCGGGCGTTGTTCGGAGCCAGACTCAGCGACATTTCATACGCCTTGACGGCCTCGCCGACTTTGCCCTCATATTCGTAAATTTCACCCTGAATGCCGTAAGCGTGCGCGTCTTCAGGATTGAGATCCACCGCTTTTGAGCTTTTTTTCAAGGCGGCCGCCCTGTTTTGAGAATCGCTGCGGTCTTTTTCCCACCACGCGCGGGCTCCCAAGGTATAAGCTTCCTGCTGATTCGGATCTTCTTCAGTCACACGGTCAAAGCTCTCCGCCGCTTCGGCATACTGCTGCGCCGCCAGTTGATTCCGTCCTTCGTGCATCAGCATGGCAATCCGCTCGGCTTTGGCCTCTTCGGCCTGCCGTTGAGCTTCGGCCTGTCTTTCAGCTTCGGCCTGTCTTTCAGCTTCGGCCTGACGTTGGGCTTCCGCCTGTCTTTCGGCTTCCGCCTGACGTTCGGCTTCTGCCTGGCGTTCAGCTTCCGCCTGCCGTTGAGCTTCGGCCTGTCTTTCGGCTTCCGCCTGCTGTTGGGCTACCGCCTGTCTTTCGGCTTCCGCCTGACGTTCAGCTTCCGCCTGACGTTCAGCTTCCGCCTGACGTTCAGCTTCCGCCTGACGTTGGGCTTCCGCCTGACGTTCGGCTTCCGCCTGACGTTCGGCTTCCGCCTGACGTTGAGCTTCGGCCTGTCTTTCGGCTTCCGCCTGCTGTTGGGCTACCGCCTGTCTTTCGGCTTCCGCCTGACGTTC
>CALXKN010000014.1 GCA_944388995.1 uncultured Spirochaetota bacterium | reverse complement strand
TGCTTGCTTGCTTGCTTGCTTGCTTGCTTGCTTGCTTGCTTGCTTGCTTGCTTGCTTGCTTGCTTGCTTGCTTGCTGTCACAAACCGATTGGAAACAATTTTTTGAATCATAGTTCAATTATAATCGATAAAAAATCATTTGTCAACTCCCGGTCGGGTATAAAAACCGAACTTATTCTCCAGAGTTTTTTGCTTTACAATACGGATGTGAAAAGCGCCTTTGCTTGCTTTTTTCGGATTTTCCGATATAATAAGCGCATGAGAAAGTTTTTTTTGATTTTGACAACGGCGCTTTGTTTTAACGGATTTGCTCAGGAGGCGGTTCCCGGCGGAGCGTCCGATTCGATTGAAGAGGAAACTCAACGAAACCTCAAAGAGGCCCGCCGCAATTTAAGCGAGTTGTTTCTGATTATGACTGAAGAGTTGAAAACGCCCGCCGACGGCGAATCCGTTCCGGAATCCGCTCTTGAGCTGACTGATGATGAAAAAATCGAAATGGCTGCCGAACTGTTGAAATTGCCCGTTGAAACGGTGCGCCGCTTCGCTGCCGAACAGAAAACGCCTGCGGGCGAAACAAAAGTGAAATCGTTTATCAGCGACAAATCTTTGACGGTTTACGACGCCGATAATGAAACGCTTGAAATTCCTGCCGAAACTCTTTTTACAGCCGAAGAAGAACTGGAATCTTATATCGAACAGTTTGCCAACCAACGCATCGTTTTGACTGCAAAAAGAGGTGATTACAAAACCTCTTCCATAGTAAAATGTGAATCGGGGATTGAAATTACCCTCCGTTCCGATCAACGCAATAGTTTGAACCGCGGCGATATTTTTTCCGTTTGGGGCGTGCTGCTGCCGCCGTCGGACTTTTATCCTTATGCGCGCATCGTCGACGCCGTTTTCATTGTGTTTTAAGATTCAACGGCGGTCGGCAAAAGCGCTTACCTTTACAGCGGACGATTTGACGAAATCCAAATCGTCCGTTCATAAACGCTCTGCGCGCCGTGCGTCAGATTGCGTCCGCCGTGGTCGGTGGTGATGAGTATCAGCCACTCTTCGGAAGCGAAGGAACTTCGGTTTCTGACGGTTTCGATAATTTTCTGCGCATAACCGTCAATTTTCAGCAAGGCCTCCCGATAGCGTTCTTCTTCAGGCGAAAAGCCGTAGCGGTGGCCGGCCAAATCGGTGCTTTCGAAAATACAGGTCAGAAAATCGACTTCCCCCTCGCCTTCAACCGACAGCCGGGAAATCACCTCCCGCATTAACGCTTCATCGGGGTTTTTCCGCGCTTCGCCTTTCGGACGGCAGCGGTTCCATTCAACCGGCAGGCCGTTTTCCTCCGCATAGCGGCGGTCTTCCGCCAAAATTGACGGATATGCGCCCCACAGAAAATGAAACGCGGTTGCGTACCCTTTTTCCGCCAAGAGAATAAAATGCGTGCGCGGTTCGTCCTTTTTCAGAAGACCGTTATTGAAAACGCCGTGACCGCCCTCCTCCAGAGCCCACTTTCCCGTGAACTGCGTTGTAAATCCGGGCGCCGGCCGGGTATTCTGCAAACAGCCTTCTTCGCCGCCGGTAAACATGAGGTAAAGGCCGCCTTGGGAAGCGTTTGAAAAAACCGCCGACGTTTCGGCGTCCAAAAACGGCAGCAGATCGACGCGACAGCCGTCATAATTGATGACAACCGCTTTCGGGCGGCGGCCGGCGGTTTCAAAGTGGTTCAATATCAACGGAACGATGTCGGTCTGTTTCAGCAGCGCCGTTCTGCCGTTTTTCAGATACGGCAGCCGCTCTGCCGCCGTATAATACGAATCGGTTTTTTGCGCGGAAACACAGGAAAGCAGCAGGGCGCAGAGCGCCGCTCCTGTAAAAAGAATTTTTTTCATAATCAATTATCCTGCTTTTTTTTTAAATTTACAATCATTTCTTTTATTCTTTCCGATTTTTATGTATAATAACCGTATGGAAACCTTTGTCTCCGGAATTACAGCAAAATCGATTCAGTTTTTTTTCATTATGACTCCGTTTTTTGCGCTGTCAATGTTTCTGACAATGACAAGCGATATGGAAAAAAGCGCGCAGCGGAGACTGGCGGTCAAAATCACCGTTTCCATTATTGTTATCAACTTGATTATTCTCTTTTTCGGAAAGGTGCTTTTTTCGCTCTTCGGAATCACCGTCGACGCATTCCGCATCGGCGCCGGCGCGCTACTGTTTCTGACGGCAGTCCAGCTGAATTCGGGAAAAATAGCGGCCATTCAAATCCGCCCCGATGAAGACGTTTCGGTTGTGCCCTTTTCCATTCCGATTATCATCGGTCCGGCAACCATCGGAACGCTGCTGGTGGAAAGCGCCGCAATGAAAACGGTTGAAACGGCGGCGGTCAATATCATCTCCGAGCTGATTGCGTGCGCCCTCATCGGCGCGCTGCTGCTTTTATCCGACTTCCTTGAACGGATTCTGGGAAAACGGGGCATCAACATTCTCACGAAACTGACGGCGCTGATTTTGGCGGCACTGTCGTCGCAGATGATTTTTACGGGAATCCGCGCGTTACTTTTCGGCTGATTTTTCCTTTTTCGGTTCTTTGGGCGGCATCACCTCCGCATTCGGTTCCGCCAGTCCGGAGTTGACGGTCTCCCACAGCCGTTTCGGCAGCGCCTTCATTTCTTCGCGGTCCGTCTGGGAGGTGTCGATCGGCCGGTGAAAAGTGACTGTCACCGTTTCGCCGAATCCGAGTCCGTCTTTCGTAATCAGCCGGTGCGTTCCGTCCAGCGTAATCGGCACAATGCGGCCTTTCGCCCATTCGGCCAGCTTCAGACTGCCGCCTTTAAACGCTCTCATGCCGTTGCAGCGGCTGCGGGTGCCTTCGGGAAAAATCACCATCGGGTAACCGGAGGCCACCTGACTGCTTCCTTTGCGGATCGCTTCCATTGATTTCCGCAGATTCGAACGGTCAATGGCGATACAGCGCAATCCCGCCAGCCAAACCTGAATAAACGGCACGCGGAACAGTTCGATTTTGGCCATAAAACCCATCGGATACGGAATAACCGTTTTCAGAACCACCACATCGGTAATACTCTGATGATTGGCGACAAAAACGAGGGCGCGGTCTTCTTTCGGAAGATTTTCAAGGCCTCTGACCTCCAGTTTGACGCGGGCGGAAAAAAAGACCAGCCGGCCGTAACCGTGAGCCAGTGTGTTGAGATAGGCGTCGGCGGCGCGCTGAAACTGCATCAGCCGCAAAAAAGCATACGGAATAAAAACCACCATCGATGTTGACAGCAGAAGGAGAATCCACAGCACATAAAAAAACGAGCAGACTTTTCTCATAAAAATCCTCTGTCCCGGAGACGACTTGAACGTCCGACCTGCCGCTTAGGAGGCGGCTGCTCTATCCGGCTGAGCTACCGGAACAAATGATCCGCCGAAACGGATCTATTTTTTATTTTTCAGATACGCTTCCCATGTTGTTTTGACAAGCGTATCGACGTCGCTGTAACGGGGAACCCACTTCAGAAATTCCTTTGCTTTTTTCGAAGAGGCCACCAGCTTGGCGGGATCGCCGGCCCGTCTTTCAACATACACCGACGGAACCGGCTGTCCGGTTATTTTCCGCGCGGCCGTCACCATCTCATCGACGCTGATTCCGTTTTCACTGCCGAGATTGACCGCCAGCGACCGGTTGTTTTTGACGATGTAATGGAGCGCCCTGACGTGGGCGTCGGCCAAATCGGTGACGTGCACGTAATCGCGGACGCCCGTTCCGTCCGGCGTGCCGTAATCGTTTCCGAAAATTTTCACTTCGGGGCGGAGTCCGGCCGCAACTTCCATGACGACAGGCAGCAAATTGGCGGGATTCCGCTCCAAGCCGCAGACCACTCCTTCGGGATCGTAACCGGCAGCGTTGAAATAGCGCAGCGCGGCGTATCTGATTCCTTTCAGTTTATCGTACCAACCCAAAAACCGTTCGATTTCCAACTTGGTGAAACCGTAATAGTTGGTCGGGTTCTTCGGGTGATCTTCGTCAATCGGAAGATATGCAGGCTCTCCGTAAACAGCCGCCGACGACGAAAAAACAAAGTACTTCAAACCGGTTTCGGCCGCCGCGTTTAAAATATTCAGAGTGCCGGTAATGTTGTTGACCGAATACTTTTCGGGAACAATCATCGATTCGCCGGCCGCTTTAAACGCAGCCAAATGAACGAGGGCGCCGCAGCCTTCCATCGCTTTTTTCAGCGCCGGATAATCCAAAATATCGCCTTCAACGAAAGCGGCCTCCTTAAACAAATTCTGCTTCAGGCCGCTGCTCAGATTATCAAAAACCGTGATTTCGTGTTTTTCCTCGCGGTCGTTCAATAACGCTTTCACTACATGGCTGCCGATGTACCCGGCGCCGCCTATAACAAGAACCTTCATTGTCCGTTTCCTCCGGTTCTTTTATTATACCGTTTTTCGGCGGTTTTTCAATCATGAAATTTTATTTATTGCCAAAAATCCGAATATTATTATAATAAAAGCGGAGGCTTTTATGTCTAAGCAACTTGATTTTACGCTGGATACTTTGGGACCGTGCAAAATCCCCTCGCCGATGAAGATTTCTTCGGTTGTCGGGGACAACATGGTTGATTATACGTCCGACGATCAATGCGTTTTATACAACATTGATACGGTTTTTTCGCAGCCGGTTGACGGAAAGACCCTTCAGCGGATTACGGTTGCCGGCCCCCGCCCGAAAATTTACTTCAATCCGAGCCATGTGAATGCGGGAATCGTGACCTGCGGCGGAATTTGTCCGGGCCTGAATACGGTTATCCGCTCCATCGTCCGCTGTCTGTGGTACAGTTACGGCGTCAAACGAATCATCGGCATTCCCAACGGCTATCCCGGATTTTTACCGGAATACAATTACGCGCCGATTCCGCTGAATCCCGATATTGTCGACAATATCCACAAAATGGGAGGAACCGTTCTCGGAACGGCCCGCGGCGGCGGCGACCGGGTGGAAGAGATTGCCGACAGTATCGAACGGATGAATCTCAATATCCTCTTCTGTATCGGCGGCGACGGAACGCTGCGGGGCGCGCGCGACGTCAGCAAAGAGTGCGAAAAGAGAGGTCTGAAAGTTTCGGTCATCGGCATTCCGAAAACCATCGACAACGACATCAACCTTCTGCAGCGGTCGTTCGGGTTTGAAACCGCTGTCGCCAAAGCGTGCGAAGCGGTTTCCAGCGCCCACGTGGAAGCAAAATCGGTTCATAACGGAATCGGATTGGTCAAGCTGATGGGGCGCCATTCGGGATTTATCGCCTGCAATGCCGCAATCGCATCGGCGGAGGCCAACTTCGTTCTGATTCCCGAAGTCAAATTCGATCTGAACGGAGAAAACGGATTTTTGTCCCATTTGGAGCGGCGGCTGGTTTCCCGCAAGCACGCCGTCATCATCGTCGCCGAAGGCGCCGGGCAGGACTATGTTCATGCCGACGGAAAAGACGCTTCCGGCAACAAAAAATTGGGCGATATCGGCGCTTTCCTCAAAGAAAAAATCAGACAGTACTTCGAAGAAAAGAAAATTCCGATGACGCTGAAATATATCGATCCGAGCTACATCATCCGCACGCAGCCGGCCGATCCCAACGACAGCTTTTACTGTTCGCTGCTGGGTGCGCACGCGGTTCATGCGGCAATGGCAGGAAAAACCAATACGCTGGTTTCCCAACTGAACGACCGCTACGTTTACATTCCGATTGACGCTGCCGTCAGCCGCCGCAACTACGTGAATCCGGAAGGCCATTTGTGGCGCGACGTTTTGGAAACGACGCAGCAGCCGGCCTCCATGACGGAGAGATGAATTTCCGCTCTTACGGTTCGTATCTGACGGAAAAATACGGGAAACGGGCTTACCGCGTCGGCGTCGACGCCGGCTTTTCCTGCCCTAACCGCGAAAACGGCCGCAGCGGTTTCGGGTGCGCCTTCTGCGACGAAGCCGGCAGCCGCGCCGCCTACATCCGCAACGACAACGGCTCCTATCCCGAGTCGGCCGCCTTTAAACCGTGCGGGCTGCCGGGGTATCCGCCGGGTTATTCGGCCGAAGCGGTCCGCAGTCAGATCGACCGCGGGATTGCGTTTCTGCGCCGGCGCTACCGGGCGGAAGTATTCCTGCTCTATTTTCAGGCTTATTCCGGAACTTACGCGCCGCCGGAGATTTTAAAACGGATTTACGACGACGCGCTTGCCGCCGCCTCCTTTTCCGAACTGATTGTTTCCACCCGGCCCGACTGTCTTGACGGAGAAAAAGCCGATTTACTGGCCTCTTACCGCCGCCCCGACTTTGACGTCTGGTGCGAAACGGGTTTACAGACCGTCCACGACAAAACCCTCCTTGCCGTCCGCCGCGGCCACACCTATGCCGATTTCCTCAAATCCTACCGCCTGCTGAAGGAACGGAACATCAAAACCGCGGTTCATCTCATTTTCGGGCTGCCGGGCGAAGGCCGAAGGGAACTGACGCAAACCATTGACGAAATCAACCGGCTGAAACCGGATGCGGTAAAAATTCACAATTTGCAAATTCCGATCGGAACTCCCATGTTTGAAGCTCTGAAACGAGGCGAAATTCAACCGTATACAATGGAAGAGCATCTCGAAAATACTGTCTTCGCCCTTAAACGGCTCAATCCTGAAATTATGATTATGCGGCTGACATGCGACATTGCAAAATCGCAGAGAGAAAACAACGAAGGATATTTCAAAAAAGCGGTTTTTCTGAATCAGCTGAAAAAACGGCTGGAAGAATCCGTTGATTAACCGGAAGGAATAATCATCGACTTCCAGAATTCGGTTGATCCTTTAATCAGCCGGTCTTCTTTCAAAATTCCGGAACGGGCATTCGGGGTATCGGCAAATTGCCGGAAACAGAATCCTTTGACAGTCGGAAAACCGGCGATCAAGGCGAACATTTCTTTCAGAAAACGAACGGTCTGCTCATCAGGCTGTGCATCGATACGAATACCGCCGATTTCACTGAGAATGACAGGAACCGGAATTTCTCCGTCGGGAACAGTCGTCCACTCCGACTGCGGTTTTAACCGCTGCGAAAAACGTCTGCGGAAATCGAACAGTCCGGCTTCCGAAAATTCCCGGCGGTCGACCGATTCCAAATACTTCCGCAGCGAAGCGATACTGTCGGAAAGGCAGTGAAGATCCAGAATATCGGTCAGCCGGTGATAAAATCCGGAATTATCGACAATCAGCCGGGAAGGATCCTTCATTTTCAGAAACGAATAGAAAAAATCGAGGCGGCGGATCAATTTCCGGCGGAAAAACGGCTTCGGCAGTCCTCTGTTTTCATTGAAAACTGCATAGACGATGACCGACGGATAATTGCTCAGAATTTCGATGCAGTCGTCGATTTTCCGTTTCGATTCTTCGACATCGTTTTCGGTGACGCCGCGCAAATCCGGAAAATCCTGCCAGACGGTCAGTCCGACCGCATCCGCGCAAAAGTATGCGGCGGGATTTTCGATGCGGGAGTCGTAACGGACGGTATTGAAACCGAGATTTTTTACAGCCATTGCATCCTTAAAATAACCGCCGCGCGATGACGGATACGGCAGTCCGTCGTCGTAAAGTCCCGCGTGAATAACGCCGCGGAGCGCAAACGGCTTTCCGTTCAAAAGCACAAACGACTGCGAAACGGAAACGCTGCGCAAACCGATGTACGACCGGACTCTGTCGGCCAACACCCCGTGCGAATCGGTTGTATCGATTTCGATTTCCAGCAAATGAGGCTGCGACGGCGTCCACTCCGGCGGATTGATTCCGCACTCCCGGTAATCACAGAACAGAACAAATTCGGCCGTTTCTTCGCGGCGGGCGGAATCCCGGTTGCCTTCCCACCCGAATTCGGGAATTTTCAGCGAAAAATCGGCCGGTTCAGCCGAAAACGACAGCCGGAACTGGGAAACGCCGTTCTCATAGCGGTGAACAAAACGGTTGAGAAAAACGCTGCCGCAGAACTCCATCCAGAACGGCTGTCCGAACCCGACAAAGGCGCAGCCGTCCCGCGGTTCGATGCAAACGGCCACCGACAAAACGGAAGCGTGAAGCGCTTCGAGACTGATTTCGGCGCTCACCGTTTCGTGCTCGGAAACCGAATCGGCAACGCGGCGTCCGTTTACGGAAAACCGGGCGTTTCCGTACCAAGTTCCGGAGCAGATCCGCAAAACCGTACAGCCGGTTTTTTCGGCGATCGTCTTAACCGAAAACCGTTTCACAAAAACCGTGAACGGAGCCGCTTCCGCCGCCGGAAGAACAAACGGCATTTCGGTTTCCAAAGGCCGCTCCCGATCCGAAAAAGTTTCCCCCGCAAAAAAACGCTCCATGAAGGTTTCGGCGTCCCCGACCCGTCCGAACGAAAACCGGAACCAATCCTGATTCAGCAGCGCCGATTCCCGGCGGAAATCGGGCCGCGGATAACCGCATAAAACTTCGATTTCGCTTTTTTTGAAAATCATGGGTTAAACGGCTTTCAGCGCCTGTTCAAAATCGGCGATGATGTCATCAATGTGTTCCAATCCGACGGAAATACGAATCATCTCGGGAGTAATGCCGGCTTCACGCTGCTGTTCGTCGGTCAGCTGACGGTGCGTCATGCTTGCCGGATGCAAAACCAGCGTGCGGATATCGGCAACATGAACGGCAATCGAAGCCACTTTCAGCGCATTCATGAACCGTTCGACGCCGTCTCGGCCGCCTTTGATTCCGGCCGTAAACACGCCGCTGCATCCCTTCGGCAGGTATTTTTTCGCCAGCTCATAGTCTTCACTGCCGGGCAATCCGGGATAACGGACCCATTCAACGCTGTCATTCTCCGAAAGCCACTGCGCCAATTTCAGCGCGTTCTCCGAGTGACGTTCCATGCGGAGCGGCAGCGTCTCCGTTCCCAGATTAATTAAAAACGCATTCATCGGCGAAAGATAATTGCCGATATCTCGGATGAGCTGCGCGCGGAGTTTGACGGCATAAGCCGAGGCGCCGAACCATTCCGTGAAAACCGTACCGTGATAACTGGGATCCGGTTCGCACAATTCGGGAAATTTTCCGTTTTTCCAGTCAAATTTTCCGCCGTCGACGACAATTCCGCCGAGCGCAACGGCGTGCCCGTCCAGATATTTTGAACAGGAGTGCGTAACGATGTCGGCGCCCCACTCCAACGGCCGGCAGAGAGCCGGCGTCGCAAACGTATTATCGACAATCAGCGGCACGCCGGCTTCATGAGCAAACCGGGCGAATTTTCCGATATCCAAAACAACGGCTTTCGGATTGGAAAGCGTTTCGGCAAAAACGCATTTTGTTTCTTTGCGGACGGCTTTTTTCAGTTCGGAAAGCGGCGCACCGACGTCGACAAATGTCACCGAAATTCCCATTTTCTTCATTGTGCAGGAAAAAAGATTGTAGGTTCCCCCGTAAACGGCGGATGCGCAAATCAGGTGATCGCCGGCCGAAGCGATATTCAGAACCGACAGCATGGAAGCCGACTGCCCCGAAGAGGTGCAGACCGCCGCGACGCCGCCTTCCAAAGCGGCAATTTTCGCCTCCAGCGCGCCGACCGTCGGATTCGACAGACGGGAATAGATGTGCCCGCCGGCCTTCAAGTCAAACCAATCGGCAACCTGCCGCGCGTTATTGTATTTGTAAGTCGTACTCTGGACAATCGGCAGAACGCGCGGCTCGCCGTTTTTCGGCTCATAGCCGGCATGAAGCGCCGCCGTTTCCAATCGGAATTGATTCATAAAACCCCCTCGATTCAATAAAAGATTACCGCAACTCTCTTTTGTTGTCAAGTTTTTTCGGTTGACACTTTCCCGTTTACGCTGTATGCTGAATACAAGGATGAAACCGGATTTTTTGGGATTTAAACTGGCCGACGGCCGTATTTTCCCGTTACTGAATTTAAAGAAGCAGACGTTTGCCAAAGCGGAACTGCAGCCGGCAGACGCTTCCATGGGAAAAGTATGCCTTCATTTTGTGCTGTACAAAAAAAGGAACCCCGAAGCGGCCAAACCCTGCCCCGAAACGCTGACGCTCGAATACACACCGGAGGAATCGGACGAGCTGATTTTAAACGCTTTCCGATCCGGCGGTAATTTCGTCGCCCTGTCGCTCTTTCCGAAGAAAAACCCGCAGGCCGCGGTTAAAGCCTCCGTCCGGATCTTTTCCGACGAAGAGCTCGGAACAAGACAGTCCGCATCGCAGCGCCGCCGTACTCTTTTTTTGAAAACCGCCGCCGGAATTTTTGCCGCCGCCGCTGTCTGCGCCGCCGCCGCCTTTCTTTGCGCGCTTTTTCTTCCACCATCCGTTACGGGAGGTTTGTTTTGACATTTTTGCAATCGATTTTACTCGGAATTTTTCAGGGTGTGGCTGAATTCCTGCCGATTTCCAGTTCCGGACATCTGCTGATTTTGAAAAACCTCATGAATTTGGAAGAGGTGCCGATGTCTTACGATATCATGCTTCATGTTGCAACACTTATTGTCGTCGTCGGCGTTTTTTTCAAAAAAATTACCGCGTTATTCCGTTCGCTGTTTCGCTGGATAGCGCGCAAAAACGACGAATCAGACAAAAAAAACCTCGGAATGATTATCGCCGTCTTGATTGCTACCTTCATCACCGGCTGCGCGGGAATTCTGCTCAAAGATCACCTCCCCGAAAGTCCGTTGACGGTTTCGTGCCTGCTGCTTGTTACCGGCGTGATTCTTTCATCCACCAAAATCGTTGAAATTTACCGAAAAAAACGGCCGCGTCAAACGCAGTCGTTTGATGTAAAATCGGGGATTGTTGTCGGTTTTACGGTCGGAATTGCTCAAAGTATCGGGGTTCTGCCGGGGATTTCCCGATCGGGAATCACGGTCTCTTCGGCACTTTTTGTCAACACCGACAAAAAAGACGCAGGCGACATTTCGTTTCTGATCTCCATCCCCGCCATTGTCGGCGCCATGCTTCTCGATATCGGAAAAATTGATTCGCTGTTCGCCGCCGTTTCACCGGCCGTTCTTTTTTCGGGCATGACGGCCGCCGGAATTGCCGGGCTGATTTCCCTTGTGCTGCTGCTGAAGCTCATCCGCAGCGGACAGTTTTACTATTTTGCGTTTTACCTGATTCCTGCCGGAATTGCCGGAATCGTTTATTTTTCCTGAAAGATTTCCGCTTTAAACTGCGCCGGTTTATGCCGAAAAGAGAAGGGGAGGCTTCTCTTTGCGCTTATCGAAGGTGAGAAAATTTTGCGTTGCCGTATTGCTTTGTCTCGGCTTGATTCTTTCGCTGATTCTGATTTTGCCGATTTTATTCAAGGACAGCGCGTTAATCCAACCGATTGCTTTTTTTCGGTTGCTTTTTATTGATTTTGCTGATTTTTTAATTTTTTTGCTGCCGTTCTGGTTTTTTGCCGAGGCGCTTTTGGTTTTTTTCAGAAAAGCGGGCTCAGAAGGCGGGAGGCTGTTGCTCTTTGCCCTCTGTCCGCTGACCGTTCTTTCCGTTTTCGCTCAAACAGCCGGAGGAAGAGCGCCGGTTTTAGCCGCCCGTCTTGGAGGAGAAGACAATCATTCCGCATGGATTTTCCTCAATACCATTCTTTTTCTTGTTTTTGCGGCCGAAACAGTCCTGTTTGTTTATTACGCATATCTGCTTGTCCGACAGCCGTCAAAGAGAAAATCTTTCGAAACGAATGACGGTCAGTCCCTGACAGACGGCATCGAATACATCCGGAAACCGCAAACCCTGCGCGAACGGTTGCGGGAAAAGAAAGTCGCATGGAAAAATTTCCTTTCTTCGGAAGATACCGCTGAAAATGACGGTTTAGGCGAAGTTGACCAACCGACGGATCCCGCTGCCCGCCGCTCTCTTTTCGGAAAAATAAAACGGTTTTTTCCGCACGCCGAAGACGATTCCCGGCGCTTGCGGACAATGGAGTCGATTTCCTATCCGCCGCCCGAAACCCGTCCCAGGTTTCGCCGTCCGGCAGACGACCGGACATCGGAACAAATCGGGTTATCGGCTGACCGTTTTACAGAAAAATCCTCCTTTGAAGCCGGCGGGCCGTTTGACGAAGACGGGCCTTTTACCGAAAACGAAACCGTCATTTCGGTTCCCGATGAAAACGAAGTTCCGTTTGCCTTTTTTGAGCAGGATGAAGAAGCGGAAGCAGTTTCCGAAGCGCCGGCGCCTGCAGACACAGACAGCCGCGGCGCAGCGCAGACGGCCGCCGCCGCGCGCAGACGGCGCTCCTCCGGATACAAACTCCCGGGAAAGGAGCTTTTATCGCAGCATCAGGAAAGTCAATATTGGGTTATCGACGAAGACACAAAGGAGGCGGCCGAAATTTTACGCCGCACTCTGGAGGAATTCGGAATTCAGGCGCAGGTAACCGGCATCACCCGCGGGCCGGTCGTCACCATGTTCGAGCTGTTGCCGGCGCCCGGCGTCAAACTGAGCAAAATCGCCAATCTGGCTGACAACATCGCCCTGCGTTTGGCTGCCGGCCGCGTCAGGATTGCGGCTCCGATTCCCGGCAAACACGCCGTCGGAATTGAAGTGCCCAACCGCAAACGCGCTCTGGTCAGCTTCAAGGAACTGATTGAAGATCCGGCCTTTAAAAAATCGGCGGCCGCCATTCCCGTTATTTTGGGGAAAGATATTACGGGAGAAACTCAGGTCATCGATTTGACCTCGACGCCGCACCTGCTCATCGCCGGATCAACAGGATCCGGAAAATCGGTCTGCGTCAATTCGATTATCACTTCGGTTCTGTATAAAAAATCGCCGGAAGATGTTCGTATGATTCTCATCGATCCGAAAATCGTTGAGCTGAAGATGTACAACGACATTCCCCACCTGCTGACGCCGGTCATCACCGACGCCAAACGGGCATACATGGCGCTGCAGTACGGACTTTCGGAAATGGAACGGCGCTACAACCTGTTGGACGCTCTCGGCGCGCGCAATATCGAATCGTATAACCGAAAAGCAAAAGAATCGGGAATGACGGCGCCGCATCTGCCGTATATTCTGATTGTCATTGACGAATTTGCCGATTTAATGGCGGCCAACCGCAAAGATCTCGAACAGGCCATCGCCCGACTGGCAGCCATGTCGCGCGCGGTCGGCATCCACCTCATTCTGGCGACGCAGCGTCCCTCCGTCGATGTCATTACCGGCCTCATCAAAGCCAACATTCCGTCGCGCATCGCGTTTATGACGGCCAGTAAAATCGATTCCCGAACCATTCTCGATACCGTCGGCGCCGAGAAACTGCTCGGAAAAGGCGATATGCTCTATGTTTCCTCAAGCAGTCCGTATCCGACCCGCATTCAGGGCACCTACCTGTCGGAACATGAAGTGGAAGCGGTGACCGATTACGTCAAAACGCTCGGCGAACCGGATTATCTGGACGATGAGATTTTCATGGACGAATCGGAAATTTTAGAGGACAACGGTGACGACGATCCGCTTTTTGACGAAGCGCTGCAAATTGTCGTGCAGACGGGAAAAGCCTCCGCCAGCTATCTCCAAAGGCGGCTGCAGGTCGGATACAACCGCGCCGCCCGCATGATTGAAACCATGGAAGCGCGCGGTTACATCGGTCCGCAAAACGGAAGCAAGCCCCGCGAAGTTTTGGTTGCCGCCGACCGGGTTTAAAGGCGACCTCCTTTACGGCGCGTTTCCGGCCGTTTCACTCCAATTAATATCGATCCGCTGCCCTTCGATAAAAAAATGAGCGTTCGCTTCTGCGGGAAGAGTCTGATTGACCGTCACCCGAATAGCGGTCATGTTGATCTGCGAGGGATCATTCGGAAATGCGCTGTAGTCATAATTGATGAAACCGGAATGCGTTTCTCTGTATTGAGTACCGACATAGTAGTCGGCCGTTACCGTAATGACGCCGGCCGGCCGGTCCGGATTCAGATCCAACGAAACCGCCCCGGAATCAATTTCCGGCGTTCCGCCGCTGTTCATATACGCATATATGACAGTAAGTGTCTTATCCGCAGCGTCCGGCGCTTTTAACGCGGTTCCGCTTCCGACGGCAGTCACTTCCAACGATCCTTCCGCGCCTCCGAACATATCGGCAATCACGGTAATATCGCCTCCGCTTGCGCCGTTAAACAGCGGGGAAAAGGTGACGGAAAACTCTCCCGATGTTCCCGCCGTCTCTTCCATGGATTTAAGCACGCTTTCCAAATCGGAGGATTCAAATCCGGCCGGCAAAGCATAACTGTAACTGCCGATATAACCGTCCGTTTTGATCCGGAATTTCTTCGTCACTTCGTTTCCCAATGACACCGTTCCGAAATCGGTTCCATCCTCCACCGCAATCGTTACCTCTGTCGCAGGGGTTGTTGCCGGGCTGTTTCCGCTTTCACCGCCGTTCCCGTCGGGACATCCGGAAAACGCGGCCGCCGCAACGGCCGCAACCGTCAGTAAAACGCTTCTTTTCATAACCAAACTCTTTCAAAAATGATTCTGCTTATTCATTTCACTTCCGTTGCGGAAGTATCGCCTCCGTGAAAAAACGCATCGACATTCTTCAATGTGACGGCCGCAATATTCTGTTCCGCCTCTTTCGTGAAAAATCCCTGGTGGGAAGTGATCAGCACGTTATTAAACGAAAGCAGCCGCGCCAGCGTATCGTCTTCCATCACCTCGTCCGAAATATCCTCAAAGAAGTAATTTTCCTCTTCTTCGTACACGTCGAGCGCCGCCGAACCGATTTTTTTGGATTTCAACGCCGCAATCAACGCCTTCGAATCAATCAGAGCACCGCGTCCGGTGTTAATGAGCATGATGCCGTCTTTCATTTTCGAAAGACTCTCTTCGTTAATCATATGATACGTTTGATCGGTCAGCGGACAGTGAAGAGAGATAATGTCCGACTCCTGATACAGCGTATCGAGATCAGCATAAGTGAAGCCGTACTGTTCCTGAAGCTCCGCATTCGGAAAGGAGTCGTATGCCAAAATCCGCATTCCCAAACCGGAAAGCACTTCGATAAACGTCAATCCGATTTTTCCTGTTCCGATGATACCGATGGTTTTGCCGCAAAGATCGAAGCCGAGCAGTCCGTTGATACGGAAATTGTTTTCCCTCGTTCGCTGATACGCTTTGTGGGTCTTTCTGTTTAAAGTCAGAATCAACGCCAATGCGTATTCGGCAACGGCATGCGGCGAATACGCCGGAACCCTTAAAACCGTCAGTTTGCCTTTGGCGGCTTCCAAATCAACATTGTTGAATCCGGCGCAGCGCAAAACCGCCAAACGCAGTCCCTGATCGTAAAGGCGATCGATGGTTGCCGCATCCAGATGATCGTTGACAAAAACGCACACCGCATCGAACCCGGCTGCCAAAAGCGCTGTATCAAACGACAATCGCGATTCAAAATATTTGATTTCAAAACCGTATTTTTTGTTTTCCGCATCAAAAAACGCAATATCATACGGTTTTGCATCAAAAAAAGCAATCTTAATACTCATAACGCCTCCTTTATCCGAATCGGAACCAGAATTCGTTGAAGCGCGGATGTTCCAATTCGAATTCAAACACAAGTCCGAGATTCAGAATATCGAAAACACGGACATTCAGGTCGATGACGAAATCAATATCCAGCCAACTCGGCTGATCGATATAAAAAGTCTGATAACGGTTTCCCGGACTTTCCTGCAGCTGCTTGATCCATGCGGTTCCCATACGCAGGGTCAGCGTCGGATCGATTAAATTCGTTTGGTTCCACCGTGCGGCATTCGGTTCCACCCCGAATTTCCGCAGCGTCCGTCCGAATGAGTCTTCCACCTTCCCCCATCCGGCATTGGTTTCGGGCGGCGTCCACGTTTTCAGGTCTTCGATTTTGATTTGCGGCAATCCCAAAACCAGCTCCATGCTGGTATTGACGGCGACCGAACGGGTGTATTCGCGGATGGTCAGAACGTCGTCGCGCCGGCCGAAAAGCGAATCGTCGCGGATTTCCATCCGGGCGTCCAGCGGAATATAGCCTTCATCACCCAAATAATCGGTGTAACGCAGCGAAGCGCCCCAACGCAGATGCCCGGTGAACAAAACGCTTTTGCGTTCGGGAGCCACGTCAAAAAGCTTGCGCCGTCCGAAGACTTTCCATTCAAACCGGTAATAATCCGCCGTATACGCCCTTTCGCCGGAAAAGAGTTTGTTGCCGTCCGCGTCATAAACAAAACTGCCGTCGCTGTTTTTCAGCGGCAGAAATTCCCCCGTAATCGAGGGATTCATGAACGCCGGCGCAATGTCCAACGAAACGCCGGTGCCGACTTCGTTGAACAACCCGTGAGAAAACCGTTCGTCGAACTCTTCCCGGAAACTGTAACTGAAAGAGGCTGTCAGTTTGTTTAAAAGGTACATGTCCCGATCGGGATAATCGGTCTCAAAGAGATACTGAACCGTCTCGTCTTTGTAATCGCGCAGGAATTTTCCCCAACGCCCCGAATAGCCGAGCAAAACGGAGATGTCGGAACTGTCGTTTTTACCGAACGAATAACCGCCGATCCAGTCAAAACCCCAATCGGCAAACGCCCTGTCGTAACCGGATTCAACGTAATCCAAACCGGCAATCCGTTTTTCTTCCTGTTCCGTCCAAAAATCGGCGTAACCGCCGTAATCTTCGCTGTACTGAATGGCCCGGCCGTCGGGACCGCCTTTGTAAACGATGAATTCAACGCCGCCGCCCCAACGGAAACGGAATGAATTTTCGAATTTTCCGATATTCAGACCGGAAAGCGTCAGATTCATGTCTTTGATTCCGCTCGGCAAATCCAGCCCGAGAAAAATAAGGAATTCAGGATACCAGCCGAACCATTGACTGTGAAAATCGTGCATCCGCTCGTTGTCATAAGTGACAATCGAACCGATATTGAAGGAAACGCCGATATCGCGCGAAATTTCCACTTCATCATCAGCGGATTTTCCCCCGTCCGAATCGGTTTCGGCTGTCTTTTCGCCGTCAGAAACGGATGAATCTGCTGTTTCCCTTACATCTTCTGATTGCGGACCGGACGATTCTCCGTCGGAACCGATTTCCTGCGCATAAAGGAAACTTCCGCAGAGAATCAAAAAAAACGAAATAAATTTTCCGAATAAACTCATTGTCCTCGTTCATTATAAACACGATTTCTTTTTGCGTCAACTTTTTTTTTCGTTGCAAACCTTGCCGTTTCCTGTTAAAATAAATTGTTGGAGGATGAATTATGCGCTCAATTTTCTTAACCGTATTGGCGCTTTTATCAATGTCGGCTTTTTCGTCTGATACGAATGAAAAATTGCTGGACGCCGTTTCCGCAGGCGATACAAAGACTGTCCGAGCTCTGATTGAAGACGGCGCCGACGTCGATTTTCTGGCTGAAGACGGCCGGACGCCTTTGATCTGCGCCATTCTGCGCGAAAATACCGAAATGGTGCTGCTGCTGCTTGAAAACGGGGCCGATCCCGATTTCCACGCGCCGGGAATGCTTTCCCCCGTCCAAACGGCGCAAATGCGGAACCTCTCCGAAATCGCCGATCGGTTGAAGAGCGGTGAAGATTTTACCCGTCCGTCCAAAAGTTTTTCAGACTTGATTAACATAATCAAAAATAACGATACGGCTGAATTTCTTTCCGCAATAGCCGAACATCCTGAACTCATCAATCAGACTTCAAAAGAGGGTGCCACGGCGCTGATGTATGCCGCCTACTGGGGAAAATCGGTTTATGTCCGCACGCTGCTGAGCCGCGGAGCGGATACCTCGGTAAAGGACGCCGACGGTTTTACGGCGCTTCATCTGGCAGCCGTCAACGGTTCCGCTCAGACGGTAAAAGTGCTGATTCAATACAAAGCCGATATTAATGCCGTCAACGCCGACGGAATGACGCCGTTGATGATTGCCGCCGCCGAAGGTCATGAAAACGCTGTCCGGCTGCTGATTGCCGCAGGCGCCGATATGAAAACCGTTTCGAAAGACGGTCTTTCTTTTTTCGATTACGGAAAAAGCGGTTTAGCGAAGCGGTAACGCATATCCCATCGCAAAATTGCGGCACAACTCTCCCGCCAGTTGAAAGCGGCTGTCGGGAGCGTCGCTTGCGCGCATATACGAATTACGGACAACGGTTTTTCCGTCAACAACATCGGCATAAACATGGGGTTGAAGCATATTCATCTGTTCGATCATGATTCCCCGTCCGGTATGGTAATGAATGTAAGAAATTTGACCGTCGTCTTCGACTGAGACAACAACGCCGATGTGGGTCAGATAATCGTTTTCGCGTCCGTCTCCGTTTTTGTCATAAGTGTTGTCCCAAAAAATCAGATCGCCGGGAACGGGAACCCACGCATAATAAAGCAAACCGTTCTCGTCCATCAGCTGGTAAATGCGTTTGACGCCGTCGCCTTTATAGCGGGCAACCGCCGACTGTAAATCGATGCCGGCCGCCGAATAGAGTCCGTAAATCAGCCCCGAACAGTCGCTGTTAAACCGCCGGCCGCCGACAACAACCTCGGTCTTTCCGTCAAGCGCATAAGCCGCTTCCACAATGCGGTCGATTTTATCCCGGTTCTCCGCCTCCTGAGCCGTTACACAAGACGGAAACAACATCACCAAGACTAAAAACGCTGCAAACCGTTTCATTTTTTCCCCTTCCCGATAAAATACGTTTCAAACGAAATTTTTCGGCACGCTTCGGGTTTAAAACTCTTCACAATTTCAAACATCTCTTTCATACGGTCAAAAATTTCTTTTTCATCGCCGCCTTGAAACACCTTTACCACCAGACTGCCGCCTTTTTTCAAAATTGTCTGAGCCAATGTCACCACCTGTTCGACAATTTCAAACGACGCTCCCGCGTCAACGGTGCGGTTGCCGGTTGTTGCAGGAGCCGCATCGCTTAAAACCGTATCGTAAGGACCTGCCGCCGCAATTTTTTCCGTATTCTTCGGATCAAACGCATCTCCGAAAAATCCGACAAACACAGCGCCGGACGGATTGATCTGAAACTCTTTCAAATCAATCCCAACCACGCGGCCGTCTTTTCCCGTTTTCCGGCACGCATACAGGCTCCAGCTTCCCGGCGCTGCTCCGATGTCGGCCACCACCTGCCCTTTGCCCAAAATCCGGAACTTTTCGTCGATTTCCTTCAGTTTATAAACACTGCGTGCGGGATACCCTTCTTTCTGAGCTTTTAACGTATAAAAATCGGCTCGGCTTCTGTCGTTTTTCATCTCTTCTTTATTTTACGGCAAATTTTCCAAAAAGAAAAGCGAATTTGTTCCGAAGCGGCATTTCGGAAATTTCCGGGATTCGATTAATTGCTGATAAAATCACCGGATAAAAAGAAAGAAAACTCAAATACTTCGGATTTTCCGTTTAAAATTCCGTAAAATTTCGAAATTTGTAATTTATTCGGACAAATTTCTGCTTAAAATCGTTGACTTTATTTTTTTATTGAAATAATTTAATAAAAAAGGAGTAAAAAATGGATTCCGAAAAGAAAACAGGAGCGCATCTTCTCGTTGAAGTTCTGCACAACGAAGGAGTCGAATGCATTTTCGGTTATCCCGGAGGATCGATTATCCCGATTTTTGACGTTCTGCCCTCCTCGCCCGTCCGCTTCATTCTGACGCGGCACGAACAGGGAGCGACTCATATGGCCGACGGCTACGCCCGTGCGACAGGGAAACCGGGAGTCGTGCTGGTCACTTCGGGACCGGGAGCAACCAACACCGTAACCGGCATTATGACGGCGCACATGGATTCCGTTCCGATGGTTGTTATTACGGGGCAGGCGCCGAAAAAATCGCTCGGTCTCGATTCGTTTCAGGAAGCCGATATGCTCGGAATCAGCTATCCGATTGTCAAACACTCGTATCTGATTACCGACCCAAAAGACATCCCCCGCGTTACAAGGGAAGCGCTGTATATTGCGAAATCCGGGCGGCCGGGACCGGTTCTGATCGATATTCCGAAAGACGTCTCTTCCGCTGTGCTGACCGACGAAGAATTCCGACTGAACGCCGAACCGTTCCGGCTGACCGGATACAAGACGGCCGAACCGGCTGACGGGGAACTGTGCAAAAAGGCCGCCGAAATGATTTCGGCGGCTTCCAAACCGGTGTTCATAGCAGGTCACGGTGCGGTGATTGCCGGCGCAGGAAAAATTTTACAGGAAATCGCCGAAAAGCAGAACATTCCCGTCGCCTCAACTCTTTTGGGAAAGGGAGCTTTCCCCGAAACCCATCCGCTCAGCCTCGGCATGGCGGGAATGCACGGAACGGCTTATGCCAACAAGGCGCTGTCGGAAGCTGATTTGGTGATTTCTGTCGGTTCGCGTTGGGACGACCGTATTGCCGGAGATCCGTCGTCTTTCTGTAAAAATGCTCGAAAAATCCACATTGATATCGATTTGAGCGAAATCAACAAAATCATTCCCGTCGATATCGGTATTTGCGCCGATGCTCAGGAAGCTCTCTCATCGATTTTTGTTCACCTTGAACCGAAGAAAAACGAAGCGTGGGGCAACCGAATCCGCTTTTTGAAAAAGAATTTCCCTTTGCGCTACAAAAAATCGGGAAAACTGAGGGCCCAGCATTTAATCGATGAAATATACCTCCAAACCAAAGGGCAAGCCGTAGTGACAACCGACGTCGGACAAAATCAAATGTGGGCAGCTCAATACTACAAAATCTCCGAACGGTTTCAATGGATTTCCTCCGGCGGCGCCGGCACAATGGGTTTTGGACTGCCGTCGGCCGTCGGTGCGCAAATCGCCCGCCCCGACAAAACCGTTGTAGCTGTCGTCGGCGACGGCGGTTTTCAAATGACACTTTCCGAATTGGCAACGGCAGCAGTCAATAAACTGCCAATAAAGATCCTTCTCTTAAACAACAATTACCTCGGCATGGTGAGACAGTGGCAAGATTTGTTTTATGAAAATCGCCTCTCCGGAGTTTGGCTGGAAGGAAATCCTGATTTTGTCAAACTGGCTCAAAGCTACGGAATCAAAGCGTTTCGAATCAAACGGAGTGCCGATGTTCGCCGCGTCTTAAAAGAAGCGCTGGCGTGGAAATCCGGTCCGTGTTTGATTGATGCCGAAATCGCCAAAGACGATAACGTTTTTCCGATGGTGCCGGCTGGTAAACCGTTGGAAGAGATGATTCTCGATTCGACGGGGGAAAAAGCAAAATGAAAAAACAGCACAATATCAGTTTATACGTCAACAACAAACCCGGCGTCCTGATCCGAATCGCGCTGGTATTCGCCAGACGCGGGTACAATATCGACAGCCTTGTCGTCTCACAGTCGAACGACCCCGCTTTTTCGCGTATGACGATTACTGCAACCGGAGATCCCGCAACCCTCGATTTGATGCTCAAACAGCTTAACCGCCTTGTCGACGTCATTCAAGCGAAAGATTTAACCGATTTGCCGGTCATCAAAAAAGAGTTGGCGCTTTTCAAAGTCAAAATCAGCGAAGAGACCCGTTCCGAACTTCTGCAGCTGCTGCACGCTTTCGGCGTCAAACCGATCGATATTTGTAACGAAGCGGTCATTTTTTCCGTTGATGCTTCAGGAGAAAAAATCGACGGCATCAGACAGATCCTGGCTCCGTTCGGGTTAATCGAAGTCATCCGTTCGGGAAAAATCATCATGGCGCGCGGTTCCGAACGCACTTAACCGGGGAGGGAAAATGAATATCGTTGTTTTGGACGGCTATACGCTCAATCCGGGCGATTTGTCATGGAAAGATTTGGAAGCGCTCGGAACACTCACCGTTTACGACAAGACCACAGCCGGTTCGGTTTCCGGGCGGGCAAAAGAAGCGGAAATCGTTTTGACCAACAAAACCGTTTTGACGCGGGAAATCATCGAAACTCTGCCGAAGCTGCGCTACATCGGCGTTTTGGCGACCGGTTTCAATACGGTTGACATCGAAGCGGCCCGCGAACGCGGCATTCCGGTCTGCAACATTCCGGCATACAGCACCGACAGCGTCGCCCAACTGGTTTTCGCTTTCATCTTGGAGATGGCAATGCAAACCGCCGCCCACGACGCCGACGTCAAGGCCGGCGGCTGGTGCCGTTGCAACCATTTTTGCTACCGCGTCGCGCCGATTACGGAATTAAAAGGAAAAACGCTGGGAATTATCGGATTCGGAAACATCGGCAGAAAAACGGCGGAAATCGGCGCCGCCTTCGGAATGGAAATCGTTTACGCCAACCGATCGCCGAAAACGGCAGACTCGCCGCTTTTGAAAAACGCGCGGCAACTGCCTTTGGAGAATCTGCTGGCCTGCGCCGATTTTGTCAGCCTCAACGTTCCGCAAACCGAAGCGACTGCCCGCATGGTGAACCGCGATTTTATCGGTAAAATGAAACCGGGAGCCAAGCTGATTAACACGGGGCGCGGCGGTTTGATTGACGAAACGGCCGTCGCCGAAGCGCTGCGCGACGGTCGGCTGAGCGGATATGCGGCCGACGTACTCTCGAGCGAGCCTCCGACGCCCGATAATCCGCTTTTAAGCGCACCGAACACACTGATAACGCCTCACATTGCATGGCAGTCAACCGAAGCGCGGCAGCGGCTGATGGACATCGCCGTCGCCAATGTTAAAGCGTTTTTAAGCGGGCAGCCTCAAAACCGCGTTAACTGACGGTACTGCCGGTCAATCACGGCAAAGAGCTGCAGCATCAAATATCACGTTCGTCCCAAAGCCCACATTCCGGCGAATAAAACAAATCGAATTGAAGCCGCGCCTGCGCCTCCAGCATTTCAAGACCGTAAAGACAGCGGCAGCCGGCAGCGGCGGCTCTTTTCAAAAACGGCGTTTCCCGCGGTTTGTAAACAATATCGTAAGCGATTTCATTCCCGCTGTAAACATAAGCAGCTGCCGGATCCGTCGCTTCAAAACCGGTCATTCCCGCCGCCGACGCCTGCACCAGAATCGCGGCGTTCTTTATCGCAGCGGCATCTTCCAAACTGCCGAATGCGCATCCAAACCGCGTTGCCAGCCGCTGCGCCTTTTCAACCGTTCGATTGAGCACCGTTACATCAGCTCCTCGATCCGCTAACGCACAGACGCACGCCGCCGCCGCTCCCCCGGCACCAAAAACCAGACACTTTTTTCCTTTTAAAGACGGAATGACTTCCGTCAGCGGCTTTAAAAACCCGCCGATATCGGTATTATACGCTTCGATTCGTCCTCTGTGAAAAATCAACGAATTCGATGCGCCGCAACTCTTCACATCGAATGAAGCCTCATCGGCACAATAGGCAGCCGCCTCTTTAAACGGCACCGTCACCGCCGCCGCCCGAACCGACAGTGTTTTCGCTAACGCTAAAAAATCATTAAAATCAACGGCGGGAAACGGCAAAAACACTGCATTCAAACCGTGTTGAGCCAGATATTCGTTATGAATTTGTGGAGAACGGCTCTGTGATAACGGATTTCCCGTCACGCCGAAAATCGCTGTTTCTCGATTCAAATCCCGACAGCGATAAACTTCAACCGCTTCTTTCGGAGAAATTTGCCCCAACGACGAAAGAACGCCTCCGACCGAACAGAACGTCAGCATCGACCCTGAAACTTCCGTCAAAATGCGCGAAGCAAAACCGAACTCTCCCATGGCTAACACAATTTTCGGAAAAGCCGCCGCCCGACTCTCCTCAAAAAATCGGGAAAGTTCGAACGCCGACGAAACTGTCACCGCCGCTTTTGGGATTTCCCCCGCTGCATTGACTCGGTGAAGAAATTGCGAAAAATCTGACGGAAAGCCGCAAAAATCGTGACGAGAACGGATCACCCGAATTCCGAAGTGGGTCAAACTTTCAGTTTCGGGAAAATCGAAATTTTCTTCAAAATCGAAAAACGAAAATCCGCTCTCCCGCTGAGAACGGAAAAATTCGGTACGCACCGCCTCATCGTCAGCCCAACAGCCGCCATCTTCGATCTTGCGGCAGGTCAAAATCACCGGAACACTGACCTCTTTCGGAAAAACGCAAACCTTCGCCCGCTCTTCGCGAAGCAGAAAATCGGCGCGCAGTTCGATACCGTCGGCAAAAGCTTGGTTCTCTGCCCATAAACGACGGTTTTCTTCCATTGTCTTTCCAGTCAACGTCAGAAAAATCATCGGTCTCCCCCGAAAAAATCACAAATCGGAACGATAAAGATACATTTCGGCTATTTTTGCGTCTTTGAAAACAAAGCGCATCGACACGGGAAACTCCCGGTAAAAAATTTCGTAAATCGCCGTCGTTTTTTCCCGAAGCTGCGGTTTCCCAAGTTTTTCAAACACTTTCGCTTCCGTCATTCCGATTTTAACGCCTTCAAATATCCCGCCAAAATACGAACCGAACCCGATTTGCCACACCCGATCGCGAAACCAAAACAGATAAATGCCGGATTCGTGAATCGAAACAACATCATCCAACGACGGATCGCTTCCGCGCAAAATATTGAGCGAAACCGGCGCGCCGAATGCCTCGAACGCCGTCTGCGGATCGCTGCCAAGCAACGGAAGCAGCTGCTCGGCGGAAACGTTTTCCGTCAAATCCGCCGCCGACTTTTGAGAATCGGTCGCTGTTCCGCCGTCGTCCTCTGCCGCCTTCTCTGCAGTCGCTTCGCCTTTTGACGATGAACCGGCGGTTTTTTCCGCCTTTACGCCGTCAGCCGTCGTTTCGGCTTGCAGAGTCTTGTTTTGAGGCGTGCGCGCGGTTTGGGCGGCGACGGTCAAAACCGCCGCCGTCAAAAAGAACGCCTGCAGCAGCCGTCTCATTCCATTCCCTTGATGATGCAGGAAGCAAATTCCGATGTAGAAACCGTTGCCGCACCGTCCATCATACGGGCAAAATCGTAAGTGACCCGTTTGCCGGCAATCGCCGATTCAATGCCTTTGTCGATCAACGCTCCCGCTTCAGTCCAGCCGAGGTAATCGAACATCATTTTCCCGGAAAGAATCAACGAACACGGGTTGACCTTGTCCTGCCCCGCGTATTTCGGCGCCGTTCCGTGAGTGGCTTCAAACACCGCGGTGCCGGTCATGTAATTGATATTGGCTCCCGGTGCAATCCCGATACCGCCGACCTGTGCTGCCAGGGCATCGGAAATATAGTCGCCGTTCAGGTTCATCGTAGCGATGACATCGTATTCGGCCGGCCGCGTCAGAATCTGCTGCAAAAAGGCATCGGCAATCACATCTTTAATAATGATATCTTCGCCGGTTTTCGGATTCTTGAAAACCCGCCACGGACCGCCGTCTAACGGGCGAGCACCGTAAAACTTCTCTGCTGTTTCATAACCGATGTCGCGGAACGCTCCTTCGGTGAATTTCATAATATTGCCTTTGTGAACCAGCGTCACGCTTTTGCGGTTGTGAGCTATCGCGTAATCGATTGCCGCTTTGACCAAACGCTCCGTTCCCGAACGGCTGATCGGTTTGATCCCGATGCCCGAATCGGCTTTCACTTTCCATCCGAAAATGCTCTCCAGCGCTGCAATCAACTCCGCCGTCTTCACTTCGTCCATTTTTGTTTCAAACCCGGCGTACACATCTTCCGTATTTTCACGGAAAATCACCATATCCACTGCCTCGGGATGTTTCACCGGCGTATCAATACCGGCGTAGTAACGCACCGGACGAAGACACACATACAAATCCAATAACTGCCGCAGCGCCACATTCAGCGAACGGATACCGCCTCCGACCGGCGTCGTCAACGGTCCTTTGATACCGACCAAATACTCGGCGATTGTCTTTTCCGTCTCTTTCGGCAGCCACTCACCCGTCAGATTGAATGCCTTTTCCCCCGCCAGCACCTCCAACCATTCGACTTTCCGTTCGCCGCCGTACGCTTTCTCTACCGCCGCATCAAAAACCCGCTGCGCCGCCTTCCAAATATCGGGACCGATACCGTCCCCCTCGATAAACGGAATCACCGGATTCGCCGGAACCCGCAAACCGTTTTCGGTCATCGTAATTTTCTCACCCATAAAAACCTCCGCTCGGAATGATTCAGTATACCAAAAAAAAACGAGTTGGAAAAGGGCGATTTCTGCGGATTTCGGGCAGTCGATTCTTACTAATGAGGCAGCAGCGTGAAGGACAGGACGACCGAAAACAACCGCAAAAAAAGAGAGCCGAAGCTCTCTTTTCGTTTTCCGAAACCGACCGCCAATTCATTTCAGGTTGGCATAATTCCACCGGTAACCGTATTTGACAACATCCTCATTCAGGCGGCTGCGATATGTTTCGACCTCTCGAAAGGTCATTTCCCACGTTCGGGCGGCGGAATCCGTTTGCGTATAGCGGCGGTCTTTATCGTATGCCGACGCCTCCCGCAAACGCACCCACGCCTCATCCGTTTTCCCCGCTTCGGCCAAAGTCATAAAAACTTTTGCCATATCATTAATCTCCATCCGCTGTTTTTCGGGAAAATCACGCACTTCCCGTCCGGCCAAAACAGCAATTTCGACGCCGCTTCCCTCATTCGGTAAAACCAGCCTAAATCCGGTCGGATATTCGACTCCTTTTCGGGAACCGTTATCGATATATCTCACTTTATAAAAGAAAGATTCGGGAGAAAAGACTATTTCGTTTGAAGCGAGTCTATCCTCTTCGCCGTCCGCCGTCACCGAAAACAGTTCCATTGCCACATTCCCGCCGACCGCTTCGATCTTTGCCGTTCCTCTCGTCTTTCCGGTAATACATAAAAGCGCTTCCGTCGGTATATGCGGCCCGATCGGGCAGGAAATCAGAAGAACAGTCATCGTCAAAAATAAAAATCTTTGCTTCCTATTCATGTAATCCCCCTAATATTTATCTTTGTCGAATTTGAAATCCGCCAACCAAAAAATTTGTATCACGCACCCATGCACCTGTGAATTTTCCTGTTTGACTTCCGTTATCTAAAATATAATAATAGTATGAATTATTTGAACCGCGTACACCGGCAGCAAGAACACAATGGTATCCACCTTCTAATTTCGAAGTTAAAAAAACAGGCTGTTTTCTCTCTAAGATATTTTTTCTGACGGTACTTCTTACAGCAGTATAAATTGTTGTATATTCTTTTTGAGAAACACGTTTGATCATATTGTTATATTTATCCCCTGTTACTCCGCCTTTTTTCGTCTTAAAAACCCCTCCCTCTTCACATAAATCATAAAACAACCCTCCGTCACTATTAGCACTTAAGCGCAATATATTATTTTTTACCTGAGCTTGATTCCAATTATTCCCATTTGAAGAATACGCAAATATATTATTTTCAGGAATATAAAAGGTAAAATATTTTGAGTAAACTCCTCTATACCAACGAGCCATAGCTGATGGAACGCAAGGACCAACCCAAATCGTATATTGCTTCGTGCTTGTATTAAAATTTGGTATAATATAGTTCACAGAGACTGATCTCGAGGCAATTTTTCTTTGTTCTATTCTTAAATCATCTTTCAACAACTTAGCGTAATTATAAGTCGAAAAAATATTATTCCAATATTCTTCTCTTTCCTTTTCTAATTGTATAATTTCTTTTTGATATTCTTCTACTATTTGATCTATTGAAGCAATACCCATTTCATTAAATTCATCTTCATCAAAAAATAAAATATCGCTATAAAACTGTTCTTCGCTAGAAATATCCCGTGATTGAATTTTTTCTATTTTTGGTCTTATTAAAGAGGATTTTAATACTTCAAAAGGATAATTATCTCCTGCTATAAATATTTCTCCATCTTTTAAAAAATCATTTCTTTCGGCTCCCAATAAAACCGAACTTAAAAAAGCATAATCCTCTTTATTCGGACTCACAACAGCTATACCCAAGTTCAACCCTTTTTGATTATATATAGCAAATTCGTATTTATAAATAACTCCATTGTCATTATAAATTAAATTCGGTTCTTGACTTAAGTCAAAATCTTCCCCATCGTTAATTTCAGAAAAATTTTTATAAAGCTCAAGAATGGCTAAATTCCTTGCAAATGCAATCGGGAAATAGCCATTTTTTTCCAATAATTGTATTTGTTGACTTTTTGAAAATCCTTCTGATGATCTATTTAGATCACAACTAAAAACTAAAAAAAAGCTAAACCAAACTAAAAGAATAATTTTTTTCATAAAAACCCCCTTCCTTACCAAATAAATCATTCGAGCCGGCGTTTTATAATTTGGCATCTCCCTAATCGACTACGGTGTTCCTGAAGAAGGCAGTTTCAGACTTCCTTTATACGCAACGTTACGGGAATCCGAAATATCGGTCGATACAAAGTATTCGTAAAAAACTTCAACCGTATACGCTTCAGACGACGGCAAGGCTGTTTTCTCAACCGATAATTCGGTATTTTTGCTGCTTGTCTTCTCAAACACCGGGTTCCCGGATGCATCCGTAACTTTTACCGTATAAAAGAGCTTTTCTTCTGCCTCTTTCGCCGAACTGTCGCCTGCCGCGGCAGAATAACTGTCGAAATTAATCGGATCCCACAAAAACAGATACCGGTTGCTTGTCTCTTCATAACGAAAATTATTAATCGGATAGGTTTTAATCTCACCCGAAATTGTCACATCTATATCAATCTGACGACTGATATAATACCAGTAAGCGCCCGACTCTCTGCGGTTTTCGCCGATTTTACAGCGGACAAAAACGCAGTAAAGACCTGTTTTCGGAAATTCTGTTTTTTTCAACGTGACGGAAGTATCGCCCCCCATCCAAAGAGAGAGATCGCTTCCCCGCTCATTGTTCTCATTGAGATTGTTGGCACAAATCTCATAGACAGGTTTTTCATCCGCATATTTCGGCCAGGCTTTTTGATATGCCGACAAATCAACCGCGTTCCATGAAAAAGTAAAGCCTGTGTCGGCTTCTTTTACTTCAAACCGACTGATAGTTCCGCCTCCCGCAGGATATAAATCGGGCACCGGACAACCGAACAACAGCCCCATTGCCAATAAAAGAATTCCCTTTGCGAAGTTCTTCATAATACAGCCTCCTTATTCGCTAATCGTCATATCAAAACCGGCAGAATAGCTCAGAATCGGCATTGAAATTGACCCGACCGGTTTGTATTGAAAAGAAACCGAAACCGTATAACGTCCGGACGGTATCCGGTCCTTGGCGATCGTCACGGACGGTGTATCACCGCATTGTGCCATCAGCAGCGTACCGAAATCCGAAACCAAATCGCCGAAATCCTTTAATCCGATAAAAAACCGGTAATCGATTTGTTTTTTAAGAAACGTTCTTTTCGCATCACTCATTCCGATTCCCGAAAAGTCAATCGGCTCCCACGAAAACACATAGCCGTTTTCTGTTTCTTTCATCTGCAACCCGTCTATATCGCAAAAAAGCTGTTCCGGAGGCAGGGCAGCCGGACACGCTGTCAGCATGGCTGATAATAAAAATAAAATAAAAAGCTTTTTCATTGTAAACCTCCTGATCCTGCAAAATCGAATAGTCGTTAATTTATTCTTCCGGATTTACGGAAACAATTTCTTTTTTTTCATCGAGAGTAAACCGAAGCCGACTCTCATACCGAACAGAAGAAGGCATATAGCCGGATAAATAAGCATAACGGATACAGGCGACATATTCTCCCGATGTCAATGTATCCGAAGAGACCGTAACCGAAGTTTCTTTGCCGGTCTGACGATGAAAGACCGACTCCCCATCGCCCGAAAGAATCCGAAAGGTCACATCCTGCTGTTCTTCGGCTTTTTGCGCTGTCAGCTGCCATTCTTTTTTATATTCCGTATAATCCGGCTGATCCCAGGAAAACAGCAGACCGTTTCCGTTTTTTTGAACCTGAAAACGTCCGAATTCGCCGGCTGTTCCGAAATAGTATTGGCACGAAAAACACAATACCGAAAGGAAAATCAATAATTTTTTCATTTTTTGCCTCCTCACAATATGATTATCACTCCTGTTTTTCAATTTGTCAACATCTGAATTTAAAAAACTTCATTTTTTTTACATTTGTTAATATACTTAACTACCCGTTATTTTTCCGGTTCGGCAGACTCCCATTCGAAATAGAGGGTAAAAATATTCCTTAATTTTACGGAAAAAAAGTTGCAAAAACAGGGCTGTCATTTTATAATGTATAGATAAAAGTATATATTTTTACGGAGGACTTATGCCCACAGAGCAAAAAACGGATACGGTTTTCTCAAAAGAACTGGAAAACTTTATCGCCGAATGGAAGGAAAAGCCGGGAAATCTGATTATGATTCTCCACAAGGTTCAAAGCGAATTTGGGTACATTTCGAGGGGGGCGGCTATGAAGGTTGCCGAAATGCTCGACATTCCGCTGGCGAAAATCTACGGAGTCATCACATTCTACCACTTTTTTAAACTGAACAAACCGGGAAAAAACGTGATTCAGGTGTGCATGGGAACTGCGTGCTACCTCAAAGGCGGTCAGGCGATTTTGGACGAAACAGCCAAACACCTGAATATTCCCGTCAAAGGAGTCACCGAAGACGGAATGTTTTCGTTGGAATCGGTTCGCTGCGTCGGCTGCTGCGGGTTGGCACCCGTTGTCGTGATTGGAGACGAGGTTTTCGGAAAGGTTCTGCCCGAGCAGATGCCCGAAATTCTGGCTAATTTCTCGGAATAGGAGAATGCACGATTCAATCGGCGACATGATTGTCGACTGTCTGCAAAACTCGGTGGAGGCAAACGCTTCCCGAATTGTTCTGACCGTTAACGAAACGCCTGAATTTTTGGACGTTTGCATTGAAGACAACGGAAAAGGCATGAGTGATGAAGAGCTGAAGCGGGCGACAGACCCGTTTTATACCGACGGGGTGAAGCACAAACACCGCAAAGTCGGACTCGGACTGCCGTTTCTGCTTCAAACGGTGGATATGACGGACGGCACATGGTCGATTCAATCAAAAAAAGGCGAAGGCACGCGTTTAGCGTTTCATTTGAACGTCAACCACATCGACTTACCGAAGATCGGCGATTTGCCGCTGGCGTTTTTTTCAACCATGATTTTCAACGGAAACTATGAACTGGTTATTCACCGTCGTTATACGGGAAAAAAGGCGGCCGAATACACGGTTATCCGTTCGGAACTGAAAGAAGCGCTCGGTTCGTTCGAAGACGCTCAGGCGTTGGCACTTCTCAAACAATTTCTGACAGATCAAGAATCGGAAATAAAGGAGATAAAAAATGGCGAAATTAACATTAGAAGATTTGCGCAAAATGCGCGAAGCCGGAAAAAAACAAATTGACACCCGTCAAACTCACGGAAAGGAAATTTTCATCGTAATCGGCATGGGAACCTGCGGAATTGCCGCCGGAGCAAAGAACGTTTTAAATGCCTTCATTGCCAAACTTGATGAAAAAGGAATCTCCGATGCGGTGGTCAAACAAACCGGCTGCATGGGGCTGTGTCACTCCGAACCGACGGTGGAAATCAAAATGCCGGGAATGCCGGATACCATCTACGGAAAAGTGGATGCCGCTTTGGTGGATCAACTGATTGACGATCACATTCTCGGAAAGAAATTGGTCAGCGGACACATCATCGACCGTCCCGCCGGCGACATCATGAAATAAAAAGGAGAGACAAATGGCATATAAACACTACGTATTGGTTTGCGGCGGTACAGGCTGCGAATCATCAAAAGCCGATGACATTTTCACAAACCTGAAAACCGAAGTGGCAAACGCCGGACTGGAGCACGACGTTCAAGTTGTAAAAACCGGCTGTTTCGGTTTCTGTGAAAAAGGACCGATTGTCAAAGTTCTGCCGGAAGACGCGTTCTACGTTGAAGTCAAACCATCAGACGCGGAAGAAATCGTCAAAGAGACGCTGATTAAAGGGCGTATTGTTAAACGGCTGGCTTACGCCGACGAATCGGGGAAGACCTCTGCCGTTCCCGAAGAGATCGGATTTTACCAGAAACAGATGCGCATTGTTCTGCGCAACTGCGGCTTAATCGATCCCGAAAAAATTGATGAGTACATCGCCCGCGACGGTTACGCCGCACTGGAAAAAGTCCTGTTTGAAATGACGCCGGATCAAGTGATCGAAGAAATGAAGATCTCCGGTCTGCGCGGCCGCGGCGGCGCCGGCTTCCCGACATGGATGAAGTGGAATTTCACGAAACAAGTGGAGAGCGACGTCAAATACATTGTCTGTAACGCTGATGAAGGCGACCCGGGCGCGTATATGGACCGCAGTACCCTTGAAGGCGATCCGCACTCCGTTTTGGAAGCCATGGCGATTGCCGGTTACACTGTAGGCGCCAATCAAGGCTTTATTTACATCCGCGCCGAATATCCTCTGGCTATCAAACGGCTGGAAATCGCCATGGCGCAGGCGCGTGAATACGGACTGTTGGGTCAAAATATTCTCGGCAGCGATTTCTCATTCGACATTGAAATTCGTTTGGGAGCGGGCGCTTTCGTCTGCGGTGAAGAAACGGCCCTTCTTGCCTCCATTGAAGGAAAACGCGGTATGCCGACGCCGAAACCGCCGTTTCCCGCCGTTTGCGGTCTTTGGAAAAAACCGACGGTTATCAACAATGTTGAAACTTGGGCCAATGTTCCGGTCATCATCACAAAAGGCGGAAAATGGTTTGCATCCATCGGAACGGAAAAATCCTCCGGAACGAAAGTTTTCGCTCTGACGGGAAAAATCAAAAACTCCGGTTTGGTAGAGGTTCCGATGGGAACGACGCTGCGCGAAATCGTTTACGATATCGGCGGCGGAATCAAAGGCGGCAAAGCGTTTAAAGCCGTACAGACGGGCGGTCCCTCCGGCGGTGTAATTACCGCCAAAATGATCGACACGCCGATTGACTTCGACAATCTTGTCGCAGCCGGTTCAATGATGGGTTCCGGCGGAATGATCGTCATGGATGAAGATGACTGTATCATCGACGTTGCGAAATTCTACCAGGAATTCTGCGTCGAAGAGTCGTGCGGAAAATGTTCGCCGTGCCGAATCGGAACGCGGAAACTTTACGACATCCTGACCAAAATTTCCGAAGGCAAAGGCACTATGGAAGATTTGGAACAGCTGAAAGAGATCGGTGAAGCAATGAAACGCGCTGCTCTCTGCGGACTCGGACAAACCGCACCCAATCCGGTTCTCTCTTCCCTCCATTATTTCTATGACGAATATTTGGAGCATATCAATGAGAAAAAATGCCGCGCCGGAAAGTGTAAGAAGCTGATTACGTACACCATCAACGACAACTGTCGAGGATGTACGCTCTGCGCCCGCAAATGTCCGGTCAACTGCATCAGCGGCGAAGTCAGACAAAAGCATACGATCGACCAAACGAAGTGTATCAAGTGCGGCGAATGTATGAAGAACTGCAAGTTTGACGCCATCGAAAAGAGATAAGGAGAAAAAAGTGAGTACTGTCAATATTCAAATCAACGGAAAACCGATTACGGTTGAAAAAGGAACTCATATTTTGGCGGCCGCCAAACAAGCCGGTGTCAAAATTCCTTCTTTGTGCGCTCATCCCGATTTGGACGCCTGGGCGGCATGCGGCATTTGTGTTGTTAAAGTTTCCAACGCGCGCGGCATTTCTCCAAAACTGGTTCGCGCCTGCGCAACCGAATGTGTTGAAGGCGAAAATTACATCACCCATGATCCCGAATTAAACAAAATCCGACGGACAATTATCGAAATGATTTTGGCTGATCATCCGCAATCGTGTCTGACCTGCGGTCGAAACGGCAGCTGCGAACTGCAAACGCTGGCAGCCGAATTCGGTATCAGAGAAATTCCGTTTGCCCGCAACGTCAAAAACATGCCGAAAGACGATTCGACCGGCGCCATTGTTTTGGATCCGTCGAAATGCGTTCAGTGCGGCCGCTGCGCCCAAGTTTGTCAGCAGCTGCAGAATGTTTGGGCGCTGGAATTCATCGGACGCGGCGAGAAAACCCGCATTGCCGGTGCCGGCGACATCGTTCTCAACGAAACGCCGTGTATCAAATGCGGTCAGTGTTCGGCTCACTGCCCCGTCGGCGCCATTTACGAACTGGATGAAACCGGCAAACTGCTGGCCGCCATTCAGAATCCCGAGCTGACCGTTGTCGCGCAGATTGCCCCGGCCGTCCGTGTTGCCATCGGTGAAGAATTCGGCCTGGAACCGGGCGAAATTACGACCGGAAAGATTTATGCCGCGTTGCGAGCCATCGGCGTCGATACGGTTTTCGATACCAACTTTGCCGCCGACCTCACCATTATGGAAGAAGGAACGGAATTTGTTCACCGTTTTACGGAAAAGAAAGATTTACCCTTAATTACTTCCTGCTGCCCGGCCTGGGTCGAATATATGGAAAAATACGCCTGCGACATGATTCCGAACTTTTCGACGGCCAAATCGCCGCAGCAGATGCAGGGCGCCATTACGAAAACATACTATGCGCAAACCGCCAAACTGGATCCGGCCAAGATTTTCTCCGTTTCGATTATGCCGTGTACAGCAAAAAAACAGGAAATCAAACGCAGCGAAGACATGTTTTCCAGCGGATGCCAGGACAACGATTTGGTTCTGACCACCCGCGAACTGGCCCGTCTGTTCAAACAATTCGGTATCGACTTCAAAAATATCGAACCGCAGAAAGCCGACAGTCCTATCGGTCAGTACACCGGCGCGGGAACCATTTTCGGTGTGACCGGCGGTGTTATGGAAGCAGCTTTGCGAACGGCGTATTACCTCGTCACAAACGAAGAACTCGCCGGCGATGCGATCGATTTCACCTGCGTCCGGGGAATGGACGGCATCAAAAAGGCAACTGTCGACGTAAAAGGAACCCCGGTGCGTGTGGCAGTGGCCCACGGACTGAAAAATGTTCAGACGCTGCTGCAGGAAGTCCGCGACGCAAGAGAAAACGGAAAGGAGCTGCCGTACCACTTCATCGAAGTCATGGCGTGCAAAGGCGGCTGTATTGCCGGCGGCGGACAGCCGTATGGAACAGAAGATGAAATTCGTGCTAAACGAATCAACGGGCTCTACACGGATGATAAAAAATGCGAATTCCGCAAATCACATCAAAATCCCGACATTCAAAAAATTTACAAGGATTTCTTCGGAGAGCCGTCGTCGCATAAAGCCCATAAACTTCTTCATACGCATTACGTATCGCGGCCGACTTATAAAAAGTAATTTGAATGCGATTGAGGGGCGGAGATTTCCGCCCCTTTTTTATTCGGAGACAGAAAGCGACATTCTTGTTGCTTTCCACTGCGCATATAAGGTTATATTTTCCGTCACCCTGTTGATGGAAAAATTCCATTGAGTGCCGCCGCTTTTTTTATCAAACCAACCGATAAAAACACTTCCGTTTAACTCCGGCTGAAGCGGTTCGGAAAGCGATTTTCCGAACTCAACGGCAACGGTAGCAGGTGATTTTAATGTTCCTCCATTGGGATCAAACGTTACCGTAAACTTTTGCCCGTCCGGGCAACCGCACATCAAAAAAATAAATACAAATAAAATCAACTTTGTTTTTTTCATGCTGTCACCTCTTTTTGTCTATCAACTTCCTTAAATATTATCGGGCCGAAATTCTCTCCTGTCAAGACAGCCGCCGAATATTTAATAAAAAAACCGCCTTCCGGCGGCTTTAAAATTATATATCTGTCAAAATCAGGAGTATTTTAACCGAATTTCCGTCAATCCGGATTCACCGTCTGTCCGGATATCAGCCAATCCAAGTCAACAACCGCAAATTTAATCTCAGGATAACATTCAAAAATAATACCGATTTTATTTTCCGGCATTTTGGTCATAACCGAATACTGAAAACCGGTCAGACGATCGCCATAGATACGGCGGCCGACATAAGTTTTTCCGTCATCAAAACTGACTTTAACCGAACCGTTCACCCGTCCCGACTTCATTTTTCCGCCGGCATCTTTCAGATAAAATCCGTTGGCAGCGTTGGAAAAAAGCAGTACCGACTTTTCTCCGGGGTTTAATCCGCTGTAACGGTAAATAAACCCCTGACACCGGGGATCCGGTAAATCCGTCCTCTCAACTGTCCCGCCGCAAGTCAAAAGACCGTTTTCATCCTGAGTAAAAACAAATTCCGCCCGGTGAAGAGCCGCCCGCGATGACCACGGATTCCATGCGCCCGGTTCTTCGGCTCCGGTTTGCGGATAACGGTGATTACGCGCATTAACCAAAAACCGGTTCTCCGCCAACTCGACAACCTGACTTTCGTTGCTGCCGTACCATGAAACCGATTCGCTCCGTTTCCACGTTTTCCCCCGATCGTCAGAATAAACCAAATAATTATACCATCCTTCATCGCGCCCCGTCGAAGCAAACGGATAAATCAACCGTCCTTTAAATTTTCCGAGCTGAACCTCAATTCCGATCCCGGGGCCACAGGCAACGGCACTCATGGTTTCCGATTTAACCTGACGGGTCACATCGACCGGTTTGCTCCAGGTTTCTCCGTTATCGTCGCTGAAAACCGTAAAAGTCCGGCAAACGCCGTCTCCTTCGTATCCGCGCGATGTGGTTGTTTCATGCGACGCAGGGGGATAATACTGATACATTACAATGATTCTGTTCTCCGCTTCCAAATACAACGGCGACGGATTATTCAAACTGGCTTCTCCCGCATCGGCAACCATGATTAAACCGCTCCAGGAGACTCCGCCGTTACGGCTGATTTTAGCCACGATCTTATTTTCAACACAGTCGGTTCTGCCGATACCGCGGGCTTCAGCAAACGCAACCAATACCCCTGTTTTTGTTCTTGTCAAAGAAGGAATCCTGTAGGTGTCATACCCCTCTTCACCGCATTTGAAAACGGTAACAGGAACCGGTTCCTCCCCCGTAAAAAAACGGGTCTTTAAAACCGCCACCGCTTCCGCCGCCGCCTTTTCCGAATTCGACTCATCGATGAAAACAACAGGAACGGTTTCCGGCCGCCTGATTTGCTTTCCCGTAAAAGAGAGATCCAGATCGGGAAGAATCTTTTTATCGGCAGTAAACGTCAACGCCCAACCGGCGGTTTTTTCTTTTAAAAGCTGAAAAACCGTTTCACCGGCATCCGTGTAAACCGTATAACGCAGTTCCGGATCTCCGTTTTCCTGCGCCCCTTTCAGTTTCGGTGGAGCAGAAAATCCGGAAAAAACCGTTACCGTCATCAAAATCCAAAAAACAGCTTTTTTCATTATAATCTCCTTACAATTCTTCATACGCCTCTGAAATCAACTCTTCTGTTTCCTGCCAGCCCAAACAGGCGTCGGTTACGGAAAGACCCCGTTCGGGCGTTTTGCCCGGAACCAGTTTTTGACGGCCTTCCTTTAAGTGGCTTTCCAACATGACGCCGATAACCGACCGGTTACCCTCTTTTTTTTGCCGGATCACGTTCCCGAAAACCGTCCGTTGATTTTTATGGTTTTTCATCGAGTTATCATGCGAACAGTCAACGATAATGTTCGGCGTCAGGCCGTGTTGTTTTAACAGTTCCGTCGTAAAGGCAATGTACTGCGGCTGAAAATTGGGACTGTTTCTGCCGCCGCGCAGAATGACGTGACAGTACGGGTTTCCCTTCGTTTTAAAAATACCCGTCTGTCCGTCCGGAAGAACGCCGATAAACGCATGCGGAGCCGAAGCCGCTTCAACGGCGTCAATGGCTACGTCGATGTTACCGTTGGTCGCGTTTTTAAATCCGACTGGCATGGAAAGACCGCTGACCATTTGCCGGTGCGTCTGACTTTCCGTCGTCCGCGCGCCGACGGCCGCCCACGAAACCATGTCGGCAATGTACTGCGTGATGATCGGATCAAGAATTTCGGCGCCGACCGGAACGCCCGCTTCGTTGACGCCCTGCATAATCCGCCGCGCCATCCGCAGCCCTTTTTCGAAATCGTAAGTCCGGTTTAAATCGGGATCGTAAATCAGCCCTTTCCAACCGACCGTCGTTCTCGGCTTTTCAAAATAAACGCGCATAATCAGAAAGAGCTTGTCGCCGACTTTTTTCTTTAACCCGGCCAGACGGGAGGCGTATTCCGCAGCGTCGTCTTCATTGTGAACCGAGCACGGCCCCGTAATGACAATCAGTTTCCGTTCCGATTCGTGGTTCAAAAACCTCTCGATTTCTTTCCGTCCTTCGGCAACCGTTTTTCCGCTCGTTTCTGTCAAAGGAATTTCCGTATACAAATCGCCCGGCGGCGTCAATTTGTACTTTTCGCTGATGTTGATGTTATTCAGATTCATACGGTTCAATATTAATGCAACAGCCTGCGTTTGTCAACTTTTCCGCGCGCAGGAAATTTTCAGAAGAACGGAAGTCTTTCCGCAAAAGAAGAAACTTGCATTTTTTCTGCGAATCGGCTATGATGGAAAAAGGAGCGACCCGTGTCTGTCAAAGTTTGCGTTTTAACCGGATACGGCATTAATGCCGACAACGAACTGGCGGCCGCCTTCAGCATGGCGGGAGCCGAAGCCGAAAAAGTCCATATCAATGATTTTATCGAAAATCCCGCCTTGTTGCGCCGCTATCAAATTGCCGGTTTCGCCGGCGGATTTTCTTTCGGCGATCACCTCGGTTCCGGATTGGTGTATGCCGAATTGGTTAAAAAGAATCTGAAGGAAGAAACCGAACGTTTTATTGCCGACGGGAAACTGATTATCGGTATCTGCAACGGTTTTCAGGTTCTGGTAAAATCGGGAATTTTGCCGAATCTCCGCGGCGACCTGACGCAGGAAGTCTCCCTGATCCACAACAAAAGCGGCGTTTTTGAGGACAGTTGGGTGAATCTGAAATTCAACCCCGATTCGCCGTGCGTCTGGACGAAAGGGCTGCAGACAATGGACGTTCCGATCCGCCACGGAGAAGGCCGCTTCATTACCGATTCCGAGGAAACGCTGAAACGGCTGAAAGAACTCAATCTGATTGCCGTTCAATACAACGGCCGCAATCCCAACGGTTCTGTCGAAGATATTGCCGGAATTACCGATCCGAGCGGGCGCATTCTCGGACTGATGCCGCACCCCGAGGCCTTTATTTTTCCCGAAAACCATCCGAAATGGACGCGGCAGCCGGTTAGCGAAGCGGACGGCCTGAAAATTTTCCGGAACGGCGTCCGGTTCTTCCGGTAGCGGATGAACGCCTGCCCCGACAGATTCTGAAAAAAACGCCGGTTTGAGCTGCTCAAACCGGCGTTTGCGTTTTCAGGCCTGTTTTTCGGCGTTGCGGATTTTATCGTCTTCCGTCACAATCATCGGAGATTCATGGAGGAAGAGAACCGTCACAAATGCGATGACACTCAGTGCGGAGTAAATCATCATCATGGTTCCGAGATAGGCGTTCTGCTGAATGCTCATCAGCTGGGTAAAAACAATTCCGGTAATTTGTCCCGAAAGAAGCAGAATTCCCTGCGACGACGATTCGGGCGTCGGAAAGGTCACTTCAGCCGCATACTGAAAGCCGATCGGTCCCGCGCTCATCACGAAAAATCCCAGCACAAACGACGAAAGCAGCGCCAGCATATAAATCAATGAAACAACCGTGTCGTCGGTTTTCGGACTTTCGATGTAGACTTTTGTCGGATACCGTTTGCCTTCAACCAGCGATGTCTGGGAAAACGTATACCCCGGTTCCTGCGGAGAAGCGGCGGAACGGGAAGTTAAAATCACATCCCCGAAAGCAACGGTTCCCGGATCTTCCGCGGCCGCCAACAGATAAACGGTTTTATCTTCTTTGATGCTGTTGTTTCTCGTCACTTTGACGTCAAACGCATACACTCCGTCCGTATCGGGAGAAATCATCTGAATTCCGGAGGCGGGATCGCTGAGCGTCAGTTCGCTTCCTTCCGGTTTGGAAAGAACGCTCCATTCGTATTCGTAAGGATTCAGATAACGGGAAAATGTCAGGCCGAAAACTCCGGCCAGCATACCGAACATACAGACAACGACGAAAATTTTCCGTTTGCGCATTTTATCGGAAAGAATCGGCAGAATGACGGCGCCGATAACGCCGCCGACCAACATCAGCGCGGCAACAAGTCCGTCGGAGTCTTCAATGCCCAGGTAAGCGTTGATGGCGTCCGCCATAGAGCTGACGGCATTGAAAATTCCCAAGCCGATTAAAAACAGAAAAATGACCAGCAGCATATCGCGGTTTCTGAACATATGCCCCATGCCTTTGAAAAAGGAAAACCGCTCGACTTCCGCATTGGCGTCGGGGGGAAGAGCCGGCGCGTTTTTCATCGTCAGAAGAGAGAGAAGACAGGCCGCCGCGGTAATCAGACCGTAAGCCAACTGAACCGCCTCCATTCCTTCCCCGGCGGAACCGACCGCCATCGGAGTTACCAAGGCCGCTAAAATAATACCCAAATACTGCGCCAACGACGCCAAACCGACGGCGGTTCCCCGCTCTTTCATCGGAAACCAGCGCACGACCAATGTAGTCGCCGCATTCAGAATGAACGGCTGTCCGACCGACAAAAGCACCTGTCCCCAAAAAACGACAGGAAACGACGCCGCAAAAAACCCTTTCATCAGCGCTCCGACCGCCGAAAGGACCGCGCCGATTCCGATTCCGATCCGCAGGTTAAACCGGTCGATGATATAGGAAGCCGGCAAACAGACAACAATGTAGACCAACATGTATAAAATTGCCAGCGTATCGATATTATAAAACGACGTGAAAGTGACGCCGCGCGATTCAAAAAAAATCGTTGCCGGACGGGCGACCATTGCGTGCGACAGCCATTGAATCTGAATGACAATATTCAGAAACATGAATACGGCTAACAAAAACCACCGATAGTTGTAAACTCGATACTGTTTTTCCATTATTATTCTCCTTTTTTTATTTTAACGCCATCCGGTAATGATTGCAAGAATTCTGTTTTCAAAATTTTTTTTTTGCGTTATTATGAGACGTGAATCCGAATTGTTTTCAGTGCAGACACCTTCTCATCCGGCCGGCCGGCAACTTTCCGTACATTTGCCGCCGCTACGGATTCGAGTCGTCGCGGATGTCGATGCCGTCGCTGGTTGTCTTTGACGCCGTCGGATCGTTTTGTCTCGGATTCGACCCGAAGGAGGAAGCGGAAACTCCGCAGCCGAAAATCCGGTTTATTGATCCGGAAAAAGGAGAAAAATTCGATGAATCCGTCTGAAACGGAAACGGCTGTCCGTTCCCTTCTGTCGGCCGAAAGCAACAGATTCTACCGCTTTCTGATACTTGAAGAAACCGGTTCAACCAACAGCACCGCCGCAAAAGCCGCCGGCGAAGGAGCAGCGGAAGGTCTGGTTGTCGTTGCCGGGAAACAGACCGCCGGAAAAGGCAGCCGCGGACGGTCTTTTTTCAGCGCTTCGCCGCGGGGGCTTTACTTTTCGGTAGTGCTGCGCCCCGAAAAACTGCCGCCGGCTTCCGCTGTCAAAATCACCGCCGCCGCCGGCGTCTGCGTCTGCACTGCCTTGGAACGGTGCGGCGCGGCGCCGTCATTCATTAAATGGGTCAACGATGTTTACATGAACGGCAAAAAAATCTGCGGCATTCTGACGGAAGGTTCGTTTTCCGCCGACGGCCGACTGCAGACCGTTGTCTGCGGCGTCGGTATCAATCTGGCCGCCCCTGACGGCGGTTTTCCTGCGGAAATTGCCGATACGGCCGGCGCCGCGTTTTCATCGGCAGCCGAAGCGGAACGGCAGCGCGCCGCGGTGCTGGCAACCGTACTGGAAAGCCTGCGAGCACAATACTTTTCCCTGCAGCGTACCGGGAAAACCGGCAGCGAAGAGGAATACCGCCGCCGTTCGCTGCTGACCGGCCGCACCGTTACCGTCACGCGGCAAAACGGCGCTGCCGAAACGGCAACTGTCACCGGTATTGACGGAGAATGCCGCCTGTGCGTGCGGTGGGAGTCGACCGGTCTCGAAGAGGCTTTAATCGGCGGCGAGGTTACGCTGCACGGCAGCCGCTTGTAAACACTCTTTCGGCTCACACGCCGCGCTGCAGCTCTTCCAGCCGCGTTTGGGGCAGTCCGGTGAAAGCCGCCACCGTTTCAAGCGGCACCCCCTGTTTTAAAGCGGCCGCCGCGGTTTGGAGAATACCCTCATCCCGACCTTCTTTACGGCCCTCTTTGATACCTTCCTCCTTTCCTTCGCACCATTTGTCGTATAAATCCAATTCATATTTCATGCGAGGCCTCCCGTCGGGAAATTGTCGTTTGAAGGCGGCCACCTTTTCGGCCAATCCGCGGGTTTCGTCGGTTACGGTTCCGCCCGACAAATACCTCAGCAGCGCTTTGAGTTTCGGATTCTCCGCTTTTTCAAACGCATTCATATTATACACTATTTTCACCTGCCCGTCACCTGTTTCTTTCCCGTTCTGTCTCCACGTTGTGACGCTCTCATACACCGGAAAGCCGTCGCCGCACAGGTCAAAATTACAGATAAAAATCACAAACGATTTTTTCAGCCGGTCATACGGATTGCCTCTTAACAGCGAGTCGACGTCGATGGCGGAGTGGTAGTAGCGCATCCGCTTCACAAGATTTGTCCTGCGCGCCGTCTGCATTTCGATGTTGTAGATTTCCCCGTCGCCTTCGAGGTAGACGTCCATGCGGACGCCTTTTGACTGCGGAAAGAGTGTGACCTCTTTCTGCGCTTCGAGATAGACTACCTTTTGAATTCGGATTCCCATCAGCATTTCGAGGAAAAGTTTACAGAAATCCTCTTCCCTCATAATCCGGCTGAACAGGTAGTCGTCGGTTAATTTCAAGTCTTTCCACGGAACCATCGGAGCGCCTCCGATATGATTAATGGCAAAAAGGTGCTTTTTCGGATAAATTCCTCAAAAATTTTCCGGCGGTCCGCAAAAAAACAGCTCTCAAAGGGGGCGGCCGCCTTTTAACGCAGTGTTTGACGGGATTTAAGCAATATTTGTTCCCGCCGCGTTCTTTCAATTTCTCACTGAGAAACGAGTCGTTTGTCAGTGAGAAATAAAGCGTTTGCCGCTGTCCCAAGCGGGAACAAAGGTTGCAGGAAAAGGCATAAAACACTGCGGTGAAGGCGGCGGCCCCGCAAAGACCGCAGCCGAAGTCAAACCGCCGCGCCGTTTTTTTCACTTTTTTCCCAAAACCCCTTGGCCCCCCCACCACCCTCCCCCCTTGCCCCCCCCCTCTCTT
>CALXKN010000013.1 GCA_944388995.1 uncultured Spirochaetota bacterium | reverse complement strand
CCTGCGGTGATTTCTTCTTCCAGTGTATGCAGTTCCGCCATGATGTGGGAGGTGGGAGGATATTCCACCGGTACATAGTCTGTCTTTTTGTACTTGTTAATGGAAAGGTCGTAGCCGTTGCCCACGATTTCTTCTTTCGGCACAAAAAAGCTCTGTTCGGTCCGTTTCCGGGAAGTCTCGCTATCAGGATTATGGAAGCGGCTGATAATATCGGGAATATCGTTCTCCGCGATTTCGCCGCGCTTGTCGTCCAGAGAAAAGCCGTCGGCTTTCATGTCATAAAACCATACGTTGTCCGTGCCGCCCGCGCCGGTTTTGGTAAACACCAGCACCGCCGTAGAAACGCCCGCGTAAGGCTTAAACACGCCGGAGGGCATGGAGATCACCGCCCGCAGCTGATGGTGTTCCACCAACTCCTTGCGGATCGCCTTGTGCGCGTTGGAAGAACCGAACAGCACGCCGTCCGGCACGATGCAGGCGCATTGCCCGCCTTTTTTCAGCATCCGCAGAAACAGCGCCAAAAACAAAAGCTCGGTCTTTTTGGTGTTGGTCACGGCTTTCAAATCATCATTGATGCTCTCAGCGTCAATGGTGCCCTTAAACGGCGGATTTGCCAGGCAGATGGTGTACCGGTCGCGGATTTGGTTCTGCTTGGAAACGCTGTCCTGATAGTCAATTTCGGGATGCGTAATGGAATGGAGCATCAGGTTCATCGCCGATAGCCGCAGCATAGTACGGTCTGTGTCAAAGCCGGTAAACATCGGGCCGGAGAAATGTTCCCATTGTTCATTTGTCATCGCGTCTTCGTAATGCGCGCGGATGTACTCCGCGGCTGCCACCAAAAAGCCCGCCGTGCCGCAGGCCGGGTCACAGATGGTATCCTCCGGCGTGGGCTGCAAAAGCTCCACCATCATTTTGATGATGTGGCGCGGCGTGCGGAACTGGCCGTTCTGGCCGGCGGTGGAAAGTTTTCCCAGCATGTATTCATACAAGTCGCCCTGCATATCCAAATCGGAAATGTCATGCTCATACAGGTCGTCCAGTCCGGTGATGATTTTTTGCAATACCTGGGGCGTGGGAATCAGGAACATCGCGTCGCTCATGTACCGGGCGAACGCGCTTTCTTCTCCGTCCGCCGCGCTGCCGTCCGCGATTTCCTCCAACTCGCCCTGTTCCGTAAAATCCGGCAGGCGTCCGTGCTTCATGTTTTTGATGGCGGGGAAGACCCGCTGGGAAATCACGTCGTAAATGTCGCGCGGGTCGTTGTTCTTGAACTTGCTCCAGCGCATGGACTGTCCGATCAGGGATTGCGGGAAGATTTTTTGCATCTTCTCGCCGCTCATCTGTTCAAACGCTTCGGTTTCCAGCTCTTTTTCGTCGAGCGAGCGGATGAACATCAAATAGGTCAGCTGTTCGATGACCGTCAGGGGATTGGTAATGCCGCCCGCCCAGATGTCCGTCCAGATTTTATCTACTTTATTTTTGATGGCGCCCGTAATCATGCGTTCTTTCCTCCGTTTTGGTATCAGAAACAAAATCTCTTATTTTTACCGATATCACAGTTTGATAATTTAGACAAAAGAACCACCATCTCGATTTTTGAGGTTTGGGGAAACATATCAAAGGCGGCGGCAGCTTTGATTTCATAGCGCTGCGTTAAAATCGTCAAATCGCGCATTAAATCCGGCGGCGAACAAGAGACGTAAACGACAGTCGGCAAGCCGCTTTCAGCCAAAACGGAGGCGCCTGCCTTTAACCCCGCGGCCGGCGGATCGACAATACAAAAATCAAAATCATCGGCGATTTTCTTTTCCCTTAAAACATGGTAGAGATTTTCGCGGCGGTAACGGATTTTCGTCTCATGCAGCAAGACAGCCGAACGGTTGGCGGATTCGATGGCAGCTGCATTCAAATCAAAACCGTCAATGCGTTCGGCAATATCGGCCAACGGTAGCGAAAAATTGCCGTTGCCGCAAAATAGATCCAATAGGCGAATCTTTTGACCTTTTCGTTCGGATTCGGCAAATTGACGAATGAAAGTTCGAATTTTTTCATTGATTTCATCATTGACTTGAGAGAAAGTCGGCATTGCTTCCGCGCCGAAGCCCAGAACGACGGTTGAACGGCATACCCCTTCCGAATCGACAGTTAATTGAATTTCTTCACCCGAAGATTCCGGACGCGGATTTTCCGTCATTTCTTTCAGTTTGTGATTGATTGTTTCACATGCGCATAAACACTGTTCAATCGGTTGCGGCGTGCGGCTGCCTCTTTTGAAAAACGACGGCACTCCGTCGCCGTTAAGGCGGACACGCAGGCGGTTTCTGTATCCGAACGGAGAGGAGGGCAGCAAGGCCAACGGCGGCAATCGAACGCCTGCGCGGTCGGCGCATTCGTTAATCATCGCCTGTTTTAGTTCCAGTTGAAGATCATAAGAGGCGTGCTGCAAATCGCATCCGCCGCAGAGGCAAAAATAAGGACACGGCGGTTTGATCCTGCGCGGATGAGGGGAGAGAATACGGGCGGTGTCGGCAAAAATCACCGACTTTGATTTTTTTTCATTTGCGGTTTCAACCGTTTCTCCCGGAAGCGCACCGAAAACCAACCGCACGGCGCCTCCTTCTCTCGTCAAACCGTAACCGCCGTAAACTACCTTCTCAATCGTAACAATCACAGCTTATTTTAACACATTCGTTTTTTTTGGTAAAGGTTGAAAAAACAGGGTAAAAACAGTATAATGCGTCAATGAAAACGTTGTCTTTTCTTCTGTCGTTTTTTGTGCTACTGTTTGCGGGGAAAGAACCGGCGGTTTCCGTTTCCGACACGCGGGTCGATTATCGGTTAAACGGAGCGGTGCGTTTTGAAAAGAACCGCTATTTTTTATATTCCGACTGTTACGGCGTGGCTTACTTCGATTCGAGAAGCGGCCGCTCTCCCGAATACCGAAATAACGGTTTGCCGACAAAGGTGGTTTATCCGTTTTCGGAACAAAAAGCTTACCGTCCGGTTACGGGAATGTCTGTTTTGAATGGAGAGAGGGCGGCGGCGTTGTTCAGTCTCGGTCTGTATGTGACCGGCGACGGTGGTTTGTCTTGGCGGCAAATCCCGACAGCCGCTTCCAACGGATTGAAAAGCAGCAACTATTTTTCGTCGGTGGCGCTTTCACCGACCGATGACAAACATATTTTGCTCGGAACTTCCTTTAACGGAATTTTTGAGACCAAAGACGGCGGTTTGACTTGGAATCCGATTAATAAAACTTTGAACGGTTTCAACAGCGCTTTTTACCGCGGCGCCGATTTTTACGAAGAGATTTCGGCTCTCTGTTACGGTTCCCGGCCGGGCGTTTTTTACATTGCGGGAGGGTACGGAAACGGAATTTACGAAGCCGATCGGTTTTCATCCCGATTGACAAAGATTCCCGCTCCGTTTACCGAGGAGATTATCAGTCTGCGGATTCAGACCGAAAATCCCGCTGTTCTGGAAATTTATACGCGTGAAAACATCCGTTTCTATCATACGGCGGAGCGGCGTTGGATTGAAAGGGTTGACAAACTGCCGCGGTTTGTCCCTCCGAAAGATCCTGAGTCAGAGGAACGGCTGCGCAAAGCTGCCGACAAAACCGGTATTTATATCAATGCCAACCACGCTTCCGGCGCCCGCCTTCAAACGCATCTGACGACCATTGCCGCAAAAAATTTGAATTCATTTGTAGTTGATGCCAAAAACGATCAGGGACTGGTGGTTTACGATTCCGCTCTTGATCTTCCGAAAGCGGTTGGCGCACTTTATCCCCGTTACCGACTGGAAGAACTGATTGAAACTGCCGACAACCGCAACCTTTACGTCATCGCTCGCATTGTGGTGTTTAAGGATCCGAAACTGTACCGTTATGAAAAAAACCGTTTTGCGGTTTGGGACAGCCGCAGCAATGAGCCGTGGGGACAGAAATTCAAAGAAGTCGACGAGGAGACCGGTGAAGAGCGGTGGGTTCAGAGGGAATTCTGGGTTGATCCTTACAACGAAGAGGTGTGGGATTACAATATTGCGCTGGCGGAAGAGCTGCAAGCGCGCGGTGTCGATGAAATTCAGTTTGATTACATTCGTTTTCCGACCGACGGTCCTGTAGAACGCTGTTATTACCGTCATAAAAGACAGGGAATGCAAAACATTGATGCGTTGGAGTCTTTTTTGAAAAAAGCACGATCGAAAATTTCGATTCCGATCAGCACCGATTTATACGGCTATAACTGTTATTACAAAATGGGAAATTGGATGGGCCAGGGAATAGAAATGTTTTCCGAATACGTCGACGTCATTTCTCCGATGTACTATCCGTCGCATTTTCCCCGTTCGTTTGTTTATGATGAAGATTATTTGCGATGGAGTCATACGATATACAAAGAAGGAACCGAAAGGGCGAAATCTTCCGTCCGCAATCGCTGTTTGATTCGGCCGTATGTGCAGGCGTTCCGTCTTCCTCAGGAATTTTGGATGGAAAAGGCGCAATATGACCGTTATGTCGTTGAGCAAGTCAGCGGACTGAAGGAAGCGGATGCCTCCGGATATACTTTGTGGAATAATTCCAACCAATATTATATGCTTGACGGACTGCCTCCGGAATAGGCTTCTTTACAAAAATAAATTTGCTTTTCTCTTCCTCCCGTGATAAAATATCCAAATACGGAGGTTTTTATGCCCGCAAAATATGTCGGTTCCATAGATCAAGGAACAACCAGTACGCGGTTCATTCTGTTTGACAAAGAGGGTAAACCGTGTTTTTCGGCACAAAAAGAACATAAGCAGATTTATCCGAAACCGGGTTGGGTTGAGCATTCACCGGCAGAGATTTTGGAGAATACGGTTTTCTGTATTCGGGAAACCTTAAAGCAGGCGGAAATCGTTAATCCGCGGGATGAGATTGCCGCCGTCGGTATCACCAATCAGCGGGAAACCGTTATTGCATGGAACCGGGAGACCGGGAAACCTTATGCCAATGCCGTCGTGTGGCAGGATCTGCGCGGCGAGGATTTCATCAATGACCTCTTATCTTCCGGAGGAAAATACCGTTTTTTGGAAAAGACGGGACTCATGCTCTCTCCGTATTTCTCCGGATCGAAGATCAAATGGCTTTTGGACAACGTTTCCGGATTAAGAGAGGAGACGGAAGCCGGTCGCGCTGTTTTCGGAACAATCGATACGTGGATTTTATGGAATTTAACCGGAGGAGCGAACGGCGGTCTTTTGAAAACGGATGTGACCAACGCCTGCCGAACTTTTTTAATGGACTTACAGACGCTCACCTGGGACGAAGATTTGCTGAATCTCTTCGGCTGTCCCGAACGGGCTCTTCCCAAAATCGTACCTTCCATTCCTGAATCACCTTACGGATATTCATCTGCCGATTCTCCGTTCGGGGAAGGCGTTCCGTTTGCCGGCATTTTGGGAGATCAGCAGGCGGCGCTTTTCGGGCAGACCTGTTTTCAGGCCGGAATGTCGAAGTCCACTTACGGAACCGGCGGATTTTTGTTGATGAATGTCGGTCCTCGAATCGTCTATTCCGATTCCGGTCTTTTGACGACGGTTGCCTATCAGAAGGGCAAAGAGAAGCCACTGTATGCGTTGGAAGGTTCCGTAGCGGTTGCCGGTTCCCTGATTCAGTGGGTGCGGGACAATCTGGGATTGATAAAAAATTCGAAGGAGATTGACGCGCTTGCGGCAGAGGCCGAGGATAACGGAGGCGTTTATTTTGTCCCGGCTTTTGCCGGACTTTTTGCTCCTTACTGGCGCAGCCGGGCCCGCGGTGTCATCTGCGGTTTGACCGGATACGCCGACCGCCGTCACATTGCGCGGGCGGTCTTGGAGGCAACCGCTTTTCAGACTTATGACATTTTTCAGGCCATGAGCCGCGACGCCGATATCCGTATTCCCGAGCTGAAAGCGGACGGTGGTATGACCAACAGCGAACCGTTGATGCAGTTCCAATCCGATTTGCTGAAAATTCCGGTCATCCGTCCTGTTGTCACGGAGACGACTGCCCTCGGAGCGGCCTATGCGGCCGGGCTTTCCGTCGGTTTTTGGAACTCTTTCGACGAACTGAAGAAAAACTGGCATATCGACAAGGTTTGGGAGCCTCAGATGGAGCCCGGACGCCGTTTGGCGCTGCTGGCTGATTGGAAAAAGGCGCTTGAACGCAGTTATGGGTGGATCGATTAGTCGACGATCACCTCTTTAATCAGATCTTCCAATCCGGTCTGCGTCTCTTCCCATTCCTGCAAATTCCGGATTTTTTCTTCGAGGATGTATTGCTGATTGCGGTATTTCCGGTACGGAAACTGAAAGCCGATTGAAGCTCCCGTTCCGACAACGGCGACAACGGCTCCGGCAATGCTGAGATTTCCGAATGCCGTCGTGACAGGCGACGGATCGGGATTGTTGTCCGAGGGAATCGGTGTAAACGGGTATTCGCTCCCCGTATCGATGAAGGCGTCCAGAATCACCAACAGCAATCCGATTCCCGCAACGGTAACCGATGTGTATTGAAAGGCTTTGTACATAGTAAAGCTTTTGGTATTGGCAGCCAGAGCTTTTTGAAGCGATTCGACTGTTTCTTCTTCTTGCTTCTGAAATTCGGAAAATAAAAATTCTTCTTGCGGCTCGACGGAAAGGGTTTCGTCAATTTCAACCGGAGCAATGACTTCCGTTTCTTCTTCCGGGACAGGATCCGGCTTCCCGTCCGTAGCGGTTTCTTCCGTTGCTGCCGGTGATTCGGTTTGGGCACTGACAGAGAGTGTGAAAATCGCTGCAAACAGCAACAAGACGATTTTTCTTTTCATGTTTCATTATATCCGATTTCATCGCCTGTGTAAACGGTTTCTGAGGGGGAGTGCGTTTGGTTTGACGGAGACATCTGACATCCGCAATTTTTGGCGGATACTGCCTGACTGTGTATTTCTTCATCTTCTTGTTCCGCAAATCCTGCGCCAAGGACGGCGGCCGCCGCTTCGGAAACGGCGCGGTCGTCGGGAAGGGCGGAAGCCTCTTCTTTGCGGGTGAAGACGGCGGCGTAAACCGGTTTGCGGCCCGGACGGCGCAGGACGGCAATGTCGTTGCGGGTTCCGTATGAGCCGCTGCCGCTTTTGTCAGCAACCTGCCATTCCGGCGGCGCGCCGGCGCGGATCAGCGTTTTTCCGGTACCGTTGCCACTCATCCAATCCAGAAAGCGGGCAAGCTTTCCGCCGCCGGCCGCTTCAAGCTCCCCGCAAAGCGCGTACAGAGTCCGCGCCGCCTGTTCCGGCGTCGTCGTGTCGTCCGTCCTGCCGGGAAGAAATTCGTTCAGGTACGGTTCGCGGCGCACGGAAAGCGTCACGCGGTCGCCGAGCGCGGCAAGCCTCCGCGTCAGTTCTTCCGGCCCGCCGAGAAGGTCAAACAGCAGGTTGGCCGTCGTGTTGTCGCTGAAGCGGAGCGCCGCCTCGCAGATTTCCGCCGCCGTCATGCCGGTTGCGGTCTTTGTCCGGCACACAGGCGCCCAGGAAAGGATATTGTCCTCCGTAAAGAAAATCCGTTCATTCATCCCGCTTTCGTCCGCTTCCAGAAGAAAAAATCCGGCGGCGAAGGCTTTGAACGTCGAACAGAATGCAAACCGTTCGTCCGCGCGGTAGGCGGCGGTTTCGCCGGTTTCAGTGTCTAAAAAGAAAAGGCCGATCTGTACGCTGTATTCGCTTTCGATGCGGGAAAGCTCTGCAGTCAAATGCTTCTGCTTTGCCTTATCGGTTGGCTCTGTCGTTCGGCAGGCAAAAATGAGCGGCAGGGTAAGCAAAAGAAAAAGGATCCTCATCTCAAAATCTCCTCATAAAAAATACACCAATTTAGGAAATTTGACAATCCGCGAAACTCGGTTTCTAAAACGAGAAGAAACCAACTTTCTTTTCATAGCACAATTTTTTGAAATGTGCTAAAGTACCGAATATGCAGAAAAATCCGTCGATTCGACAGACTCACTTTATTGGCGTGCTTTTGCCTGACGAACGCGCTGCGCGCGCTCAACGACGCGAAATTCACGATGGTTGTGTCGATGCTTTCGATGTGGCTGATCCGGATCGGGCTGAGCTACGTTCTCGCGTGGACGACGCCCGTGGGTGCGATGTGCAGCTGGAGCGCCATGGTTGTCGACTGGATTGCGCGCGCCATCGCGTTCGTAATACGGTTCAAGCGCGGGAAGTGGGCGAAACGCGCCGTTCTGTAACCGCCAGAGCCCTTTGCCCGCCGCCCTTGTACGCGTGCAAAAACAACGGAGCCTGCCGTGAAAGGAGACTCGAAACATGGGAAAAAAGTATCAGCCAAGCTGTAAGAAGGAACTGAAGGAGCTTCTTGAGAAAGACGTCTGCCTCGGCGACATCGACACCTCTCTGATAACGGACATGACGGAGCTGTTCCTCAGGTCGAAGCGCAAAAATTTCGACGGACTTGAAACGTGGGACACCTCGAACGTGACCACGATGAAGGGCATGTTTTACAGAGCGAAATATTTCAACCATCCCATAGGGGACTGGGACGTTTCAAAGGTTGAGGACATGTCGTACATGTTTTGCGAAGCCCCGGCCTTCAACCAGCCGCTTGAGAAATGGGACGTCTCGAACGTAAAGGACATGATGGAAATGTTCTGCGCAGCGAAGAGCTTTAACCAGCCGCTCAACGCTTGGGATGTCTCAAATGTTAAGAATATGTACAATATAATATATTCGCTGAAGCAACGGCGTTCTGCCAGCCTAATACGACGTGGCACCTTGCGGGTTTTGAACGAAAAGAACCTCAGTGAGGATTTTCCAGTTGATAATGTAACGGTTTTTGTCCGCAAAGGCGGCGTGTGGAAGATTGCGCAGGTCATGGAAGCGGAGTTTTTGTAAGGAGGGTGGTAAATGGAGTGCAAAATACGAGCCTGGAATTTCTCTGATGCCAAAGTTTTGCCGGTGATTCTTTCCGATAACGGAATACGGGACAATCTCCGTGACGGATTGCCGTATCCTTATACCGAAAAGGACGGAAGAGAGTTTATTTCCGCAATGCTGGATGCGGATGAGAATGACATGTTTGCCTTTGCGGTTGAGTCGGAAGGAAAATGTATCGGCAGCATTTCCGTCACCCGTCAGAAAAACATTCACAGACTCACCGGAGAATTGGGATATTACATTGCTCGGAAGTATTGGGGAAAAGGGATTATGACGGAGGCTGTAAAGCAAATTTGCCGATATGTGTTTGATAAAAGCGATATCATTCGTATTTACGCTGAGCCGTTCGCGTTTAATGTTGCTTCTTGCCGTGTGCTTGAAAAAGCGGGCTTCTCATATGAGGGGACGCTGAGAAGCAATGCCATCAAGAACGGAAAAGTCATCGACATGAAGATGTATTCGCTCTTGAAATCGGAGGAATCGGCTGCGTTTTCCGCCCGCCGCCTGCCGGAATGTTTGGAGCGGTTTGAATGACGATGCGGGAGTATAAACTGCATTTTGAGTTCTGGGGACTTTTGACGTTTTTAGCCGTCATGCTTCCCAATCTGATTTGGTTTGCCGTTCCCGCGCCGGACGACAAATTGCGGACGGACTCCATCACGGGCGCAATCGACGCCGCGGGATCTGTCTTTCAAGCGGCGATGGTCTTCGCGCTGTGCTTCATTATTTACGGAGCTGTCAATTTTTTGCTTTGACCGGTGAAGATCGTTGTAAAAGGAACGGAAGGAATCAGATGATTGAAAAATATTATGATCACAGCGGGATAAAATATTACGAGATCGCGAACAACCTGCAGCCTTTTGTTTTTATTCATATGTAAGGCTCAGTCGGAAGCCGTCATACAAATGCCAAAGATAGCACGAAAGACGCGGGAAGCATAGCCGGGAAAGAAGTTGAAAAAACGGTAATTATGGAAGATAATGTACAGAGTGGAGTTTTGAAGAACGTTTATGGGCATTATAGATAAAAAGCAAATGACCGAAGAAGACATCAAATTAAATTTTATCACGCCTGCGATTTTGGCAAAAGGCTGGCAGGATAAAATTACGATGGAGACGCAGGTCAAATTCACCGATGGCAAGGTCAATCTTCGCGGGAACCGGGTCAGCCGGGAAACTCCTAAAAAAGCGGACTATATTCTTTATTTCGCTAAAAACAATCCGCTCGCCGTGCTCGAAGCAAAAGACAATAATCACAGCGTATCTTTCGGCATACAGCAGGCAAAGTTATACGCAAAAATGCTCGACGTCCCGTTTGCCTACAGCTCGAATGGCGACGCCTTTCAGGAATTTGATTTTATCACCGGCGTTGAGCGCGAAATTGCGCCGGACGAGTTTCCCTCTCCGGAAGAATTGTTTGCCCGCTATCAAAACGAAAAAAACAATGGGCAAGGATTTTCGGAAACGGAATGTGCGCTCATTCATCAACCGTATTATACAAGCCAAAACACTTATCCTCCGAGATACTACCAGCAAGTTGCCGTCAACCGCACAATGGACGCGATAGCGAAAGGCCGGCAGCGGATTTTACTTGTTATGGCAACGGGCACGGGTAAAACTTATACCGCTTTTCAAATCGTCTATCGCTTGTTGCAGAGCGGAATGAAGCAAAAGATCCTCTACCTTGCCGACCGCAACAATCTTGTCGACCAGACAATCAGCGGCGATTTTAAGCCGCTCGAAAAAGTGATTCACAAAATCAATTTCGCGAAGGATGACCGCACGACCATCACTTCTCACCAGGTTTATTTCTCACTCTATCAGCAGCTTGTCGGGAACAAGACGGTCGAAGAAGAGACGGACGAAGAAACGCTCGCGCACTATAAACAATTGTTTGATAAAGACTTCTTTGATCTCGTTATCGTGGACGAGTGTCACCGCGGCAGCGCAAAAGAAGAAAGCCGTTGGCGTAAAGTGTTGGAATACTTCTCCTCCGCAACGCAAATCGGTATGACCGCCACGCCGAAGGAAACGGCATATATCTCCAATATCGACTACTTCGGAGAGCCCGTTTACAAATACAGTTTAAAAGAAGGGATTGACGACGGCTTTCTCGCTCCATTCAAAGTGATCCGCGTCAAAACGGACATTGACGATGAATGGCGCCCTCGCAAAGGTCAGCGCGATATATACGGCAACGAAATTGAGGATCGCATTTACAATAACAGCGACTACGATTACAATATCATTATTCAGGATCGCATTGATATGGTTGCGAACGAAATTACAAACTATCTCAAAGCAACCGATAGAATGGCAAAGACAATCGTATTCTGCGCTACGGAAGACGCGGCGGAACGGATGCGCGTTGCTCTCACAAAATTAAATGCCGATCTGTGCGCCGAAAATTCGGATTACATTGTACGCATAACAGGAAGCGATGATTACGGCAAGAGCAAACTCGATTATTTTATCTCCGTATCTGCAAAATATCCGGTTATCGCCACTACTTCAAAGCTTCTTTCCACCGGCGCGGACTGCAAAATGGTCAAGCTGATCGTCATTGACGAAATGATCGGTTCCATGACGGAGTTTAAACAAATTATCGGACGCGGCACCCGGCTGCGGGAAAAAGAGGGCAAAACCCACTTTACCGTTATGGACTTCCGCAACGTTTCGCGCCTGTTTGCCGACCCCGACTGGGACGGCCCAATCGAAATGTGCGAACAGTATACTGCCGGCAAAGAAACGCGCACAGTCGCTGCCGGCACCGGCACAAACGCAGTGATTGCCGAACGCACCGAAAACTACGGCCGCACCAAACCGATTGTCGACAGAAACGGCTGCCGCGTGGAAATTATTCATAAAACCGTCTCGGTTTACGACACCGACGGCAAACTGCTGCGGCAGGAAAGCATTATTGATTATACAAAAGAAAACATCTACGGAACATTCTCTTCTTTGGACAACTTTATTTTGCAGTGGTCTGCCGAAGAGAAGAAAGCAAAAATTCAAGAGTTGTTTCACGAGCGCGGGATCGATTTGGAACAAATCAAGGCTGATGAAGGAATGAGCGATGTAGATGACTACGACTTTATTTGCCACATTGCTTTTGACCAAAAACCTTTAACCCGTCGTGAACGTGCCGAAAACGTCAAAAAGCGCAACGTATTTGCGAAATACGGCGGAGAGGCGCGGGCGGTTCTCGAAGCGTTGCTTGAAAAGTACGCTGACAGCGGTATTTACGAAATAGAAGATATGGATATTCTCAAACTCGATCCGTTTGTCAAATTCGGAAAACCTTCTAAAATCGCTTCACTGTTTGGCGGCAGAGAGGGTTATATCCGGGCGGTAAGAGAACTCGAAAACGAAATCTACAGGGCGGCATAACAAATGAGCAATATTTCAGGATTTATCAAACGCTTGCGCGACATCATGCGCAACGACGCAGGCATCAACGGCGACGCACAGCGTATCGAACAAATCGCATGGCTTTTGTTTTTGAAAGTGTACGACACAAAGGAGCAGGACTGGGAATTTGAAGATGAGAATTATCAGTCCATCATTCCCGAGCCTTGCCGTTGGCGAAATTGGGCGCACGAGGAAGGCGGAAAAGGAATGACCGGCGACGCGCTCCTTAACTTTGTCAACAATACGCTCTTTCCTGTCCTTAAAGGCAAGGATATCAAAGATTCTGGCAATGTGTTCATCAACGGCGTACAGGCCGATCCTTCCACGCCCATCAAAAAAGCCATTGTCAAGACGACTTTTGAAGATGCAAACACCTACATGAAGGACGGCGTTCTTCTGCGGCAAGTGATCAATGTCATAGACGAATTAGATTTAAGCGACTACGAAGAAAGCCACGCGTTCGGCGAGATCTATGAAACTATCTTGCGCGAATTGCAGAGTGCCGGTTCATCAGGCGAGTTTTACACCCCGCGCGCCGTGACCGACTTTATGGCAAAGATGATCAATCCCCAAATCGGAGAGCATTGTGCAGACTTTGCCTGCGGTACCGGCGGCTTTTTGATAAGCTGGCTGAAAGAGCTTGAAACCAAGAAGAAAAGCACCGACGACGTTGAAAAAATTTACAATTCCATTTACGGCATAGAGAAGAAACAGTTCCCTTACATACTTTGCGTAACCAATATGCTTTTGCATGACGTAGATACGCCGCGTATTTATTACGGCAATTCGTTATTGCATAATCTGCTGGACTATACCGACGACGACAAGTTTGAAGTCATTCTGATGAATCCCCCTTATGGCGGAAACGAAAAAGCCGACGTTAAAAATCATTTTCCTGCGGATTTGGCAAGCAGCGAAACTGCCGACTTGTTTATGTCCGTGATAATGTATCGCCTCAAAGAAAAGGGACGGGCAGCAGTCATTTTGCCTGATGGTTTTCTCTTTGGAACAGATAACGCAAAAGTCGCCATTAAAAAGAAACTTTTTGGGGAATTCAACCTGCACACCGTTATCCGCCTTCCCGGCAGCGTTTTTTCTCCCTATACGTCCATTACCACGAATATTTTGTTTTTTGACAAAACCGGTGCCACAAAAGAAACCTGGTTTTATCGCCTTGATATGCCGGAAGGCTACAAACATTTTTCCAAGACAAAACCCATGAAGGTGGAACACTTTGCCCCCGCCGTGGAGTGGTGGAATAACCGCAGGGAAATCACGATAGATGACGCTCCCAAAGCAAAAAAATATTCCGCAGAAGACATTGCCGCCTTGGGCTACAACATAGATCTGTGCGGCTTTCCCCATCGGGAAGAAGAAATCCTTGCTCCCCTTGATTTGATTCGCCGGTATGAAGAAGAGCGCGCCTCGCTGAATGCGGAGATTGACCGCGTTCTGGCGCAGATGAGCGTCCTGTTGGGAGAACAAGCCGAATGACACCCCAGGAACTGAAAAACAGCATTTTACAGCAGGCAATACAGGGCAAGCTGGTAGAACAACGCCCGGAAGAAGGCACGGCAGAAGAACTGTTTGAACGGATACAGAAAGAAAAACAACGACTGATTGCAGAAGGTAAAATAAAAAAAGAAAAACCCCTGCCGGAAATTACCGAAGACGAAAAACCCTTTGACATCCCCGAAAGCTGGAAGTGGGTGAGATTAAAAGACATTGTTTATAATCGTGGACAGATAACTCCCCAGAGTACATTTTCGTATATCGACATCGGTTCTATAGATAATCAGCGACAGTTGTTAAATAAAAACGAGAACATAATTGAAGCAAAAGATGCTCCTTCACGGGCAAGAAAAATAGTCGGGCGTGGTGATATTTTATATGCAACAGTTCGTCCCTATTTGCATAATGTTTGTATTATAGATAAAGATTTTACTTATACACCAATAGCAAGCACAGGTTTTGCTGTTTTAACTTGTCATGCGGATATTTATAATAAGTATTTGTTCTATTATTTATTATCACCGGTATTTGATAGTTATGCCAATTCCAATGAGAATGCAAAGGGGGTAGCTTATCCGGCTATCAATGATGACCGGCTTTACCGGGCTGTTATAGCAATGCCGCCCCTTTCCGAACAAAAACGGATTGTCGCCAAAATCGAAGAGCTGCTGCCTTATATTGACCGCTACGAAGAATCATGGCTCAAACTGGAAACCTTTAACAGCCGTTTCCCCGACGATATGAAAAAATCCCTCTTACAGTACGCCATACAGGGAAAGCTGGTGGAACAACGCCCGGAAGAAGGCACGGCAGAAGAACTGTTCCAACAGATACAGAAAGAAAAACAGCGGCTCATAGCAGACGGGAAAATAAAAAAAGAAAAACCCCTGCCGGAAATTACGGAAGAGGAAAAACCGTTTGAGATACCCGAAAGCTGGAAGTGGGTAAGGTTAGGCAGTATTGTGGAATTAAATCCAAAAAATGACATAGATGATTCACTGGAAGTTTCTTTTATACCAATGGCTCATGTTGCAGACGGATATAGAAATGAACACACGTTTGAAGTAAAAAAATGGGGAGAAATCAAAAAAGGATTTACTCATTTTGCAACCGGTGATATAGGAATCGCCAAAATTACACCGTGTTTCCAGAATAAAAAATCAGTTATTTTTGCGGGGCTAAAAAACGGATACGGAGCAGGAACAACAGAACTTTCTATTGTGCGGGTCGTTAATAATTTGATGCTAAAAGAATATCTGTTATGGTTTTTTAAGTCCGCATACTTTATTGATAACGGAGTCAGGTCGTTTACGGGAACAGCCGGACAACAACGAATACATAAAGACTATTTGTCAAATTGTCTTTTACCACTTCCGCCCCTTGCCGAACAAAAACGCATTGTCGCCAAACTGGAAGAATTGCTGCCGTTGTGTGAGAGGTTGAAGTAAAAAAACTTGTAATGTGAAGAAAAACAGAATATAATAACGGATGTGCCATATTGCTATTAAAAATAACTCTGTTATAATTTTATTAAAAAGATATATGGAGACACCGCTATGGATATTGAGAAAATTAAAAAAATTGATTTTGGTGAAATAGATGGATATGGAGATCCAAACCTAGAAAAATATTTCTTAGACAATGGATATTGGGATAAAATTATTGATGGTAAGGTATTTTTTGTCGTTGGAAAAAAAGGGACTGGAAAATCATCAATATATCGAATGATTGAGCGAGAGGCATGCAAAAAAGGCTGTCTTGTTGTTAATAATGATTTTGGTGAATTTCCTTTTGAGAAACTTCTTCAACTAGAAGACGATAGTTTTGCTAAGCCAAATCAGTACCAAACTATTTGGAAAAATGTTATTTACAATTTATTTGTTCAGGCAATTGCAAAACTTCCTGCAGAACAAAATGAGTATTATGAAGAAATCCAATGTTATCAAAAAATGTTTCTTGGTAATGCAGTTGAATTACATAAAGAAATAGTATCAAAAGCAGAAAAAAAACAGGGAAGTTTGTTTTTGCATGGACTAGGAATAGGATATGAAAAGAATGTTCAAGCAACCTACAAAGACTGTGCAGATAATATAACGAAGATTAATTCTACTTTGAATAATTTGCTAGTAAACTATTTTAAAACAACTCCATCGGAATCAAAGATTATTATTCAATTTGATAGACTAGATGATAATTATAATCAATATCAAAATCTTGAAGAGTATTTTCAAGCTATTATAAGTCTTTTCAAAGTAGCATACCAGTATAACCAGCTACTACGATCAAATTCGATTAAGAATGCAAAAATAGTATTATATATCCGATCTGATATTTTAAGAGCAATTGCCAGCAGAGATGCAGAAAGTGCTAGGTGGGATGATTTTCGGTTTGATTTAAATTGGAATGTGAATAATATTAGGGATATTTATAATTCTGATTTATATAAAATGGTGATGCGAAGAATTTATGTATCTTGTCCAGAACTTGCTGATAAAAATTTTAATGAAATTTTTGTTTTGAATAATACGACTTTTAGAAATCCTAAATTAGATTTATTTCGAAAGCTTGTACTTCAGACATTATTTAGACCTCGAGATTTGATTAAATTGCTTCAAACACTTCAAACAGAAGTTTGTAAAAAGAAAGTTTTGACTGAACCTATATATGGGGAAGTGATAAAAAAATATTCGAATTGGCTTGTAAATACAGAAATCGCAAATGAGATAAATCCTATCTTGCGGGAAGATTATCCATATGTTATTGAACTGTTGCGATTTTGCGGTGCCAAGGATCTTAGCGTAAAAAGATTTATTTTGTGTTACAAAGCGGTTAAACATAAGTTTTCACTAAATCCAATGGATTTACTAAAGTATCTATACAGTGTTGGAATAATAGAGAATACATGGAAAAATCAATATTCAAAATATATGCATAGGTCAATTTTTAGAAACGAAGGTGATTTTGACAGGAATTTAAATTTTAGGATTATTCCTGCTGTTTGGAGTGGGTTAATGGTGTAATTCTCTTGATAAATGTGATAACCGCATTATGGAAACTTTTTATGTGTTTCATAATAAAAAGATAGATAACAGATTATGTCACAAAGAAAATCATACAGAGGATAATTATGGAAAAAGATAATATTCATAGATTAATACAGGGATATTTAAAAGATCCTCCTGTTGTTATTTGGGGTTCTGGGGCAACTATAGATTATGGACTACCTTCTATGAGCGACTTAAATAATGCTTTAAAATCACAATTTCCTTCATTTAATAAGGATAATAATAACTTAGAAGATGAATTGGGAGAAGATAAATATAAAGACACTTTTCCTAAAATGAAAACATTAATTTATGAAACAGTGAAAGAAAGAGATTTGAAAGTACTTGTTGATATTTTAAATAATCCTTCTAAATATGAGGGAAATCAAGGTATACGGAGGGAACACCATGCTTGAAAACATCCCCGCTCAATCAACTATGAACGAATTGCTCGGACAACCTTTGTTTGAGGTTTGGCAAGAGCTGTGTTCGGTGATTGATGAAAAATACGATATGGAACGGCTATGGAACACAGGCGGTAAGAACTGGACTTACGAATATAAGTACCGCAGAGGTGGCAAAACGCTTTGCAGTCTATATGCAAAAAGGAATTGCGTTGGTTTTATGATTATTTTCGGAAAAGACGAAAGAGCAAAATTTGAAGATATAAGAGATACACTTTCTGACTCTGTTTGCAGGCGATATGATGAAGCACAGACATATCGTGATGGGAAATGGGTAATGTTTGAGCCGGTCAATGCTTCTGAATTTGCTGATTATATGAAACTGTTAGCTATGAAAAGAAAACCCAATCGGAAATCATGATGCTGATTTTCGGAGGTGTGGCAAGTTGAAATATAAAGAATACGGAAAGCAAAATCGAGATGTGATTCTTCTTCTGCACGGCGGCGGTTTGTCATGGTGGAATTACCGGGAAGCGGCTGAACGGCTTCAAAATGATTTTCGAATCATCATTCCGATCTTGGATGGTCATGCAGGGAGCGATAAGAATTTCACAACAATCGAAGACAATGCCGCGGAAATCATCTCTTTTATCGATGCGGAATGGGGCGGTTCGGTACTGCTGATTGGCGGTTTATCTCTCGGAGGGCAGATATTACTTGAAATGTTATCTCAGCGAAAAGATATTTGCCGTTTTGCAATGGTCGAGAGCGCAGCGGTCGTTCCATCTAAACTAACCGATTCGTTGATCAAACCGGTGTTTGGAAGCTGTTATGGATTGATTCGGCAAAGATGGTTTTCAAAACTGCAATTTCGTTCACTCCGAATAAAGCCTGAATTGTTCAATGATTATTATCAAGATACCTGCGCTATAACGAAACAAAATATGATTGCGTTTTTACAAGAAAGCTCTGTGTATTGCATAAAGAAATCTCTTGGAGAGTGTACTGCGGAAATCCATTTGTTTGTCGGTCGGAGGGAAAACAAACGGATCTTGCTTTCTGCAAAAAAGCTCCATGAGACGCTGGAAAAAAGCAGTTTGCATATCCTTCCGGCGATGCACCACGGAGAGTTTTCCATTAACCGCTCCGATCTCTATGCAAATGAATTACGCGCCATTGTCAAACACTATTAACTTTTCGGTTGTTTAATTGAAAAGCCAATGCGCTGACACGACTGCTTGACAAAAAGAAAGAAAATAGCATTTGATTACAAGAAGGAATACAAGGAGTTTTATATGCTTAAGCGCATGATCGTGATTCACATTCAAAAATATGACAACAGGACAGCGGTATGCCAAAAGAAGTAAATCCAAAAGACACCGACAGAGCAGCGGCGTATAAACTTTGGATGAAGGCGCCAAACCCAATGGTCACTTTCTTCAAAACATTTGATGTTACAAATATAATCAAGGTCAGCAGAAAAAGGAAACTGAAATTCAATATGCTGCTCGATTACTGTATCATGGGTTTTCAGGTATACAAACGAACAGAGCGAGACGAACAAGGCAATCCCTATCCGCTTCTGCATATGCACCGGGAAAATGACGACGGAAAAACTCGAGCAGGTGCTGCACCTGATTGACACGCACGCTGAAATGATCGGGCTGACAATTGCCGAATACCTTCCGTTTGACGAAGAGCGGCTTTCTCGTGTGTTTGCCGGAATTCGCCTGTTCGGGGATTAAAAATCGCTGTAATTGCTATTGAAAACGATAGAGCTGCGCATTGTTATTTGAGCGTTTCGAGTCTGACTCCTTCGATTTTTAAAAGGCTGCGCTTGCGTTCAAGACCGCCGGCGTAACCGGTGAGTTTGCCGCCGGCTCCGACAACACGGTGGCAGGGAATGATAATCGAAATCGGATTGAGGCCGACAGCGGTTCCAACTGCCCGAGCGGAGGTTTTTCTGTTTGCTTCGGCGTTCAGGCGGGCAGCCAGTTCTCCGTAGGCGACGGTTTTTCCGTAGGCAAGCTCTTCCAAAAGATGCCAGACGCTTTGACAAAACGGTGTGCCGTGCGGGCGCAGCGCAACGGAAAAGCGCCGCAGCGAACCGTTAAAGTAATCCTCCAGCTGCCGTTTGACTTCGTCAAAAAGCGGGAGTTTTTTTGCTTCGCCGGGAAGATTCAAACCGGCGGCAAAGTGTTTTTGTCCTTCAAACCACAATCCGGTCAAAGCGCTTCCGTCGGAAGCTGCCAGCATCTCTCCGAGCGGAGTTTGAATTTTACAGGTAAAATGCATTACGCCTCCTTTTCCGTCAGCGCCGGATCGCGCAGATCAGGCAGCGCTCCGCCGGCGACAGCCCAAAAGTAGAGAGAGGCTGTGCTTCCGTACGGTGAAAACCGTTCCCGCAGTGTTTTGAAAAATTGCCGTTCGACTTTATCGCAGTTGTAAACCATGCGTACACCGCGTTGAATAGCTGCGTCGCCGAAACTGAAAATGTCAGACCGCTGAAGGCAGAACAGCAGAATCATCTCCGCTGTCCACACGCCGATTCCTTTCAATGAGGTGAGGCGGCGGATCGCTTCTTCGTCATTCATTCGAGCGGTTTCATTCAAATCAAATTCGCCTCCGACAATTTTTTCAGCAAACTCGCGGATGTATTCGGCTTTGCGCTGCGACATTCCGAAGGAACGCAGCGTCTGCGTATCGGCGGCAGCTACCGTTTCGGGCGTCACCTCTCCCAATCCGCAGCACATTCGTCCCCAAACGGTCGCCAGCGCCTTGTTGGAAATCTGCTGTCCGATAATGTGATGCGCCGCCGCTGAAAAAAGGTCGCCGTCTGTTTCCCGTTCGATGTGACCGATTCGGTCGATGACTTCTCCCAGTTTCGTATCGCGGCTCTTCAAATACTCCGTTTCCTTCTCGCCGTAAACGAAAAACACTTTTATCTCCTTGCCTCAATTATACATCCGTATACGATGCCGGTCAATGCGGAAAGGGGAGGGCTTGTGTAAAGTTCTTCGAGCGCCTGTCATCTGCGATACAAATGGAGAAGGCATAAGCAAGCGGCGAATGTCAGAGAGGCTTACCGTTCGCTTAAACCGCTTGCCGCTGTAAGTGAATCCGGCGGCTGTGGAAAGTCCTGCTCCCGCCCCGATAACAACCGCCTGCGCTCGGAGACAAATCTTTGAGAGTTGTCATGCCGCCGCGTTCGGTAAGGCGCTCCTTCAGGTACTCATCCTGCACGCGAAGAAATTCATCGCTTGCAGGGCGCGGCGGGCGCACGTTCATGAGCGCGCGCAAAAGCCGCCGCTTCTCCTCCTGTGCTGTGGGAACCGGAATGTCTTTGTATTCCGCCGATTCGCACAGCAGTTGGCTGATGAGAAAATCGAGTCGTTCTTCCTGCGTCATACATTTCTCCTTTAGTATTTTCTCTAAATTTTCCCTTTCGGAAATTTATTAAATTTTTATTGTAACTATTGACATTACAGCAAAACCGCGTTACATTGTTGTTGTAATACTTGATGTTACACTAAATTTTATTTGGGGGCAAGAGATGAAAAAAAATTCTTGTGAAAAAATTGTCCTGGAAAAAGGGGCGATGGATGTGTATGATTTCGCTACTGTGCGGCTGCATGCGTATCGGACCAACGACGCAATCAACGACGAGGTGTTCTTTTTCGAAAAAGAGGGGAAGGCGGTTGCCTTGGAATCTCCGTGCTTTTTTGACAATTACAAAGAACTGACCGGGTATTTTGCTCAGCGGAATATTGCGGTTGAAGCGATGTTGATATCGTATCACATGGCAGGCGGAACGTATTTGCCCGGTGTGCGCAAATACGCGACACAGAATGCCGTGAAGTACGGAACCTCAGGCGGTGGAAAAGCGATTGTCGACGGCTTTACGCAGGCGTTTGGCGCGGCTTTTGACGAAAAACCGCATGAGATCACGGACGTGATTTCGGCAGGGAAAATCACGCTGTGCGGTATCGACTTTCTCATTTCTCCGACACAGGATGCGTTTGACGTAGAAATTCCGGAGATCCATGCAGTTTACACGCACATGCTCGGACACGACTGCCATTCAATTGTAGTCGGAGCTGATCACGCCGATGCGATGATAGCGCAGCTTGAAGATTTCCAAAAAAAGGGATACACGCTGATTCTGACATCTCACTACACACCGGAAGATTTGAAAGATGCGGAAACGAAAATCGCTTACTTAAAAGATCTGAAGGCAGCTGCTTCCCAATGTACGGATAAGTCTTCATTTTTGACAGAAATGAAAAGACGCTTCCCGGGATACGCCGGAGAAAACTATCTGGAAATGACAGCCGGATTTTTCTTTGGCAGCTGAACGGAACAGACTGTTTTCTTCGAAATGTGAAGGAATCGGTTTCATTTCTTCAACGGTGCGGCACTCTTCCGCACCGCTTTTTTGCGTCGCAAAAGCCCCTTTCTGAACGCATAAACGGATTTTCTTGTTGAATAGAAGCACAAGAACCGTATTTTACCTCTGTCTCCTCAAGACACTGCACGGTGTGCTTTTTATCACCGCGCTTCGTCGAGAAAAAAGTTTTCTTCCAAGAATTTTTCGGCAAAACTTGGCAAAGTCGGAAAAAAGAGTAAAATGGATACGGAGGTTTGCTGTGCAGATTTCAACACGTTTTACCGTAGCCCTGCATATTTTTGCCTGCGTTGAAGCGTTTAGCGGGAAATACAAAGTGACAAGCGATTTTCTTGCCGCCAGTATCAACACAAATCCGGTGATTGTACGGAAAATTCTCGGACAGCTTTCCCGTTCCGGGCTGATTTCCGTGGCGCGCGGAACGGGCGGAATTGAATTGGTCCGTCCTCCGGAAGAAATCACGTTTTATGATGTTTACCGCGCTGTGGAGTCCGTGGAAAACAATACGCTGTTCCGCTTTCATGAAAATCCGAATCCTTCCTGTCCTGTCGGCAGAAATATCCACGCACTGCTGGATCAAAAACTTCTCGCCATTCAACAGGTAATGGAAGATAAAATGCGCGAATTTACTATCGGTGATCTTCGGGGCGAAATCCTCCGCTGCGTCAATGGTGAATGATTCGCAATCACGACGCTTCCGCCTCGGCGGCCGCTTTGATTCTTATCGGATAAAATTCGTCCGCGCGCCTTTTTCTGTTTCAGGCGCTTTTAACCCCGCCTCGTTGCCCGCTTTTATCGCGTTTAAAAGCCGCGCCATGTTTCGTCCGAGGTTGCGCATGGTTTGCAGTCCTTCGGCGTCGCGGCGTACTTCATCCGGCGTATTGCCGTGAACCATTGTCCAGTAAGTGGAAGAGACCAGCGGCATTTGATTGATGGTAAGGTGCTTTGCCAGTACATCGAGAGAGGCGGTTGTGCCGGCGCGGCGAGCGGAAACGACAACGGCTCCCGGTTTACCGGCGAAGATTGAGCCGCGGGAGTAGAACATTCTGTCCATCAGCGAAAGAATGCGTCCGGAAGGATGGGCGTAATACACTGGCGAACCAAAAACGAAACCGTCAGCTTTTTCGGCTTTCTGCGTCCATTCGTTGACAACATCATCATTAAAAACGCAGCGGTTGTTCTGAGCGCAGAAACCGCAGGCAATGCAGTCTCGGAAAGCGCCGTTTCCGGATTGCAGAATTTCCGTTTCGATACCTTCGCTGTTCAAAATTTTTGCCACTTCTGACAGTGCCGTAAATGTGCAGCCGGTCGGTCGGCTGCTTCCGTTAAACAAAAGGACCTTCATTTTATTCTCCTTTACTCTGAAATCAAACTGAGAGTGATTTCAATTTCTCCTGCGCCGGCGGACAAAAAATCCATCCATTCATCTTGAGAAACGTCTTCGGCACGCCCGAGGCGGGTATACGACCAACTGTTGTTTCCGTAAAACAGAACGATTTGATTACCGGAATAGAGAACAATATCGCCCGAACAAACGTTTGTTCGGGAGTCGTTTCGAGGCAAATCAAATCCGAGCGGTCCGACTTTTTCAAATCCGCCGTAATCGTCGACGGTACAGGTGATTTCATCTTCCTGAAGCCGACGAATCAATTCCTGCGCCGCCTCGTTTTCTTCAAGTTTTACAGTTACCGTTTTTCCTCCGGCAGTCACACCGATGATCATAGATTCTCCGTTTGAACCGATTGTTTGAATCGGTCGATTTTCTTCGCATGAAGCACTCTGCAAAACGCAAAAAATCAGCAGGGAAACTGTTATTCGGTTCATGGCAGCGAAACCTCCGATTATTATTCTTAATCATAATCAGAATCGGCAAAAAAGGCAAATGCTTGTTATCTATTGTTTTTGATAGCAAAAGAGAATGACTGTTACGGAGTCTTTAGAACCTTTTTGGCGGCTTTTAAAAAGGCGGCGGCAGCTTCGCTGGGGTGTTCGGCATGCATCAATCCGCGCGGAATGCGAAATTCCCAATCGACTGGAATGGTCACCAGTGCCGGATGAACATCTTTCCAAATGCTGAGCGTCAACAGAACGCTGCCGGAGTGTTCACAGGTGTTAAAAACTTCAGCATCGTAGTAGTGCGGCAGATCGACAATGCGGATTTGCGGATATTTTTCTCTCAAAAAATCTCTGAGTTCGTCCAAAACGGGAGCGTCGCCCCGTCTGCACATCAAAAGCGCTTCCCCGTTTAAATCTTCGGGCGCAATTCGTTCAGCTCCTGCCAGTCGGTGAGAACGGGCGACGGCGACACACACATCATCGTATCCCAAAATCAGAAAACGGCAGCGGCGCGCGTACGCCTGCGAACCGCACGGTCCGACCAAAAAATCAAATTTCTTTCCGAGTGATGAAATAACGGAGAGCATGGTGGTGCGGTCGTCTTCAAACGGAACAATTTTGATTTGAAAGCGTTCGTCGTCGATTTTCTCTCTCAATTCTGTCAGCCCCTGAACCGGATTCAGAAGCGACGTTCCGACGCGTACGATAAAAGAACGTTTTCCGTCAACCTGTTTGGCTCGGGAGATAACGGCTTCCGTTTCCGAAACGAGCCGTTTCCCTTCGTCGTAAATCAGCCGGCCTGCGGAGGTCAGCGAGACTCCGGACGGTCTTCGTTCAAACAATGTCAAACCGAGCTCCCACTCTAAATTGTTGACTTGGTGCATCACCGACGCAGGCGTTGTATTCAGTTTTTCCGACGCCGCCGTAAAACTGCCGCTTTCTGCGGCGCAAAGAAATGTCAGAAGGGCACGATTGAGCATATCAGTCTTCGTATTGAAAAAATCTCAATACTTTTATAGCTGAATTGGTCATTCCGTGTCAACGTCAAAAATTGTATAATTCAATCGAATTTTTCTTCAGAGGTTGAAAATGAAAACGGTGATTTTAAATAACGGCGTTCGGATGCCGCTTCTCGGTGCGGGTGTTTTCCAAATTGACGGAAATTCTCTTTGTGAAAAGGTCGTTGCAGAGGCTTTGGAAAACGGTTATCGCTTGATTGATACTGCCTCATCTTATTTGAACGAAGAAGCGGTCGGTGCGGCTGTAGAAAACAGTTCTGTCGACCGCAATGAAATTTTTCTTTCGACAAAGGTGTGGGTTCAGGATTTCGGTTATGAAAAAACAAGACAATCGGTCGAAAACTCGTTAAGAAAATTGAAAACCGATTATATCGATTTGGTTTTACTGCATCAACAGCTTTCCGATTACTACGGCGCTTGGCGGGCGTTGGAAAAGCTGACTGAGGAAGGAAAGGTGCGTTCTATCGGCGTTTCCAATTTTTATCCCGACCGCTTGGCCGATCTTTGCATGAATGCCGAAATCAAACCGGCGGTCAATCAAATTGAGTGCCATCCGTTTTATCAACGAGAGTACGATTTGGAAGTGATGAAACGTTTTTCGGTAGCACCGATGGCGTGGGCGCCGTTTGCGGAGGGCGGACATGATATTTGGAACAATCCGACGCTGAAGAGTATCGGCGAAAAACACGGCAAAAGCGTCGCTCAAATCGTTTTGCGCTGGAATATCGAACGAGGCGTCTGCGTCATTCCCAAAACGGTTCGAGAAGAGCGGTTAAAGGAAAACGGATGCGTTTTCGACTTTTCGTTGGACGACGGAGATCGGGAGGCGATTCGGAAGCTTGATACGGGAAAGACGCAAATCATCGATCATTTAAACGTCGATACGGTCGTTTTTCTCAATTCTCACCGTATTCACGATTGAGAAGACGGCGGATAACGGAAATTTGATTAAATCGATGCAAACGATACGCTGTCGAATGTTTTTATAAAATTCTTTTTGCATGATCCATTCCCAAGCGAACAGGAAGAGTTTTAAAGACAGACGGCAGTCTTATTTTAGTCATTTAAATAAAACGGAGGTTTTTATGGAACGGGTGATTTTGAATGACGGGAACGAAATTCCCGCGGTTGGGTTCGGCGTATTTTTGATTCCCGCCGACGGATCGACTTACGAAGCTGTGAAGACGGCTCTGAAAATTGGTTACCGTCACATTGATACGGCGGCGGCTTATTTCAACGAAGAGGAGGTTGGCCGCGCGGTTCGCGACAGCGGCATTCCCCGCGATGAAATTTTTGTTACAAGCAAGCTGTGGCTGCAGGATTACGGTTTTGAAGCAGCCGTTAAAGGAATTGATGCGTCTCTTCGGAAACTGGGCTGCGATTTTATCGATTTGTATCTGCTTCACCAACCTTACGGAGACGTTGTCGGCGCCTGGAGTGCGTTGGAACAGGCAAAAGCGGCAGGAAAAATCCGCTCCATCGGAGTCAGCAACATGACGCCGAATCTTTGGCAGAAGTTTGTTCCTCACTTTGAAACGATGCCTGCCGTGAATCAGGTGGAGTGTCATCCTTTTTTTCAGCAACGGTCGCTTCGCGCTGTTCTACAGCCGCTGAATGTAAAAATCGAAGCGTGGGCTCCGCTCGGACAAGGCAATAAAGCGCTGTTTTCCCATCCGCTTGTTCTGAAAATTGCCGAAAAGTACGGCAAAACAGCCGCTGCCGTCATTCTTCGATTTGAAACTCAGGACGGACTTATCGTTCTTCCGAAATCGACTCACGCAGACCGAATGGAAGAGAATCTCGCTATTTTCGATTTTTCGCTGACACAGGAAGAGATGGCGGAACTGAGGAGTCTCGATACCGGAAAAGGCGTTCACGATCCTGAAACTCCCGGTCTTGCCGAGCGGTTGGCAGCCGCTTATAAAGTGCACGACTAACCGACGCGTTTCAACGCGTCGGCTGCCGAAATTTCAGAAAATGCAGCTGGGTTTTACGATTTTTTTTCTTTTCCGATTGACAAATTTTGTGAATCATGCTACTTTTTAATTGTAATTGAACAATTGAGAAAATATTCAATTATTGAGAGTTATGAACGAACGAAATGAAACGCTGCGGCGGCAGCTGCCGGACGACGAGGTGATTTACGAATTGGCCAATCTCTTTAAGGTATTCGGCGATCCGACGCGGGCAAAGATTTTGAGTTGTCTGCAATTCGGCGACCTGTACGTCTACGAAATTGCCGAAATTCTCGGTATGAGCGTTTCGGCGGTTTCGCATCAGCTGCGGGTTTTGCGCGGAGCGAAGCTGGTAAAAGGCACCAAAATGGGAAAAGAGGTCAGATACGCCCTTGACGATGACCATGTGACGAAAATCATGGAGTACGGTTTGACTCACATCAACGAAGATCGGTAACGGGACGAAGGGGCGATTTTTAATGCATTATAATTGAATGATTGTTCAAAAAAGCAATTATTCAATAAACGGAGGTCTATATGAAACGAGTTTACAAGATGGAAGATCTTGACTGTCCAAGCTGCGCCGCGGAAATGGAACGGGCGCTCGCCAAACTTGACGGAGTGGAAGCGGTCAACGTCAACTTTATGGGCTGCCGCCTGACATTGGAGGCGGATGAGCAGCGCTTTGATGAAATCATGAAACGAGTCGTCAAGACCTGCCGAAAAATCGAACCGGATTGCCGCATTTTGTTGTAAGGAGATTTTATATGAAGTTTTCCGACTTGAGCCGAAAAGAAAAAAAGAATCTGATTCGTATTCTTGCTGCCTTGATGCTCTTTACTGCTGTTTTTGCAGCCGACAAGGCAGTGGGGCTTGACACCGTTTTTGCGGGCGCTTACGGCTGGCTGCTTCCGTTTGCATGTTACCTTGCCGTCTATCTTCTCATTGGGTATGATGTTTTGCAGAGGGCGGTGAGAAACATCTTTCGCGGCCGCGTTTTCGACGAGAATTTTCTGATGTGCACGGCGACACTCGGCGCTTTTGCGTTGGCAGTTTCCCGCGGTGCGGCAGGACAGCCGATTGTCGGTTTCGACGAAGCGTGTGCGGTGCTTCTTTTTTACCAAGTCGGAGAGTTTTTTCAGAGTTATGCGACAGGAAAATCCCGTCGGTCGATTTCAACATTGATGGACATTCGTCCCGATTATGCCAATCTTAAACGCGGCGAAGGAATTGAAAAAGTCGATCCGGCCGATGTCAAAATAGGCGAGATCATCGTGGTTAATCCCGGTGAAAAAATTCCGTTGGACGGCACGATTGTCAAAGGAGCCGCCGTTTTGGACACAAAGGCGTTGACCGGCGAATCGCTTCCTCGCGAGGCGCTCTGCGGAACTTCGGTCATCAGCGGCAGCGTCAATCTTTCATCTCAAATTGAAATCAAAGTTGAAAAACTTTTTTACGACTCGACAGTCTCTAAAATTCTCGAGTTGGTCGAAAACGCCTCCGGCCGCAAATCGAAAGCGGAGAATTTCATCACAAAATTTGCGCGTTGGTATACGCCGGCGGTCGTTGCGGCAGCGCTTCTCTTGGCAGTTATTCCCGGTTTTTTAACGGGAATGTGGTCGGTTTGGGTTTACCGTGCACTGAGTTTTTTGGTCGTCTCTTGTCCTTGCGCCCTGGTCATTTCCGTTCCGCTCTCGTTTTTTGCCGGTATCGGCGCCGCATCCCGTTACGGCATTCTGGTGAAAGGTTCAAACTACCTTGAACAATTCAACAAGTCAAAGATCTTTGTTTTTGACAAAACCGGCACTTTGACGAAGGGCACTTTTTCTGTTGTCAAAATTTCACCTGCCGAACGCGCTGACGAAATCCTTCGGCTGGCGGCGGCTGCCGAAGGCGGTTCGAGCCATCCGATAGCCGTTTCGATTGCCGCCCGTTACGGAAAACCGATCGAAGAGGGGTTTGTGCCGACTGTCGAACCGGGCGAAGGCGTTGCTGCCTTCCGCGGAGGCGAAACCGTTTACTGCGGCAATGAAAAACTGATGCGCCGTCACGGAATTTCCTTTATTCCCGAAAACGGAATCGGGACTGTCGTTTATGTCGCCAAAAACGGTGAGTTTATCGGTTCGCTTCTGATAGCCGACGAAATCAAACCGGAATCGAAAACGGTTGTCGGCGAACTGAATGCAATGGGCTGCCGCACCGTTATGCTGACCGGCGACAACGAAGCGATTGCCGCGGCTGTCTCCCAAGAAATCGGTGTGAGCGGGTATAAAGCCTCTCTGCTGCCTCAAAACAAAGTGGAAGAGGTGGAAAAATTGATGAAAGAAAAAAAGAGCGGCGAAACGCTTTGCTTCATCGGCGACGGCATCAACGACGCACCGGTTCTCATGCGATCGGACATCGGTATTGCGATGGGCGGTGTCGGCAGTGACGCAGCCATTGAAGCCTCAGACATCGTTTTAATGAACGACAACCTGACGGCCCTGCCGCTGGCCAAGAGAATTGCCCGCAAAACCATGAGTATCGTATTTCAAAACATCACCTTTTCGATTGCCGTCAAACTCGCGATTTTGATTCTTTCAGCATTCGGTCTGGCGGGTATGGGCTTTGCCGTTTTCGGCGATGTCGGCGTAGCGGTGATCGCAATTCTCAACGCCATGCGCGTCAACACAAAGTATAAAATTTCCTGAATTTTTAGGGCGTCCCGACCGCCTGCGGCGGTCGTCGGCGCACTCCGGGCGCGGTCCTTCGGACTGAAACGGGGCTTTCGCCCCGTTCACCCTTCGTGCGCCTGACGCATTATTTTAAACGCTCTCCGCCGCTTCTTCCGAAATTTCTTTACATTTCGTTTCGTCGGCGTTATAATTAATTCGGAGAGAGAAACGATGGCATTTCAACGAACCCGCGAATCGGAAGAGATGTATTTGGAAACAATTTTACGCCTTTACAACAAACGTCCGGCGGTGCGCGCCGTCGACATCAGCGAAGAGTTAGGATTCGCCAAATCGAGCGTTTCGCGGGCTCTCGGATTACTGAAAAAGCGCGGATTTATTTCGGTTGACCGCCGATCGGGACAAATCGTTTTCACAGAGGCGGGAAAGTCAAAAGCCGAATCCATCTTTGAACGGCACCGGGTTTTAACCGAACTTTTCGTCAAAATGGGCGCCGAGCGAGGTTGTGCCGAAGAGAACGCCTGCCGCATTGAACACGTCATTTCCGAAGATTTAATGCTTATCTTCAAAAATTTTCTGAATCGCTGATTTCTCGGCATCAAATTTTTCTTTAAAATTCAATAATAAACAGAGAAGTTCTTGACGGATTTCTCTGTTTTTGTTATTAATTATAAAAAACATAATAAGATTAAACTAATTAAATACGACAGGGCGAATATAGTTGCCATAGGTTCCCAAATGACAGAAAACGAAGAAATGAATACTGTTGCTTTTATGATTACGCTCTTTTGCCGCAAAAAGCACAAATCGCAGCGGGGAAGACTTTGTCCCGATTGTGCGTTTTTGCTGGAATACGTCCGATTGCGGAGGGAAAGGTGTCCGTGGGGCAAAGATAAACCGTTCTGTTCGTGTTGTCCGATTCACTGTTACCGTTCGGATATGCGGGAAAAAATCGTTGAAGTGATGCGGTTTTCCGGACCTCGGATGCTCATTTACCATCCGGTGACAGCCATTCGACACATAGCGGCGACCATAAAACAAAAAAGAAAAAAGAAAAACGGAAAAAAGGAGGAGCCGTGTTTGACAAAGAATTGATTCGCCTGCTTGGGCCGAATAAAAAATATGTTGTTTACGCTGTTTTTCTGATGATTCTGGGAACAGCTGCCGGCGTCGGTGTGACGGCAAGTATCTGTTTTTCCGTTTCACTGTTGATTCGCGGAGCCGAAGTTTCTGCGTATGCCATTCCGGCAGCGGCGGCGGCCGTTTGTATTGCCGTCCGTTATATCACAAGCTGTTCCGTCGGCCGCATCAAAGACTTAATCGGCCGCAGTGTCAAAAAAGATCTGCGCATGCGGGCTTATGATAAAATTTTGAAACTTGGTGCAGCAGCCGACGGTGGTTCGGGACAGGCAGGATTGACTCAGATTTGTTTGGAAGGAATCGAACAGCTTGATTTGTATTATTCGCTTTACCTTCCGCAGTTCTTTTTCGCGCTGAGTGCGCCGTTTCTGCTTTTTTTTATCTTTATCGGAATCGATGTTCGTACAGCGGCGGTTCTTTTGGCGTGCGTTCCCCTCATTCCGCTTTCAATCGTTGCCGTTTCCAAATACGCTAAACGAATTTTTGCGAAATATTGGGGAAAATACACATCGATGGGCGACACCTTTTTGGACAGCGTGCAAGGTCTGAATGATTTGAAGATTTTCAACGCCGACGCCGCCCGCCAAACAAAGATGAACCGCAACGCCGAAGAATTTCGCAAAATGACGATGAAAGTTCTTGTTATGCAGTTGGCCAGCGTCACGATCATGGATCTGGTTGCTTTCGGCGGCGCGGGAGTGGGAGCAGCGGTGGCGCTCTCCGGTTTGGCGGCGGGACGGATTTCTCCCGCTGAAACGCTGTTTTTAATTTTAACGGCAGCCGAATTTTTTCTTCCGCTGCGCGCTCTCGGTTCGGCATTTCACGTTGCGATGAACGGCGCAGGCGCCGGTAAAAAAATTATTGCACTTTTAAATACTCCTGATCCGATTTGGGGCGGCAAAGAGATCTCTTCAGCCGCTGTCCGTTTGGAAAATGTCGTTTTTTCCTATGACGGTCACCGCCGCGTTGTCGACGGAGTGAATATGTCATTTCCTTCAAAAGGAATGACCGCTGTTGTCGGCGAAAGCGGTTGCGGTAAGTCAACCGTTGTCAATCTCATCATCGGGGCTTGTCGGCCGCAATCCGGTAAAGTGCTTATCGGTGGCGAACAACTCGAAAACCTTTCAAGGAGCTTGTATTATTCCCATTTGGCGGCAGTCTCCTGCAATGGATATCTTTTTAACGATACAGTCAAAGCCAATTTTCGCATGGTGAAAAAAGAGATTGGTGATGCGGAAATTTACGAAGCGCTGAAAAAGGTCAATCTGGATGATTTTGTCCGTGAAAACGGCGGTCTGGAACGTGTGATTTCCGAAGACGCCAGCGATCTCTCCGGAGGGCAAAAGCAGCGGCTGCTTTTGGCAGCAGCCCTTGTTGCCGACAAAGATATTTACATTTTTGATGAGGCGACAAGCAACATTGACATTGAAAGCGAATCGCTGATTATGAAAAATATCGAGGAACTGAGCCGAAATCATTGCGTCATCGTCATCTCTCACCGCTTGGAAAACGTCGTCCGCGCCGACCGCATTTACTGCATGGAAGAGGGGAAGGTTGAAGAGAGCGGCACTCACGAAGAGTTAATGAGTCTCGGCGGAAGATACGCGAGGCTCTATGCAACTCAGAAGGAACAGGAAGAGGGATATAAATATTCGGTTTCCAAGCAGACGGAGGTGAACGCATGAAAGAGAAATTGCGTCGAAGCGGAGTCAAAATCGCAGCGGGTTTGGCGGCGCTGCTCGGCTCGCTTTCGTTTGTTATGGTCGCCGCAGTTGTCAACGGTGCCCTCGGATTCTTTGCGGCGATGGGAGTCACTGTCTTTGCCTCGTTCGGAGTCGCTAAGGCTCTCGGTGAAGCGGTAGCACTTTCTTACGGGGCCATTGCCGCGGCCGCTGTTGCCTGCGGTGTTTTACGCGGCGTATTGCGTTATTTCGAACAGTACGGCAACCACTATATTGCGTTCAAGCTGCTGGCTGTTCTTCGCGACCGAATTTTTTCCGCATTGCGGTTGCTGGCACCGGCCAAAACGGAGGGGCGGCAAAAAGGAAATTTGATTGCAATGATTACCTCCGATATTGAAACTTTGGAGGTGTTCTACGCTCACACCGTCAGTCCGATCTGTATTGCCGCCGTTGTTTCGGTTTCGGTTTTTCTTTTTGTCGGATTGGCTGCAAGCTGGTATTTGGCTCTGACGGCTCTTATCGGATATGTTGTTATCGGCATTGCCTCGCCGTTGCGCGCTTCTGCCAAGTTAAAAGCCGGCGGAGTGAATTACCGCCGCGGTTTTGCGTCGTTCAATGCGTTTTTTCTCGACAGCATCAAAGGAATTCGGGAGATTGTTCTCAATAACGGCGGCGAGGAACGGAAAAAGGAGGTCAACCGCCGCTCCGAAGATCTTCTGAAAGAGACCGAAAAAATGAAGAATTCCGTTGCAAAAAATTCGGCAGCCGTTGAGTTGTTGATTTCGCTCTTTATCATCGCGTCGTTTGCTGTCGGTGTTCTTCTTGTTTCAGAAGGAACATTGAGTTTGGGCCGTATGATCATCGGCGTCACCGCCGTTTTCGGCAGTTTCGGTCCGGTAACGGCGCTGTCGGCTTTACCCGGCAATTTAACACAGACATTTGCCTGCGGTGATCGCGTTTTGAATCTCTTGGAGGAACAGCCCGCCGTTCAACCGGTCATCGGAGGAAAAACCTTTCGCTTTGACAGAGTCAATGTTGATCGCCTTTCGTTTGCTTACAATGATGAAGCAGAGATTTTAAAGGAGATTTGTCTGAACGCTAAAAAAGGCGAAATTATCGGCATCGTCGGCAAAAGCGGCTGCGGCAAATCGACACTGCTGAAACTTTTGATGCGATTTCGGGAAAAAAACAGCGGTCGGATCGATTATAACGAGACGGAAATCGGTGAAATCGATTCGGTAAATCTCACCGATAACGTAACGATGGTTCCTCAAAACGTTTGGCTTTTTGATGAAACTGTTGAAGAGAATTTACGGATAGCGAAACCGGAAGCGACGGCGGAGGAGTTGGAGGCAGCGTGCCGGGCCGCGGCAATCCATGAGAGGATTGTTTCGCTTCCCGACGGATACAGAACCCGCGTCGGTTTCGGCGGTTCTCGGCTTTCGGCGGGGGAAAAGCAGCGTCTTGGCGTGGCGAGAGCCTTTTTGCGTGGCAGCGGACTGATACTTTTGGATGAACCCACCGGCAACATCGACAGTCTCAACGAAGGCATTCTTTTAAAATCGCTGGTGAATGCCAAAAAAGACAAGTGCATCATTTTGGTTTCCCATAGAGAATCGACGATGTCAATCGCAGATCGGATTTATCGTTTGGAAAATCATCGTCTGCATGAAGGAGGGGAGAATGGTTGACGATGAAACGCAATCGCTTGCCGAATCTTTGATTCTCCACACGGAAGAGATTCGGAAAGCGATCTCCGAAAAAGAGGCTGCTGTTTCCATGAAGAATGAAACGGAAGAATCTCGGATTTTCCCAGTATATCGAATTAAGGATATTGTTTTTTTGGCTGTTATGGCTGCGTGTATGTTGGTCACGGGAGCCGTTATGCCTCTCGTTGGGCAAATTCCGATTTTTGGAATCATTCAGCTGGCGCTTGCTCTTCAGTTTTCACTGTTTCCTGTTATCGGAATGATGAAGGTTCGCAAACCGGGAGCGCTGCTCTTTACGGCGTTTTGCTGCGGTGCGCTGTTGATTTTTATGAATACGGTCATGTTTGTCTGCATGCTGATTTGCGCGGTCATCGCCGAAGGTGCGGCGCTGCTCATCTTTCGCAGTTACAGAAAAGACGGCGCATGCCTGCTGGCAGGAACCGTTTTCTTTCCGATGACTCTTCCGTTTTTGTATCTTTATTACCGCTTTTTTTACTCATGGAGCGGTTCGGAAGGGAAGGCAGTCAGCGCATTTCTGGGATCTTCTCCGAGTGCGGCGATCGGCATGTCGATTGCCGTTACAGCGCTCTGTTTTTTCGGTTCTCTGATCGGCGTTTTGATTTCCCGCGAATTAAAAAAATCAGGGGTGATGAAAAAATGAATTTCTTTCGTTTTAACCGCAAACTGTATCCGACAGCAGCGCTTTTCGCCGGAGTTTTCATCATCATCTTTGGATTGGCGGAAGCAAAAAATCTAACGCTGTGCTCCGCCTTTCTCGGATTTTCGTTGATTTGGCTGATGATTTTCGGCTGCAGCGCCGCCGCAATGAGGATTTTTCCGTTTTATTTGGCGGTTGCTTTGATTTTCTTCGGAATTTTTTATGCGGCAACCGGGAGTTTTGAAGCCGGTCACGCCATGGCAAACCGATTTGCCGCCGTCTTTTTGGCAGTTGTTCCCGGTATGGCGACGGAACCGGTTCGCATGACGCGGGCTTTATCACAGATGCGCGCACCGCGGTCGGCAACCCTCGGCATTCTCATCGCCATGTCCTTCATGCCTTTGTTAAAAACCGAAATCAAACGGGTTCGGGAAGCGATGAAAACGCGGAATGCTGGCTCCGTTTTGAATCCGCCGGTTTTTTACCGCGCATTTTTGGTTCCTTTTGCGATGAGATTGGTTTCTGTTTCGGATACTTTGGCTCTCTCCGTCGAGACACGAGGATTTACGATCGGAAAGGAGCCGTATACGATTTACAAAAAAGAGAATTTTGTTTTCTCCGATTTTCTCTTTCTCTTTGGATTGACGGCGTCGGCTGCCGTAACGGCGGTGTTATGAAAGCGATCGAATTTCGAAATGTCGGTTTTACTTACGACGGAAAAACAATGATTTTTGAAAATGCCTCTTTTTCCGTCTCTTACGGCGAATTGGCTCTCTTTTCAGGCCACTCAGGCGAGGGAAAGAGTACTTTGATGTACATCGCTTCCGGAATCATTCCCGATATTAATGGCGGCAAACTTTCCGGAGAGGTTTTTATCAATGGCGAAAATATTGACGGAAAAAAAATCGGAAAAATTTGCCGAACCGTCGGCGTTGTTCTGCAGAATCCGGATGAACAAATCGTGCAAAAAATAACAGAGGATGAAATTGCATTCGGCTGTGAAAACGAAGCTTTCCCTCCGGAAAAAATCGGGAAACAGATCGAAATTGTCTGCCGGTTGATGAATCTCGATCCGCGACAGGCGTGCCGCACTCTCTCCGGCGGACAAAAACAACGGCTGATGACCGCTTCGACATTAGCAATGGGCCAGAAAATCATCATTCTGGACGAACCGCTAGCCAATCTCGATAAAGAGGGTGCGGAAACGCTGATGAAAACGCTGCGCGCACTGACAAAAGTCGGTTATTGTGTGATTGTCATCGAACACCGCTTGGATCGTGTTTTACCTTTTGTTGATTCAGTTTATCATGTCGGCGGAAAGCGGATAAAAAAAATTGAAGATAAGCAAACGTATTTGGAAGAGCAAACGGCAAAAATTCGTGATGACTGCCCCGTTTTTTCCGCAAACAGACCGGCGTTTTCGTTAAATCGGGTCGCTTTTTCTATTAAGTCGAAGCAGATTCTGAACGATGTGACTTGCGAAATTCCAAAAGGCGGACGAACGGTTTTGTTTGGAGAAAACGGATGCGGAAAAACCACCCTGCTGCGGTTATTGGCAGGACTGTACCGGCCAAAATCGGGCAAAATTGACCGATTTTTTGATAAAAAAAGCGGTTTCGGAAGATTTTTTCCAGAAAATCGGTTTAAAAAAGTTGGATTTGTCTTTCAGAATCCCGATTATCAGCTTTTTATGCCGACAGTGCGCAGGGAAATCATGTTTTCTGCAGTTTCACCCGAAAAGGCTCTTGAAACTGCCGCGTTGTTCGGTTTAGAACCGTTTTTGGATCGCCATCCTCACTCTCTTTCGGAGGGGCAAAAGCGGAGACTTTCACTTGCGGCCGTTTTGGCAGGAGAACCTGAGGTTTTATTGCTTGACGAGCCGACGGTCGGACAGGATTACGACGGTCTCTGTTCGATGACGGAAATTCTCAACGGAATTCATCAAAAAACGGGAAATACAATGGTGACGATTACTCACGATCTCCGCTGCGCCGAAGCGCTGTGCGATACAGCCTTTTTAATCCATAACGGAACCATTGTCCGCCGCGGCGGAAAAGATTTAGTTTGCGAATATTTCGGAGAGGGAAGAGTTTTGCAGGAGAAATAAAAACTCTCCGCGGAAGGGGTTTCCTTTTTGTCAGGAGAATCACAGGTTTATTCTGAAAAGGGAAATCTATTATACATAGTTCGCCTAAGCGAACTCTAAAAACCGTTTCGTCTTCTTGAGAGCTGTCGATAGCGGTTGAGGTTCGCATAAGCGAACTTTAACCGGGAATCCGTAAGGGCACGGATTCAAGAAAGAAGGACTTTAAGGTTCGCAGTAGCGAACCTTGGAGAATTTCAATGCTCGTCTTTGAATGACAAAGGGGCAGCTGCTGTCTTTGGTTCGCATACGCGAACTAAAGAGAAGCGATTTTCTCTTCTTGAAACAGCGGATGAGCTCAAAGGGGAGAGACAGATGGAGATCGGATTTTGATCTTTTTAGGTTCGCTTGAGCGAACTTTGTAAGCGGAAAAATCGGCTTCGGCCGAAAAAATATTTCGGAGGTAAAAATGAAATTTTTTCACACTTTTTTCTTTATGGTTTTATTTTCGTCTTCGCTTTGGGCGTATCAATCGACGGAAATTAAAGAATTTATGAATGCGGAAAGCGCCGAGTGCGGATCAGGAGTGCCCTTGTTTTCGGAATCGGATGAGTCACCCACTGTACGCAATCTTCTGGCATGGAGCTTAGCAAGGCAAACTGTCGGCAAAACGGAGAAGTACCGCATTCTTTCCGCCGAATTGGAGGATGATAAAAATCTCGAGGAATCGGATGATATTGACCTCATGCTTTCGGCAGCGGAATTAATGTTTGATATCGTTTACTGTTCTCGGCTCAGCGAAAAAATTTCTTACGGGAAGAAGAGCAAAAAACTTTTTGAACGGGTGCTGTCCTTGCAGCCGGACAACGTTTCGGCTATGCTCGGTCTCGGTATCGGGTTTCTGCACACACCGGCAATTTTCGGCGGCAGCAACGAAAAGGCGCTCGAGTGGTTTTTAAAAGCACAAGCAGCCGCTGTCGAACCGTACGAACGTTATGCGGCAGACGTCTGGCTCTCTCAATATTACTTCAAAATCGATGATGAGCAGAATTACCGCCTCTTTGTTGATAAAGCAAAAACTTTGTTTCCCAACGGCTATCTTTTGAATCAAGCGCTTGAACGCAACGAAAACGAGCGTAAACCCTTATAAAAATTCGGAGGAGATCAATGAAAAAAGGCATCTGTTTAATTTTAATGGCGTCAGGAGTCATTTTCCGGGCAGCGGCTCAGGAAACGGAAGAGGTTCGGCAGGAGGCAGAAATTTCTGTTGAAGAAGCCGATGAGTTGACAAGTGAAGAAGAAAAAGGCGGTTTTACGACTGAAAAAGACAATCGTTTTTTCTCTGTCGGTCTTTTCAGCAGTGCCGATTCGCTGAAGACAAGCGTCAATCTTGAGTTTGGATTCAAACTTTTCAAAAAAGACGATTTTGAAATGAAGAGTTTTACAGCCATCGTCGGTTCGAAAATTTACGATGATGAACCGAATCTTTACGAACTCGGACTGATGCAGAAGTTCACCTTCGGAGGGAAGGATATTTACTTGGATGAAATTTCCATCAGCCGTTACGGATTTATGTTCGGCAGTTTCGGTTTTGTTTCATTTGATAAAAATAAACAGGCAAAATTTTTGTTTGACGCTCCGTTTTATTGGGAAATCGGCGGCGGAGCTGGATTTAATATCAACGTCAGTCGTTCGGTAGCGATTGTCATGGAATTCGGAGGGGGAATGCATATGATCGGAAATGGGAAAACCGATTATCCGAGCAAAGTCTCCAAAGCCGGGTATGGTCGGATGAGTCTCGGCGGACGTTACTACTTTGGAAACCGCAGTAAAAAAACGGAAAAAGAGGAAAAAGATATGGCTGCGGTTGAGGATAAATCGGCTTAAAATTTCCGAAAAGTGATATTTTTCGCATTAATAAAAGTATGAAGAAATCAATGTTGAAGTTAATGCGGATGTTTGCCGGCAGGGAACGGTGCGCAATATGCGGTTGTTTTGAACGGAAGATTCTCTGCGAAGAGTGTTTTGCTCAATTAAAATTTGAGTTTGAAAAACGAAGAAAAGGGCGGCTTTGCCGTTTATGCGGAAAGCCGCTGATTTCCGAAATCGAAATGTGCTGCGAGTGTCGGGAAAATGAAGCGGAAATCGTTCCCGGCCGCGCGCTGTTTGAGTACCGCGGGATAGGAAAAGAAGGAATTCGTGCGTTTAAATTTAAAAACGAACGTTCGTTCGGTGTAATTTATGCCGATTTCCTTGCTCTTTTTCTTCGTTCATCGGAATTCTCTGATTCATTTTGGGAGTCTGACAAATGGACTGCGGTTCCTGTTCCCGGAAACCGTAAAAATATCCGTCTGCGCGGTTGGGATCCCGTTGCCGTCGTCGTCGAAGATTTGAAAAGCCGCGGTTTTGCGGCGGCTGATTTGCTCGAACGAAAAAAATGGGGAAAAGGCGCTGTTTCTTTAAAAATGATGAATCGGCAGCAGCGACTCTGCGCTGCGCTTGATTCATACCGTTTGCGGGAAGGCGCTGTTGTTCCGCAGTCGGTTCTTCTGATTGACGATGTTCGCACTACCGGCAGCACCATCAAACGCTGTGCGCTGCTTTTAAAAGAGGCAGGCGCACGCGAAGTGCGTTGGTGCGCATTGGCAGAAACGCCGTGATTCAGACGAGGCGGCCGACCAGTTTGAACAATTCAGTGCGGGTCAATCGAAACCAAATCGGCCTGCCGTGCGGGCAGTGAGGATTTTCCAAACGGAACGCACCGCGGATAATCTCTTTTGCCGTCTCCTCGGAGAGGAGATCTCCGTCTTTAACCGCTGACTTGCAGGCGCGCGCCGCTGTCAGTCGTTTTTCCAGTTCGAAAAGCGATGTAAACGGTCGATTCAGCTCTTCGGCAATTAAGTGTTCGTTTCCGTTCCAAAATGCCCCTAACGAAATTAAAAAGAGTTCGTTATCGCCCCGATTCTCAATTTCAATTCCGAGGGTTTTTAGAGATTCGATCATTGCGGTGATTTTTTGAGGTTCGTCAATTTCCAGTTTCAACGGTACCAGCAGCGGCTGACGAACGGGCGGCAGCGTTCGAAAACTTTCAAAAAGGATCCGTTCATGGGCGGCGTGTTGATCGATAATGTAAAATTCATCACCCCGTTCGGCCAATAAAAAAAGATTGAAAATTTGTCCGCGGTAGATAAAATCATCTGTTTCGTCGCTCCGATACGGGACGGAGGCTTCCGCGGCGGTCGAAATTTCGGCTGTTTCACTGACTGCCTCCAAAACAGGTTTGAATGCGGGCGCCGATTTTTCGTCGTTTTTCGCTCGGCGGTATTCGAAACTGCGTGCCGGTTCAGTCGCCTGAATCGATCGTATGAGTTCCGGTGTTTTCTCCCGAATGACAGGGTGAGTAAGCAATGAAGTGCGAAAGAGCGGTTTCTCTTTGGTTTCCGTAAACGGTTCGTCGAAGAGGGGAACAGTGTGCGTTTCCGTTTTCTGCCGCAGCGGGGCTCCGGTGCGGTTTTTGCCGACTGTTTCTTTGACGGTCAAAACAATGGCTCGGTGAACGTCGTCTTTGTTCGCGATCCGAACCTCTTTTTTGGCAGGATGAATGTTGAAATCAACGAACGCGGGATCAATTTCAATAAAGACGAAGCAGTAAGGAAAACAGACTGACTGCATGAATTCCTTAAAACCGAATTCGACGGCTTGAACGAAGGCGTATTCGGCAATCTGCCGCTTATTAAGGAAAATACGAATCCCTTTTTTATCTTTTCTGTAAAATCCCGGATCAGCGGCGATGACTGAGATTTTAAACCGATCAAATTCCCGTTCTCCGGAGAGGAGTGCATCTTGAGGTAAAGATCCTGCCAAAACGGCGGCAGTACGGCCTTTTAAGTCGGCTGCCGGATAGAAAAGCCGCATTTTTCCGTTTTGAAACAGGCGGAAAGCGATGTGCGGGTGACCGGCGGCCTTTTCGGTGAAGATGTTCAAGCAAGCGGTCGATTCTCCTGCCGGTGAAGAGAGAAACTTTTTCCGAGCGGGGATATTGTAAAAAATTTCGCGGACGGTGACTGCGGTTCCGGGAGGACCGGCAGCTGTTTCGAGCAGCGGCTCTTCGATGCCGTTCGCTGTCAGCCGGTATGCCTCGTCGCTTTCGGCCGAACGGGTTAAAATCGTCAGCCGTGCGCACGCTGCGACGGAGGCCAACGCTTCTCCGCGGAAGCCCAAAGTGGCGATTCGATGCATATCTTCCGCCGTTTCGATTTTGCTGGTGGCGTGGGGGAGAATGGAGCGTTTGAGGTTTTCCCGATCCATACCGCAGCCGTTATCGGTCACGGTGATTTCCCCGAGTCCGCCGTCTTTCAGGTGAACTTCAATCGAGTCGGCGCCGGCGTCGACGGCGTTATCCAAAAGTTCCCGCAGAATCGAAGCGGGGCGGTCGATGACTTCGCCGGCGGCAATGGTTCGGGCAATCTCAGGCGGTAAAATTTTAATTTCTGCCACGATTTTTCTCCTTTCCGAAGTAAGCATTGTAAATGTGCTCCCTTGTCAACGGATCGATTTTTGTCATCTGACGAATGATCTCTTTGACGTCTTTGCGCAAATTGATTTCTTTAAACGGACAGTCTATTTCCAAAATCGGAAACTCCAGCGACTGCGATAAACGTTGAACAGTTGACTCTTTAACCAGACAAAGAGGGCGAATAACCTCAATTTTTCCGTCAAAAAATGATGAAACCGGCTTCATCGGAGCCGAATTGCCGCGATGAAAGAGATTCATCAGTGCTGTTTCAACCAAATCGTCGAGATGGTGCCCGAAAGCGATTTTTTTGATTCCTTTTTCCGCCGCGTAATCAAAAAGAATTCGACGGCGGTTGCGGGCGCACAGATAGCAGTTGAATTTTCCGTGAAAACTCTCCGGCTGCATTTGAAACGACAGAATCGAAAACGGCACGCCGAGAATTTTAAAAAAGTGTTCAATGTCGGTACGGTAAGCAGGGGAAAGAGGATGTTCTTTCCACTCAATCATAACGCCTTCCAAATCGTAGCGGATCGGAAGATGTTTGCGCCGCAACGAAAGCGCCATTGCCATCGCCAGAGAGTCTTTTCCTCCGGAAATGCCGGCGATTACCTTGTCTCCGTCGCCGATCATCTTGTGTTCATTGATACCGCGTCCGGTTTCCTTCACAAAACGGTGAATTCGCGGCGGAATGTTTCCGGAAAAAATCTCTTTTAGTTGAGAAAACTCTGCCATTCCTCGCTCCCGATCAGCCGACTGATGTCTGGACGGACAAAAAGCCGAACCCGCCGCAGACAATCTGAGAATCGCCGGCTGCCGTTGCCGTCAAAAATCGACGGATTACCGGCACTCGCTTCGTGATTTTTATTAAAGAGTTTAATTTGCGTCTCAAAACGGATCGGTTCCGGAATATCGAGAATGACCGGCAAATCCGTTTCGGTCTCCGGAACGCCGAGAGCGGCCGCCGTTTCCGCTTCAAACCGTGCGCGCGCCTCCAATTCAGTCAGCTGCTGTCCGGAAAATTCCGAAAACTGTTTTTCGGCAACGCAGAGATAGAATCGACCTTTGTCGGCATCGGAAAAGAAACGGTGCAGCGGAAAGCGGCTGTCAGTCAGGATGGCGAAAAAAGAGACGTCGTTTTGACGGTAAAGCGACTGCGGTTTCAAAAAACCGCGGTTTAATGCCGCCGCAACCCCCTTTTTTATCATGGCGGTTGCGTTGCGAACGGTTTTGTGCCAATAAACGCTTTGATACATCGAATATTTTGAGAAAAGGATGTTTTCCACCGAAAGAATGCCGTCTTCATACAAACCGATTCCGTTGAGATCGTCGGCTGTCATTCGATCCAGAACACGGTCGATGTCCTGAACTCCGTACGGAACGCCGCAGAAATAAGCGTCGCGGTTGAGGTAATCGAGTTTATCGGGATCCAAAGTTCCGGAAAGAATGTTGCGGTAAAAAAGAATTTCACTCTCTTCCGTTGAAATCGAGTCGTCAATGACGGCAGCACAAAACTCGGGATCGGCGCCGGCCGCTTTGATTTTTGAGCACAGCGGCTCTTCGCGGATGATCTCGGCGCTGATTTGTTCGTGTTCTTTCAGCGGCAATTCTTTGAGTGAATGGGTAAAAGGGAAGTGCCCTGTGTCGTGGAGAAGGCAAGCGGTTAAAAACGACAGTGCGCCGATTTCGCTCAAAGCGGGGCAAAACGGATCTCTGAGCAGCCGCATTAAAATTCGCTTACCGATTTCAAAAACACCTAGACTGTGCGAAGCCCGCGTATGAACAGCCCCCGGATAAACGCGAAATGAAGGTCCAAGCTGGCGGATTTTTGTCAGATTGTCAAACGGTTCTGTTCGTGTGATTGCGGTAAATGCTTCGTCCAGATAAATGTGGTTCCATAAGGGGTCGCGGATCGGCGTATCAAAACGGCGGTAAAGTTTCGTCGCCAGCGTTTCGTTTTTCATCGGCCTTTTCCTTTTGCGGACTCACACTTCCCACAATTTGAAATCTTTAAATCCAACCTGAAAGCCTTCGTTTTTCGGAGCGGCGGCAAACATTCCGCAGGCAATTTCATCGAAACGAGCGTGAAGGTGCGTCAGTCGAACAGTTTGCCATTCGTTGTTGATATTGGCTTCGATGAGGAAGTCCTGTCCGGTGCGCGTTATGCGGAATTTAGCCTGAAAAATTCCGTCGGGAAGAGTTTGAGACGAGGCGTCGGAGTAGCCGTTGTTGGTGACTACGGACGCCAGCTGCGGCGTTTCATCAGGATTGAATTCAATCGAAACTTTGATCCAATTCTGTGAATCGACACGAACCGCCAAGCCGCCTTGGTCAAAGGTGTGCTGCGGCTTGTAAAGGCATTCGGTCTCCATTGTAAAATTGCGGTCGGTTTTATAGTATAAAAAGTGCGCGCTGTCGTGAGAGTATTCGAAAAATGTCCGTTGCCACCAATCGGTTTTTCCTTCGGGCGAAATCCACAGACAGCGTTCTTTCATCCTTTTTTTTTTCGGCTCGTTCAGCCACGTCATTTTTCTCACAGAGAGCGGATTGGTCTGAAAATTGACGGGAAAGCGGTCGTTTGACTGAAAATAAACCTTTATATTTTGAAGCCACTTCATGATTACTTTTCCAGCATCTTCTTCGTGTAATTCAGCGAACCGCCGGCCAGCATGATTTCAACGGAGGACGGCGCCAGATCGGAAAGAACCTCAAAACGCAGGTTTTTGGTTTGATTAACCACTGAAATCGGCCGACCGCTTTTCAGCGATTCGATAACGTCAGTCATTTCCAGTCGGTCGTCGCGGTCGATTCTGTCATAATCCGCGGCGTTGGCAAATGTCAGCGGCAGAATTCCGAAGTTGACCAGATTCGCTTTATGAATACGGGCAAAACTTTTGGCAATTACGGCTCGGACGCCCAAATACATCGGCGCCAGCGCAGCGTGTTCGCGGCTTGAACCCTGTCCGTAATTTTCACCTCCGATGATGATGCTCTGTCCGGCAGCCAAGGCCCGTTCGTAAAATTCGGGATCCACCTGTTCAAAGACGTGTTTGGCGATTTCGGGAATGTTTGAGCGCAGCGGAAGAATTTTGCTTCCGGCCGGCATAATGTGATCCGTTGTGATGTTGTCCCCCGTCTTCAAAACAACGTCGGCACAGAGGTTTTCTTCAATCGGACGCGCTTTCGGACACTCTTTAATGTTGGGGCCTTTGACGATTTCGACTTCAGCGGCTTTTTCGGGCGACAAAGGAGGAATCAGCATGCTGTCGTCGGTTTTACAAAATGACGAGTAATCTTTGTGCGTTTTCGGTTGGAATTTCCGCGGATCGGTGAAAACCCCCGTCAGTGCCGAAGCGGCCGCCGTTTCCGGAGAGACAAGGTAAACGGAAGCGTCGGCCGTTCCGCTGCGGCCTTTAAAGTTGCGGTTGAATGTTCTCAAAGAAACGCCGCCCGAATTCGGTGAAAAACCCATACCGATGCACGGACCGCAGGCGCTCTCCAAAATCCGCGCGCCGGAAGCGATCAATTTTTCAAAAATGCCCGCCTCAATCGAATTGAGCATCACCTGACGGGAACCGGGAGCAATCGCGAAACTGACATTTGGAGCAATCGTTTTGCCTTCAAGAATTTCGGCCGCCGCTCCCAAATCATTGATCGAGGAGTTGGTGCACGACCCGACAGCAACCTGATTGACAGGCATTCCTTCCAATTCGCCGACCGGTTTGACGATATCCGGCATATGCGGACAGGCGGCGTAAGGGACGATTTCCGACAAGTTAATGTCGATGACGCGCGCGTATTCGGCTCCTTCGTCGGCTTTCATCTCTTTCCAGACTTCTTCCCGTTTTTGGAGTTTCAAAAATTCCCGCGTTCTCTCATCGGACGGAAAGATACTTGTCGTCGCTCCCAATTCGGCACCCATGTTGGTAACGGTTGCCCGCTGGGGAACAGAGAGAGTTTTGACGCCGTCGCCGAAGTATTCATAAATTTTACCGACACCGCCTTTAACGGTTTCTAATTTCAAAAGATACAGAATGATGTCTTTGGCGGAACACATCGGCTGCAGTTCTCCCGTCAATCGAACGCCGATGACCTGCGGATAAGTCAGTCGGAAAGGAGCGCCCGCCATCGCGCACGCTACATCCAGACCGCCGGCACCGATGGCAATCATGCCTAAACCGCCGCCGGTCGGCGTATGCGAATCCGAACCTAAAAGCGTCTTTCCGGGAATGCCGAAACGCTCCAGATGAACCTGGTGACAAATTCCGTTTCCGGGTCGGGAGAACCACAAACCGTATTTGGCGGCAGCCGACTGCAAAAAAAGGTGGTCGTCCATATTCATGAACCCGGACTGAAGGGTGTTGTGGTCAACGTAAGAAACCGACAGTTCCGTTTTAACGCGGGGAATTTCCATCGATTCGTATTGAAGATAGACCATTGTTCCCGTCGCGTCCTGAGTCAGGGTCTGATCGATACGGACGGTGACTTCCTCTCCCGCCGTCGGGTTTCCCGAAACCAAATGGGCTTTCAGAATTTTATCCGTCAATGTCTCTTTCATCGCGCTCTCCTTAATCTGCTTTGCCTGCCCGATTATAACATTTTTCGCGTAAAAAGATAAACTGTTTGACAATAAAAAAATTCTCTGGTAAACTGAGTTCATGGTTCGGCATTTTGCGGTCTGCGTTTTCGTTTTTCTTTCTTTAACGGCGATCGTCGGTTGCAAAAAAAAGGCGGAGGACGCCTCCGAGGCGATTCAGTCTGCCGAATCGGTCTCCGAGGCCGCTTTCTCTCCCGAAGCCGGCGCGGTTCAGCCCCCTGCGGAAGCGGCCGTTCCGCAACAGCCGCAGGACGGAGATCCGCCGCCCTCAACGCCGGCGGACGGGAAATCCCGGACGCAGACCGCCGGAGAGCAGCCGTCGGATACGCCGTCCGACGCCGCGCCCCGGGACCGGATCGACGATATGTTCATTTACAAGATGACGCAGAAACGGATCGTGCCTGAAGATTTTCTCATCGGACCTCTGGAGAATCTGCAGTCGTCCGATTACAGAATCTCCCAGATACTCAAAACCGCGAACACTTTTTTTAAGGACTTGAGAATCGGAACGCTCAACGAAGAGTGCATCCATCCGAGCGCGCTGCTGCTGCTCTCTTCCTCCTTCGGTTTTTATTTGGAAGAGGAGGCCGTTCCCGACGTCGTGAGAATCGGGAAGGTCGAAATAACGGGAAAATCGGCCCGGATCAACCTCCGCTTTTACCGGGACAAAGGAGTGACCGACGGGGAAATGATTCTGGAAGAAACCGAGACCGATGACGGGAAAAAGTGGCTGATCACCGATTTTCAGGCCGATCTTATGCAGCTGCTTGACGAATACAAGCCGGCTGAAGAGCCCTTTGAGCCGGGAGCGTACAATTTTTATAACTGGGAATAAAGATGCTTTGGTTACTGACGGAATGGGGCGGCTACCGGATGAAAAAACGGGCGCTGCGGAAAGAAAATGAATCGGTCTCCGTAAAAGATCTGAGCACGGTTTTAAAAAACGAACTGAATGCGGAGCTGGCGGCCGAGCGCGATGACCTTTTTTTGTATCGGATTGTTTACGACTCCTCCTGCGAAAACCGGACAGGCAATACGTTGGCGGCCGTTCTGGAGTTTTTTGAGCGGAATATTTCTGCCCGTTTCGATTTTTCGTTGTTACTGACGGAGGAAAAAGACCGTTCCGTTTCTCCGTCAGTCATGCTGGAAAAACTGAAAAACCGCCTTTTCCTTTTTAAAGAACGCAATACGCTTTTTATCGACCGCAATGTTTCTTTTCCGTACGAAGATTTTTTCCAGGGCCGTTTCAGCGGAGATATCTTTGCCGTCGAGAAGGGGGAGAACGGCTGGATGATTCACGGTTCGCTCGATTCCGATTTCCGGGCCTTTAACCGGGAAGCCGGAAATTTGTTTTCCGCTTGGAGTGAATCCGCCGACGATTCACTCCAAGCCGTCGAAATTTACGGAGGATTTCCGTTTTTGCTCCGTAACTGGATTCGCGAGCATTGGGAGCAGTCGTTTGATATCCGTTGCGTCAGTTCCGAATCTGAATTTTTTCCGAAAAAAGGAAGACGAAAGACGATTTATTTGATTTCTGTCTACGATACGGCGCAGAAGGAGCGGCTCCTCCGCTTTGCGGAAAGCGGAACGATTGATAAAAAACGGGAGATTCCGGTTTTGCTTCACAGCGGAACGAAACCGCTCTTTTCGCCGTCAACGACGATTTCCCTTCATGCCTCTTTTGCCGATCCTTCCCGTTGGGAACGGGAAATGATTCATATTTTTACAGCCGTCACAGCTGTAAAAGACTTTCTCGAAATTGCTCAGATTCCGCGGCTTTTAAAGCAAATCGGATCGTTCCCGGCCGAAAAAATTGATTTTTGCGTAAAGACGGCGTTACTGTTCGGGTTTTGGGATCTCGAACCCGCCGATAAAGCCGATTTTTTGCACTTTGTTGCCTCTCTTAACCGGGAAATATTCGAGAGTAAAAAAGAATTTTTTACGGAACTGAACCGCTTGATCTTTTCCATGTTCGAATCCGGGGAAATTCTCTACCCTGAAGCTTACGCTGCCTATCTGTTAAAACAGGAAGACGATCCCGACCGTTACTGCAAAATTTTGGTAATTATCAAAACATTGTTACGCAATCTGCGGATCACGGAGGCCGATATTGTTTTGGATTTACCGATTGACGATGCGGCGGCTTTATCGGATGATACCGACCGGCCCCTTTTGGAAGAGACCCTTCTCCTCGGACGGTTTTACCGCGCGTGCGCCGCGTTTGATCTTCCGTCTCTTCGGCTTTTGGGAGAAAAAATTCTGAAACTCCCGAATTCCGGCAATTTAAAAATCGATTTTGAACAAAAAACGGCGGCGGCAGTCTGTCATTTTATGTTTTTCCGTATGGAGGAGGCGGTCAACGTTTCAAAAGACTTGCTTTTTCGTGTCAACGAAATTTTCGGCGATGAAAAAAAGCAATACAAGGCGTTGGGAAATTATTTGATTGCCGCAGCCATGTTCGGGATGGAGAAGCTTTACGAAGGTTCCTGTTATCTGAATTTTCTTTTTGATGCGGAAAAGAGCGAAGAGACTCATTCCGCATATTACATCCAGGCTCGTCTTCTGAAAGCGGCCTCCCTGTACATTTCGGGACAGTTCGGAGATCTGGAGGATTTTTTTTCTTCGCCGCATGAAATTTTTACGGAATCACTTTTCTGCAACCGATTTTTTTATCGTTTTCTGCAAAGTCGGTTTTATTTTGATTTAGGACGATACCGGCAGGCGGAAGAAATTCTGATTTCGCTGATTAAGGATTGCGCAACGGCGAAGCTGGCGTCTCCGGAGGAGACCGTTGCCGTTCTGCAGGCATGGGTCGGACGTATTTATGTCTATAACCGGCAGAAAGAGAAGGCTGCCCGCTGTTTTGCCGCCTTACCGGCAGATTCGGCCGATGCTTTCTTTTTTCAGGCCGAAAACGCTCTGTTTGACGGGAATCCCGATGAAGCGCTGAAGTTCCTGACGGCCGCCCGGAAAGCGTTAAAACCGCCCGAAGCCTTATCGGTCGATTTGATGAGTCTGAAACCGTTCCGTTCCGGATTTGAGGCCGTTGAGGATCTTTTTTACTTTCATAATTTCCGCAAACCGTTTCTTTCCCGTTACATTGATTTTTCCGACAACCTTCTGAGGGCGTTGAACGGCGAAGACGGAGCGCTTCTGAATTTATCAAAATTCATTCGCATGCAGTTCATTCAGAAGCCCGAACCGAATTTTATCTTTTTTCTTTATTCAAATACGTTGGCATTACGTTTTTTTTCCCGCGAGCATGGGGACGAAATCAACGAAGATACGCTTTCGGCAAAAATTCAGCTGCTTTTTTATGAAAAAAAATTTTTTACGTCAAAAGCTTCCGTCTGTAAAGAATTTCTGAACCACAATTTTCACACCCGTTTTCTGAAAATCGACGGGAATAAATTTAAATAATACGGTTGACAAAAGAGCGTAAAGCTGTTAGACTGTGTCAGATTCGGCGGCATAGCTCAGTCGGTAGAGCAAGCGGCTCATATCCGCTCTGTCAGGGGTTCAAGTCCCTTTGCCGCTATTTTGGGAAGTCCTTTCGGACTTCTTTTTTTTTTTAGGCCGAATTTTTAAAAATTCCGGCCTTTTCTTTTTAATTACAGAACTTTTTGTTTAAATCTCCCCCCCCCCCCCCTCTGAGTTTTGAAGCTATAGTTGTGTTTTGCATAAATTTATTCCTCCTTTTTTAT
>CALXKN010000012.1 GCA_944388995.1 uncultured Spirochaetota bacterium | reverse complement strand
TGTCTGTCTGTCTGTCTGTCTGTCTGTCTGTCTGTCTGTCTGTCTGTCTGTCTGTCTGTCTGTCTGTCTGTCTGTCTGTCGGGCAGGTAATCGATTGGTATATCCGATACTTTTGAAACTTCTATCGCATCGTAGTTGTCGTATTTCGGGTAGTCTTCTTTATTTTCGTAGTAGTGTTTGTAGAGAACAAGTTTCTCATGCCTGATTGCGTAATCCATGCTTGTAAACCATCTAACACCTTTGACTCTAATGTATTTTTTCCCTTCTGAATCAATTCCACAGCCGGCTGCATTAAGAGGGTAATTTTCAGGAACAAAAAATTTTCTGTCTCCACTATGTATGCTCGCACCAAGCCACAATTTATTGTCTTTGATAAGCGGAAAAATCTCTTTGTATGTAATGGCGTTTATATTCCCGATAATCAAAAACTTTTTGGCATACTCCATAAGTTGTGCGACATATTCTCTAAACAGGGAAAACGGCGGATTCGTTACCACAATATCAGCCTGCTTGAGATATTCGATACATTCATCAGAGCGAAAATCTCCGTCACCTTTTAATTTTTTTACTCCGCGCTTTTTGGATTTCAAGAGCGCGTCAATGTCCGCGTCTGAAACGCCTCTGCCGTTTGCCATTGGCACTTCTCTGATGTCCATGACATAGCCGTTCCCACGAACGACAGGTTCGTTCTCGTCGTCAAATAGAGAAAGTTGTCGGCCCGCTATCGGAGAAGCACTGTAAGAGGTACATATCAATCTTTTTAAGCCGAGATAATTGAAATTTCGCAGGAAGAATTTACAGAAGTTGCTTTCAAAGGGGTCATCGCAATTGCAAAAGACGGTTTTTTCTTTGAAGTGCTGCTCGTAGTGGTTCAGCTCATTCTGTATATCCTCATACTGCGTGTAGAACTCGTCTTTTTTTGCCCTTTTTGCTTCGGATAATGCCGCATTTGAAGCCATTATAAGTTTCCCTCTTATTTTGAACACAAAACGTCATTTCTTGAAAGAAGGTATACGCAGTATTGATTCATGCTGATTCCTTCTTTTTGCGAGTGTTCGGCTAATGCCTTATGCAGACTGCAGGGCATTCGCAGCTTAAACTGACCGGAATATTTTTCAAGGCTGTTTGGTTCTTCAATTTCTATTCCGTCTTCCAGTGCTGCTTCAATCCAAGCTCTTTTTGCGTCTTGAGCATTAGCCAGAGCCGCTTCCATTGTCTCTCCGCAAGTAATACAACCGGGAAGATTCGGATAAGAAATGACAAAACCGCCTTCTTCTTTGTCTTCTACAATTTCCATGGGATAGGGCATAGCCAAGTAATCATCAAGTGTCTTCATTGTTTTTTTCTCGCTTTCAACAACCTATTAATTTATCCCATTGCGACATTAATCCCTGCCGATAAAATATTATAATATGACATTGTATTTGGTGTCAATTATTTATTTGTTTTATTTTATTTATAAACATGACTTGACAGATTCATTAATGAGATATACAATATAAATGCTGATACAGCAAACAAAGAACACAACAAAATATCGATGTGAATAGAGAAAAGCACGATATTCCGAAAAGGAATAGTCGTGCTTTTTTTTGTGCCCTTTTCCTTTTCGGGAAAAGGGTTTTTTTATGGATGAAGAAAAGATTTTTTTATTGTTGAAGTCACGGGACGAGTTACTCGAACAGGATGAGAACGGGAATGTCATTGTTTACGGAGAGGCCAGCAACGAGAATCTTGATTTTCAGGGTGAGAAAGTTTTACAGGATGCTTTACTGCATTCTGCAGATTACTTCATTCAGAACGGAGTTGTCTCTTATGACCACCGTCATATAACCGAGAAAGATAATCCGGAAAAGTTTATCATCGGTGAACCTTTGGATATTCGGTTTAAGAACGAAGACGGAAAACGAAAGGTTTTTGTCAAATTCAAACTCTTCAAAGACAATGAGCTTGCAAAAGAAATTATCCAAAAACTGAGAAACGGAGCCAGAACGGTCAAAATTTCCATCGGCGGTAAAATGGCGGAGAAAGAGCCAAACCCGCAGGATCATTCCCAAACAGTGACTTATGTTCTTTGGGATGAAATTGCATTGACATATAAACCTGTCAATCAGAGTTTATCTCCGGTAACGCTTTCAGCCGATGCTTTCGTTAAGTCTCTTATGAGCGAATCGACAGGGAAGCCGCTCGTAAAAGAAGATTTATACGGAAGTGATGACAATGGTGAAAAGGAGATGATTGTTTCAGCACTGAATTATGCCAAAGAAAAAAACGTTGATCTTGATCGCTATCTGGAAGTTTTGAAGACAAAGGTTTCGACGGAAACTTTTAACAAAATAAAGAAGGAGATAGAGAAGATGAAAAAGGAAAATGATTTGTTGAAGTCTTTGGATGAAGGACTTGACGAACTCTTAAAGTCTCAACAGGCAGCAGAGGAGCCCGAAGAAGAATCCGCTCCGTTCCCCAAGCCTGCCGAAGATGACAAAAGCGGACTGCCTCAAAGAGAAGAGGAAGTGCCCAAAACGGATGATACTGTTGCCGAAGGTGACGGGGATGGCGAAGGCGATGATGAAGGTGATGGCGAAGGCGATGACGAAGATTTCGAGAAAGAACTTGAGTCTTTGCGGGCGGAGAACAAATCCCTGAAAAAAGCTGTTGAAGAATTGAAAAAAGCCAGCAAGCAGCAGACGGAGATTCTGTCTAAAATGTACGAAGTGCAAAAATCGATTGCTGCGGCACCCGGTATGCGGAAATCGATTGTTGCCAAAAACAATCGTTTCGGAGACGAACCGAAAAAATACACCCGCGAAGAAATCCTGCAAAAAGCAAAAGAGGCGGTGACATCCGGGAAATTGTCGCTTGTCGGATTTTGCGGGATTGAAGAACGGTTAAACAAAGGGATTTCCCTGGAAGATTCCCTTTTGAAATCGATCATGTAATCAATTTATTTGAAGGAGTGAAAAATGGACGAAGATTTTTTTAAATCCGAAGAAGATTTGCGGAAAGCATTGGAAGCGGGAGGCGGTCCCGGTTACGGGTCCACCGGTGGACGCGCTTTGATTCCGGAAGATATTGATTCTTCTGTTGTTATGGCGCTGCAGGCACATCAGGCAGATTTCAAAATGATGAATCTCCTGAAAAAGGAGCCGGTGAATTCTCCCGTTCACGAATACACCCGGGAAAAAGGAACCGGAAGTGAGAACATCTTTTATGACGAAGGCGAAGAGGTGGCGGAAGATCAGGTTGATCTTGAGCGTGTTGCCCGAAAATCGAAGTATATGCAGACGTATCGATCTGTTACGATGCAGTTGAACCGGGCGAAAACGATTACCGATGCTGTCGCCGTCGAAAAAGAAGCCGGGATTCTTCACTTGATGAGGAATATCGAATCGACTCTGTTCCATGGAGACGAAAGTATCAACCCGAAACAATTTGATTCGATTCCGAATATGATTAAACGTGAATCGAAAAAAGCCGGGTTTGACACGACTTTCGACTTGAGAGGTGCGACACTTGCCGAAAAGGGGGACTACGCCATTGACGCGGTTGCGCAAATCGTCAACGAAGCCGGCGGAACGTTGACCCACTCGATGATGCCGCCCGCGATGGCCGGCGATTTGCAGCTGTGTCTGAAAGACAGACTGTTGCTTACTCCAAACGACAAAGCCGCTTTGAACGTTCCGCTGATTTATCCCACAATGTACGGAGACAACATTATCGTATCCGGATTGGAGGGCGGTTCGAACAAATTTTACCGCATGAAAGGAAAAATCAAACCCTCGACGGTCGCCGATGTGCCGGCTGCGCCTACCGTGTCCGGGAATCCCGAAACGGGAGCAACAGGAAGCCGGTTTGCCGGAAGTGATGCCGGTGCTTACTGGTATCAGGTGCATGCCATCGATAAAAAGGGTCATTTTTCGGCTGCAGCCACTGTCGATGCGGCAGTTACCGTTGCTTCCGGAGGCAAAGTGACATTGACGATCAGCGGCGGCGACAATAAAGCCATCGGGTATGTCATTTGCCGTTCCGTCAAAGATGCAGCCGATGCCTCCAATTGTTACGAAATGGTTCGCGTTCCCCGTGACCCGTCCGGAACCACGACGGTTGTCGACCTGAACGAAGATTTGCCCGGAACCGGCGAAATGCTGCTTTTGTCCATGGGGGGATTCAAGCAGTCCATCAGATGGCAGCAGTTCCTCCCTGCGACGAAAGTCGACATGTTCGCGACGAAATCGCTGATTGTTCCGTTCATCATTGCCATGTTCGGAACACCGGACGTCCGTGTACCCTGGTATAACGGTCTGATTAAAAATATCGGCTGGACGAAGTCTGCTTTCAAATAGGAGGAGAAAATGGCCAATAGAAAGAACAGTACTGCCGGAGCGGGTGATCCCGCGCCGGTTGATATTTCCGATGATCCGACGCTCATTGACAATCAGGATGAAGTGTCTGATGCGGAGAACGGATCTGTTGTTGATGACGGAAGTGACAAAACAAGTGATTCTTTGTCCACAAAGAGCGGGAAAGGAGAGCTTGTTTTGTATTCCGATGATTACAAAGGTCGGAAACTGATTTGTCCAGGCGGGGAAACCGCCGAGTTCGATGAAGAAGGGAAAGCAATTGTGTCGAAATCTGTTTTCGATTACCTGAAAGCATTTCCGGCCGTAAAAACGAAAGGTTGAAATGAATTGCAAGTCATTCGGCGATCATGTCATTATCGAAAACGATACCGCTCTTGGGATTCTGGAACGACAGGATTTGTCGCATAGTGGTGCAGTGTGGCAAGTCTGGAACGGTGAATCCTGGGGGGATGGAGAATCTGCCGAGTTATCTGTTCTCCGATTTACGGATTATCATGTCGTCCCCGGCTTATACCTTTACCGCTGTACAAGCGGGACAACCGTTCAGACCTCCGCGGTTGTGAAGGTGGGGTCCGATAAAATCGGATGGACGTTCGGAAACTACCGGTGCGAAGATGCGTGGGGAGAAGTGCTGACGCCGGATGACTTGCGTTTTACTTATTTGTGGGGAGTCGATTTTCGGGCTTCCAATGGTGATATTTTTACGGATGATCAAATCCGTTTTCAAATCAGCGCCGCATTGGCCGAGATAGAGCGGACGCTTTCGTATAATTTTACAAAAAAAATAATCAAATGCGAGTCAAAAGACGGAGATTTGGAAGAATCCGGATACCGGCTTAAAAATCATCAGGGAATCAATATCGTACAATTAAGACAGGTTCCGGTGATGTCGGTCGAACGGTTCGATTTTTATGATTATTCCGACAATAAGGTTGCCAATCTGTTGGAGAATATTATTGTCGACAAAGATAAAGGTGTGATAGAGCTCCGGCCGAAAGGTACATGCAGTTTTGCACGGGCTCTTGATTTCGGATTTTTCGGCGGATATTCATTTCGGGACAGTCGGTTTCCTGTTTCATCCGGATACCGGAATGCGTTTAAAGTCGATTATACGGTCGGGCTTGAAAATGCCGGACAGGTACCGGACGATGTACGGGATATTGTCGGGAAAATAGCCGCGTGTAAACTTCTTAATGTAATCGGTGACGGGTTGATTGCCGGTTTTTCTTCGTCAAGTTTGTCCATGGACGGATTGAGCGAAAGTTTTTCATCGACACAGTCGGCGACAAGTGCGTACTTCGGGGCCCGAATCAAAGTCTACGAGGACAATATCGCCGAGTGGAAGAAAAGTAACGCCAAACGGTTCCGGAAATTATACATCGGAGTGCTGTAATGGGTGTCGGGCTCGGTAAAAACTCTCCGATTGTGCTGCAATTATCACGCGATAATTTTGAAGGCATGATTGACCGGCATGGTCAGTGGGTGAGAATTCTCAATCACAATAAATGCAATTGTGTTCTTGATTCCGGATATCCGGATCCGAATTGTCCTGTCTGTAACGGTGATGGGATTTATTACACTTTCCAACGGGTCAGAAAGCTGTACATGCAGAACTGTCCTGTTTCTCCGTGCGAAAATGACAGGGGAATTGCGGAAATACCCGATTCGGTTGCCGGGACCGTTACGGCTGTCTATGTCAACGGAAATAAACTTGCCGATGCCGATTATTCGATTTATGATAATCGGTTTATTGTCTCCACGAAAATCCACAAGTGGGACAGCGTGAATGTCAATACAGAAAAGCAAACGGCATTGATATATCGCGGAGTGATTCAGGCGTCCGATGATCATGTTCTTGTTTTCCCCAACGGGATTGAGACAGATTTTAATTTCATTCCCGTTGATATTGTTTCTGTCAAAACAATTGAAGATGCCACAACAAAAGACAGAATAACGGTAAAGCGGTTTGAAAGAAATCTGATTTTCACAGAAGATGCTATTGAGCCGGGTAAAGAGTATTCCGTTGAACTGGAATATATCGAACCGTTAAAAGTAGTCATTCACTCTCAGGAGTCAAATAAAGTGATCAGAAACTTTCTCGAAAAAAACGGCCTTGATTCGGCGATGTCTTTCAGTGCCGATTTAGACGTGATGAGAGATGATGTCGTGACATTGCTTTATGCAAGCAAAATCGAACAGACTGTCATTCCCAAAGGTTGGGCGATTCCGGAATGGTTCGTTGCAGAAATTATCTCGGTCAGAGATAAAGAAACCGAATACCGCAACGGGATTGATTTTCGTTTGTCCGGAAGAAACAGAATTGAATGGCATGGAGAAAATCAGCCGCAAGATGGAGTCAATCTTTCGGTTAAATATAAAACTCACCCGAGCTATCGGGTTGCCGGAAGCTTTCAGCATGAGATTCGGAGCGCGGAAAATCAGCTTTTACCGAGGATGGTCGGATTGAAGCTGATTTCATCCGGAGGAGATAATGCCGAGGGGATTCAACAGCCGGTCGAGTCGACTACCGGAACGATTATGAGTGTTGATGATGCGGCAAGAGAATATTTCGAGGAGATAAGAGACTGATGTTTCGTGAAAAAGAAAGAGGCGACAGATGCTATTAAGACGGTTATCGCACAAAATAGATACACACCTGAATACTCTTCCTTCCGCAAACAGGTGGGAGCTGTCGTTGGCTCTTTATCGGATAAACACCGATAAAATGATTCTATCACAGAATAAGTAAATGTCAATAGGATGAAATAAAAAGAATAAATGAAGGAGAATCGGGAATGAAAAAACAGACAGAATATGACAATCCGAAAATCAGACGATACGGCTGTTATTTTTGCGTTATGTGCCGATTTGCCGAGATCGTCGCCGGCAAAGAATTGGGCGATGAAGCAGTCGAAAAAATATACCGCAAGGCGCAGGAAACAAAAGGGTGCAACAGAAAGCCGGCAATGGATGAAAACTGTCTGCTTGACGACCCGCAGGTGATTGTCAATTTGGCTCTTGATGAGTTGGGACAAAGCCGACGGATATTTCAGGTCGGGGTGGAGACGGACGGAAAAAGAACGTTCTGGGCGTGGTACCGCCCGAAAACCGCTGTTGACTTTGTGGCCGAGGAGTGGAAAACCGAAAACGGCAGTCACTTTATCACGGAAGGCTACAATCCGGATCCGACAATCCGGCTTTTGCGCCTGAAGAAAAAAGTATTTTATAAGATTTTTTAACCGGGAGAGGAGGGGTGCTATATGGAAAGTGTTGCCGGAATTATTGAGGCAGTCGGACATTTGCCGATCATGCTACAGATTTTTTTTATTATCGTTTTTTCAATTGCGTTTTTTGTGCTGCTGTTTTTCGGGTTCGGGAAGAATTCCAAAAAGTGGAAAGGATTAATTCATCTCGTCCGCGAACACACCGAGATGAAGGACGAGCAGGTTTCGATGTTTAAAGAGATGCCATTATCGTTTGATTTGAAGTCAAAATCGGACGATATCGACCGTGAAGCAAGGATGCGGATATTCCGTCGGGCGCGGTCGATTATTTTTACTCTTTTATCTGATTATCAGGATTCGTGCCCTCTTATTGTCTGGAATCTCCGGTCCGATCTGGAGAATGAGTTTCGACAATATATTTTCGAAAATCATCTTATAAAAAAGAGTTTTAAGAGCTCGGCCGAATCCGAAAAAAGAAGAATCGAAACAACCGTCAAAGAGGTGTACGAGCAGGTTGTTTTGGCCGCGAAATCGGCGCCGTGTGACAGGACCCAAAAGCCGCTAAAGGCGCCCGACTGGAGCGTTATCGAAAAACTTTTAATCAGATTTATCGATAACTTTTTCGAGATTTTACGGGAAGAAATAAAAGGGGCGTGCAACGAAAAAATCATGCTTTACGAAAATGCATCCTTGGAGATTAAAAACGAAAAAATTATCGAGCTGATTTGCAACAAGCCGGTCAAAAAAAATCGAGAATATCTGAATCGCATAGGGTAAAGTCGGATGAAAACAAAAATTATTTTCGGTTTGTCGGCCGTAATTATTGTTTTGATTCTGGCGGGCGTTATTGCCGGACTGGCTGTCAAAATTCAGCATCAGAGTACAGAGATAGCTTGCCTTCAGGCAGATGTTCGGAAAACAAAACAGGAAAAAGAGAGTTATAAAAAAACTCTTGAGGATTACAGGAATGTCGAAAAAAAATACACTAACCAAAAAACAACCGTTACACAGCCGCTGTCTCCTGAGGTTGTTCGTGATTTTAACGCTCTTTTTGATTTGTGGTTGTCAAACGACAAAGATTGATAAATATGATTTCCCTCCGCGGCCGCAACGGCCCGTGTTTCCACAATTACCGGATGATGCTGATGTTTCTGATTTATATGTCCGTTTTCGTTCCCTTATGATGTATACGGAGCAGCTGGAAGCCTGGGCGTATCGTGTCGAGGAACTGGCGAAAGAATATTGACTTCGTTGCAAATATCATTTATTATTTAATAAAATTACAATATCAGATTCATTTTTGTGTGTATTACAACGTCTTTGTCAATCAGGTTTTTCTGTCAACAAATATGTCAACATCTTTATTTTCTTATAACAATTTATAACAAAACAGTAATATAGAAGAAAAGCATTCAGACAACTGTATTATCTTATAATTAAACGAGGAATCAAACTCCTCCTTTTTGTTTTTGGGGTTTTCTGATTCGTAAATGCTTACAGCATAACGAGTTAGAAAACCCCTCTTTTTTTATTCGCAGGAATGTTATGATGCGGAATTTTCGGTTTTTATTTGGATATTGTTAACGAAATGCAGGGAACGGAAAAAGGATTGTTTGACAGGACGGACTTTAAACGGTTGAAAGAAGATCGCAGGAACACAACCAAGTTAAAGGGCTTTGTTGTCCGGAGGGAAGCGAGCGCGAAGATGGTTGTCTCCACAATAAGAAGCTTTGTTGTCAGTTTGTGAGGTTAAACCGTCGGCTGATAGGCAAATCCTTTTACTTTACAAAATGCGCTTCCCGTATTAAAATAAGAACATGAAGGAATTTCTGGATTTTTACACGGTCAGAAACAATGCGATGCTGACAGCCGGGAGGATTTTAAGCGAAGGATTTTTTCCCGATATTGTTTATATGCTTTTGCGCGGCGGATCCGTGACGGGCAATGTCTTTATCGAATACTTCCGGATCGCCGGTCATCCGGTAAAAACCGCGGCGGCGGTTGCCGAAAGTTATGCGGGCGTCCGGCAGCCGGAGGCGGCGCTCCGCCTTTCCGGTTGGACCTGCGATCCCGCTTCCCTGAAGAAAGGCAGCCGCGTTCTCTTGGTTGACGATATTTTCGATTCGGGAAGAACCGTCAACCGCGTTGCCGAAGAGATTGTCAATGCCGGCGTCGGCCGGGAAAATCTGAAAATTGCGGTTCACGACTACAAGATCAGGCACTTTGATTCCCGGCAGAAGGCGTTGCCGTTCCATCCCAATTATTACGCGCGTAAATTTGAAATTTTCAGTGAAGCCGATGATGTATGGATTCACTACCTCAGCCATGAACTGGAAGGTCTGACGGCAGAGGAGTTCCGGCGCGAATACAGCGGACGCTATCCCGAATTGAGATCAATCGGAGAAAAGGGGTTGTTCCGCTGATTTTTCCGCAAGGAGAATCATTGTGTCGGCGGAAGAATCGAACGGAGCGCCCTGCCAGTTTCCGAAGAAGGTGACGGAACGGAAATCCCCGCGGCTGAGGAGAAACGCTTTCAGTTCGCCGGATGAGTAGAGCCGCTGAACAAAGGTGTGCGTGCGTCTGATTTTCCCGTTGTCGATGTCCCATTGCGAAACCAGTCCGCGGTCGCCGTCTGTCCGTTTGAAACGGGTTTTGACGCGGAAACCGCCGCGTTCGAACTCTTCTCCGGGAGTAAACTGCGACAGCGCCGTTTCGCGGCTGACGCACTCGAGGATCAGGCGGCCGCCGGGTTTCAGCGAATCGGCGATGTTGGTTAAAATGCGCAGGTCTTCTTCCTGGGTGCGGCAGTATCCGAAAGAGGTGTAAAGGCTGACGGCCGCCTCAAACGCATTCGGCCGCCGGAAAAGGCGCAAATCGCCGCGGATCCATTCGATTTCCACTCCTTCGGCTTCGGCGCTTTCCCGCGCGGCGGCCAGATAGGCGCCGATGAGATCGACTCCCGTGACATTCATTCCCAATGCCGCCAACTCCACCGCAATACGTCCCGGCCCGCAGCCGGCGTCCAAAATGCGGTCGCCGGCGGTCAGTTCCGCCATGCGGACAACGCTTTCGGCGACACCGGCAGCCTCCGACCACCGCTCCTCATCGAATAAAACCGGCGCATAGTCGGTCCAAAACGATTCCGATTCGAACCACTGCGTCTCTCCGGAATCAGAATTCGGCATTTTTGACCGTGCGCGGATAGGGAATGACGTCGCGGATGTTGGCCATTCCCGTCACATAGAGAATCAGGCGTTCAAAACCGAGCCCGAAACCGGAATGCGCAACCGTTCCGAAACGCCGCAGATCAAGGTACCAGTCGTAGTCTTTTTCGTTCAGACCGAGTTCTTTCATGCGCGCCGTCAGTTTTCCGAAATCCGACTCTCTTTCCGAACCGCCGATGATTTCACCCAGACGGGGAACCAGAATATCCATCGCCCGGACCGTTTTCCCGTCGTCGTTCTGCTTCATGTAAAACGCCTTGATCTCCTTCGGATAATCGGTGACGATGACCGGCCCGTTGAAGACCTTCTCTGTCAGGTATTTTTCATGCTCGGTCTGCAGATCGCACCCCCAGACAGGCTTGAATTCAAACGAAGCGGCCGCTTTTTCCAGTTCTCCGACGGCCTCCGTATAGGTGATGCGGACAAACGGTTTTTCGATAACCTGGCGGATGGTTTCAATGACGCCTTTTTGAATCCGGGCGTCAAAGAATTCCATGTCTTCGCGGCAGTTCTCGAGAACGTACTTCAGAATGAATTTGATGAAAGCCTCGGCGATTTCCATGTTGCCTTCCAGATCGCAGAAGGCGATTTCCGGCTCAATCATCCAGAATTCGGCCAGGTGACGGGTGGTGTTGGAGTTTTCCGCCCGGAACGTCGGTCCGAAGGTGTAGACGCGGCTCAGGGCGCATGCGTACGTCTCGGCGGAGAGTTGTCCGCTGACGGTCAGATTCGCTTTTTTCCCGAAAAAGTCCTGCGAATAATCGATTCCCTCCGGCAGCGCTTTTTTGGCGACAGCATCCAAATCGAGCGTCGTTACCTGAAACATCTGTCCTGCGCCTTCGCAGTCATTGGCCGTGATAATCGGAGTATGGACGTAAAAAAATCCGTTTTGCTGGAAGAAAGTGTGGATGGCGTAGCTCATGGCGCTGCGGATGCGGGCCACCGCGGCAAAAGTGTTGGTGCGCGCGCGCAAATGGGCGATTTCCCGCAGAAATTCGACGGAGTGGTGTTTTTTTTGCAGGGGATAGGCTTCGGACGTATCGCCTAAAACGGTCACCGAATCGGCCCGGAGTTCAGCCTCCTGTCCGCCGCCTTCGGAAGGAAGTAATTTCCCGGTGACAGTCAGCGCGGCTCCCGTTCCGCAGCGGGCCAAAGTTTCAGCCGGTACGCTGCCGTTTTCTTTATCGACAACAACCTGCAGGTTGCTCATGCAGGAGCCGTCGTTTAAAGCGATAAAACAGACATTTTTCCCGTCCCGTTTGGTGCGGACCCAGCCTGAAGCGGTGAGCGTCCGTCCGTCCGGCTGAAAGCTCAGAATTTCCTTTAAAGAGTGCATAAAAACCTCCGTTCCCGGACAAAATAGCACGTTTTCCATTTTTTTTCAATGAGCGGAGATTCCGATTTTTTTTGAGGGAAAAACCGGCTTGCGTTTTTGGTTTTGATGTGGTATGATTATCCCGATGAAATTTGCGATTTTGGGAAGCGGGTCTTCGGCAAATTCCTGTTTTTTTAAAGGGAAAAACGGAGCGTTTCTGATCGACTGCGGATACACCCTCCCGCGCTGGGAGGAAAAAATGAAGAGTATCGGCGAGCCGCCTGCTTCCGTAAAATACATTTTGGTCACCCATCACCACACCGATCACGTGCGGGGGGTGGAGCGCATCAGCGAAAAATACGGAATTCCTGTCTACGTCGCTGCCGGTTCGCCGTTGAACGGCCTGCATGAGCGGAGGGAGTTTCGCCTGTTGAGCGGGTTTGAAGCCGGCGGCGTGCAGTTTTTCCCGTTCCCGACTTTTCATGACGCTTTGCCTTCGGCCGGCTTTTCCTTTCTTTTGGACGGCGTCCGGGTCACAATCATCACCGATACGGGAGTTTTGGATGAAAAAATGTTCCGCGCGGCGCTGAAATCGGATATTCTTTTGTTGGAGAGCAACTACTGTGAAAAACTTCTGGAACGTTGCCGCTATCCCGAATTTTTGAAACGGCGCATTGCTTCCGTTTACGGACATCTCTCCAACCGCGCGGCGTTTGATTTCCTGACCCGTCTGAGGGAACAGCCGCAGTGCCGTCTGCGCCGCGTTTATCTTTGCCATCTTTCCGAGGAGAGCAACACGCCCGAACGGGTGGAAAAGCTCTTCTTACCGTTGGCGGACGAATCGTTTTCCATTACGGTTTGTCCTAAAAATCAACTGATAAAGGGGTTTTGTGATGATACAGTACGAAAAGCGGACTCTGAGCTGCTTTATTGCTCAAATCGGTGAAACGTACCGCGCTCAAAAGGCGGTTACCTTTGAGGAGGGCGACGGCTTTACGTATGAGCAGCTGCTGAAAGCGGTTGACGCGTTCGACGGCGTTCTGACCGCCGCCGGTATTACGAAAGGCGATAAAGTCGGATTGCTGGCAACCAATTCTCCGTGGTGGGCGGCGGCTTACTTTGCGGCGGCGGCTTACGGACGGGTGATCGTGCCGATTCTGCCGGATTTTACGGCGGCGGACGTCGAAAACATTTTGCGTCACTCCGAATCGAAGGCGCTCTTTCTTTCCTCGTCGCTGATGCACAAAAACAGGGAAATTTTCTCCCGTCTCCCCGGGCTAAAGGTTTTTGCTGTTGACGGGGCTGCCGCCTTGTCGGACGGCGGAGCGTGGCCGTCGGTTTCGTTTGACGAATTCAATGCCCGCACGTACTCCGCCGGGTTTCAGGCTGTCATCGAACGGCTGAAAATGCAGCCGACGGCCGAAGAGGATACGGCGGCGATCATCTATACTTCCGGAACGACGGGGTCCTCTAAAGGGGTTATGCTGACGCACCGCAATTTGGTTTCCAATGTTATTTCCGCCCGCGTGATTCCGCCGCAACCTGAAACCATCGATACCTCCCAAAACGCATCTCTCTCCATTTTGCCGCTGTCGCACACTTACGAATGCACCATCGGTCTGCTGACAACGCTGAACCGGGGCTGTCACATCCATTATATTTCAAAACCGTTGGCGCCGGCGACACTGATTCCCGTCATGCAGAGAATCCGTCCCGGCATCATGCTTTCGGTTCCGCTTTTGATTGAGAAAATTTACCGGAAATCGATTTTGACAACCATTAATAAAAAAGCTCTCACGAGGACGCTTTACAGGTGGCCGCCGGTAAGAAAATTACTGAACCGGGTTGCCGGCAAAAAAATGTACCGGCTCTTCGGCGGCAATCTGGTCTTTTTCGGAATCGGAGGCGCTCCTCTCGCCCCGGACGTCGAACTTTTTTTAAGAGAAGGAAAATTCCCGTACTGTCTCGGTTACGGACTGACGGAAACCTCTCCGCTGGTAGTCGGCTCCAACGCTTCCGATCAGCGTTACCGTGCGACCGGGCACCTGATTGACGACGTTGAAGTGAGAATCGCTGATGCGGATCCGAAGACTGGAGAGGGTGAAATTCAGGTCAAAGGTCCGAATGTCATGAAAGGGTATTTCAAAGATCCCGAACGCACGGCGGAAGTGTTTACCGAAGACGGTTGGTTCCGAACCGGTGATTTAGGCGTTTTAAAAAAGGATTATCTTTATATCCGCGGACGTCTGAAAAACGTTATTCTGGGGGCGTCGGGAGAGAACATTTATCCCGAATCCATTGAGGCGATGATCAACGAATTTGAATTTGTTGAAGACTCGCTGATCATCGAAGATGAGAAAAAAACGTTGACGGCGTTGGTTCATCTGAATACGGAGGAGCTGAAAAAGAAATTCGGCGATTCCGCTCAGGCCGCCGGCGATTACATCAAACACATTGTTGATGAGGTAAACAAACGGCTGAGTAATTTCTCGAAGATCTCCCGTTCAGAGCATCAGAAGGAGCCGTTTGAAAAAACCGCGACGCACAAAATCAAGCGGTTTTTGTACAGCCGCGACAGTAAAAATAAAGGAGAAAAAAAATGAGCCGCGTTTTGATTCCGTTGACTGAAGGTTTTGAAGAGAGCGAAGCGGTTGTGCCCGCGGATTTGTTGGTCCGGGCGGAGGTGGAAGCGGTTTTTGTCGGCCTGACGGGCGCTTCCGTGACCGGATCCCACGGGATTACCGTTTCCTGCAACGGCGGCGCCTGGAACGATTTAAAACCCGATCCCGACGATTATGTTGCCGTTTTTTTGCCCGGAGGGATGCCGGCGGCGCTGCGGCTGTCCGAGTCTGCCGAGCTGAAAGCGTTTACCGAAGCGATGGCGGCTGCCGGAAAAGTGGTTGCGGCGATCTGCGCTTCGCCGGCAGTTGTTTTGGCGGATTGGGGGCTGCTGAAGGGAAAAATTGCCTGCTGTTACCCGGGTTTTGAACCGAAACTGAGAGAAGGCGGCGCACAGCCGTGGGAAATTGGTCCCTGTATTGCCGACGGACAGTTTGTAACGGGGCGCGGTCCCGGCGCCGCCTTCGACACAGGGTTGGCGCTGGTCGCCGCGTTAAAAGGGGAGGCCGCCGCCACCCGGCTGAAGGAACAGGTCGTTTACCGGTGAGGCGCCGGGCGCGTTAAGCGGCGTCGGCCTGCATTTTCGATAACAGAGCCGCTCCGGCAATAATCAGCAGCAGTCCGGGGTAGAAACACCAGATGCGTCCGACCGACTGTTGCAGAACGGCAACGCCGACAATGACGGGAAGAATATTTTGGATTGCAATCACAATCGGCAGATAGTTGATGGCATTGCCGTTTTTAAAGGCTTTTTGATTGCACAGAATGTTGCCGACGGTTCCGCCTCCTCCGAAGACAATGATCAGGGCAATAAAAATAAAAACCCACAGGATTTCTTTGGCGGCTGCGGCTTCGACAGCCAACGGAATGATTTGCCCCATTAACAGATTGAGCGTCATAAAACAGCCGGCTAAAACACCCAGAGCGATAATCATCAGTTTTTTCGATTTTTTCTGAACAACGAAGGCCGCTGTTCCCAGAACGGCAAGCGCCGCCATAAAAATCAGGAAAGAAACCATGTTTTCGCGGAAGACGGCGACCGTCGGCGTGCCGGAGACTTCCCCGCATCCGGTCAGAATCAAGCCGGCAATCAGCAGAAAAACGGCAAAGAGGTTGAGTTTTGTCAGTTTTTCCCCGCAAATCAGTACCAGACCGATAACAAGAAAAACAATTCCTCCGTTGAAGACGGGGACGGCCAGCGCAATGCCGATTTGCGCATTGGCAACCGAGTTGCAGATGACCGCCAGAACGACGTTCATGAAGATGGCGGTCAGCCAAATTGGATCAGCCGCATAGGTTTTTTTTATTCCCGTCCGCGCGAAACGGGCTTCCAGTGTGTTGACCCGTTTTTTCTGAATCACCAGACCGAACTGGGCGAAAAAGGCGGCAAGCAGCGCCATAAAAATTCCGAAAATTACAGTGAAATTCATTCCCGACTCTCCCGTCTGTTATTATAACATAAAACCGCCGGAACGCAAGCGTCTTTACCGCTGTTTTTCAGGAAGAAGGCCGGCTTGTTTCAGTGTCGAAAGCAGAAGGATCCGGTACCCTTCTTTTGTCGGATGCATTCCGTCGGGAATCCATGATACCGGCGTCGGTTCGTTTGGATTGCCTCCGCGCAGCGGATAACGCTCAGGATCGGCATTATGCTGCAAAAGTCCCCAATTGACGGAACAAAAAACACCGGAAACGGCTGCGGCTGCTTCCGCCGCAAATCGTCCTTCTTTCATCATCAATCGATTAAATAGCGGTGTCTCCAACTTTCTGAGGCGGCTGTCAGGAGTAAACAGATCGACCAGTTTGTCGATGTTGAAGTAATCATAACCGGAGAAGAGAATCGGCGCCGGCGAGTTTTCCCTCAGCTCCCTCAGAACGGTAATCAGATTGTTGCGGATTTTTGTGAAACTCTCATCGATAAAACGTTCCTCGGCGGCTGATAAATCGTTGAAGTGAGCCAGATTGTAAAAATCGTTTCCTCCGAGACTGAAAATAATCAGCCGGCACGGTGTTTTTACCGCTTTGACGGCGCAGTCCATATACGAGTCGTAGTTGCGCGCGAATTTCGATGCGGTGGACCCGATAAAGGTTGTTTTCCGCCAGTCGGCAACGGCGTTCAGCGGCTGCAGTAGATTTCCGTTTTCGGCAGCTTCTCCGAGGTAGCGCCCCCAGCTGTCTCCGATAAAAACCACTCTTTCCATAGTCTGAGATTATCAGAATCCGGCAAAAAAATCGAGCCGCCGCTGTTTTTTTTTGTTTGATTTTTTTACTTTTATGCTATAATGACAGCTAAGGTGGTTATAATGCAGGTTTTACGGTTTGGTATTTTTTTTGTTGCTGTTTTGGTTTCCTGTCACGGTTATCCAGAGATTGACGGGGAAATCGACTGGGAACGGGTCTCCCGTCCCGGTATGGATGATGTCGTTGTTTATGATTCGCAGGAAGAGGCGGAGGCGGCCGGAGGCGGTTGGTTTGTCACCATGAATGATACCTTTGATGACAATCGTCTGCCGGAACACTGGACGACCTCTCCGCACGGAGTCCGTTGGGAAAGTCAGTCGGCGCTTCATCCGGAATATGCCAACTATTGGTGTCCCGCTATGGTGAGCGTAAAAAACGGTATGGTCGAAATTCTTTCCGAGGCGAGGGAGAATCACGTCTGTCCCGACGGAATCTGTCCGAAGGCGGCCAACTTTACTTCGGGGATTGAAACACGGCGCATCCCTCAAGGCGCATCGACACAAGGAGAGGCTGACGAACTGCTCTTTTCTCAGGCGTTCGGTTACTTCGAAACGCGGGTTCAGGTTCCCGCTGTACCGGGAATTTGGTCGGCTTTTTGGCTGCAATCTTCTCATCAGCGGAAAGTCGGCAACGGCGGTGAAGACGGTACGGAAATCGATATTTATGAATCCGCATTTTTAAAGCAGTACAATCGTTCGGAAAATATCGGTCTGACCGGTCATGCGCTGCTGTGGGACGGTTACGGCGCCAACGGAAAGATCGAAGATTTTGTTTCCGGAGTCGTCGGGAACCTCTACGAAGGGTTTCACACTTACGGACTGAAATGGACGCCGACCGAATACATTTTTTATGTTGACGGACAGCCGACATGGATGACAGATGCCGGTGGCGTTTCCAAAGTCAAAGAGTTTCTCAGGCTGACATGCGAAATCGATGCCGGCGATCAGTGGGGACCTCACGGCCAGCGGATCGGCCGCTTTTCCTATGATAAAGATGAACCGCCGGTTTTTTATATCGATTACGTCAAAGTGTGGCAGCACACCGATTATTTGAGCAGCATTCGGGACGACAGTGAGTTTGCCGGAGAAAAGGATACTGCAACAAATTGATTCAGCGGCGGCTGCGTGCGGCCAGTTCTCGATTGACAGCTGTTTTTAAATCCCGCTCTTTAATGGAAGAGCGTTTGTCAAAGCTCTTTTTTCCTCGTGCGATACCGACCAGAACTTTCACTTTTGAATCTTTCAGGTAAAGTTTAATCGGAACGAGTGTCAGACCTTTTTCGGTGGTTTTTCGCGAAAGTTTTTCAATCTCTTTTTTGTGAGCCAACAGTTTGCGTATTCGCTCTGCTTCGTGATTTTCATGGGTGCCGAATTTATACGGAGAGATGTGGAAGCCGACGAGAAAAAGCTCTCCTTTTGTAATGCGGATATAACTGTCGTTAAACGAAAATTGACGGGCGCGCAGAGACTTAACCTCCGTTCCTTTCAGGACAATGCCGCATTCGAGTGTATCGAGGATTTCATAGTGAAAACGGGCTTTGCGGTTTTCGAGCAGCAAAGCCGAAGGAGCAGCCGGTTTTTTCATCGCCGCTCCAAGACAACGCGGAACCCGGTAAACGGAGAGGACCAAACCGCGAAATGAATGCCGGTTTCGGCAGCGGAGACGGTTTCGCTTTGAAACGAACCGCCTTTGACCGCCTTGATTTCGGTCGGAAGGTTCAGCAGAAAACGATCGGTTTGAGCCGGATCCCGCAGCGGCGGGTTTTGACACCACTCCCACGCATTTCCCGTCAGATCGCGCAGGGTATCGGCTTGTCGGGCACCGGCAGCCTTCAGCTCGGTTGAGTTGATGTTGGCGAGAGTCAGGTCGTCGTCGGCGGTTAAGAGTTCGATTTCAAACGAATAGGGCAGCCGCGCGCGAAAGTTTTCAAATCCGTTTTGACGCTCCAGCCAACGGCAGAACGCCTGCGCCGCGTGCCAGGAGACGGAAACTGCCGGCAGTCGGTCGTCCTGCGGAAAGCGGCGGAGATAAAAGGCATCAGTCTTTCCCTCTTTTTCCGTCTCAGCCGCATTATCGGCGTTCCACTGCGGGGTATCAGCCAAAAAACGGCGGTAAAGGCCGGCAGTCACCTCCCGATCCTGAATCCAAAAGCCGCCGACAGCGCATTCGGCAGGCGGAAGCGGCGAAGCGGCGGCTGTGACGGCGGTTTGGGGTTCAAAGTAAACCCACCGTTCTCCGAGAGCGGAAAACGATGAGGCGGGACGCAGCTGCGGCCTGAGGTATTCTGTCTCCGGAAGAGTCGGGGGCGGCGGCAGTTCCGCTTCCGGCATCTTCGGCAGTGCGCTGCGGAAAACGGCGGCCGCGCGCGGATTGTCGCTTTGAAGTGCCGACAGGAGGAGCGCGGCGGCTTCGACGGCGTCGCAGTCGGGGTGAAGGCGCATATACGCTTTCAGAACGGCTTGAGCCGTAACGGTGTGCCCGCAAAGGCCGGCGGCGCGCAGCAGCAGCGTTTCAATCTCTTCATCGGTTAAAAAATCTTTGTAATCCTCAACGAAAAAGTCGAGCGTTTCCGTAAAAAAGTAACCGGGCTCCAAAAGGCGCGCCGCTTGTTTGCGCAGCGACGGGGAATATTCGCGTCCGGCTTGTGCAAAGTCGTTGAATTCCGCCAAAACCGGCGCAAAGAGCTCTTCCGGCGAATCGGGGCGCGGCCAGTTCACTGTGACGGTCTTTCGAACCGGAAAGAAGAGGGTCGCAAAGACACGGCCTTCGGCGCGGATACGCTCCGTCCTCGGTTCAAATTCCGGTTTTTCGATAAGCATATCATAAAAACGATCGGCCGGCAAAAACACCTTTGTCGGCGTGTACCCGACGTAGGTGCCGTTGACGGAAACCGCCGCTCCCGACGGAACAGAGAGAACCTTCAGTACGGTGCCTTCGTTTTTGATTCCCGGGAAAAACAGCAGCAGGAAGAGTGCGCAAATAATCAAGGCGGCGAGAAGTATCCGCAGATAAACAGAAGGGGTGACTCCTCCGAAGTTCTTTAACTTGACAGAGACCTCTTTTTCGTCTGGCGGCTCAATCGGAGATTTTTCTTTCTTTCGAATGATCATAAACGAAGAATACACGCATTTGACGTTGTTGTCAATGCGCGGGGCAGCTCTTCGGAAGGAAGGGTGATTGTCAAGGAAGGCAAAGTGTGCTATGATTCATAAAAGGAGTCGACGTGAAGAAGAAACAGACCGAAGACCGGCTGACAGCGTTTGTCGAACGCCGGCTGACCGACCGCAACGTAAAGAAGTACTACCGAAAAGAGAAGCAAAAGCGCAAATCTCTGCTGCGCGACTGGGGAGGGTCGTTTCTGTGGGCTGCCTGCGTCGTTTTTCTCATTAATCAATATCTGTTTCAGGCATATAACATTCCGACGCCGTCGATGGTGCACACACTGGAGACGCAGGATCGCCTTTTCGTAAACAAGCTGGTGTACGGACCTGAGCTCCTTCCCGGATTCGGAAAGCTGCCCGGATTTGCGCCGCAGCGCAACGACATTATCGTTTTTGAAAATCCCGAATATATTTCGAAAGGAACGGCATTCGACATCACCCATCGGATGCTTTTTATGCTGACGCTGTCGCTGGTTGACATCGACAAAGAGTGGAATCCGCAGACACGGCAAATGGAACCCGGAAAACACTTTCTGATCAAACGGGCTGTTGGCGCCGGCGGGGACCGTATCAAAACGGCCGACGGACGGATTCTTATTGCCCCGCGCGGATCAAACCGTTTTCTGGAGGAGGAGAGCGTCGGCGGCTTTCCGTCGAAGAGCTGGAAAATCCGAAGAGAGATTTCCGATGAAAGTTACCGCAGCGAATCGTTGGCGCTTTTTGATGAAATGATTGAGAGCGGCCGCGGTTCCTACCGCCCCTCCGACTATGAAACCGTCAAAACTGCGGCGATGGTGCGTCTGATGCGCGATCCGCTTTCTGCCGACGCGGCGGGTTCGGCTGTGCGGCATCATCTCGGCTGTTACGTTCCCGAAGGCTATAAGCTGCCGTTGGGAGACAACCGCGACAATTCGTTGGACGGGCGCTGGTTTGGTCCCGTAAAAGACCGCAATATCATCGGCCGCGCCGGTTTTATTTACTTTCCGTTTTCCCGCTTTGGAATGGTCCGTTGACCGGCGCCCTCTACATTCACATTCCCTTCTGCCGCCGCCGCTGCGGTTACTGCGATTTCTACTCAACCGTTTGCGCCGACGAATCGATTCAAAGCGCGACTGTCGAACGCATTATTCAACAAGCAGAGCTGATTGCCGAACGATTTTCTCCGACCCTCTCATCCGTTTACATCGGCGGCGGAACACCATCGGCACTGCCGCTGCCGATATTGGAGCGCCTCTTTGACGCTCTCGGCCGCCTTTTTACGCTCTCGGCAGAGTGTGAAGTAACGGTGGAGGCCAACCCCGAAACGTCCGGCGAAGCGTTTTTACGCTTTCTGAAAACGACCCCCGTCAACCGTCTCAGTCTGGGGATTCAGTCGTTTGACGATCGCGTGCTGCAGCTCCTCGGCCGCGATTCAAGCCGGCGGACAGCGTTGAAGGCGGTCGAACGGGCCGCGGCAAACGGGCCCGCGCGGCTGAATTTCGACTTCATCGGTGAAATTCCCGGCGTTCCCGCATCGCTGACCGCCTGCGACATTCGCACGGCGGCTTCTTTCCGCCCCTCTCACATCTCCGTTTACGCTCTTTCTGTACCGGAAGGTTCGGCTTTGGAGAAGCGGCTGGCAGGTCGGGAAATCTCTTCCTGTGTCGAGGAAGCCTTCAACGAAGCAGCCGCCTTCGGTTATGAACGCTACGAAATCTCCAACTGCGCCCTGCCGGGCGGGGAGTCGCGCCACAACCTCGCTTACTGGCGCATGGAACCGTTCTGGGGCTGCGGTCCCTCCGCCTCCGGCACCTTTCCGAATGAAACCGGCAGAGTTTGCCGCCGGGAAGGAGTTTCTCCGCTGGAAGCGTTTCTCTCCGCCGAACCGGAAAAGAGCTGGACGGAAGAAATTCTCACACCCCGGGATCTCCTTTTTGAAACAGTCATGATGGGCTGCCGTCTGAAAGAGGGAATCGCTCTCGATGACTTTTACCACAAAACCGGCCGTGTTCTCCGTGATGCCGCTCCGAAGACCGTTGCCAGAGCGCTTAAGGCAGGACTTTTTCGTGAAGAAAACGGTCGCTTCCTGCCGACTGCCGAAGGTTGGCGGTGGCTCAATCGGTTTCTTGTCGACTTTCTGAGCGAACTCGATTCAACTCTCTGACTTTTTGTGTTTTGGGCGTCCCGACCGCCTGCGGCGGTCGTCGGCGCCCTCCGAGCCCGGTCTGCCCGCCGGTTGGCGGGCAGACGGCCTGACGGCCCTCTGCGGGCGCCTGACGCCTTCGGCGGCGCTGCGCCTTCTTTGAGAATCGGCAGCCGCAGAAGTCCGGCGCCGCCTTCCGGTTTTTCAGGCGGCCGCGGGCGAAGGCGCGAGGGATTGAAGCGGAAATGAGCGGCCGACGGGAAGCGGGCGCAGGGCAAAGCGGCAGCTTTGCCGCGTGAACGGGCGCAGGGAGGCCGCGAATTGCAGCGGAAAGCCCGGTACGCGCCCGAAAGGAGGGCTTCATCTGCTTCTTCCGCTTTTTTGTTGACAATGCGGCAGTAATAGGCTAAAATCGTAGCATGTACGAGGAGAAAGCCGGCGATTTCCGCAGAAACCTCATTTATAAAGAAGCCGTTCGGATGATTGCCGAGCGCGGATTTGCGGCGACTTCGGTTCGTGATATTTGTAAAGCGGTCGGAATTAAAGAGAGTTCGTTCTATATCTATTTTTCAAAGAAAGAAGAGATTCTCAGCGAGGTGTTTTCTGAATTCGAGGCGTTGTTTTTGAAAGCTCCGGTTTCTGATGAACAAATTGCGTCATTAACCGATGAGTTTTCCCCTCGGCGGATTCTGGTTGAAGCGCTTTCGCTTTGTTTCGGCCGGCTGCGTGATGAGTCGGTGCGGCGGCTTTGGCGTGTGGTGATTGTCGAGCAGTTTTGCGATGAGCGGGCGGCGTGTGCGTTGCGCAGTGTCAATCGGCGTTTGGCAGAGACGGCAGGCGGTTTGTTTGCACAGTGGCGCAGGCGCGGGTTTCTCGATAATCCTGAAGCGGTGGTTCCGGCTGCAGAGTTTTTTGCTGCTTCTGTGAGAATGCTTTTTTACGATTGTCTTTCGCGCGGAGGGGGAACGCCGCCGCCGGAGGAGATTGAGAGATTGGCGGCTTTTTTTCTTTCTGTTCTGAAGGTTCGTTTTGTGTAAACGGAGGTTTTTATGGGGAAAAATTTGACTGTATTTTTTACAGGGTTGTTTTTGGCTCTCGGTATTGCCGCGGCTGGCGGAGCTGTCTGTTACGGTTTGATTGCAGGAAAACAGGCTAACCGGACGGTAAGTGTTCGCGGTTTAGCCGAGCGTGAGGTTGATGCCGATCTGGCGGTGTGGCCGTTGAAGTTTACCGTCGCTGCCGATGATTTGACTTCTTTAAACGAGGCGGTCAAACGCGATTCGGCTATAGTCGAAGCGTATCTGGCGAAAAATAACGTCGGCAAGGCTGATATTGTCAAGCAGTCGATCAATGTCGACGATGAAGCGCAGAGAATGTATGCCAATTCTACGCCGCGTCCGTACCGTTACATCGGAGAGGTGACTTTCTTGATTCGTTCTGTCAACATTGAAGCGGTTAAAGCGGCCGACCGCAATTTGAGGGATTTGATTGCGCAGGGGGTGCTTTTGTCGAATAATTACGGCGCTTCACAGGCACAGTTTCTCTTCAACGGATTGAACGACATTAAACCCGATATGATTGCCGAAGCCACTGTCAATGCGCGGGCAGCCGCCGATCAATTTGCTAAAGATTCAGGCAGCCGTGTCGGACGCATTAAAACGGCGACGCAGGGACTTTTTTCGATCACCGATGTCAACGAAGCGATGCCGGAGAAGAAAATCGTTCGTGTGGTTAACACCGTTGAATACTTTTTGACGGATTGAGGTAAAGGGAAAATTTTTCTGTTAAGGAATCTCTTTGAAAACCGCCCGGACTCTTGAATAATTCCGAAGAAAATTATAAATTCGACTCAGGAGAAACAAATGAAAAAGCCTTTGATTTCTGTCGAAAAGTGTAAAGGGTGCGGATTGTGTATCGGTGCGTGCCCTAAAAAGATTTTGGAAATGTCTTCGGCTTTCAATAAACAGGGTGTCAATTATCCGAAGTGCAAAGACGAGCCGTCTTGTATCGGATGTAAATTTTGCGCAATGATTTGTCCCGACTGCGTTATTGAAATTGTCGAAACGGATGAGCCGGGAGGGAAAAATGGGTGAACGTGTTTTACTAAAAGGAAACGAAGCGGCCTCCGAAGCGGCGTTGATCGCCGGTTGTACGCACTATTTTGCGTATCCGATTACGCCTCAGAACGAAATTTCAGCTTATATGGCGAAACGGATGCCGAAACTGAATCGAACGTTTTTGCAGGCGGAGAGTGAAATCGCGGCGTGCAATATGGTTTACGGAGCGGCTGCAACGGGCGCTCGGGCGATGACTTCGTCTTCATCACCCGGAATCGCATTAAAACAGGAGTCGTTCGGTTATATTGCCGGAGCAGAGGTGCCGGCAGTCGTCATCAATATGATGAGGGGCGGTCCCGGCTTGGGGAACATCTCCGGTTCTCAAGGCGATTACAATATGTGCGTCAAGGGGGGCAGCAACGGTGATTTTCACAATCTCGTGTATGCGCCTGCAACGGTTCAGGAGTTGGCTGATTTAACGCTGAAGGCGTTTGATGTGGCGGAGAAGTACCGCATTTTGACGTTGATTTTGGGCGACGGCTATCTGGCACAGATGTCGGAACCGTGCGTTTTGCCTGAACCGTCGGGATTCAAGGCAGAGAAACCGTGGGCGCTTACCGGCGCTGAAGGCCGCCCTGCGCAGGTTATCAATTCGTTAAGGTTGGCTGACGGCGTTTTGGAAGTGCACAACCGTCATTTGGAAGAAAAGTACAAGGCGATTGAGGCGGCTGAAGTGATGTTTGAAAATTTTCATTGTGACGACGCCGATTTTGTATTGGTCACTTACGGAACGGCTTCCCGCGTCTGCAAGGCAGCTGTGATGAATTTGCGTAAACAGGGAATCAAGGCCGGTGTTTTCAGACCGATTACGCTGTGGCCGTTTCCTTCCGTTGCGCTTGCCGCGGCGGTTGCCGGAAAGAAGCAGGTTTTGACGGTGGAGATGAGTTTGGGTCAGATGGTGGCGGATGTCAGACTGGCAGTCAACGGTGCGGTTCCGGTCGATTTTCTCGGTCGTCCGGGCGGCGCCGTTCCTATGGTGGATGAAGTGACAGAGAGGGTTCTTTCTTATGGCAGATAAAATTTTATATACAAGACCGGACTCGATTCGGGATGTTAAAAGTCATTACTGTCCCGGATGCGGACACGGAATCGTTCATAAACTCATCGGCGAATGTCTGGATGAAATGAACTGCCGGGAAAAAACCATTCTGGTTGCTCCGGTCGGCTGCGCTGTTTTGGCGTACAACTACATTGATGTCGACGGCATTGAAGCTCCGCACGGAAGAGCGCCCGCTGTTGCGACCGGCGTCAAACGCGCACAAAAAGATAAGCTGGTTATCAGTTACCAGGGCGACGGCGATTTGCTGGCTATCGGAACAGCCGAAACCATCCATGCTGCCAACCGAGGAGAGAACATCACCGTAATTTTCATTAACAACGCGATTTACGGCATGACCGGCGGGCAAATGGCGCCGACGACAATGGAAGGGCAGGTGACAAAAACCACTCCGTACGGCCGCGATGTTCACGACGTCGGTTACCCAATTCGCGCCTGTGAACTGCTGAATACGCTGGTGGCGCCGTATTACATTGAGCGGGTGTCGGTTCACGATGTGCCGCACATTGTTAAAGCCAAAAAAGCGATTCGCCGCGCGCTGCAGAATCAAATTGACGGAAAAGGGTACTCGTTTATCGAAGTTCTTTCTATGTGTCCGACTAACTGGGGCGTTGATGCACAGACCGGCGCCGACTGGGTTCGCGACGTTATGCAGCCGTATTACCCGCTGGGGGTTTTTCGCGACAAAGATGCGGAGGAGGCTTCCCGTGTACAGTGAAATTTTATTTGCCGGATTCGGCGGACAGGGTGTTATTTTAGCCGGAAAAATTTTGTGTATTGCCGCTATGCATGACGGCAAAAACGTTTCTCATATTCCTTCTTACGGGGCGGAGATGAGAGGCGGAACGGCAAACTGCTGCGTCGTTATCTCCGATGGACTGATTGCTTCACCGGTGACGCCGAAGTACGATATTGCTGTTGTTATGAACACGCCGTCGTTGCTGAAATTTGAGAGCGCCGTACGGCCGGGTGGAAAATTGTTGATCAACAGCTCTCTCATTGACGTTGAACCGACGCGGACCGATATTGAAATCATCAAAGTTGACGCCAACGACATCTCTGAGAAGGCCGGATCTCATAAGGCCGCCAACATGGCTATGTTGGGGAAACTGATTGCCGTCGAACCGGAGCTTTGTTCGCCCGAATCGCTTTACGCCGCATTGGATGTGGCTATTTCGGAGCGCAACCGGAAGTTCAATCCCGTCAACATCGCCGTTATGAAAATTGGCGGAGGAATTGACGTTTAAGGCGAAAGAATGTAGTTTTTAAACGCAATCAGTCGGTTCCGCAGCGACTGTTCCGTTCGTTTTTTTGAAATGATGCGAATCGGATCGCGGGCCAATCCGAGACACTCGACCGAGAGTCGGGTGTCTTTTTTTTTGATATTCAGAACAATCTCCAACGCGCCCTCTGCTGCGGCTTCGATTCCGATAAACCGAATCGGCGTGATGCTCGTCATCTTCATCGAAAGGACGCCGTCTGTACAGGTGATTTCTCCTGCCCATTTCATATCTCCAAAAGAGGCGTCTTTCAGGAAAAGCTCAAACTCATAACGCGGAGCGTAAGCTTCACCGCTGTCAGGCAGCGGCGGTTCGATCGAAAGGAGGGCGGCTTCTTCAAACAAAATGCGTTCCTTTTTTCGCCGTTCGGAGTAGTAAGTCATGGTTGTAAACGACGGCACGTCGGTCAGTTTTTCGATAACGCGGTTCAAATCGGCGGATGACGCAGTCTCTCCTGTTTCTCTGACGGAAAGATACGGCTGTTCGGCGTCTTGAGCGGAGAGTGAAACACCGCAGAAAACGAGAAAGATTGACAATAACGATTTTCTCATATAAAATAATTTATATCACAAACGAGGTTCGGTCAAGATGCAAATTGCTTTTACCGGAGGCGGTACCGGCGGTCACGTGTTCCCGGGAATTGCCGTCATTAATGCGCTGGAAAACTCCGGTATCGGAAAAGACGCTTTTGTGTGGATCGGTTCGGGAAAAGGAATCGAAAAGGAGATTGTTTCCCGTTTCGGTTATCGTTACCGTTCGATTCCGTCGGGTAAATGGCGCCGCTATTTCTCTATCGCTAACTTCTTCGATTTATTTAAAATTTTTGCCGGATTTGTTAAAGTCTTTTTTCTGTTTTTATTTCACCGTCCTGTTTTGCTTTTTTCGAAGGGCGGATACGTCTCGGTGCCGCCGGTGTGGGCGGCGCATCTTCTGCGCATCCCGGTTTTGACGCACGAGTCGGATTTGACGCCCGGTTTGGCAACGCGGCTGAACGCCCGTTTTTCCGATAAGATTTTTGTTCCTTATGAAGAGACAAAAAATGCTCTGAAAAAATACGGAGAGAAAGTGGTCGTTTCGGGAAATCCGGTGAGGCCGGAGATTTTCCGCGGAGACGCTGCCAAAGGACGGAAAATCTCCGGTGCGCCCGACGGCGTACCGCTGATCTTGGTTTCCGGCGGCAGTCAGGGGGCGGCCGTTATCAATGCGGCTGTTGTCAACGCTCTCGACAAGTTGTGTGCGCAGGCGTTTGTCGTTCATCAAACCGGTTCTTCGGGAGAGGAGATTGCGCATTCGAATTATTTCTCTCGTCCTTTTTTTCACGAAGAATTTCCTCATTTGCTGGCAGCCGCCGATGTTACCGCTTGCCGCGCCGGAGCCGGAACATTGTGGGAGAACGGAGTGACCGGAACTCCGGCGGTATTGATTCCGCTGGGGCACGGTACGAGAGGCGATCAAGCCGTTAATGCGCGTCTTTTTGAACAGCACGGCGCGGCGGTTGTCGTAACTGAAGATGAGCTTTCTAATCCGGAGTGGGTGAAAGCCGTCGAATCGCTTCTTTTGTCGCCGAATTTAAGGGAAAACATGAGCCGCGCCGCCCGCAGACTTTGCCGTCCCGATGCGGCGGAGTTTTTGGCTGCCGAGATTCAATCGGTTCTGAAAAGGAGGAAAAAATGACAGGATTCAATCTTCTCGATATTGTATTTGCGGTTCTTCTTTGCGTTTTTATTTTCCGCGGCATCCGTAACGGAATCATCAAAGAGGTCGGAATGATCGCGGCTCTGGTTTTGGGGCTGCTGTGCGCCTATCTTTTTTTTCAGCCGGTGGCGCAGCTGTTCATTTCATGGGGATTGAAATTTGCCGCTCCCGTGGCGGCGTTCGCCGCCGTATTTGCCGCGACTTACTTGGTGGTTACGATAGCGGCTCATTTTCTGAAAACGCTTGTTGACAAAATTCAGTTGGGATCTTTGGATCATATTTTCGGCGGCGCTCTCGGATTTCTGGAAGGATTTATCATTGTTTACGTTTTCATGGTTCTGATTACCCTTCAGCCTCTTCAGGGGCTGAAAGAAATGCTGGACGCTTCGTTTTCAAAAAACATTGTCGACAATAACCTCTACAGCCTGACAGCCTATCTGGATGAGGTTTACCGCCGTCTTGTCGAAACGGTTTCGGATGCGGTTGCGGAGAAACCGGCCGATGTTTGAGAACATCATCGGCAATCGATCGATTACTGCGCGGCTCGAACGGGAAATTCGGACAGGAACGCCTGCGCATGCTATGCTCTTTGTCGGAAACGATTTCTCCGGAAAAATATCGTGTGCATTAGAAACAGCACGGGCGTTAAACTGCTCGGAGGGCGGCGAATGGAACTGCGGCTGCCGTTCCTGTGTTCAATCCCGTTTTTTGAAAAATCCATATCTATTTTTAACCGGTCCGTACTCCGATTTTTACGAAATTCGCCTGACTGCCGAACTCCTGAAAAACCGCGGCGATCTTTCTTCGCTGATTAAATTCGTCCGCGCTCTGCGGAAGCTGGCAATGCGGTTCGATAGCCGTATTTTAACCGAAGAAGATGCGAAAAAAATCGATAAAGAAGCGTTGCTGTCTATCGGAACGGGAGCGGAACGGTTGATTGTCGGTGATTTTTCTTCCGAAGAGCAGCGGCTTTTGCAAATCGATGAAGCGGTTACGGCGGCGGAGAGACTTGCTTCGCAGGCGCCTGCTTCCTTTTCCGTTCATGCGGTACGCAATCTGATTTCCGAATCGTACATCGGCACAGAGGGAAAGAAGATTATTATTATCGAAGCGGCTGATACGCTCTCGGTCGCCTCTTCGAATGCGCTGTTGAAAATTTTGGAAGAACCGCCGGTCGATACGTATTTCATTTTGACGGCGGTTCGTCAAAGCGCCGTTTTGCCGACGGTGCTGTCGCGGCTGCGTATTTATGCCTTTTCCGACCGCAGTCGGGAAGAGGAGCGGCTGCTGCTTAAACTCTTTTTTGGATATGAAGGCGAACTTTCCCTTGGTGATTTTATCTTGAAACATTCAGGAACGAATTTGGAGGAGATCAATGCGGCGGTTGACGATTTTTTTGCGGCGTTGATTGACGAAAACGGATGGAAGCGTTTTTACTCTGTTGCGCTGTTTAAAACTTCAGATCGTCGGCTGTTTACGCTTTTCTGGCGGCGGTTGTCGCAAACCGCCGCTTCCCGTTTTGCGGCAGAGATAAAAACGGATCCTGTGAGGCAGATGCTATACGCTCGAATTCAGCGTGTCCTGAATGAGGGATTGACAGCGCTGACGGAGGCGCATCAATCGCCCGAAGCGGTCGCCGAAACCTCCTTTATCAAAATTAAAAAAATTCTTTTGGATCGGGAGTCGTCGGCATGAGTTCGTTTTATCAAAAAGCCCTTGGAAAGGCGGAGCAGTCGCCCGAAAAGCTGATGACGGTGGCCCGTTCAATGCTTGACCGCTGTCGGCTGGCAGGGACGGTTTTTGCTTCGCTTTCGACAGCGTTGATTGTTTTTGATAAAGATGGTTCGATAGTTGATTTTAATCGGCAGGCTCAACGATTTTTTCCTGCACTGAAAACAAGAGTAAAAAGTATGGAGACCGTTTTTACGCTCTCTGATTTGGCAAAGTTTTTCAAAGAGACTCTTTCCGGAGAGCTCAGTTATCAGTGCCGTTCATTCTCCGTCCGCAGGGAAGGGGAGACTCCCGTCGTTTTGGAAGTGCTGTGTGATCCTTGGATCGAAGACGGAAAGATTCTCGGCATGGTGGCGCAAATCCGCGATATTTCTGAGCGGGAGTCGGAACAGAAAAAAAACGACGTCACTGAGCGCCTCAATTCGTTGGTCTCCATGACGGCGGCAGTTGCACATGAAATCAAAAATCCGTTGGGAGCCATGTCGCTTTACGTCGATATTCTCAAAAAACGGATGAACAAGCTTTCTCTTGACGATGAAAAACTGAAGGAGTGCTCTGACGTTCTTTCTGAAGAGATTGAGCGGCTGAACGCAGTTGTCTCTTCGTTTCTGATGACGCTGCGGCCGCTGGATTTATCCTCAGAACCTGTTTCTCTGTCCGTCGTGGCGGAAGATGTGCTTCGTCTGGTTCGTTACGATTTGGAGAAGCACCGCATCGAGGCGGTTTTAAAAAAAGAGGATGATGTTCCCGCAGTCATCATCGATGTCAATAAAATGAAACAGGTGCTGCTGAATTTGATTAATAATTCGATGCACGCTATGCCGGACGGAGGCCGTTTAACGCTGTCGTTAGCGGTCCGCGACGATCGGGTTGCCTTGTCGGTGGCTGATACGGGCAAAGGAATTCCGGAACGGTTGCTGCCGCGGGTTTTCGATCCCTATTTTACGACGTCGGCATCGGGAACGGGTTTGGGGCTGACAATCGTTTATCAAATCATGAAGAGCCACGGCGGGGACATCACTGTTGACTCCGAAGAGGGACGCGGAACTGTCTTTACGCTTTTCTTCCCGATTCCGCAGAAAGAAATTTCGCTGATTCCCGGAGAGTGCTCATGCCGGTGATTTTGATTGTTGACGACGAAAAAAACATCCGTTCGGGATTACGTTCTCTGTTGGAGGATGAAAATTACGATGTGCTTGAGGCGGCTGACGGCGAAACGGGACTGAAAATTTTAAAAACGACCCCCGTCGACGCTGTTATCAGCGATTTGCGATTGCCCGGTATCGGCGGCGAACAGGTTGTCGAGACCGTACACAAGATGTATCCGGCGATTCCGGTGATTGTACTGACCGGGCACGGCAGCGTCGACGCTGCCGTCGACTGCATGCGCAAAGGAGCTTACGATTTTTTAACCAAGCCTTTGAACTTTGACCGCCTGCTGCTTTTAATTGAGCGGAGTTTGGATAACCGCCGGCTTTTGACCAAACAGGCAGAGCTGACGAAAGAGTTGGAGCGGTTCAGGAAGCAGAACCGTTTTGAAAAATTAATCGGTCAAAGCGCTCCGATGCGCCATATCATGGAAATAATCGAGCAGGTAGCGCCGACCAAAGCGTCGGTACTGATTACCGGCGAAAGCGGCGTCGGGAAAGAGCTGGTTGCGCAGGCGATTCACGCTCTTTCCGATCGCAGCCGAAAAGAGATGATTTCGGTTCACTGCGCGGCTTTAAGTGAATCGCTGTTGGAAAGCGAGCTTTTCGGTCACGAAGAGGGCGCTTTCACCGGGGCGGTCTCCAAACGGAAAGGGCGGTTTGAGTTGGCTGACGGCGGTACTCTTTTTCTTGATGAAATCGGCGAAATCAACCAAAGCATTCAAATTAAGATTCTGCGGGTTCTTCAGGAACGATCGTTTGAGCGCGTCGGAGGAGAGAAGACGATTCACACCGATGTTCGGCTCATCGCCGCTACCAACCGCGATCTGCCGGAAGAAATCAAAAAAGGGAATTTCCGTGAAGATCTTTACTACCGGCTCAATGTGGTTTCGATTCATGTTCCGCCGCTTCGTGAACGCGCGGATGATATTCCTTTATTGGCGCTTTCGTTTTTGCGGGAGCTGAGCCGCGAAAACGGTAAAAAAATTGACGGATTCGATAAAAAAGCGCTGTCGGCGTTGTGCCGCTATCGGTGGCCGGGTAACGTGCGCGAACTTCGAAATGCGGTTGAAAGCGCCGTCGTTTTCTGCAAAGGTGCAGCGGTGAGTCTATCCGATTTGCCGCCGCAGATTCAGGGAGAGTCAGCGGGCGAAAGCGGAGTGGTGATTCCGCCGGGAACCTCGCTGTCCGACGCTGAAAAAGAGGTGATTCTGTATACGCTGTCGCAGTGCGGAGGCAACAAATCGAAAGCGGCGGAGGTGCTTCGAATCGGACGAAAAACCCTCCACCGTAAACTGGCCGAATACGGAATCGGCGGCGCGGAAACCTAACCGAAAAACGCTTTGTGGAGCGAAATAATCGCTTCGTTTAATTTTCCGTTTGGAACCAATGCGCTTAGATTGGTATCCGAAGCGCCGAGCGAAATCATCCGAATATTGGTGCCTTCCAAAGCGGCAAACGCCTTGGTAACGTTGCGCGAATCTTTCCAGATCCCTTTGCCGACCAGACAAACGATTGCTTTATCGGCCTCGACCGAAACCGAACCCAGTTTTTCCAGATCGGCGGTAATTTCCGCCAGTTTATCGGTTTTATTAATGGTCATTGAGACGGAAACTTCGCTGGTGGAAACCAAATCGACCGATGTGTTGTGTTCGCGGAAAATCTCGAAAAGATTCGCTAAAAAGCCGACTGCGTTCATCATTCGTGACGAAACGACGGTCAGAAGCGTTACGTTTTTCTTTCCCGAAATTGCTTTCAACCCTTCGTAAGCGGTTTTCTCCGAGATGCGGGTAAAAATTCCCTCCGGATCGCGGGTATTGAGAACGGTAACAGGAATTTTTTTCGCGACGGCCGGCTGAATCGTTGCCGGATGGACGACTTTTGCTCCGAAAAACGCCAGCTCGGCGGCTTCTTCGTAGGAGATCTCGTTAACGGTCTTTGCTTCGGGGACCAATCGCGGATCGGTCGTCATAATACCGTTCACGTCCGTCCAGATTTGAATCTCCTCCGCATTAAGGATTGAACCGAAAACGGCGGCTGTATAATCGGAACCGCCGCGGCCGAGGGTCGTTGTCAGTGAATTTGCATCGCTGCCGATGAACCCCTGTGCAATAAAGAGTTTGCCGGCGGCGGGAGTGACCGCTTTGCGGATGGCAGTCTCCGTTGCTTTAAAATCAACTGCCGCTTCTCCGTAAGTGCTGTCGGTTTTGATCAATTCACGGGAATCGAGCCAAACGGCATCAATTTTCCGCTCCCTTGCCCGCGCATGAAGCAAAACGGTTGAAAGAAGTTCCCCGCAGGAGACGACTGCATCGCAGCTTTGCGGTGTACATTCTTTCAAGTAGACGCAGCCGCGCAGAATCGAACGCAGTTCCGTCATGATTTCGTTAATGCGGGTAACGGCATAGTTGAGGTTTTGCCCTTTCAGAAATTCGTAAGCGCATTTGATGTGACGTTCTTTAACGGCGTCAAGCAAAGAGGCAACCGCTTCGCCGTCTCCGGCAACTGCCGCATCGGCGGCGGCAATTAACGAATCGGTAATCTTTGCCATTGCCGAAGAGATTAAAACCGGTGAACGTTCCAATCGCTCAAATGTGATGTCAAGAGCCCGATCCATGGCGGCGCTGTCCTGAACGGAGGTGCCGCCGAATTTCAGCACAATCATTTTGCCTTCCCCTCATTCAAATAACCAAGCGCCACCAACGTTTCGGCATTCAGGATGGCGGCTCCGGCGGCGCCGCGTACCGTATTGTGTCCCATCACCGTCATCTTAATGTCGAAAAGCGGACACTGTCGGATACGACCGACACAGGCAGACATACCGTTTTCCTTCCACGCGTCGCGCGCCGGCTGCGGCCGATTCTCTTCCTCAAACACAAGAATCGGTTGTTTCGGTGCGAACGGCAGCTGTTTCTCCTGAGGAATCCCTTTAAACGCGCGCAGCGTCTCTTTAACCCGGTCAACCGTCGGCTTATTTTTGAATAAGATCGAAACCGATTCGGTGTGACCGTCAAATACAGGCACACGGTTGCAGTGAGCGCTGATAACAAACGGAGCGGGAATCAGTTCGCCGTCCTTCATTTCGGCAAGAATCTTTTGCGCCTCGCACTCCATCTTTGCCTCTTCGCCGCCGATGAAAGGAATGACGTTTCCCAGAATATCCATGGAAGCGACACCGGGGTAACCGGCGCCCGAAACTGCCTGCATCGTCGTCACAAAAACCTTTTCGACGCCGAATGCCTTGTGAAGCGGCGCCAGCACCATTGCCAGAAACATGGTTGAGCAGTTGGAGTTGGTGATAATCGCGCCTTTGTACGGCTGCGCCTTGATCATTTCAAAGTGGTCGGAATTGACTTCCGGAATAATAATCGGGACGGTTTTGTCCATACGGTGGTTTTTTGAGTTGCTGATGACAAAGTGTCCCCGTTCGGCATACGCTTCTTCCGCCGGACCGGCAACCTCGGCGTCCATACCGGAAAAGAGAATACGGCTCTCCAATTTATCATCCGTTGTTTTAACAATCAAGTCTCCGACCGTTTCGGGAATAAACCGATCCTGTTTCCAGCTGACGGCTTCCCTGTACGGTTTTCCCGCACTGCGCGATGAAGCAACAAGCTCCCGCACTTCGAAAAATGGATGATTTTCCAATAAAGTGATGAATTTTTGACCGACCGTTCCGGTGGCGCCCAATACGGCAACCGAAATCTTTTCCATAGACTGCCTCCATTTTGTCTTTATTGTAGCGAAAAAACGGAAAAAGTCAATCAACCGTTCTTTCGCGCTCGAAGATACAAAAAAGGCTGCCGCAAACCGCGACAGCCGCTGTCGGAGTGGCGAGACTTGAACCCGCGACTTCTGCGTCCCGAACGCAGCGCGCTACCACTGCGCTACACCCCGAAATCATCGCCATTATATCCGAAACCGCGCTTTTAATCAAGCGGTTCAATGAAATTTTTATTTTTGGGCGTCCCGGCTTCGCCGTCGGCGCCCTCCGAGCTCGGTCTGCCCGCGCCTGCCGGCGGGCAGACGGCCTGCGGCCCTCTGCGGGCGCCTGACGCGCTTACGGCTGCGCTGCGCCCTCTTCTTGACAGAGGTTCTTTCCTCACGTATAATAAAATTATGAACGACGACAGAAGCAAGCAAGCAGTATCTTTATGTAACAAATCAGAAAAGTCCTCATTCGGTAACAAAGGGCGGTGTTTTCCCCAAGGGAAAATGCCGTCTTTTTTTATATTCCCACAAATTTATTAAAAAGATGGAGGAAAGAACGATGCAAAAGAAAAATGCGGGCATAGCCCGGAACTTTGCATTAAAGGGACTGCTGCTTTTGGCAGCCCTCACTTTGAGCACAGGTTTTTTTGCCTGTGAAGTACCCTCGGTTACACTGACCTTTGATGCCGGGGAGGGTAGTTTTAAAGAGGGAAAAACCCTTGCCCTTACCGGAAAGGCGGGGGAAAACCTTGCACTGCCGGAAACCCCTGTAAGGGAAGGTTATGACCTTGCAGGCTGGAATCCTGCCCTGCCGGAAAAATACCCGGAAAAAGACACCGAATATACCGCAGAGTGGGAACAAATACCATTTACAACAGTAAAAGTAGAAGGTGGAAACTGCACCCTCAACGGTAAAAAAGTAACCCTCTCAGGTTTTTGGATTTCCCCCTACGAGGTTACCCAGGAGGAATTTGAAAGCCTAATGGCCGGAAACACCAACGGCATAGAGCCAAACCCCAGTAGTTTTACCGGCAATCCTGCGGCGGGGGAGGAGAAGGAAAGGCGACCGGTGGAAAAGGTGAGCTGGTACGATGCAATCGTATACTGTAACCTTTTGAGTATAAAAGAAGGCTTGACCCCCTGTTATGTCATTAAAGGCTCTACAGACCCTGCTGGCTGGGGAACTTCCCCCACATCAACTGATGCTGTCTGGGATGGGGTAACCTGCGATTTTGATGCAAACGGTTACCGGCTCCCTACAGAGGCGGAATGGGAATATGCTGCCCGGGGAGGCCAGACCGGAATTTCAGACGGCAGTTGGGACAACACATACAGTGGCAGTGGCACAATAGATGCTGTGGCTTGGTACACTGATAACAGCGACAGCAAGACCCATGAGGTAGGGAAAAAGCAAGCCAATGCCCTGGGGCTTTATGACATGAGCGGTAATGTATTTGAGTGGTGTTGGGACTGGTATGACAGCAGTAGCGGCTATCCCAGAGGTCCAGAGGATCCTGAAGGACCGGGTGCCGGCCGTAGCCGGGTAAGTCGTGGCGGCAGGTGGATTAGCAGCGCCTCTTTCTGTACCGTCTCGCTCCGGGGCGCCAACCAACCCTACAACCGGTACAACAACTACGGCTTCCGCCTCGTCCGCTCTGAGCGGTAACCCTATGGTTTCCCGGAAAATCCTGTGAAATTTTTATTTTTGGGCGTCCCGGCTTCGCCGTCGGCGCCCTCCGAGCCCGGTCTGCCCGCGCCTGCCGGCGGGCAGACGGCCTGCGGCCCTCTGCGGGCGCCTGACGCGCTTGCGGCTGCGCTGCGCCCTCTTCTTGACAGAGATTCTTTCCTCTCGTATAATAAAATTATGAACGACGACAGAAGCAAGCAAGCAGTATCTTTATGTAACAAATCAGAAAAATCCTCACACGGTAACAAAGGACGGTGTTTTCCCCAAGGGAAAATGCCGTCTTTTTTTATATTCCCACAAATTTATTAAAAAGATGGAGGAAAGAACGATGCAAAAGAAAAATGCGGGCATAGCCCGGAACTTTGCATTAAAGGGACTGCTGCTTTTGGCAGCCCTCACTTTGAGCACAGGTTTTTTTGCCTGTGAAGTACCCTCGGTTACACTGACCTTTGATGCCGGGGAGGGTAGTTTTAAAGAGGGAAAAACCCTTGCCCTTACCGGAAAGGCGGGGGAAAACCTTGCACTGCCTGAAACCCCGGTAAGGGAAGGTTATGACCTTGCAGGCTGGAATCCTGCCCTGCCGGAAAAATACCCGGAAAAAAACACTGAATATACCGCAGTGTGGGTAAAAGAAGGGGATTACACCATAACCTATGTAAATGTTGATGGGGCAACAAATGAAAATCCTGCAAGTTACAATGTGGAGACCGAGACCATAACCTTAAAAACTCCTACGAAAGATGAGTATGATTTTAAAGGCTGGTACAAGGATGGAGAATTTACCACTCAGGTAACAGAAATCCCCCAAGGCACCACCGGAGACATAACCCTTTATGCCAAGTGGAAACCGGTAAGCTACACCATAACCTATGAGCTTGACGGCGGAACCAATGCACCTGAAAACCCTGCAGGTTACAATGTGGAGACCGGAACCATAACCCTCAAAGCCCCAACCAAAGATGGGTTTGCATTTACAGGTTGGTTTGAAAGCTCGGATTTTAGTACAACAGAGGTAAAAGAGATTACCCAGGGAAGTACCGGAGATAAAACACTTTATGCAAGGTGGATACAATCAGAAAAGGGGCAGCATCTTGCAGAAGGTGGAAACTGCACCCTAAACGGCACAGAAGTAACCCTCTCAAGTTTCTGGATTTCCCCTTATGAGGTGACCCAGGAGGAATTTGTAAGCGTAATGACCGGGAACCAAAACGGCATAGAGGCAAACCCCAGTTACTTTCAGGGAGACACAAACCCACCTGCAGAGGGGGAGGTGCAGGAAAGGCGTCCTGTGGAAAAGGTGAACTGGTACGATGCAATCGTATACTGTAACCTTTTGAGTATAAAAGAGGGCTTGACCCCCTGTTATACTATCAAAGGCTCTACAAACCCTGCTGCCTGGGGAACGTCCCCTACATCAACCGGTGCTGAAGATTATGATGATTGGAAATCGGTAACCTGTAATTTTGATGCCAATGGTTACCGGCTCCCTACAGAGGCGGAATGGGAATATGCTGCCCGGGGAGGCCAGACCGGAATTTCAGACGGCAGTTGGGACAACACATACAGTGGCAGTGGCACAATAGATGCTGTGGCTTGGTACACTGATAACAGCGACAGCAAGACCCATGAGGTAGGGAAAAAGCAAGCCAATGCCCTGGGGCTTTATGACATGAGCGGTAATGTATTTGAGTGGTGTTGGGACTGGTATGACAGCAGTAGCGGCTATCCCAGAGGTCCAGAGGATCCTGAAGGACCGGGTGCCGGCCGTAGCCGGGTAAGTCGTGGCGGCAGGTGGATTAGCAGCGCCTCTTTCTGTACCGTCTCGCTCCGGGGCGCCAACCAACCCTACAACCGGTACAACAACTACGGCTTCCGCCTCGTCCGCTCTGAGCGGTAACCCTATGGTTTCCCGGAAAATCCTGTGAAATTTTTATTTTTGGGCGTCCCGGCTTCGCCGTCGGCGCCCTCCGAGCTCGGTCTGCCCGCGCCTGCCGGCGTTGAGGATGCGGAAGCGAATTGTCAAATTGATACCTCGCCGCTGGATTTCTCCGCTCAAGCGGCTGCTTCGGATGAAGTGAGAATTGATACGGGAGCCTTTAACGGCTCCTGTTTTTGTTTGAAGGCGGCTGAGGGCGAAGGCGCGAGGGATTGAAGCGGAAATGAGAGGCTGACGGAGTGATGGCGAAGGGCAAAGCGGCAGCTTTGCTGCGGATGCAAACAAACGGAGGCCGCGAATTGCAGCGGAAAGCCCGGTGCGCGCCGCTTGCCGCGGCGCGCACGCGCCCGAATGGATCGGAGAATAAAAAACGCACCCTTTGCGAGTGCGTTTAAGTGTTACAACCAGCAGGATTCGAACCTGCGACCTACTGCTTAGAAGGCAGTTGCTCTATCCGGCTGAGCTATGGTTGCATTTGCTGTCGGGATGACAGGACTTGAACCTGCGATTTTCGGCTCCCAAAGCCGACGCCTTAGCCACTAGGCAACATCCCGAATGCTTGCATGATAGCGGAATCGGCGGTTTTCGTCAAGTCCTGCGGAACGATTTCAGCGGCACTGTGCCAACGTAACGGCAGCGGTGACGACAATGTCTTCTACTGAACAGCCCCTCGAAAGATCTGAAACCGGTTTGGCAAATCCTTGCAGAATCGGTCCGAAGGCTTCGGCGTTCGCAAACCGTTCCACCAGTTTGTAACCGATGTTGCCTGCCTGCAGGTCGGGAAAGACCAAAACGTTGGCGCTGCCGGCAACCGCCGATCCGGGGGCTTTCTTTTGAGCAACGGATGGGATCAGGGCGGCGTCGGCCTGCAGTTCGCCGTCAACTTCCAGATCGGGAGCTTTCTCTTTGACGATGTTTAACGCGTTGACGACTTTGTCAACGTTGGCGTGTTTTGCCGATCCTTTGGTCGAAAATGAAAGCATGGCGACTTTCGGTTCCGTTTCCAAAAATGTGCGGCACGACTGTGCGGATGCGAGTGTGATTTCCGCCAGTGTTTCGGCGTCCGGGTCGGGTATGGTGGCGCAGTCGGCAAAGATCATGCTGCCGTCTTTGCCCCACTTTTTGTCTTTGAATACCATGACAAAACAGGACGAAGCCTTCCGGACACCGGGAGCTGTTTTGATGATTTGAAACGCGGAGACGAGAATCTTTCCTGTCGGGTTTTCCGCACCGCCGACCATAGCGTCAGCGTCGCCGAGGTGAACAGCCATGCATCCCCATCGGATGGGGTCGAGCATATCCGTTGCCGCCTGTTCCGGCGTCATCCCTTTGTGTTTCCGCATTTCGTAAAATTCGGCCGCATACGCTTCTTTCTTTTCGGACTGCAGAGGATCGACCGTTTCGATTCCTGTCAAATCGACGTTGACATCAGCCGCCGTTTTTCGAATTTCAGCTTCGCTGCCGACCAGAATCACTCGGGCGGCGATTTTTTGATCTTTGATGCGGCGGGCAGCTTGAACCGTTCTCGCTTCACAGCCTTCCGGTAAAACAAGAGTTTTCTGCTTAGCGACGGCCGCGGCAATCATTTTCTCCTGAAATGTCATTGTTTGTCTCCTGTGTTTTCGATTCTAACGCATTTTCGCAAAAAAATCAAATACTTGAAGATCGTTTCGAGAAAAAACGCAAGACGCCGCGTTTTTCGGCTGCGCGCTTTACAAACAGTCGAAAATAGGTTACAATAATTCATTCTGTAAAACAAGGTTAAAAATGGAAACCAAAGAGAATCGTATAACCATCATTGATGAATCTGATATCGAAACGGTTTTGAGCCGTGATGTTGAATTTGAAGGAGAGCTTTCGTTTGATCGCGGACTGAGCATCAAAGGAAAATTTACCGGAAACATCCGCTCTTCCGGAAGTTTGTTTGTCGAAGAGACAGCCGATGTGAAAGCGGATATTTTTGCCGGTTTTGTGTCGATTAAAGGACGGGTAGAGGGAAATATTCGCGCTTTGACGAGGGTTGAGATTTTTTCCCGCGCGCACGTTGAAGGCGATATTACAGCTCCCGATATTTTAATGGAGAGCGGTTGCCGTTTTGACGGAAAGTGCACGATGAAGAAACCGCAGGAGGATGGAACCAAATGAGAACAAAGATTGCCGTATTGTTAATCGTCATACCGTTGGTTTCGGTTTTTGCGCAGACTGAAAACGTGCAGCCTCGGCCGACGCAAATTCAAACGCCCGCTCAGACGGAGCGTCCGCAGACAGCTGCCGAAGAGACGCGTGCCGTCGCCCGCAGCCGCAGGGAGGCGCCGCGGGAGGATGCGTTGGTGCTTTTCCGTCAGGGAAACTACACTCGTGCTGCAGAAGTGTGTTTGGAAGAGCTGCAGTCGTCAACCCGGACCCGAACGCAGCGCCTGGATTCTTACGTGGTTTTGTGTTGGAGTCTTTTGCAGGCTGACCGTTTCCGCGATGTGATCCGTTACGGCGAAGAGGGGCTGCGGCTGAATGTCAACGATGCGCGTTTGATTTTTACGATGTGCGAGGCGTATTTCGCCTTGAAAGAGTATCAAAATGCGTTGGAATTCGCTCAGCGTTATGTCCGCGTCGCTCCGACCGGTGACAAATTGCCTCAGGTTTACAATTATATGGGACAGATTTTCCTTCAATGGAAAGAGTACTACCATGCGGTGACTGCTTTCTCTACATCTGTCAGTATTAATCCCAATGCAGGTGCTGTATGGGCGTCGTTGGGAACGGCTAAAGAGAATCTGAAGGACGTCAAAGGCGCGCGGGAAGCTTACCGCCGAGCATTGAACCTGCAAAGTTACAATCAAACGGCGCAGGAGGGAATGGCCCGTCTGGACAGAGCTGCCGGAGCCGATCGGTGAGAGTTGCTTCTTATACGCTCGGCTGCAAATTGAATCAATGCGAGAGCGAAGCCCTGGCTCATGCGTTTTTGAGCCGGGGTTTTTTTGTCGTCGCCCCGAACGAAAACCCCGATTTGGTAATTGTCAACACTTGTACGGTGACGTCGAAGGCCGAGCAGAAGGCGCGGCGGATTTTAAAGAAGATTGCCGAAGAGGCGCCCGGAGCGGCGTTGGTCGTTACAGGCTGTTACGCTCAAATGGCACGCGAAGAAATTCAAAAAACGCTGCCCGGCGCATGGGTGGTTTCGATGACGCAGAAGGCGAACTTGGCGGATTTGCCTTTGTTTTTGGAGACCGATTGTCCCGCAGGTGAACCGCTTGCTGTTTCGCTGCGCCGGTTTTTTTTAGGAGCCGACGGTAAGAGCGATCCGTTTGCGTTTGAAAGCGCTCCGGGACTGTATCATGTGCGATCGTTTGTCAAAATTCAGGACGGATGTGACAATGCCTGTCGTTACTGCCGGGTCAGGTTGGCACGGGGAAAGTCGGTTTCCCTTCCGTTTGAAGAGGCGCTGCGGCGAATCACAGCGGCGGAGGCAGCCGGGGCGGCGGAAATTGTATTGTCGGGAGTGAATCTTTCCCAATATCGGGACGGTGCGTCGGATCTTTCCGATTTGATTGAAGAGGCAGTGCAGAGGCTGACTTCCGCCCGGATTCGGCTTTCCAGCCTTGAACCCGATTTTGTCGATGAAAAACTGGTGCGCGCTGTCTCTCATCCAAAGGTTTGTCCTCATTTTCACCTGGCGCTGCAGTCCGGTTCGTCAGCCGTGTTGGCACGTATGGGAAGGCATTACGACGCGGAGAGGGCTGCCGAAGCGGTGCGGCTGCTTCGAAACGCGAAAGAAGATCCGTTTTTGGCTGCCGATGTCATCACCGGCTTTGACGGGGAAAGTGATGACGAATTCTTGGAAACCGAGCGGTTTATTGCCGAAAACGCTTTTCACGCTCTTCACGTTTTTCCGTTTTCACCGCGGCCGGGAACCGAAGCGGCGGTACCGAAGCATCCGGTGGCGCAGCGGATCCGCGACGAAAGGGCGGCTGTTTTACGCAAACGGTCGCAGTGCGCGTCGGAGGCGTACCGGCAAAAGTGGGCGTCAAAGCCGGCGGATGTGATTGTCGAGGAGTGTGTTCCGTTAAAAGGAGGCGGGTTTCTCTGTGAGGGACTCAGTGAGCGTTATCTGAGGTACCGATTCGAGTCGCCGGTTGAACGGAAAAAAGGCAGCTGTTTGCGGAATTTTTTTGCAGAATCTGTTGACATTTTTCTTTGAATCGGGTATTGTGCATTTACATTGAACGTTGACTGAAGGTTTTCGGTCGGCTGTTTCGGGCTGCTAGCTCAGCTGGTAGAGCAACGCCCTTTTAAGGCGTGGGTCTCAGGTTCGAATCCTGAGCAGCTCACTTTGTCCCGTTCGTCTAGGGGTTAGGACATAAGATTTTCATTCTTACAACAGGGGTTCGATTCCCCTACGGGATGGAAGACCGATTCGTTGAATCGGTCTTTTTTATTGTCTTTTTTTTCGTTTCCTGTTATAGTGAAAACGGAGATTTCGGATGGCGCGCCGTTTTTTCGTTTCCTTTTTGATTTTGATTTTTTTTACCGGATGTCAGACGATCCGCATTTCCCGGGCGCAGTACGCGTCGGTTTACTTCAATTTGGCTAACGCTTACCGTGAACTGGAAAAGACGGATGATGCGTTAAAGGCGTACTATGAAGCACTGCGGGTGGATCCGTCACTGACACGAAATTCCTTCAATTTTTCAAAGCTTTTAATCGAAAAAAAACGTTACGACGAAGCGCTGAAACTTCTGATTCCGATGCATGACGCCTCTCCTCAAAACACAATGATCCTCGAAGTTTTGGCTTATGTCTACTATTTGAAAGGCGACTACACCGAGGCGGCCTCCTGTTATAAAACGATTCTGACCATCGATCCCCGTCACGAAAACGCACTCTTCAATTCGGCATTGCTTTACGAGGCGTTGGATATGCCGCGCGAGGCTTACGAGCGGTTGATCGAAACGCTTCCGTTTTTGGAAGATACGACCGACGCGCTGAAGAAAATTGCGCTGCTTGCTTACGATATCGGAGAATACGATGATGCGCTGAAGTACATGAACGATTATTTGGCGAAGAAGAGCGACGATACGTCGATTGAATGGGAGTATGCGCGTATTTTGGCGAAGAACAAAGATTTTGAAAAGGCAGCCGAAATTTACGATAAATTGGATACAGACGCCAATACAAATGCCGAATTGACATTCGAACGAGCGGAGGTATATCTGCTCGGAATGGAGTCGTTTGAAAAAGGAAAAGAGATTTTAGCGAGGGCGATTGAAAACGGATTTTGGGAGACAGATCGGCTGTACGCACTGGCAACAGCGCCCGATTTTCTCTATGGCGAGGAAATTACTGCTTATTTAAAAGAAGAAAATCTCTTTTTCAATCCGGAGAAAGAACGGTTGGCGGCGGCGCGTGCTGTTGAACGGCGCCGCGCGGCTGCGGAAGAGGCGAAGAAGGAAGCCGAAGCGGAAGAGGCCGGCGAAAGTGCGGGCGCTTCTTACGAAGTCGGCGATGACAACGTTTTCTATGTCGATTTTAACGATCAAAAAGGAACTGTCGAAGACGAACCGGTTGTCGCGAGCGGCGGAAATGCGGATGCGCTTTCGGCCGGCGAGTCTTTTATTGCGATTTTTGACGGCGGAGATGAGGCGCTTGTTTCCGTTTCGTATTCAGGAACGGTGAAGCCTTCTTCTTCCGGAGGACTGTTCAACAGCGTTTCGGATGCCGAGTCGTTCGGCAGCCTTTTCGGCGGATTTATGCGTGAAGATCCTCTGTCGGAAGACGGTTTGCCGGTTTGGGGCGATTCGGTTTCGCTGGAATCGGAGTCATCGTCGGTCGTTCTCCGTCTCGAAAATCTGCCCGCCGGCACATACGAAATCGGTTTGCTGAGCGTCCGAAACGATACCTCCGTCGAAACGGATGCAGTCTTTGATGTGACCGTCGGCACGGTCAGCGGTGAACCGTCGGCAGTCGGTTTTACGGAAGACGGCGGTGAAGCGCCCGATGACGCCGTTTTATCGGAAACGGATAAGTTCACCGTTTCGCGCAGCAGCGGCTCCGAAGCCCGCGGTTACGCGTTCATCTGGACGGTTGAGCCGGAAGACGGCGTTGCGGAGATTACCGTTTCCGGTACCTGTGCTTTGAACGCCGTTCGCGTTGAAAAGACCAATTAAACCGTTCGGCAATCCGATGAAGAGGCGAAAAAATCAAGCAGCAACATTCGGTGAATCCGCAATGCGGTTCTTAAAGCGCCGATTTCTTCTTGTTGCGGCGCTGACAGCGGCGATTCTCTCCTCGTTTTTTGTAAAGCCTTCAATGCAGCAGCTTTTTGAAGCGGTTGATTTTCGCGTTTTGGGGCTGCTGTTTGCGCTGATGGCGGTCATTCAGGGGTTCCGCAGCGCTTCTGTTATTGACTTTGCCGCCGTTGCGTTGCTGCGCCGGTGCCGGCGTCTGCTGCCGCTTTACGGGGCGTTTACGGCGCTGGTTTTTCTTTTTTCGACGGTTTTAACCAACGATGTGGCGCTGCTGACCTTTGTGCCGCTGACTTTGACCGTTTGCCGCCGTCTTGAAATTGATCCGCTTCGCATCGTGATCATTGAGACAATTGCCGCTAATCTCGGTTCTTCTTTAACGCCGCCCGGCAATCCTCAAAATTTGTTTTTATACGCTTTTTATCACCTTCACCCGCTTGATTTTTTTCAAACAATGTTCCCGCCGGCGATTTTTTCCGTTGGTTTACTGGCGGCGGCTGTCGCGTTGGCTGCCGGACGAGATTCGCAAAAGGGGATTTCACTCGATTTTTTACCGCCGGCTCCGCCGATTGATTTTAAAGAGGCAGCTATTTCCTCGGCGGCGCTGTGTTCGGCGTTGGCGGCGGTTTTTGGATTAATTGATTGGCCGTGGGCGGTTTTAACGTCGGCTCTGGGCGCGGCAGCCTGCGGCGGAGCTTTAAAAAAGGTCGATTATTCATTGTTAGCGGTTTTTGCGGCGTTTTTTGTCTTTTCAAAGAATCTTTCGCTGCTGCCGTTTATGTCTGCTGATCTGCCCGGATTGTTTTCTTCGTCGGAAAAGATCTATTTTTCGGCTATCGCTGTCAGTCAGATTATCAGCAATGTGCCTGCGGCGCTGCTTTTGGCTCCGTTTACGGATTTGTGGCGGCCGATTGCGTTGGGGGTGAATATCGGCGGGTTGGGAACGTTGATCGCATCTTTGGCGAGCGTGATTTCGTATCAACTTTATGTCAGTGAAAATAACGGAGGCGCGTTGCGGTATTTGGGATCTTTCACTCTTTACAACGCGGCGTTTTTGTTGATTTTGATACCGATTGGCTTTTTGCTGCTTTGAAATCGCCGCAACTGCCGCAGTGCGGACAACCGTGACAGCCGCCTTTTTTCCGGTTTCTAAAGAGGAAAACGGCAGCGGCAAGCAGCAGAGCCGCAACCGCAAATGAAAGCACAATTGTAGCCGTCACTTTTTCCTTCTCCGAAAAAACTTTTCTTCCCATCGGGGGCTGCGTAGCAGAGCGTAAAGCAAACCGACAAGTACCGCAATGGCAGCACCCGAAGCGGCCGTGAATGGCTCTCCGTCGGCCAAATTTCCGAACTGAAAGATCATTAAAGCGACGGCGTAGGCGAGGAGGGTTTGCCACGCAACGGCAAACAGCGTCCACGTTCGACTGTTCATCTGACGGCGGACGGCGCCGATTGCGGCAAAACACGGTGCGCATAAAATATTGAAAACCAAAAACGCAAATGCCGCCGATTTCGACGGAAAAAGAGAGGCGACCGCCTGCCAAAGTCCGACGTCGCTTTCGGTCGCTTCCGATTTGGTCAGCAGAACGCCGAGCGTTCCGACAATATTCTCTTTAGCAACCAATCCCGTCACGGTTGCCGCGGCTGCCTTCCAGTCGCCGAAACCGACGGGACGGAAAATCGGTGCAATCAAATTCCCCGCATCGGCTAAAAGACTCTCTTCAATGTTTGTCATTTCAAAACCGTCTTCGGTGAATCCGAATCCGGAGAGGAACCAGATGACTGCACAGGCAATAAAAATAACGGTTCCTGCCTTGATGACAAAAGAACGGCATCGTTCCCACACATGGAGCAGTATCCCTTTCGGAGACGGCCAATGGTAGTCGGGCAATTCCATGACAAACGGAGATTCGGCGCCTTCAAACGGCTTTGTTTTCTTTAAAATAATGCTGCTGACGGCAACGGCAGCAATTCCGATGAAGTAAATCGCTGGAGCCGTCCACCAGGCTCCTCCCATAACAGCTCCTCCGATGAGGGCGATAACCGGCAATTTAGCACCGCAGGGAATGAAAGTCGTTGTGATGATTGTCAGACGGCGGCTTTTTTCGTTTTCGATGGTCTTCGTTGCCATGATTCCCGGAACTCCGCATCCGGAAGAGATTAACAGCGGAATGAAACTTTTCCCTGAAAGTCCGAACCGTTTGAAAAAACGGTGCATAATGAAGGCTGCCCGCGCCATATAACCGCAGTCCTCCAAAAATGAAAGGAAGAGAAACAAAACGAAAAGCTGGGGAAGAAATCCGAGAACGGTTCCGACGCCGCCGATGATTCCGTCAACAATGAGGCTGACCAGCCAATCCGCTGTTCCGAGCGATTCAAGTCCCGATTGAGCTGCCGGAAGAATCCATTCGCCGAAAAAAACGTCGTTAGTCCAATCGGTTAAAAAAGCGCCGACAGTTGTCACGGAGATAAAATAAACCAAGAACATGATTGAGGCGAAGATCGGAATCGACAGCAGCCGATCGGTTACGATTCGGTCGATTTTATCGGAGACGGTTGTTTTTTTCTCTTTTTTTGTGTAGCAGCCGTCCAAAATGCGCGAAATGAAGCCGTAGCGTTCGTTCGCAAGCAGCGCTCCGATATCGCTTCCGGATTCCCGTTCAAGTTCCGCGGTGATTTTCTCTGCCTCAGCGGCCGTTTTGGGTGCAACGGAGAGCGATTGCAAAATCTCCCGGTCCCGTTCCAAAATTTTGACAGCGAAGCCTCTTCGGCTTTCGGCGGTCGGAAACGAAATGTCCGACGCTTCAATTTTTTGAATCGCTTTTTCTATTGAAGCAGAGTATTGAGGCGGTCGAGGCGGTTTTATTTCAGCGGCGGTTTCGACAGCGTTCAGCAGTTCGGGAATTCCCTCCTCTTTCAGTGCTGAAATTTCGATAATTGGGGCGCCTATTCGGTGCGACAGCTCTTTCGTGTCGATGAAATCACCGTTTTTTCGAACGATGTCTGTCATGTTAAAAGCGACAATCATCGGAATTCCCGTTTCCGCCAGTTGGGCTGTTAAATAGAAATTCCGTTCCAAACGGGAGGCGTCGACAATATTAATAATCAGATCGGGGTGTTCGAAAAGGAGAAAGTTACGGCTGACGGTTTCGTCTTCGGAACGAGGAGTCAGAGAATAGATGCCGGGAAGATCCGTTATAACAATATTTTTATTTGATTTTAGACGTCCTTCGATTTTTTCAACGGTAACGCCGGGCCAGTTGCCGACGTAGCGTGAACTGCCTGTCAATGCGTTGAACAGCGTTGTTTTACCGCAGTTCGGATTTCCTGCCAAAGCGACTCTCATGAAACCTCCGGCGCAGATGCCGCAAACCGCACAGGCGCGGTCAGACGTAAATTTTCTTAACCAAATTCTTTTCGATTCCGACGCGGCTCTCTTTGATTTTTAGAATCATATTGCCGGCGGATTCAGACACGACGGTAACGGCGGCACCTTCAATAAAACCTAAGTGATTTAAGAACCGTTTTATTTCGTCGTTACCGTCGATTTTTTTTATGGATAAACAGCGTCCTTTCGGAACCGAAACCAAAGGCATCTTTTGTCTCCTTGTTAGCTAAAACTAATATAATCAGTTAAAGTTTCTTTGTCAAGAGATTACAAAAAAGAATCGGAAATTTTCAGCAGCCGATGGCTTTTCGGACGGATTCGCAGACGGTGTCCGGTTGCGGCGTTCCGTCAATATCGATTAACAGCCCCTCTTTTTTGTAATAGTCAATCAGAGGCTGCGTTTGAGCGGCGTAAACGGCCAAACGGTTTTGAATCGATTCAGGACTGTCGTCTTTGCGTGTAAACAGCTCGCCGCCGCAGGCGTCACAGACGTTTTCCGTTTTCGGCGGCATGTATTCGATGTGGTAACCGGCGTTGCACTGTCTGCACAAGCGGCGGCCCGAAAGCCGTTTGATGATTTTTTCGTCGGGGACAATGAAATTGATGACGGCGTCGATTTTAAAGAAAGTCTTCAAGGCGTCGGCTTGAGCGATAGTGCGGGGAAATCCGTCTAAAATAACGCCTTTCCCGTCAGTTTCCGAGGCGAGTCTCTCTTTGACCAAGGCGATCGTCAGTTCGTCGGGAACCAGTCCGCCTGCTTCCATGATCGATTTGACTTTTAATCCCAAATCCGTTTCGTTTTTGACAGCAGCGCGAAAGAGATCTCCCGTTGAAATGGGAGTTAAGCCGGTCTGTTCGGCTAATTTTGCTGCAACGGTTCCTTTCCCCGCTCCGGGGGCGCCCAAAAAAATCAAGTTCACGGTTTTCACCTCGTAATTTTTTATTTTGACACTGGAATAATATATTTTTTCTTTATATAATACAAGAGATGAAGCGAAAAACGGGTCTGTTTTTTTTAATCGCAGCAGCGGTTGCTTTACCTCTCTTCGGGCAGGAGGCGGAAGACGTCTCTGTCGCTGAAAATGCTGAATCGGCGGTGGAATCCGCGGAGGGAGAGGGTGTTCAAGAGAATGAAAGCGGAGATTTGAATGAATCTGCCGAAACGCTCTCTGAATCGGACGAGGAGGGTGAATTTGTCGTTCGGCATGCAGATCAGGATAGAAAGCGGCAGTATGCGTTGTCGGTTCAAATTCTCGATCCTCTCGTTAAATCACTGGTCTCTTTTCGTGAATTCGATTTTGCGGGTGAACCGTTCACTTCCCGCCTGATTATTCCGTCGTTTTCATTTGAAAGTCAGTTTGAGGTTCATCGTTATGTCACGCTGGGAATTAAGGCGTCGATTATCCCCGAGCTGTTCACCAATCCGTTTTATCAGGGAATACGCGGCGGTTACCACTACACCGATCCGCAGCTTACCTATCCTGACGCGACGCTGGAAGAGGAGGAGTGGGCAAACCGCGTTTACAACGATGAGTCGGAATACTATCTGAATATGCACTTTTTGGTTGATTTAACAGCGCGCGTTCTTCCGTTCGGAGAAGGTTTGGATACACTGAAGGGCTTTTATATCAAAGCCGGCGGCTATTTCGGTTTTTCAGTCTTTCAGAATCCGTATCTGACATACGAGGAGAGCCGGGAGGTTACGACGGCGGGCGAGATCGATTCGGCGGGTCTGCCGTTTTTTTATTCGAGGGAGGTTGACGAATCGGGAAACGGCGAAGAGCTCTACGAATTTGTTTTCGGAGTTGTGGTCGGTTTGGGGTGGCAGTTTGTGTTTCCGTCCGGATTTTTCCTTGACGTCGGCGCCGATCTGACCTATGACAACATCCGCAGGCTGATTCCGTCGGTGCCGGGATTGGGATGGAATGCGAATTGCAGCGTCGGTTACGCGTGGTAGGCGTGCGCAGGCGGTTTGGTAAAGGCGAATAAAAAACAAAAAAAGTAAAAAAACTTTTTATTTCGGTTGACAAAAACTTCCGGAAAGGGTATATTAGGCAGACAAGCGCAAAGAGACTCGCGGCTTTGAGAAGGAGGCGGGGGATGAAGCGCTTAGGATCATAGGTAAAAAAAGGGATGGAAAAGTTGTTTGTGCGAGAGGTATCGTAAAGATACCGTCAATGACGAGAATTGAAAAGGAAAACTTTTTGATTATTTAAGGTATTAACGGCTTCGGCCGTTGGTATAGAAATAATGGAGAGTTTGATCCTGGCT
>CALXKN010000011.1 GCA_944388995.1 uncultured Spirochaetota bacterium | reverse complement strand
GATTCTGAAAATTCTCTCATCGGAAAAAACCGAGCAGGCGCTCAATCGCATTCGCCGAAAATTCGGAAAAAAACCGTTTAATTTCCGGAAAAGTGTTTAAAAAAAACGCTGAATTTGATAGAGTGAATTAAAATTGAGGAGATATAAAATGAAAAAAATTCTTTTCGTTCTTTTGTTTGCGCTTCTTTCGGCGGCGGCTTTTTCGCAGGCCGGCAGAATGTTTCCGACTTTCGGCGGGGCGACCGGCGCCTGGGTGGTTCCTTCCGCGTTCGTGAACTACGAATCGGGAACGGTCGGTTTGGACGGCGGTTATAAATTCCTCTACCGCGATAACTCTGCCGGCGGAATGTCCCATATTCTGTACGCCGAATTGGGATTTTTAAAACAGGCCGAAGTCGGGTTTGCGGTTGACATCGATCACCGGACAACGGCCGACTTCATGGTCAACCTGAAATGGCAGTTTTCCGAACTTTTTTCCAAAAAAGGAAACTCGGCGATGGCGCTGGGCGGAAATTTTCAGGCGGTCGACCTGCTGGTCAATAACAGCTCTTACGCTTACTACGGACAGCTCTATTTTGTCATGAGTTATCAGGGGAATTTTTTCTCCCTGCCGGCGCGTACCAGTCTGCTTTTGGGTTACACCTTTCAGGAACACATGAGTGATGATATTGATGCCGGTATCGCATTCGAGTTGAACTTTTTCCCGCAAGTCTTTAAAAATTATGTTTACCTGATTTGCGATTTTGCCAACTTTTCTTATTTGGGCGGAGGTCATTCGACCGGTTTGAATGCCGAAAACCGCGCCGTTTTCAACACCGGTTTGCGTTTTTCGCTTCTTAACGGCGGTAAATACGAAAAATACATGCTCGGGCTGGATATTGTCGGAACCGATTTGCTTGACAGCAGCCGCGGCGTAGCGGTTGCCATTAATGCCGGCGGTTTGATTAAATAATTTGTTGAAAAAGACCTGCGGTTTCGGCCGGCAGGTCTTCTTTTTTTTCTGAAGATGACTCAAAACGATCATATACGCAACATTGCCATTATTGCGCACGTCGATCACGGAAAAACGACGTTGGTCGATGCGCTTTTCAGACAAAGCGGTCTTTTTCATTCGCGGCAGGAAATTCAGACACGCGTCATGGACCGCATGGATTTAGAGCGGGAACGGGGCATCACCATTGCGGCTAAAAACTGTTCGATTCACTGGAAAGGACGGAAAATCAACATCATCGATACGCCGGGACACGCCGATTTCGGCGGAGAAGTCGAACGGGGGCTCTCCATGGTTGACGGCGCCGTCGTGTTGGTGGATGCCGCTGAAGGACCGCTTCCGCAAACCCGTTTTGTGCTGAGCAAAGCGTTGGCAGCCGGATTGAAAATTATCATTGTGATCAACAAAATCGACCGCAAAGACGCCGTTCCCGAAGCGACGCTGAATGCCGTGTACGATTTACTGATCGAGCTGGACGGCGATGAGTCGCTTTTGGAATCGCCCGTGCTGTATGCCAACGGCCGCGCCGGAATCGCCGGACCCGATTTCCGTCAGCCGGGGAGTGATTTGCGTCCGCTGCTTGATTTGATTGTCGATTATTTGCCTGCGCCTGTTTACGATGAAACCGCTCCGTTTCGAATGTTGGTTTCCGATTTGGGGTACTCCGATTTTCTCGGCCGCTTGGCGATTGGAAAGGTGGTTTCCGGTTCGGTTGCGGCCAACGAAGCGCTACTGCGGATCGGAGAAGACGGTCGTCATCGGCCTTTGAGGGTTTCAGCGCTGCAAAGTTACCAAGGAACGGCAGTGAAAGAGTGCGCCCGAGCGGAAACGGGCGACATCATCATTTTGGCAGGCATCGACACCGTTTCCATTGGGGATACGATTTGCAGTCGGGAATTTGCTGAACCGCTGCCGCGGCTTCGCGTTGATGAACCGACCGTTTCCATGAGTTTTTACCGCAATACTTCGCCCTTCGCCGGCAAAGAGGGAAAGCAGGTGCAGATGACGAAAATCGCGGAACGATTGGAGAAAGAGTCGTTGATGAATGTTTCGATAAAAGTCGAAAAGTCGGCGGTCGATGAAAGTTACATTGTCAAAGGCCGCGGCGAATTTCAAATGGCGATACTCATTGAAACCATGCGGCGGGAAGGATTCGAGTTGTGCGTCGGCCGTCCTCACATTATTTTTAAACGGGACGAAAACGGCACAAAAACCGAACCGGTAGAGCATTTGTACATTGATTGCGCCGAAGAGACCGGAGGAACGGTCACAGAGAAGCTCTCCAAACGAAAAGGCGTCATGCTGAATATGACTTATTCTGCCGGCGGCCGCGTTCGTATCGAATTTAAAATTCCTTCGCGCGGATTAATCGGGTTCCGCGATGAATTTCTCACCGATACCAAAGGAACCGGATTAATGAGTTCCTACCTGATCGGTTATGAACCGTATAAAGGCGATTTTCCGGAGCGAGCCAACGGTGCGTTGATAGCTGACCGTACGGGGGTTTGCATTCCTTACGGATTGAATTCGATTGAACCGCGCGGTCGTCTTTTTGTCATTCCCGGCGACCCTGTTTATGAAGGAATGATCATCGGTGAACACAACCGCGACAATGATTTGAGCGTTAACCCGTGCAAAACAAAGAAGCTGACCAATATGCGCGCCGCCGGTAAAGACGATGCCGTTGTTTTGACTCCCGTTGTTCCTATGACATTGGAGAAAGCGATTCAATTCATCAATGAAGATGAATTGGTAGAAGTGACGCCGCAGTCTGTCCGAATGCGCAAACGAATTCTTTCCGCGTCGGAACGCAAACGCGAACGGTAGCCGCCTCTGACGGCAGCTACCGTTATTCGAGCGACGAGAGCGCGGTCAGTCCGTTGGAGGCGATCATCGCCAACGCTTGATTCGGGTCTTCGGTTTTCAGAATCACCAGGTGTTTGCCGCTGCGCCGATCGATTGTAAAATAAAGATATTCGATATTAATATTATTTTTACAGAAAACTTCCATTATATGACTCAATCCGCCCGGTGTATCACTGACTTCAATCGCCAGCACGTCGGTCATTTTTGCCGTAAAACGGTTCTCCGTCAGCACCTTCATTGTTTTTTCGTAATCGGTGACGATGATGCGTAAAATTCCGAAATCGGCCGTATCGGCAATCGTCATTCCGAGCAGGTTGATGCCGGCGTCTCCGATGACCTTCGTCACCTCAGCCAATCTTCCCGATTTATTTTCCAAAAATACCGAAATTTGTTTTAAAGCCATTTTCGTCTCCTCAAATTTTGCGTTTATCGATGATCCGCTGCGACTTTCCGGTGCTGCGTTCGATGGATTTCGGCTCCATTAACGTGATTTTGGCGTTGATGCCGAGTTTGCTCTTGATGGTCTCCTGCAGCCGTCTGCGGAGCGCTTCCATTTCCTTCGTCTCGTCGGAAAAGCTCGCTTCGTCGACCTCCACCCTCAGTTCGATGGAGTCCAGATGGTTTCCCGTGCGGTCGACAATGATTTGATAGTGCGGCTGAAGTCCTTCCGTTGCCGCCAGAATCTCTTCGATTTGCGACGGGAAGACATTGACGCCGCGGATAATCAGCATATCGTCATTGCGGCCCATCAGGCGGTGAATTTTAACGGTTGTCCGTCCGCAGGCGCAGGCGTCGCGGAAGAGGTAGGTGATGTCTTTGGTCCGGTAACGCAGCAGCGGAGCGCCGGTTTTGTCAATGGTGGTCAGAACCAGTTCGCCTTTTTCGCCTTCGGGAAGCGCCTTGCCGGTTTTCGGATCGATGATTTCGGGATAGAAAAAATCTTCATGGATGTGGAGGCCGTGCTGTTCGGTGCATTCGCAGGCCACGCCCGGCCCGATGATTTCGGTCAATCCGTAGATGTCATACGCTTTAATTCCCAGCCGCTTTTCGATTTGGATGCGCATATTTTCGCTCCAAGGCTCGGCCCCGAACAGACCGCGGCAGAGGGCGGTTTCCGACAAATCGACGCCGGCTTCCCGGGCGGCTTCGGCCAGATAGAGGGCGTAGGAGGGGGTGCAGGTGAGCGTTGTCGTTTTGAAATCGCGAAGCATTTGAAGGTGGCGGGGGGTGTTTCCGGCAGAAATCGGAATGACGGTTGCTCCGAGCGTTCGTCCGCCGTGATGGATTCCCAAACCGCCGGTGAAAAGTCCGTATCCGTATCCGTTTTGAATAATGTCGTCTTTTGTCGCGCCTGTCATCGCCAAACAACGGGCGGCCGACTCTCCCCACATTCGCAAATCGTGTTCGGTGTAGAGTCCGACAACCGGAATCCCCGTCGTTCCGCTGGAGGTGTGAACCTCTCGAATTTCCGAAAGCGGAACTGACAGCAAACCGTATGGATAAGTTTCCCGCAGTTCGTCTTTTGTCGTAAACGGCAGTTTGGAGATATCTTCAAGCGTTTGAATATCCTCCGGTTTGACGCCGACCCGATCCATTTTATTTTTATAAAATCCGCAGTTTTTGTACGCGCGGGAAACCGTTTCGCGCAGTTTCTTCAGCTGAAGCTCTTTCCGCTCCGGAACCGGCATACACTCGGCAGTGGGGTTGAAAATCATGCTGTCTCCTTTATTTCATCATAGCCGATAAAACGGGGGCGGTCAAGTCTTTTCCGGTTATTGAAATCCTTCAACCGGCGCGCCCGTCCCCGGCGCGACGGCGCGGCCGAAAACGGATACCGCGGCGGCGGCTTCGTTCGGCGTTCCGAGGAAAATCAGTCCGGTGCATTTTGCGCCGTCCGTGAAAAGGCGCAGATAAGAACCGCTGCTTTTTTTCAGGTAAGTCCGCGCCGTTCCGTTTTCTCCCTGCGGCTCCGGGCGGCCGAGCGACAGAACGGTTTTCCCGAAAAGCGTCATCATCAGCTTGCCGGCTTTCGGGACAAAGGACTCCGAAGCGCCGGTTGCGTTGGCGGCGGCTGTCCGCCCCTGATCGCCTGCCGGCGACCACATTCCGCACAATACGCCGTTTTCCCGTTCGCAGCAGTCGCCCGCCGCGTAGACGTCGGGAACCGACGTTTGCATACGGTCGTTGACAAGAATGCCGCGGTTGGTTTTGATTCCGGCCTCGGCCGCCAAGCGAATCCGCGGTTTGATGCCGGCGGAAACGATAATGACGTCGGCCGGCCGCGGCAGTTCGCCGTAAGGGGCGATGCGGTGCGGCGCGGTCACCGTAAACTGCGCGCCGACGGAAAACGAAATTCCGTTGCTTTTTAAAAATTCGGTGATGAAAAGCGCCGCTTCGCCGTCGGTCTGCCTTCCCAGAATGCGGGTAAAGGTTTCGTAAACGGTGACGTGAAGACCGAGCCGGGTCAGCGACTCCGCCGTTTCCAGCCCGAGAGGCCCGCCTCCGATGACGGCGGCCGTTTTCCGGCTTTTCGCCGCAACGTGAAGCCGCTGCACATCTGAAAAGGTCCGTATGGAAAACAGCCGCGCGTTTCCCGGGTTTTGAATGGCCGGCAGCAAAGCATCGGCACCGCAGCAAAAAATCAGTTTATCGTAAGGGTAAATTTTCCCGGCGGTGAAAATCCGTTTTTCGAGAGTGTCGATCGATTTAACGGTTGTTTCGGGATGGAAATGCAGTCCCGGGGTGGAAAAAAACGACTTCGGTTTAATGGGACGCGGCGGGGAAAGATCGTCAATGATTTTGGTCAGCTGCGGACGGTAATACGGCAGATCGGGTTCGGCATTGAACAAATCGACGCGGGCTTCCACATCCCGTTCCAGAACAGCCGCGGCCGCTTCCGTTCCGGCAATTCCGGCGCCGATGATGATATAACGGTTCATGATATTCTCCTTTATAAAAGCATTATAGAGCAAAAAAAAAAATTTTTCTACTTTATTTTGTTCTTGCCCGGAGAAAAAAAGACTGTTATAATCAGAGTAAGGAGTTGAAAAATGGCAGATTTTAAATCCGTTATTACGGCGGCAGTGTCCGTACTTTTATTGTTCTCGTGCGGTGATCCTATGCCGGCAAGCAAAAATAAATACCGAATGATTCCCGATAAAACTTATACCGAGGATCCGGCATCACAGAATCTTCCTCCTCTTTCGGTTGTTATCGACGGAATTGAATACAAAAAACAGTATGAAATGAATTTCGATGAAACCGACGGAACCCGTTTGCAGGACGATTGGAATCGTCCCAATACTCAGAGAAGAGCGACTTACTGGCTCAGCGATACGGTTTATGCCGAAAACGGAGCTCTTTATGTGACGACTCAGGCGATGAGCGGAAGCCGGGTTGATGAAATTTTACGGAAAAATCTGAGCGCCGAAGAGTATGAAAAAACGGTTAAACCTGATAGCTCTCCCACAAAATTTCCTGGAGATGAAAAAGCGGCTGTCAGCGGCGGCTTGCTTAAAAACGACGGCGATCTTTACGGACTTTTTGTCGCCAGAATCAAAATGAAGAAACAATCGCCAGGTCATTGGAGTGCGTTCTGGCTTTACGGTAATGACAATTCCGCCGCCGGGCGGGAAATCGGACGCGATTACGAATTCGATATTTTCGAATATCCGCGGACTACAAACAGTTACGACACCACGACGCATTGGCCGTTGACTTCGGGTCGAATTACCGCGACAAAAATGAATGGCATTGACAATGTTTCCGATTGGAATACGTATGCATTGCTTTGGACAAAAGATACGGTCGCCTATTTTTGTAATTGGAAGTTGCTGAACTATTTTACGATTGCCGGCGGAGCAGATGAAATTTTGAGCGCCTCGAAAAAGCGACGGATTAATAAAACTCACGAGACGGTCTCTCCGGTTCCGATGATAATGCATTTTTCCAATGAAGTCGGCAATATCGATTTTGTTTGGGCCGGACTTCCCGATGTCAAACAGTTGGAATCCGAACTGGACGCCATGATGGTCGACTGGTACGTTCATTACACTACCGATGACTTGAAGGCGGCCGCCGCCGCAGCCGGCGTCAAATACGGCGATTACCTGCAGTAAGGTTTGCGCAGCCCCGTCTCCCCGGAGACGGGTTTTTTACGCCCTCTTCCTTGCATAATAACGCAAAAAGATTTATACTGATTCTAAGGAGAAACAAATGGATTTATTTTACCGCTGTGCCCATTGCGGCAATCTCGTTTATGTTGTCAACGACGGTTCGGTTACGCCCTCCTGTTGCGGGGAACCGATGAAACTTCTGAAAGCCGGAGAAAGCGACGGCGCCGCCGAAAAACACGTTCCCGTTGTCTCGGTTGAAGGCGACCGTGTTTCGGTAAAGGTCGGAAGCGTCGCCCATCCGATGAGCGAAGAACACCTCATCCAATGGATAGCGCTCTCCGTCGGCGGAAAAATGATGTTCCGGACGCTGTCGGCAGCCGATCAGCCGGAAGCGGTTTTTTACGCCGAAGAAAAGGGAGCGTTTACTGTTTACGAATACTGCAACCTTCACGGATTGTGGAAGGCGACGGGAGAGAAATGATGATTTTTGACCGGGAAGAAAATCTGTCCAGATATATGAACCGCGCTGATGCTGAAAAAATTTACGGCTTTATCCGTTCCATTGATGAAAAAACCGAAAAAGGCAAGTATGTCATCGACGGCGAGCGGCTGTATGCGATTGTTTCGGAGTACGAAACCAAAAGCCGTTCCGACGCTGTTTTGGAAGTCCACAACAAATATCTTGATTTGCATTTTCTGATTTTCGGAGAAGAGAAGCAGGAGTTTTACGACCGTCGGGAAGTGAAGGAGGCGGTTCCTTACAACGCCGTAAACGAAGCGGCTCTCTGCGTTTTTCCTGATGAAAGGAATGAACTGATTCTGCGTCCCGGTTTTTTCACTCTTTATTTTACAGATGATGCGCATGCGCCGCAGCTGGCTGTTGACATCCCCCGGATTGTTCGGAAAGTTGTGGTCAAAGCGGCGGCGGCCGGTTTTCAGAATGATCCGCTGTGATTTTTCTCTTTTTTTTAAACGGCTGGAAAACGGAGAGCTGCTTGGGAAGGAGGAAGCCCTTTCGGCTGCCGCCGCTCCTCTTGATGAACTCAAAGATTTCGCGGATCGTATCCGGCGGCAGTTTTCACCCGGCTCCGAGCTGTGCGCGATTGTCAACGGAAAATCCGGGCATTGCTCCGAAAACTGCCGTTACTGCGCGCAGTCGGCGTTTCACAAAACGGATCTTGACGCTTATCCGCTGAAAGACGGTCCGTTTTTGGAAGAAGCGTACCGTAAGGCCGAAAAAAACGGCTTGGACTGCTTTTCCGTCGTCACGTCGGGACGTTCGCTTTCAGACGGGGAGTTGAAACGGCTTGCGCCGCTTTACGCCCGTTGGAGCGCTTCCGGAAAGACGAAGGTGTGCTGTTCCCACGGTCTTTTGAGCGCCTCCGGCTTCCGGCTCCTGTCCGGCGCCGGCGTTTTCCGTTACCACTGCAATCTGGAAACGTCCCGGAGATTTTTCCCTTCGGTTTGCACAACACACTCTTTTGACGATAAAATCAACACTGTGCGGGCGGCGCAAACGGCCGGGTTGGAGGTGTGCAGCGGCGGTATTTTCGGTATGGGGGAGAGTTGGGAAGACCGTATCGATATGGCATTGGAGCTGCGGTCACTCGGAATTCGGTCGGTTCCGTTGAATTTCCTGTCGCCGATTCGGGGAACGGCGTTTGAAACGCTGCCGCCGCCGGACGACGAAACCGCCTGCCGCGTTTTTGGCATTTTTCGAATGCTGCTGCCTTCCGCCCTTTTGCGGTTGGCCGGCGGGCGGGCGGCGCTGACGCAGGCGGGCGTTCCGCTCTTTGACGCGGGCGCCAACGCCGCCATTACCGGCGATCTGCTGACGACAGGCGGCGGACAGGCGGATGCCGACCGCGCGGCGCTTGCCCGCCGACAAACCGGGAAAGGAGGCTCCTGTGACGAAAACGCTCAATGAACTTTTGCCGGCGGTCGACGTTATAGAATTTGACGGCGATCCGCAAACGATGATTTCCGGACTGTGTTATGATTCAAGACAGGTAAAGCCGGGAGACCTCTTTTTTGCCACCGACGGGACGCACAGTGACGGGCACCGTTTCATTGCCGCCGCCGTCAACGGAGGGGCGCGCGCCGTCGTTTATTCCGATCCTTCCGCCGAAAAAGTACCGGGAGCCGCTTACGTGCGCGTTGAATCGCCGAGGAAGGCGATGGCTCCGCTGTCAGCCGCCTTTTACGGCTATCCGGCGCGGAAGATGAAAATCGTCGGCGTTACCGGAACCGACGGGAAATCGACGACGGTCTCTTTTATTCACCAGCTGCTGCGGCTGGCCGGATACAAAAGCGCGTTTATCTCCACCGTCGGATACCAGGCGGGGGGCGGAGTCAAAGCCAATCCTTACCGCCAGTCGACGCCCGAAGCGCCGGAACTGCAGCGCTTACTGGCAGAAGCGGCCGCCGCCGGCAGCGAAATCGCCGTTTTGGAAACGACCAGCCACTCGCTTTCGCCGCTCAACAACCGGCTTGGAACGGTCTTTTTCGATGCGGCGGTCTTTACCAATTTGACTCACGAACACCTTGAATTTCACGGCACCATGGAACGTTACCGCGACGATAAAGGAAACCTTTTCCGCAAACTGAAGCCTGAAGGAAAGGCTGTCATCAACAGTGACGATCCCGCCGCGCCGTTTTTCGCTTCGCTTTGCCGGGAATCCCGGACCGTCTTCTGCAGCATGAAGGAGAGCCGCGCCGATCTCTACGCATTCGGCGTTAAAACCGACGCAGCGGGAATGAATTTTTGCGTTCAACCGAAAGGCCGAGGCGTTGTGGAAACCCGTCTTGAAATGCCCGGGCTTTTCAATATTTCCAATGCGGTGGAAGCGGTTGCCGCCGCGGCTGCCGTCACCGGAAAATCGGAGGAATCTTTCCTCGCGCTGCTGCCGCAGCTACAGCCAGTCAACGGCCGTATGAACACCATCGACGAAGGTCAGCCGTTCCGGCTGATTGTCGACTACGCTCATACGCCGGGAGCGTTTGAAACCGTCTTTCCCGCGCTGCGGGCTGCGACAAAAGGGCGGCTGATCGCCGTTTTCGGAAGCGCCGGCGAGCGGGATACCGAAAAACGGCCGGTTCAGGGAGAAATCGCCGGCCGGTACGCCGACATTCTGATTCTGACTGATGAAGATCCGCGCGGAGAAGACAGAATGGCTATTTTAAAGGAAATTGCCGCCGGCGTCCGCGGAAAAACCGAGGGCGAAAATCTTTTTCTGCTGCCCGACCGCCGCGAAGCCGTGCGCAAAGCGGTGAGTCTCGCCGCCGCAGACGATACCGTCGTCCTGCTCGGTAAAGGGCACGAATCGTGTATCATTACGGCGGACGGAAAAATCCCGTGGAACGAAGCCGAAGAGGCGCGCCGGGCGCTGAAAGAGCTTTCCCTCTCAACCCGTCAATAAAACGCAAGAACCTATGTTACGGAAAATCATTCACATCGACAAAGAAAAGTGCAACGGCTGCGGACTGTGCGCCGCCGCCTGCCATGAAGGCGCCATCGAAATGATAAACGGAAAAGCCGAATTGGTTCGCGAAAATTTCTGCGACGGACTCGGCGACTGCTTGCCGGCGTGTCCGACAGGAGCGATTGCCTTTGAAACCAGAGAGGCTCCCGCCTATGACGAAGCTGCTGTCAACGCCTCCCGCCGCGCGGCCGCCGCAACCGGAGGCGGCGGCTGCAGCCACGCCGGCGGCTGTCCGGGTTCGGGGACGGCCGTCTTCCGCCCCGCCTCCCCAAGCCCTGAGGGAGCGCCTGTTTCCTCTGCGCGTCCCGTATCGGAACTGCGGCAGTGGCCGGTTCAAATCAAGCTGGTGCCGGTGCAGGCGCCGTTTTTTGACGGAGCCAAACTCCTCGTTGCTGCCGACTGCGCCGCCTACGCCTACGCCGCGATGCACGAAGATTTTATAAAAGGGAAGGTCACCCTTATCGGTTGTCCCAAGCTTGACGGTACCGATTACTCCGAAAAACTGACGCAAATCATTGCTCACAACGACATCAAAAGCGTCACCGTCGTCCGTATGGAAGTCCCCTGCTGCGGCGGTCTTCAGGTCATGACCGAAACCGCACTCAAAAACAGCGGCCGCTTTATCCCGTGGCAGGTGGTCACGATCACCCGCGACGGACGCATTGCCGAATAGGCTTTTCCGTTCCGGGCGTCCCGGCCGCCGGCGGGCAGACGGTCTTGCGGCCCCCCCTCCGGGCGCCTGACGCCTCCGGCAGGGCTGCGCCTCCCCGCGCGGTTACTTACGGAAAACAAACTCAGCCGCGACTAACACAAAAGACCCCCATTAATATTAATGCCCGTTTTTTCACTTTTCCGCGGATTTTCCCGGGAAAATTTACGCTTTTCCCGGCGGGTTTTTGCAGAAGCCGATCGGGCATTTGCAGCTGTTTACCGGCCGCTGCGGACTGCGGATCCGGGCGGGTGCACGGTTTCGGCGGACGAAAGATTTGTCGTCAGACGCGGACTTGATTTTTCTTCAATATTGTATTAAAATAAAATATCTGAGAGAAGGTTTTCTGACTCAAGGAGGTCTTATGGACGGAACGGCAAAACGCTACGGCTTTGTCGGCATCATTCTTTCCGACCGCGGGCAGGCGCCGGCGGTTCAGCGGATCCTTTCCGAATACAGCGGTCTGATTTGCGGCCGCATGGGGCTTCCTCATCTTGAAAACGGTACGTTATCCGTCATTACGCTCATCGTCCGGGCCGGTACCGACGAACTGGGCGCTTTGACCGGCAAACTGGGCCGTATCGGCGGAGTCTCGGTTAAATCGGCTCTCGGTAAATAAGCGAGGACACCATGGAAGCGACAAAGGTAAAAAGTTGGATGGAGCAGGTTATCCGTCCCGAAGAGTATGAAAAATATCTCGGCAAAGACGGCCGCGATTTCATTCATGAAGACGAGATCGAATCATTATTGAATACAGTCAGAGCGGACGCTTCCCGCGTGAGGGAAATTATCGCCAAATCGGAAGAAATTCAAATTCTGACTTTGGAAGAGTGCGCCGTACTGCTGAATACCGAAGATCCTGTCTTATGGGAAGAGATCTTTGCCGCCGCTCTGCGCGTCAAGCAGAAGGTTTACGGACCGCGGATTGTGACCTTTGCCCCGTTGTACACTTCCAATTACTGCGTCAACAACTGTCTCTACTGCGGATTCCGTTCGGAAAATGCCGGCGAACACCGGTTGCAGCTGACAGAGGCGGAATTAATTGAAGAGGTAAAACGACTGACGGCAGTCGGACACAAACGGTTGGTTCTCTCTGTCGGAGAACATCCGTGTTCGAACGTCGGTTATCTCGTGAAAACGTTAAAGACAATTTACGGCGTTAAGAACGGTAACGGGGAGATCCGCCGCGTCAATGTCAACTGCGCGCCGATGTGTGTTGCCGATTTAAAGCAGCTCAAGGAAGTCGGAATCGGAACGCTTCAGGTTTTTCAGGAGACGTATCACAGACAGACCTACGCAAAAATGCATCCTTCGGGATTGAAGTCCGACTTCCGCTGGAGGCTGTACGTTATGCACCGCGCCATGGAGGCGGGAATTGACGATATGGGCATCGGAGCGCTTTTCGGGCTTTATCACTGGAAGTTCGACGTGATGGGACTGTTGGCTCACGCCCGCGAACTGGAAGCCCGTTTTGACGGCGTCGGCCCCCATACCATCAGTTTTCCCCGCCTGCGGGCAGCCGACGGCACCGGTATGGCGGAGAACTCCCGCTATTCTGTCGGAGACCGCGATTTCAAACGGCTGGTGGCGGTGCTGCGTCTTTCGGTACCGTATACCGGTATGATTGTCACGGCGCGGGAACCGGCACCCGTGCGCGACGAGGTGGTGCAGGTCGGCTGTACGCAAATTGACGCCGATTCCCGCATCGGAATCGGCGCTTACACGGCTGAAAATTCCAACGCAGACCAGAATCTGAAACAGCAGCAGTTTGAGCTGGGCGATACCCGCACCCTTGATCAGGCTATCCGCGATATGGCGAAGCTCGGTTACATCTCCGGATTCTGCACCGCCTGCTACCGCAGCTGCCGCACCGGATCGCATTTCATGGGATTTGCGAAAGACAGCAAAATCAGCCACTTCTGTATGCCCAATGCGATTCTGACTTTCAAGGAGTATCTGCTTGATTACGGATCGGAGGAGACGAAGAAGGTCGGCGAAAAATTGATTCGGGATGAGTTCGAAAGGCTGGATCCGGTTTTCAAGCCGGTGGTTTCTGAATATCTGCGGCGGCTGGAAAACGGCGAACGGGATTTGAAGGTGTGACGGACAGCGGACTGACGGCCGCGGCCGAACGGCTTTGCCTGCAAAACTTCGGAAACGGAGTTTTCATCCGCGGAATTGTGGAATTTTCCAACGTCTGTGGCTGCGACTGCCTTTACTGCGGCATCCGGAAAAGTTGCCGGAACGTCAGCCGTTACACAATGAACCGCGCGGAAATTTTATCGGCCGTCCGCGCCGGTTACGAGGCCGGTATCCGCAGTTTTGTTTTTCAGTCGGGAGAGGCGTCCGTTTACGCAGTCGATGACTTTTGCCGCATCATCGAAGCCGTTCACCGGCAGTGCGGTGAAGCGGTGGCGGTGACGCTCTCCGTCGGAGAGCGCTGCGGCCGCGAGTACCGCCGTCTTTTTGACGCCGGAGCTGACCGCTTCCTGATGCGGTTTGAGACGGCCAATCCCCGCGTCTACGCTTTGAATCATCCCGGACGTTCCCTTGAAAGCCGTTTGGAAGCGCTTCATACGCTGAAGGAGATCGGTTATGAGACCGGAACGGGTTTTTTAATCGGTATTCCCCACGAAGAACCGGACGATTTCGAACTCAATCTGGAAACGCTGATTGCGTTTCGCCCCCATATGGTCGGAGTGGGGCCTTTTGTGCCGGCCCCGCAAACGCCGGCGGCCGCCTTTCCTCCCGGTCCGTTTGAAAAAGTTTTACAGGCGTACAGCCGCATCCGCTTGGCGTTGCCGAAGGTCAATCTGGCGTCGGTGACCGCCCTCGATTCCCTGGTTCCTCAGGGGCGTTACAAAGCTCTGAGGGCCGGCGCCAACGTCTATATGCCCAATCTGACGCCGCCCGATTTTCGCAGACGCTATCGGCTTTATGAGAAGAAGAGCGCTGCCGACGCTTTTTCCGATTGGCCGCGGGTTCTGGAAGAGGAGATGAAACGGTTTGACCGCCGGCCGCTTTGGAACGAGATCGGAACTTCACCGATGATGGACGAACCCGGCGGGGGAATCAAACGCCCTGAAATTTCGCCCGTAATGACGGCGTCAGAGCGATGATTTTATAGGAGTAGAGCTTAATAAATTCGAGCAGCTTTTCCCGGTAAACGGCCAGATGAGGCGCTTTTTTGACGATCCGGTTGGCGTTCCTCTCAAAAATAATATCCAAACCGGACGGAACAATGCGGTCGCGGTTTTTAAAGTACTCCAATAAGTCGGTTTTGATATTGCTTTCCAGCGATTGACGCGGAATTTGGTCGGCGCCCAATTCGCTCCAGATCCGGTCGCACTGTCCGTCGATTTGAGAGACAGCGGAAACGCCGGCGGCAGCCAAGACAGGCGCCTCTCCGCTTTCGCTTTTCGGCAGCGCTGTCTCCTCTCCGGCCGGTTGTTCCCTCATATTCCGGTACGCCCGCAGGTAATACCAATTAAAAAACCGGAAAATCAGACGTCCGAAAAAAGACTTCTCTTTTTTGATTTCCTCAACCGTCTGCGCGTAAATTTTATGCGGATCCAGTTTCAGGGTTTCCGCCATATTGAAAATACCGAATAAAACCAATTTTTGAGACAGGCGGTTGAGGTTGTGAATTCTTGAGAGGTAGTATTGACATTTTTTTTGGATCAAAATTTGATAGAGAACACTGTCTCTGCTGCGGATCAGTTCGAAAATCAGTTTATTGAACTGCGTATCGGAGAACATTTCGGGTTCAAAACGGTATTTGGATAATTTTTTCTTCCAGTCGATTCGGATTTGCTTCTCAATCGGATCGGTGGTATCGCTCAAAGTTTTATTCAAATAACGGTTGAAGTTGGAGGCATAAAAAAAGATAGATTCCCGGTTGCCGTAAAAATCGATATCAAAAGAAAGAACAGTCGGATCTTTACGGGAGGCGTCTCTTTCTTCAATCGCTTTTTGGAAATCCGCAAAAATTTTTTCATGAAATTCTTTGCCTGAATCCGGTAAAATCAGCAGAATTTGTTCTTTGATTTCATCTTCGGTCATATAGAAGCGCAAAGCTCCGGCTAAAGCAGTATTGAGTTTTTCGGTCGCCTCTTTTTGCGTATGATTAAGAGGAAGAACAAGCTCTTTGTAAATCAAATATGATTGAATAAAATCGTAATTTTCCCGTTTGGACGGTGAAAAAAGGACACTCAAATCGGAGTAAGACTCAAAATTGACGGCATCCATGTACTCCGCGGCGGTTTCCGGTTTTGCAAAGACTTTGTCAAGAAAAATCTGAGTGTAACCGAATTGATAATCCTGGCCTTTTTTGTTTTTCAAAGAAATTAAGTCCGCTTCAAAGGGAGTCGGAAAGCGGTTTTTGATTGAAAATCCGTCAAATTTGACGTAGCGGGAGAAAAATCCGTTGTTTTCTGCCGCTGTTTGCGATAATTTATAGATGATTTTTTCTTTTGCGGTTAAAATTAACTCTTCTATCGCCGTTGCCGTTACCATGACCGGCGGAATATGAAATCTCGGAAATGTGATTTCAATCAGTTTATGTTCATACGACGGCGTGTCGAAAGAGTACCATCCGAGGTTTTGTACGGGAACGGTGACGCAAACCGATCTGTCAATCAGGCAAAAGTATGAAGACGGAAAACGCAGTATTTTCATTCGTTCCGTCTGGGCGTTTGAGTGATAGTATTCGGAGAGTTTTGTTTCCCAACTGTCAATATTGTCGCTGTCGATGCGCGGAAACGTTAACTGCAGTTCTTTGTCTGTGGTCGCTGCCAATTTTTCCCGCAGTAAATTCCTGACGATCCGCGAGCGGGTTAATCCGATTCCCCATTCCGTTAAAAGGGAGAGCGGAACTTCTCCGTTCGGTTGTTTTTTCAGAAGCGATGCGAACTGAGTAAAATCGGCGGTATCTTCTTCATTCTGGGCGTCCAAGCGCCAGAGATACCAGTTGATATCGGGATTTTTTCTCATTTCATCAAGAGAGAGTTCGTAAGAAGCAGCTTCGTTTGAAGAATCGAAAATCATGTTATAATAATCGGTTGATTCGATAAAAAAAATTATTGTTATCTTTAATATTTCTTGTTATAATTATTAAAAGGTTTGTTATGAAGGCTGAGTATATTAATCCGTTTATTCGATCAACATGGGATATCATGACCTCAATGTTCAATATCAGTCTCGAGCCGGGAAAATATTATTTGTATGAACCGGAAATCTCCCATCGATGGGAGATTTCCGGCGGTATTGTTGTTCAGGGTTCGGTTACCGGTTTTGCCGCTCTGAGAATGTCGAAACTTTTGACAAAAAAATTAATCGAAAAGACGGGATTGTCGTTTTTTGATGATCAGGAAAAAGATTTTCTGGCTGTCGATATGCTGAAAGAGGTTATCAATATTATTGCCAGTAATTTTTTAACACAACTGACAGCGGCCAATGCAACAGTCTCTCCGCCGTTTATTGTTCAGGGAAAAGATCATGTCCTGAAACTTCCGTCGCTTCCTGTGATAGCCATTCCGTATGTGACGGATTTCGGCCCGTTTTTGATTCTGACCGGAATTGTCGATACGCCTCAATCCGTATGAATCAGGATGCCGTTAAAGCCGCGCTTTTGCGTTTAAGGGAGCCGGCGGAAGATTTTTCCGTTCTCATGACGGGAAAGGCCAGCAAGCGGGTGAACGGGTTTTACCGTTACGAAGAGAGGACGATTTATCTTCACAATAAAAATTTCAGAAACGACGCGGATTTGATTTATACGGCGGTTCATGAGTATGCCCACCATCTGTTGATTTGCGACCGCCCCGAAACGGCCTCTGCCGGAGCCCGTTGCCATACGCAGTCGTTTTGGGCGCTCTTTCATTCGTTGCTGGATGCTGCCGAGGAGAAAGGAATTTACGCGCCGCTGTACCGGACTGACCCCGAACTGAAAGCGTTGGCGGCGCGCCTGCGAGAACGGTACCTGAAAGACAATGCGGTGCTGATGACGGAATTCGGACGGGAGTTGGCGCAGGCGTTTACGCTGTGCGTACAAAAGGGGGTCCGTTTTGAGGATTTTACGGACCGCTGTCTCGGTCTTCACCGTGCGGAGGCCCGGACTCTGATGCGCGTCTCCGCAATCGGAGGGGATCCGTCGGTCGGATGGGAGAATCTGAAGACGTTGTCGAAAATCCGCGACGAACAGGAGCTCCAAAAGGCAAACGAAGCGTTCCGCGAAGGAAAATCGGGCGACTATGTCAAAGAAGAATTTCTTGCAAAGCCGAAACGGAAGGAACAAACCGAGGAAGAGCGGCTTCTGGAAGAGAAAAAAAGGTTGGAAAGGACCATCCGCAATCTGGAAAAGCGGCTTGCGGAGGTCAACCGCCGTTTGGAGCAATGAATGAAGGAGTATTCGGCCTATCTCTTTGATTTGGACGGGACGTTAATCGATACGCGGCGGATGATTATTGCCTGTTTTCGGGATACATTTGAAAAATTCGGCGGTCCTTCCGGAGTGACGGACGATGAAATCAACGGTTTAATCGGAATTCCCTACCGGGATCAGATTAATCACTTCTTCGGAACGGTCGGGGATCGGTTATATACGCAAATCCGCCGCGAACACATGAAACATCAGCTTTCGGTCTTTAAAACGGCGCTGTCGCTTTGCCCCGGCGTCCGGGAGACGGTCGGCGCATTGGCGGCGATGGGCAAGAAGCTGGGAATCGTGACCTCGCGGACGATAGAATCGGGCGGACCGTTTTTGGAATACTTCGGACTGACGCCGTTTTTCCCCGTTATCGTGACGCCGGATCATACGGAAAAGCACAAACCGGATCCTGCGCCCGTGAAAGAGGCTCTGCGGCAGCTGAAAGCGGAGCCCCGGGAAACGCTTTTTGTCGGAGATGCTCTTTTTGACATCGAAGCGGGGCGCGCCGCCGGAACCGCAACCTGTTTCACGCTTTGGAGTCCGGTTGAGGCCGGCGCGGCGGCGGCCGACTGGACGGTTTCGGATATGCGCCGGCTGCTTGATTTCAGTTGAGGGAAACTCCTTCGTATGCGGCTTCCAGTACCCGTAAAGCGTCGCTTCTTGACAGCTCTTCGGGATTGTAAAAAATCGAACCGTCGTTGACCGCTTCGTTTGCGATACGGGGCAGCAGATCCCGGGTAACCGGCATTTCTCCGTTTTTGTTTCGGTACTCTTTGAAGCAGACGGCGTGGGCGCCCTGCGTCAGCGTTTTCAGTTTTTCGTTCAGGCGGCGCACGGCGTTGGCGGCGGCCTGCGGCCGCTTTTCTTTCGGCGTCGACAGGAATGCCTTTTCGTTTTCCAGAACGGTTAAAAGCGCGCCGATACGTTCTCCTGCTTTGCGGGCGTTGTATTCCATCGCGTAGGGCAGCAGAACCGCCATGCAGGCTCCGTGAGGCACATGGGCGATGGCTCCGACCGTGTGACCGAGCGTGTGAACCATTCCGACCATCGAATTGGAGAAGGCCGTTCCCGCAAGGTTTGAGGCGATTGCCATTTGAAGGCGCGCCTCTTCGTCCGACGGTTCGGCGACGGCCGTCGGCAGATAGCGGACAATCGTGCGGATCGCTTCCAGCGCAAACGCGTCGCTGACGGGGTTGCGGGCAAGACAGAAGAACGCTTCGCAGGCGTGCGTCAAAGCATCCATTCCGGTTTGCGCCGTCAAAAGCGGCGGCAGAGAGAGCGTCACCCGCGGGTCAAGGACGGCCGTGTCGGGAAGAAGGTACGGGGATGTGAAAAGCAGTTTTTTCGACTGTGCAGTATCGGCAATGACGGCGACAATTGTGGCTTCGGAACCCGAACCGGATGTCGTGGGGACGACCGTCAGCGGTTTGAGTTTTTCCTTGACCATGCCGGCCCCGGCATAGGGGGTGATGTCGTATCCGCGGCAGCCGAGGGAAACGGCAATGTTGACTCCTTTTGCCGTGTCAATGACCGAACCGCCGCCGACGGCAATCAGACAGTCGCACCCTTTTTCGGTATAAAGCGCGGCCAGCCGTCTGACGGTTTCCAAATCCGAGTCGGCCGGAATGTCGGTGTCGGTAACGCCTGTTTCCATTCCGGGACGGTATCCCTTTTCGATGAAACCGAGAAGTCCGCTGCGGGCAACGGTCCGGCTCGAAAGAATCATCGGACGGGAAACTCCCCGGAGCTCCATGTCTTCGCCGATTTTTTCAAGAGAGTTGCTGCCGGCAAAGATTCTGACTTTTGACTGAAATTCAAAGTAGGGAGAAGTTTTCATTCGGCGGCCTCCATCAGGTTTTGAAGCATTCTGAGACATCCGTCTTTCTGTTCTTTGTTCAGAGCCGAGCGTCTGACGGCTTCGGCCGCTTCGGAAAGTCCGCTGCGGGTCGGTTTTTTGTTTCCTGATTCCGGTAACAGCCGTTCCGTCAGCCGGAGGACCGCCGCCTCGAATTCGCGGCGCAGCGTTTGTTCGTCTCCGTCGATTGCGCTTTCGTCCGGAACAAGGTTCATCAAAGAGTGAATCAAATCGTCTTTTGCGAACGAAAGCGCCGGGAATGCGCATTCAAAAAGCATTTTCAGGGTTTCCGCCGGGTTTTTCCCGCCGTCCAGAAACGGCGCCGCGGCAATCTCCGGTACAAAGCGGGAGCCGGTCAGCGCGGTTTTTGAGAGAAAACGGGCGTCGGCAATCAGCCGTGTCTGTTCGGGGAGCGAACGGGTTCCGGCGGCTTCGGAGATCTGCTGTAAAGCCGCCAGGGCGCAGGCGCGGGCGGCCGGATGCGACTGCGCGTCGGAGAGCGCAAAAACCGCAGAGAAGAGCGCGGCGGCGGCCGTTTCGCCGCGCCGGGAAACAGCTGCCGATTTTCCGGTTACGCGCGGATCAATAAAGACCGCGTCAGGGTAAAAAGCCGGCGAGGGAATGCGGGCTCCCGAATCGAGAATCAGCTCGTCGGGCAGGGCGCCCGGTTCGGGCGTCAGAACGGCGACGGTGACAAACGCGACGGCGCGCCGGGGGGCCAACGGCCGCGTGAAGTCGGTTTCCGCCGGCGGTCTGCCGAAACTCAGTTCGGCGCGGGCGGTTTTGACGGCGTTGATTAAATCCGCGTTTCCGATTGCCAGCAAAGAGTCGCAGCCGAGTGAGTCAAAGGTCCTGACGATGGTTTTCGCCGGATTCTCCTCTCCGTTGCGGCAGCGGCAGATTCCGCCGATAACGGTAACTGTCGCCTTTAAGGCTCTGATAACCGCCTTTTCGGCGGCTCTTTCATTCTCCGCGGCAATCAGAAGCGGTTTCCGGGCGTTGACTCCTGTCAGTTCGAAGCTCAGCGTATCCAAAGCGCCCCGTCCGGAGATAATTTTGCTTCCCGAATAAAAAGGTCGGATGTTCATATCGGCTCCTTAAATTCCCGCCAGGGTGCGCGCATAAAGACAAATCCGCTTGCGGTGCTTTCTTTCCTGTCTGTCATAACGGCGGACGGCGCGGCCGGCGATGATTTTCGGCAGCAACAGAATCTCGGTCTTGTTCAGAATCCGGACAAAGGTACAGGCCACGGCAAGCGAACCGTCGGCTGTAAAGCGGGCGTACGCTTGGGCTTCTACCGTTTTTTCTCTGAAAGTAAAGACGAGCATGGCCGCTTCAATGCTTTTAAAAGTGATTAAAAAATCCGGTTTCCGGCTGCCTGCGCGGGTCCCGATGTAACGGAAACGGTTTCCGTCGGTTTTTTGTACAAACATGGCCGGTGCTTTAAAACCTGGGTAACCGAACGGGAAGACCGCCATTCCGATCAGACACCCTTCCGGTAAAGCGGCAATTTCATCCCGTACTTCCTTATCGATTTTCGAAACCGCCGCCAATGCCCGTCCGACAAACCAAAGCATGACGGATACATAGAGACTTTTAAACGGCTTTTTCCCTGGCGTTATTTCTTTTTTTATAACAGTCATTCCTGTCTCCTCTGATGACCATTTTACATCGGAAATACGAAATCGGCAATCAAAAAAATTCTTCGAATTCGTTCAGTAATTTTTCAAAATAAGCGACGGCCTGCCGGATCGGTTCCGGCTGAGACATATCAACTCCGCCGCGTTTGAGCGATTCGATCGGGAAAAGCGATCCGCCGGTTTTGAGGAATGTGAAGTAATCATCCCGTTTTTGTTTGTCGCCGGAGAGAACGCCTTGCGCCAATGCGATTGCCGCCGAGATGCCGGTAGCGTACTGAAAGACGTAAAATGCTCTGTAGAAGTGCGGAATCCGCAGACCTTCCAGATCGCTGACTTCTTCAAAGTGCATTTCGGGTCCGAAGTACTTTTCAAGCAGACGTCGGTAAGTCGTTCGGAAAAAGTCGAGCGTCAGAGCTCCTCCGGATTCGGCTGTTTCGTGACAGATCAGTTCGAATTCGGCGAACATTGTCTGCCGAAACAGTGTCGCAATGATGTCGTCGATCTGTTTGCCGATGACGAACGCCCTGACTTTTGGATCTTTTTCTTCTTTTTTTAAGTATTCTGCCAGGAGCTGTTCGTTGAAGGTTGAGGCGACTTCGGCTTCAAAGATGGTGTAGTCGTAATGTTGGAACGGATTGCTGTGCGTGCAGTAATACGAATGCATTGAGTGTCCGCTTTCATGGATCAATGTGAAAACGTCGCGCAATTCGGTTTCTTTGTAGTTCATTAAAATATACGGATCGGAGGTGTAGGTTCCGGCAGAAAAAGCGCCCGATCGTTTTCCTCGGTTTTCGTATTTGTCGACCCATCCGCCGAGCAGTCCGCCGCGAAGGACGGAAACATATTCGTCGCCGAGCGGCTGCAGCGCACGGCAAACCAAATCAACCGCCTCGTTGAAGGTGTGGTGCATTTTAACCTCTCCGATTAATGGAACGTAAACATCGAAGTGGCGCAGTTCATCTATGTTCAGCAGTTTTTTCCGCAGGCGGTAGTAACGATGGAGAACCGGCAGTCCGCGGCTGACTTCTTCGACAAGATTGCTGTAAACGGAGGTCGGTACGTCTTTTTCGAAAAGCGCAGCCTCCAGCGACCCGGAAAAACGGCGGGCGCGGGCGCGGAAGACGTCTTTGGCGACGGAGCCGGCGTAAAGCGCTGCCAGCGTATTTTTGTGCTTTTCAAATTCGCCGTAAAAGCGGCGGTAGGCGGTTTCCCGGACGCGGCGGTCTTTGCTGTTCAGAAAGAGGGAGAATGTCGACTGGCTCAGTTCCGTTTCTTTGCCCTCAAGCGGCAGCGTACCGAACGAAAAGTCGCCGTCGGTCAGCGCTTCAAACGCATCGTGCGCCGTTTGGTTCGATTGGGAAGCAAGCGACAGAATGCGTTCTTCGGCTTTGGTCGGTGCGTGCGGACGGGTGCGCAGAATTTTATTGAGAACAATGGCGAACGGCTGCAGCCGCTTCTCCGCAAGCTGCTGCGGCCACTGAGTCTCGGGAACGGCCAAAATCTCATCGCGGACGAAACTCAGACGGGCGCCCGCTTCTGCCGCGAAAGCCGCCAGCCTGAAACGGCACTCCTGCGCTTCGCTGTTTTCCAGATCTTCGCTGATGCGCAGCATACAGTAAGAGGCCAGCCGTTCCTCTTCCATACTCCATGCGGTTTCGGCTTCGAGGAAGTCGGCCAACACTTCGGCGCTCTCTCCCAAACGGCCTTCAAACGCTGTCAGTTCGGGGAGTTTGGTTTTCCATATTTCAAACGCGTTGTTCCACTCTTCGAACGATTTGTACAATTTCGATAAATCCCAGCAGTCAGCCGGATCAGCTTCCCGGCGCAGAGGAATGGTTTTCGTTTCCATAAAAAATCTCCTTACAGTCAAAGCATTCCGCTCAGGAGGCGGCGCAACGCGGCGGCGGCCTTACCGCGGTGGGAGACGGCCGCCTTTTCTGCGGGCGAAAGCCCGGCAAACGAGCGGCTGCTGCCGGTCGGGTAAAAAACCGGATCGTAGCCGAAGCCGCCGCTGCCGCTTTTCGTCCGGCCGATAACGCCTTCGGCTGTTTCCTGAACCGTAACAAAACGGTACGGCGAAAAAATCATTGTCAGACAGCAGACAAATGCGGCTCGGCGGTCGTTTTCGCGTTCCATTGCCTTCAAAAGACGGTCGATTTGATCGCCGCTTGTTTGGCAGCCGTCTTCTTTTCCGTATCGGGCAGAGTAAATTCCGGGGGCGCCGCCGAGACAAAAAACCGATAGACCCGAATCGTCGGCCAGTACCGGCGCGCGGACGGCGTCAAACAGCGTCCGCGCTTTTCCGAAACAGTTTTCGAAATAGGTGGTTCCGTTTTCTTCAAAGGCAAACGGAATTCCTTCGTCTGCGGGCAAAACGATTTGATGTCCGGGAAACATCGGCGCCAGTTCGTCGAGTTTGTGCCGGTTGCCCGTCGCCAAATAAATTTTCATGGAAACAGAATAGCAAAAATCCGCGGGAAATTCAATGATCGGTTCCGGTTCTTTTGTGGAGCCGCCTGACTCTTGCGAAGAGTCTGTCGATGTAGGCGCATTCGATATTCAGAAGTTCGGCGATTCTGATGTTCTTCGGCGCCCTTTTAATCGACGTGAGTTTGTTGTTCCACCGGCGCAGGCGTTCCGTTACGATGTTGATGTTGAGATTGCGGCGTTCAGGATTCGGAGCGCAGAGCAGGGCGGCGTAACGGTTTCGCCTGATTTCGCAGAGATTGAAGGAGTTGCGCGCGCGTTCGGTCGAAGCGTGAAGATGCGACAGCCAGCGTTCGACGGTTTTTCTGTCAAACTGTCCCCATTCGTAAATTTTTTCTTTTTCGCCCGCGTTTAAATAGTATCCGCTTTTCAGGAGAACAATCAGCAGCGAAAGGCGGTAAAAATAGCTGTCGGCGTCGTGTTTTCTCATTACGGAATCCATCGTCTTCCGCAAGAGCGAAATAAAGCGGTTTTCGGCCTCTCCGAATTCGACAGCCTCTTCTCCGACGGCGCCGTAATTTTCATCGGGGGAGAAAATTTCTTTGGCGTCCGCCGGAATGTATTTACCGCGGGCCTCTCTTCTCCGGTTGAAAACCGACAGTTTGCACGTCTTGAACAGGTACGCCTCGAAAGGCGCGTCCGAGACCCGGTAGCGGTTCAGAATGTCCGGGATTTTCTCCAGCAGGGAGCAGAGGCAGTCGCCGATTTCGTCGTCGGAGAAAGCGTAGCGGCTCGAACGGAGGTAACGGTAGGCGGTGAGGGCGATGTCGTCCCGCAGCGGCGCAAGGGCAAGGCGCTTGTCCTGATAAAGCGCGATTTTTTCATTCAGCGTCATAAATACTCCTTTCCCCTCCCGTCGGCTTTAAGCAATTTTTATTCCCGCTTAAACAGCCCGGAACGGAAGCGTTTTTTTGTAAATTAGCGTAAATAAGAGTGAGGTGCGGTTTATTACCTGTGAGGAAATAAAAAAATAAAAAAAATTGCATTTTTGATGTCTAGGGCATATAATCTGACTGATAAGGAGAAATTTATCATGAAATTCGATTTTCGGAAAAAGTGTTTGGCGGCGGGGCTGCTCTTTTTTGTCGGTTGCACGACGGCCGCACGCGAAGGATTTTATACTGGAGACGATACATTTAAAATGAACAGCAAGCCGGCTCTCCGAGAAACTCAGAGTTCTGCAGAGTTGTTTACGGTCGGAGCGGGAAAATATGATATCACCGGTGATTTACGCGATCAAACGATGGGCGGTTACGCCGTCTCAAAGCAGGTCACCAAAGGTGTTTTGGATCGTTTGTATTCGAGAGCATTTTATTTTGAAGATCCGAAGACGGGAAACGGTTTGGTTTACATTTCGGTCGACAACTGGTCGGTTTCGTTGGCTGTGAGGGAAGCGGTAATCGCTGAGCTGCAGCGCGGCAGTTACCGGATGAACGACGGCCGCGTTGTTGTATTTAAAGGAAGAAACGGCGTTTCGGTCTTTAATCAGGCCAATGTGATGATTGCGGCGACGCACACTCACGCCGGATTTGCCGGATTTGACGATCATACGATGTACAACATCTCCGCAGGCGGCAAAAACAGCCGTGTTTTTGATCTTTTTGTTGAAGGAATCGTCCATTCTGTCGCGCTGGCTTATGAAAATCGGGAAAGCGCCGTCGTTTCGTTTGCCAAAGGCGATTTGGCGGGCAGTTACAACGTTTCGCACAACCGATCGATGGGCGCCCATCTGAACAACGAAACCGATAAACGCTCCGATTTAACTTTGACCGAGTGGGAAGAGATGGACGATTACGGACAGTTTGCCGAAAAATTTAAGGCCGCCTACACCGACAAAGAGATGACGGTTCTGAAAATAACGGCCGCCGACGGACGGGATCTCGGCTGCATTGCCTGGTTCGGCGTTCATCCCTGCGGAATCAGCGCTTCCAACCACCTTGTTTCGGGAGACACCAAAGGCCGGGCGTCTCTGCTGGTCGAAAATTTCATGAACGGCGGGCATGAATCGGACGGCGGCTTTGTCTGCGCGCAGCCGCAGACGAATTTAGGCGACGTCGGCGAAATCAGGGTTCAGTATAAGAAGAATCTTTTCGGATATACAACGGAAGAAGAGTACCAAAACGTAATGCTGACGGCGAATTTCTTGGCGGCTCGAACGTTGGAACTGTATGCCGAAGAGGGGACTGTTATAAAAAATGACGGTGTAAATGCGGCGGTCAACTACATCGATTTTACCCACGTCGTTTTGGATGATCGGTATCGATACAAACCGGATGTTTATGCGCCTCGGACGGCGCCGGCAGCGGTCGGCTATGCGGCCGGCATCGGCTCTGAAGTCCATCAGACGGGACTGCCGTTGGAGGAGGGAATGACGGTCGATACGCCGCCTTCCTGCCTGATTAATTTCGCACAAGGTTTGCTGAAGCCGTTAAAGGATACCGATACCGTTTACGACTTTGCCAGAATTTTATACGCGCCCGACGAATTGAAAGAGCTCCAAAAACCCAAACGCGTTCTGATGGTGCCGTCGCGGGCGACACCGTCGTGGGTGCCGCAGGTTTTACCGGTTCAACTTTACAAAATCGGCGGGTTTTATTTGGCTGCAGCGCCGTTTGAGACAACCACCGTCAGCGGCCGCCGTATCCGCAAGGATTTGGAGCGGGCGTTGACAGCAGCCGGCGCCTCTTTTCAGACAGTCGTTTACAACGGCAACACGAACGCCTATGCGAGTTACATGACCTCTCCGGAAGAGTACGAAAAACAGCATTACGAAGGCGGTTTTACACTTTTCGGAATCAATCAGCTGGGAGCCGTTATGCAGGAAACGGAGAGGTTGGTTTCGCTGATTCAAAAACAGACATCGGGACGGCAGGATGGCGACCCCGAGTGGGTGAGGGATCGTCCTCAGGTCATCGGGGCGGAAGAGATTCTTTTTAAACGGATTCAGTCGCCCGATTCGTACACATTGGCCGGAACCCATTTCGGAGAGTTGATCGGGAAAATGCCCGCTTCGGTTCAGGCCGGAAACGATTTGGAGCTTTCGTTCCGTATTGCCGGGCTGAACCGCCCCGAAATGCTCAACCGCAGTTATTTTTACATTCAACGTTATTTGTCGGCGGTTGAAAAATGGGTGACCGTCGCTGACGATTCAAGCCTTTCGACGTGGTTCCGAAGCCGGGGAACGAAATCTTACGCCAAAATCGACACCATGTGGAAAATTCCGTCGACGGCCGTTCCCGGCGTTTACCGGTATGTGGTACAGTGTGTTGCGAAAAGCGGAAAAACGGTCCGTCCGGTTTATGCGTATTCTCCCGAGTTTGAAATCACCGCTTCGGACGAGGAGCCGGTTCTGCGGATTACTGATTTTTCCGCGCTGACGCGGACCGGAAGCGAAACGGTTGTTTGGCGGAGCGAAACGCCGATCCGGGCGACCGCCCTGGCGGTTCGTATGAAAGAGGATTACACCGGTTCGGTTCTGAAAGGAAAAATCGTTTTTGACGACGGAACGGCGTATCCGCTGCGGTCTCTGAGTCCGGCAGGGGAAGCCTCCGAAATTTCCTTTCCTGAAAGAGAGATCCGCTCCGTTGCCGTTCAGGTCGATATGTCGAATTTGGAAGGAAATGCGCTTCCCGATCTGGGTGAAATCGTTTTTTTTAACAGAGCCCTTCCCCAACCGCCCGGGAAAGTGTATGTTGAAAAGGGGAAGATTCTGGAAATTGACAACTATTACGAAACCGTCTTCCCCGATGAGGATTGATGGGTATCGAATGGATTTTTGACGGCGGCATGGGCACCATGCTGCCGGATTTTGAGAAAGACGAATCCGATATTCGACTCTCTTGCAACGAGTATCGAAATTTGATTCGCCCCGATGATGTAAAGGCTGTTCACCGTGCTTTTTTGAGCGCCGGTTCGACCGTCATCGAAACCAACACTTTCGGAGCCAACCCGATTGTGCTCTCCGAGTACGGATTGGACGGTTTAACGGCGGAAATCAACGAAGCGGCTGTCCGGATTGCCAAAGAGGCGGCGGCCGCCTTTCCGGGGGCGCGGGTAGCCGCTTCAATCGGCCCCGGTTCAAAGCTGCCGTCGCTCGGCGGAATTTCCGTCGACGAATGCGCCGCCGCTTACCGTTGCCAGCTGACCGCCTTGTTCCGGGCCCGCCCCGATTTTTTGCTGATCGAGACGTGTCAGGATCTGCTGCAGATCAAAACCGTTCTTTCGGTGATTCGGGAGCGGGAAGAAGAGGAAGGTTTTCAGATTCCGGTGATGGTGTCCGTCACCGTTGAAGAAAACGGTGCGCTGCTGGTCGGTTCATCAATTGAAGCCGTTATTGCTGCATTGGAGCCGTATCCGCTTTATTCTCTCGGCTTAAACTGCGCTACCGGTCCGGACAAAATGGAGTCGGCGCTCAAAACACTGCAAAGAGAATCGCCGTTTAAAATCAGTTGTATGCCGAATCAAGGATTGCCGCAAATTGAAAACGGAAAGGCTCATTATCCGCTGACTCCGGAATCGTTTGCACAACAGATGGAAAGGTTGACGGAACGGTACGGTTTATCCGTTGTCGGAGGCTGCTGCGGAACTCGACCGGAGCACATTGCCGCGTTAACGGCGATCCTGCGTCAAAGGGGGCTGCTGCCGTGAAACCCGCTCTTGCTTCTCTTTACCAAGCGCTCGCCCTTGATAAAGAAATTCCGCCGCTTTTAATCGGAGAACGAGCCAATTCCACCGGATCGAAGAAATTCCGCGATCGTCTGCTTGCCGGCGATGACGACGGCTGTCTGGCAGTTTTAAAAGAACAGGAACGAGGCGGAGCCGACATCCTTGATCTGTCAGTCGCTTACGCCGGCCGAAACGAAACGGAAGATATGGTGCGTCTGATTAAAAAAGCAGCTCTGCAGCTCTCCGTTCCGCTGATGATTGATTCCACACAGCCCGCCGTCATTGAAGCGGCGCTGAAAAATTACCCGGGGCGTCCGATCGTTAACTCCGTCAATCTCGAAAAAGGAATTGAAGCTCTCCGTGAAAACTGCCGCCTCATAGCCCGTTACGGCGCCGCTGCCGTAGCTCTGACCATTGATGAAGAGGGAATGGCTCTGACTGCCGAACGCAAAGCGGCTGTTGCCGAACGCATTGCCGCCGAGGCTTTTGCCTGCGGTTTAAGAGAAAAGGATCTGTTTTTCGATCCTCTGACATTTACCCTCGCTTCGGGTGATGTCTCTTACGCAAACAGCGGTATGGAGACGCTGAATGCGATTGAAATGATTAAGAAACGGTTCCCGCAGGCGCGGACTGTTCTCGGTGTCAGTAATGTCAGTTTCGGTTTGCCTCCGCAGGCGAGGCGCGTTCTCAATTCCGTTTTTTTGGCGGAAGCGGTCAAACGGGGATTGGATGCGGCTATCATCGATCCGTCAAAAGTGATTCCTCTCGGGAAAATCGATCCCGAACTCCGCAATGCCGCGCTTGACCTGATCGAAAATCGCCGTTTTGATGCGCTGCAGCGGCTGACAGGACTTTTTAACGCCGCCGTATCCGTCAATGAAGAAAGAACCGATGACCTCTCCGGAGAAGAGCGGCTGCGCCGCGCCGTTATTGATGGCGACAAGACCGCTTTGGAACAAGCCGTGGAAGATCTGTTGCCTCAAATGCCGGCAGAGACAATTCTCAATGATCTGCTGCTTGAAGCAATGAAGGAGGTCGGTGATCTTTTTGGGAAAGGCGAGATGCTGCTGCCTTTTGTTTTGCAGTCGGCTGAAACGCTGCGCCGCGGCGTTGATTTGCTGAAACCGCATTTGAGTGCCGGCGCCGGGAAAACAGAACGGCCGTGTACCGTTTTGCTTGCAACCGTGGCAGGCGATGTGCACGATATCGGGAAAAATCTCGTCGGAATGATTTTGGAAAACAACGGCTTTACTGTCTGCGATATCGGAGTCAAAGCGTCTGCCGAATTGATTGCGGAGAAGGCTTCCGAATGCGGCGCCGATCTTATCGGACTCAGCGGTTTGCTGGTTAAGTCGGCCCTGATTATGAAAGAAGATTTAACCTTTTTTCAAGAAAACAAAATGAAGACACCCGTTCTTCTCGGAGGGGCGGCTCTGACCGAAAGTTTCGTCGGAAACGAGTGCGCGCCGCTTTACGACGCTCCGGTGATTTATTGCGCTGACGCCTTTGCGACGCTGAAAGCCGCAGCGGAGTGGAGGGAAAGCGGTTCGCTTCCGCGGTTGATCGGCAAGTCGGTGTTGACCCGTTCCGTTCCAAAAGAGTCTCAAACCGCGGAGGGGCGCCGTCTTTTCTCCGCTCATCCGAAACCGACAGTTCCGTTTATCGGCAGCCGCATAATAGAATCGATTTCTTTTGAAGAATGGGAACCGGCTCTCGCCCGCCGCGCTCTCTACGGTTCGCGATGGAAACTGACAGGCGCCGACGAAGAGGCCGAAAAAGTTTACCGCCGCCTTTGCCGGCGTTACGGGGACCGTCTCGGCGCCGGCGGCGTTTACGGCTTTTTTCCGTGCGCTGCCGACGGGAACCGTTTGGTTGTCCGAACCGAGCCGCCGCAAACCTTTACCTTTCCCCGAATCGGCCGTACGGAAAAGATCGCGCTCAGCGACTTTTACAATACGGATGCAGACGGCGGTGATATTTTTGCGGCGGTAGTCACCACTCTCGGCGGCGGTTGGGACGAAGAGCTGTCATTGCTGAGACAAAAAGGCGAACTGACCGAATCGTTTTACCTCTACGGATTTTTGGCTGAGGCAGCTGAAGCGGTTATCGAAACGATTCATCGACGCATTTTGAGTGAAACAGGAACGGAAAAACGCAATCGGGTGCGTTTCAGTCCCGGTTATCCCGCCTGCGATCTTTCTCAGCAGCAGCCTTTGTTCGCTCTCTTGCAGCCCGAACGAATCGGAGTGCGTCTTACCGAATCAATGATGATGGATCCGGAATTCACTGTTTCCGCCGTGATACCGCTGTCGCCGGATGCGCGCTACTGGTGAAAACCGTTTCTGTCAGTTTCGGTTTCAAGCGGGACTGTAAAATTCCGTCTGGAAAACAGACTTGAAAATTCGGTTGAATCGGTTTATAATAAGATGTCGGATATCATATAGGGCGAAAAGTGAAAAAAATTCTTTTGATTCTCACACTGATATTTCCATTATCATGTGTTTCACTCTCTGTCGGTTACTTTGCAAAAGATGCAGAATTTTTTTTAAAACCGGAACATAAAATTTTGTTTATGGTCAGGACAGGAGATTTGAATGACGATATGCGGATGGAACGTGCGTTTCTCACTGTTTTCCGTAATAACGGATTCACCGGACTGTTTTCGCTCAAACAAATCGATCCGATGCATGAAGCGGAAGATAAGGAATCGTTTGCCGCCTGTCTCACCGGGAAGAAAATCGATTATGTTGTTTCGGTGATTCTGACGTCTTATCGGAATGACGTCGACTATATTCCGGCGTTCGCATTTGATTTTTATGGGGATTGGTATGGCGGTTATTTGATCACTTCTTTATATCAGACTTATGCGGTAGCGGTTGCCGACAGCAGCGGACGGCGGTATGCTTTGCTTCAGTTTGAGACGGATTGGTCATGGAATTTATTTGAAAATGAAGACGATGTATATCTTCGTCTGGCAAAAGAGGTTCTTGTCAATCTGACGGAAACGCATACAGATAAAGAGAATCGGTAGCTGTTCATTGTTTTGATGGGAACTTCCGAAAGGAGCAGGTAAAATCGCAGGGAGCGGGGAAAATGGCCGTTGCCGGCATGAAAAATAAAGGAGAACTTATGGCTGTTTCGGAAAAAACGGCGGCCGCCGTCGAAAGCGGTTCGTTTATCAGAAAGATGTTTGAACGCGGTAACGAGCTGCGGAAAAAATACGGCGACGATGCGGTGTTTGATTTCAGTTTGGGCAATCCCGACGCGCCGCCGCCGGCGGTTTTCGGGGAAAAAATCATCGAATATGTGAGGGAACCCGGCGTCAGCAAATACGGTTATATGTCCAACGCGGGTTATCCGGAAACGCGCGCGGTGATTGCCGCCCGCGTTTCGAAAGAGCAGCGGACGCGGCTGACGGCTGACGATACGGTGATGACGTGCGGCGCCGGCGGAGCGCTGAATGTCGTACTGAAGACGGTTCTGAATCCGGGAGACGAGGTGCTCTCCGTCGCCCCGTGCTTTATGGAGTACCGTTTCTACACCGAAAACCACGGCGGCGTTTTTAAAACCGTGCCGGCGGCGGCCGGTTTCGGGCTTGATGTTGACGCGCTGGAGGCGGCCGTCACTCCGAAGACGGCGGCGCTCATCATTAACTCTCCCAACAATCCGACGGGACGAATTTATTCCGATGAATCGCTCAAACGTTTGGGAGAAATGCTGCTTCGCAAACGCAGGGAGACGGGCCGGACGGTCTATCTCATCAGCGACGAACCTTACCGCCGCATTGTGTACGGGGGACGGACGGTTCCCTCTCTTTTTGATAAATATCCCCATTCGGTTGTCGTCAATTCGTTTTCGAAAGAATTGTCGATTCCCGGCGAGCGGCTGGGCTACATTGCGCTCAACCCGGCGGCTGAAGATGCCGAACGGATGCGCGCCGGCTTCGTCTTGTGCAACCGAATTCTCGGATTTGTTAATGCGCCGTCGCTGATGCAGAAAGTGATCGCCCGTCTTCCCGAAGAGTGCGGAGTCGATATTTCGGTTTACGACCGCCGCCGTCAAACGCTGTGCAAAGCGTTGTCGGAGATCGGTTACGAATACGCCGAACCGGAAGGCGCTTTTTACTTGTTTGTGAAAGCGCCCTCCGGCGACGATGCCGCGGACTGCGAGCGGTTAGCCCGTTACAACGTTTTAACGGTTCCGGGACGCGGATTTGCATACCCCGGCTGGTTTCGGGTATCATACTGCGTTGCCGACAAAGTGATTGCCGGTTCGATTCCCGCTTTCAAACAAGCGTTTGCCGACTGCCAAGGAGACAAATCGTGACCGGCGGCGAATTCAGCGTTTTGCTCGGGGTAATTTTTCTTTTCGCATCGGCGTTTTTGTGCATCGTTTACGGGATTCTCAACTCAATTCGCCGGCGGCCTCTCTCCGAAAAAGAACGCACCGAAGAGGAAAAGTGGCTGGATGAAGAAGAAAAAATCGACGACGAATGGACGGGAGGCGTCTGATGGACTCCGTTAATGTGACCCTTGATGTCAATCTGTTTGTTATGGTCGCCGTCATTATTGTTTATTTGGGGGCGGTTGCCTTTCTCAGCTGGCTGGGAAGAATCAAAAGCCGGGGCGACGACTTTGCTTCCGGCGGACGTAACATTCCGTCGGCGGTGATGGCGCTCAGCTACGGAGCGGCGTTTATCTCCACGTCGGCCATTGTCGGATTCGGCGGTATGGCGGCGGAAATCGGATTGAGTCTGATCTGGCTGGCCGGAGCGAACATCTTTTTCGGGATTTTTCTGGCGTTCGCCGTTTTCGGAAAGCGGACCCGCGCAATCGGCCTGACTTTGGACGCCCACACTTTCCCCGAATTTCTCTCCAAGCGGTTCGCTTCGCCGTTTATCCGGTATTTTACGGCTGCGGTGATGATCGTTTCGATGCCTTTGTATGCGGCGGCCGTTTTAATCGGAGCGGCGCGTATTCTGGAAAGCCTGCTCGGAGTGCCTTATGAATATGCATTGGCGGCTTTTTCGCTGCTGGTCGCGGTTTACGTCCTCATCGGCGGATTGCGCGGCGTTATGTATACGGACGCCCTCCAGGGAACGCTGATGATTGCCGGAATGCTTTTTCTTCTGATTGCGATGTTTGTCAAACTCGGCGGACCGATCGATGCGTTTTCGAAGCTCCATGCGATGAAAGAGCTTGTTCCTCCTGAATCGGCGGCAGCCGGTCATCAGGGATGGCTCTCCGATCCGAAAGTTTTTTCCCCGGTGTGGTGGACGCTCTACTCCTCGCTGGTTTTCGGCGTCGGTATCGGCGTGCTGGCCCAGCCGCATTTGGTGGTGCGCTGCCTTACCGTCAAAACTTCCGCCGAATTGAACCGGGCGGCGGCCGTCGGCGGTATTTTTATTTTGATTACGGTGGCGACGCCCTACGTGTTGGGGGCGCTTTCCAACGTTTTCTTTTATGAAAAAGACGGCGTTCTGGCGTCGGCTGCAGCGGGATACAATGTTGACAGCGTCATTCCGCTGCTGATCAAGCAGGCGATGCCCGGCTGGTTTTCCTATTTTTTCATGCTGGTCATTTTATCGGCGGCCGTCAGTACGCTCAGCAGTCAGTTCCACGCCATCGGCGTCGCTTTCGGGCGCGATGTGCTGGAGGCGGCGGCGCGCGGCCGTCTTTCGCGGCGCAGTTCTGCGCTGATTTCGCGGATCGGTATTGTCGCGGCCGTTTTGCTGACGGTTTTCCTTTCCATGAAAATGGGAGCGGGAATTATTGCCCGCGCGACGTCGATTTTTTTCGGAATCATGGCCTCCGGATGGCTGGCGCCGTTTCTGCTCTCGCTTTATTGGCGGAGAGTGACGAAGGCCGGCGCGGTCGCCGGTATGGTTTCCGGGCTGACGGTTGCGCTGATCGGATTTCTGTTCTTCCATGAAAGCGAATCGGCCGTTTTCGGTTTGGCGCGCCTGTTGACCGGAAATCCCGCCGTTGTCATGAATACCTTCCGCTTTGTTGATCCGTTGGTCTACGCCCTGCCGGTTTCGCTGTTTTTCACCGTTACGGTCTCGTTTTTTACAAAAACGGACAACGAAGATACGGTAAAAAAGTGTTTCCAAAATATAAAAAATATGATAAAATAAAGTGAGGATATTATGCAGGCACGAGTATTGATTATTGAAGATGAGGTCGAGATTTCCAATTTGATTTCCGCTTATTTAAATAAAGAGGGAATCGATTCGGTTTCCGTTGTCAGCGGAGAGGAAGGGTATGATCTGTTCTGCAAGGAAGAGTTCGATTTGGTGATCCTCGATTTGAATTTACCCGGTATGGACGGATTTGAAACGTTGCAGCAAATCCGTTCCGCATCCAAACTGACGCCGGTTATCATTGTTTCTGCCCGAAATGAAGACGCCGATATGTTGCTGGGATTCGGAATGGGAGCGGATGATTTTGTCTGCAAACCGTTTTCTCCCCGTGTGCTGACCGCACGCGTCAGGAATCACATTCAACGGCAAAAAAAGGCCAGTGAAAGAGATACCGATTGTTTTGCTTTTGGAGACTACGTGATTGATCCGGAGTCGTTTTGCCTTAAAAAAGACGGAGTCCGGATTAAAATGCGTCCTAAAGAACTGGAGCTTTTGATTTATTTGGCCCGGCATCGCGGACAGATTGTTTCTGCGGAAGAACTTTATGCCGCTATCTGGGGAAATGAAGACGGGGATATTTCGACCATACCCGTTCATATCAGAAGAATCCGCGATCGGCTGGAAGTCAATTCTTCCTTCCCCGAATTTATTAAGACAGTCTACGGAAAAGGTTATTATTTGCAGTGAAAATCCGCAGTAAACTGCTTTTATTGATTTACGGAATCGTTATTCCGTCGCTGCTTTGTGTTATTATTTTTGCGATTTTATTTTCAGGACTTTCTCACGGAGAATACATTTACGATGAAGAGACGGGGATCGGAGCTCCGTGGAATATGCACGGGTTATTGAGAACCGTTTTTGAGGAGGGCGGTTCGGTGAACCGTCAGTTGGATTCCGATATTTTTTTGGTCGTCGATGACGACGGCTTAATTTATTATCTCAATCCGAAAGTTCCTTTTCATTCCAATCGTCTCACGGCTTCCGATATCTTACAGTTGATCACTTCTTACTATACCGACCGCGGGTTGGTGTTTACCCGATATCAGTACAAAAATTCTTCGGGAACTCTTGTTTATTATTCGCGTTGGCTGAGCAACGTTTCCAACCGGATGACGCAGGTTATTTCGGGAGTGATTTTACTCTCCCTTTTCTTTCTGATTGTACCGGCTTTATTGGGAATGCGGGTTGTCGCTCAGCTGCGTCACGATTTAAGAGTTTTGGAGAAGGGAATCATCGCCATCTCCGACGGAGTGACGGATATTGTCTTTACTGATGAGGAGCGTTCCGGCGATTTTGAAGAAATTTTTACAACGGTTGAAATGATGGCTCATAAGCTGAAAGAGGAAGAAGAGCGCCGTTCCCGCTTCTTTTTGGCGGTTTCTCACGATTTAAAAACGCCGCTGACTTCGATTAAAGGCTATCTGGAAGCGATTCAGGACGGTATTCCTCATAATGACGAAGAGTACTGCGAATATATCGATATTATGAAGGAGAAAGCTGATTTGTTGGAGAGCCGGATTCTCGGATTGATTGAGTATGCGGTTTTTGATTCCGGCAGTTTGGCGCGGAATTTTCTGCCGATTGATGTTTTTCCGTTTTTGGAAACAATCGGAAAAATGTTCAAAAAAGAAGCGGTCGCCCGCCATGTGGAACTTCATACTGTTGTCGACTTTAATTCTGATTTGCAAATCAAGGGCAATACCAAACTGCTGATGCGTTGTTTTGAGAATCTTTTTGACAATGCAGTCAAATACTGTTGCAACGATCATCCCGTTGTTGAGGTTAATTGTCGGCGAGATGAACATAATCTTGTTCTCATTGTTCATGATAACGGCGCGGGGATTCCGGAAGCGGAGCAGAAAAATATCTTCGAACCCTTTTACCGCAGTGATAAGAACCGCAACCGCCCGGGCTTCGGTTTGGGACTTTCTTCCGCCAAGTCAATCGTTGAGTTGCACGGAGGCGAGATTTCCTGTTTCAATCATCCTGACGGCGGGGCCGTGATGATGATTACGATTCCGATTTACAAGCCGGAACCGGAACAGAACAATGACGGAAACCGGGAGGAGGAGTGATGCTGCCGGAATCTTATGAAGCGCAGTTGACTCGTTTCCGGGCGGAAAAGAAGCGGATGAACGCGCTGTTCCGTTTTTTGGAAAAGAAATCAAAAAAAGAGCTTGATTCACTGTTTTATCCGCTGTATCAGGAGATTTTTTTCCGTTACGACTGCGGCGAATGCGCCAACTGCTGCTCGGTTTTGGGTCCCCGTTTTGCCGATAAGGATATCGAGCGTTTGGCGGCTTATTTCCGGATGAAAAAAAAGCAGTTTGCCGCCTGTTATCTGGAAATCGATGAGGACGGAGATTCGGTTCTGAACGAGTTGCCGTGTCCGTTTCTGTGCGACGATAACCGCTGCCTGGTCTACAACGACCGGCCGAAAGCGTGCCGCGATTTTCCCCATTTATTGGACGGCATGACAAAAGAAGTTCTGCACAGAACCGAACTCAACGGCGCCGTCTGCCCTCCGGTTGCCGAAATTTTGCTGTTGCTGGCGGATCGGTTTCAAATCAAAGCGTAATTTTCCGGCGGCGGATTTCATACATTAAAATGCCGGCGGCAACGCTGACATTGAGAGAGTCGATGTTTCCCGCGGTGGGAACGGTGAGCGTTCCGTCGCATTTCTCCGCGGTCAGCCGGCTGATTCCCTTTCCTTCGCTTCCCATGACAACGGCGATTCGTCCGGATAAATCGGCCTGCGGCAACGGCGTGCCGTGAAGATCGGCTCCGTAAACCCAGAAACCGTTCTCCTTCAGTTCTCCGATGGCGGTGTTTAAATTGACGGTTGTCAGCGTATTGACATGATTGACCGCTCCCGCGGAGGTAACGGCGACTGTGCCGTTTTCGCGGGAACTCCGTCTGGAGCGCGTGATCACCAGATCGATATCAAATTGATCGGCGCTCCGCAGTACGGCTCCGAAATTGTGTGGATCCGTTACTGAATCAAGAATGAAAACGACAGCTTCTTCCCGTTTTTCAATCGCTTTAAAAAAAGCGGCGAGAGAAGGGAAGTTTTCCTTTCTGTTTTTGCATTGGTAAAGCAGCCCTTTGCAGTCGGCAATACCGGAAAGACGTTTTAATTCACTCTCGTCGGCGGTTTTGATTCTGACGCCTTGTTTGAGAGCCGCCGTCTTGATTTTTTCCGCCCGTTCGCACAGACGCGGCGCCGTCAGCAGTGTGCCTTGAGGGTATTTTTTAACGGATTCTTCGATGGCGTGATAGCCGTAAATATAGCGCATTAAATGTTTCCGATTTTTGAAAGCTCGATCGGAGCCGGTTCGTTATTCTCTCCGTACTCTTTAGCGAATTCCTGCAAAAGCGTTTTGGCTTTTGAGGAGAGTTTTTCCGGAGTCTGTACCGACAATTTGATATAAAAATCACCTCTTGCCGCGGTTTTGCTGCCGAACGGAACGCCGTAGCCTTTCAGCTTCAGCAGTTTGCCGTTGGGGGTTCCGGCGGGGATTTTGATTTTGACTTTTTTATCATCGATGGTAGAGACGGTAATTTCCGAACCGAGCGCCGCTTGCGTAAACGAAATCGGAATCATAATGTACAAATCGTGTTCTTCTCTTTCAAAGTAGGGATGGGGCTTAACCGTTACACTGACGTATAAGTCTCCCGCGCGGCTGTTGTTTTGCCCTGCATTGCCTTGTCCCGGAATGCGCAGCCGTTGTCCCGATTCGATTCCGGCCGGTATCGTGATTTTGATTTTTTGATTGGCCTTTAAAACACCTTTACCGCTGCACTTGACGCACGGTTTTTCGATAACAACGCCTTGCCCGTGGCAGCGGGGGCAGGTTGTCGCCATTTGGAAGAATCCGGTTTGACGAGTAACTTGTCCGCGGCCGTTGCAGTCGGGGCAGGTCTTTGTAGAGGTTCCTTTTTGAGCGCCGCTGCCGTCGCACTCGTCGCACGGAATGTTGCGCGTGTATGCCAAATCGACGGAGGTTCCGAAAACCGCTTCTTTAAACGAAACCGTCACATTGCAGCGCAAATCACTGCCTGAAAAGGAGGAGGCGGAGCTTCGTCTGCCGAAGCTGCCGCCGAAAAACGAGCTGAAAAGATCGGAAAAGTCGCCGCCGCTCCCGAACGATCCGAAAATATCGGAAAAATCGTGGTAGACGTGGCTGTAATCGTGCCCCATTCCGCTGACACCGGCGTGACCGAACTGATCATAGGCGCTGCGTTTCTTCTCGTCGCTCAAAACGTCATACGCTTCGGTCGCTTCCTTGAACTTCTCCTCAGCGGAAGCATCACCCTGATTTTTGTCAGGGTGATACTTGATGGCCAGTTTGCGGTAAGCCTTCTTGATTTCGTCTTTGGTCGCCGTTTTCGAGACACCCAAAACTTCGTAGTAATCACGCTTTTCAGCCAATTTCGCTTTCCTCCGTTTAGTTAATCACTTCAAAATCGGCGTCATCCGCTTTCGGTTTGCCTTCGTTGCCGGAGTTTCCGTTCTCGGTTGGGCCGGAAGCGGTTTCAGCTCCCGCCTGCTGCTGACCTTGAGAAGATTTGTAGACTTCTTCAGCCAGCTTGTGAGAGGCTTGCGCCAACGCTTCGGTTTTGGCTTTGATTTCATCAACCGTTCCGGATTCCATTGCCGTTTTCAGATCGGCAATAGCCGTTTCGATTTGCGCTTTTTCTTCGGCGGAAATCTTATCGCCGTAATCCTTAACCGCTTTTTCTGTTGCATAAATCATGCTGTCGGCTTGATTTTTTGCTTCGGCGGTCTCTTTCAGCTTTTTGTCGGCCTCGGCATTCGCTTCGGCGTCTTTGACCATCTTCTCAATTTCGCTTTCGCTCAATCCGGAAGAGGATTCAATGCGGATTTTCTGCTCCTTGCCGGTACCCAAGTCCTTTGCGGAGACATGGACGATTCCGTTTGCGTCGATGTCAAAGGTGACTTCGATTTGCGGAACACCGCGCGGCGCGGGAGGAATGTCGGTCAAATCAAAACGTCCAAGTGTTCTGTTTGCGGAAGCCTGTTCGCGCTCTCCTTGAAGGACGTGAATGGAAACAGCCGTCTGATTGTCCGCAGCGGTACTGAAAATCTGACTCTTTTTGGTCGGAATCGTCGTGTTTCGCTCGATCAGACGCGTGCAGATACCGCCCAGCGTTTCGATTCCCAACGAAAGCGGCGTAACGTCAAGAAGAAGGACATCGTTCACATCACCCGCCAGAATTCCGCCTTGAATGGCTGCTCCCATAGCGACGACTTCGTCGGGGTTGACACCTTTGTGCGGCTCTTTTCCGAAGAGTTTTTTGACCAACTCCTGAACCGCAGGAATGCGGGTTGAACCGCCGACCAAAATCACTTCATCGATATCCGATGCCTGCAGTCCGGCGTCTTTCAGTGCATTCAAACACGGCTGTTTCGTTTTCTCAACCAAATCAGCAACCATCTGTTCGAATTTAGCGCGTGAAAGGCTGTTTGTCAGGTGAATCGGTCCGGAAGCTCCCGCCGAGATGAACGGCAAATTAATGTCGGCATTCTGTTTGCTGGAAAGCTCAATTTTCGCCTTTTCCGCCGCTTCTCTCAGTCGTTGAAGAGCCATTCGATCCTGACTGAGATCGATTCCGGTCTGCGCCTTGAAATCGGCAATCAGCCAATCCATGATGCATTTGTCGAAGTTATCTCCGCCGAGATGAGTGTCGCCGTTTGTCGATTTGACTTCAAAAACGCCGTCTCCCAATTCAAGAATGGAAATATCGAATGTACCGCCTCCCAAATCGTAAACAGCGATCGTTTCGTCTTTATTGGCTTTTCCCAAACCGTAAGCGAGTGCAGCCGCCGTTGGTTCGTTGACAATCCGCTTTACTTCCAGACCGGCGATTTTACCGGCATCTTTTGTCGCCTGCCGCTGGGCATCATTGAAATAGGCAGGAACGGTGATGACTGCTTCGGTGACCGTTTCTCCCAAATAATCTTCAGCGGTTTGCTTCATTTTTTGCAGAATTGCCGCAGAAATTTCAGGCGCCGAGTAATCTTTTGAATTGATTTTGACTCGAACGTCGCCCGAAGGACCGGCTTCCACATGATACGGAACCAATTTGATCTCTTCGTTGACTTCGCTGAAACGGCGTCCCATGAAGCGTTTGATCGAAAAGATCGTGTTTTCCGGATTGGTGACCATTTGGTTTTTGGCTGTTTGTCCGACCAGCCGTTCATCTTTGTTTGTAAACGCGACGATCGACGGTGTTGTCCGCTGACCTTCCGCGTTTTGAATGACGATCGGTTCGTTGCCGTCGACGACGGCGACACAAGAGTTTGTTGTTCCTAAGTCAATTCCGATAATTTTTCCCATAATATGTCTCCTTTTTATTCGGTTTTTTCCGTTTTATCGGAAGGCGCCGAAACGACCACTTTCGCGGTTCTCAAAACGGCGTCTCCCCAAGTGTATCCTTTTTGGTACTCCGTCAGCACGATTTGTTCATCGGTTTCGGATGGTTCTCCGAGTGCGACAGCTTCGTGCCTTTCAGGATCGAAGATTTCTCCCACGCTGTCAAATGCCTTCACATCGTATTTGTTTGCCAGCAGGGAAATCAGCTGATTTTCAATCAGTCTGACTCCGTCGATGACGGCTGAAACCGTTTCTCCGTCTCCGACAGACGACAGCGCGCGTCCAAAGTTATCCAATACCTCCAGAAGATCCGTCAGTAAGCCTTTGTTGGCCGCTTTAACCGATTTCTCCTTTTCTGTTTGCAGCCGTTTTTTTGTGTTTTCCAAATCAGCAGCTTTGCGAAGCAGTGTATCTTTCGCTTCGGCCGCTTCAGCTTGAGCAGTTTCGAGCTGCCGCTGCAGTTCGGTGATTTCGTTTTGCAGGTCGCCGAGAGGGTTGAGGGGTTCATCTTCCGTTTGACCGTCTGATGGCTGATTGTCCGTCAACTGCGTTTTCGATTCCGAATTGGAAGATTGGTGATGTTTTGGCTTACTCATGAATTCTCCTTTCTTATCTTACTTTCAAAATAGTGAAAAAATCGCGAGTCGGCAAGGTTTTTTCGAAAAAAAACTTTATCTAGTTGACCAGAAACGAAAATCCGCAAACTTTTCCGGAGTTTTCGAAAAAAGAGTAGAGGGATAAATCTCCCGCATCGGCAAGAGAGGAGAGGGCAAGGATAACCGGTTTTTCGATTTTGTACTCCGATGCCTGCGCATTGACGCATTTGGAGATCATATTTCCACACAACACATTGGAAAGTTCTTTGACGGAATCGGAGCGCAATTCATCGGTAATTTCGGTTTCCGGTTCGTCGCTGAAAAGAAATTCCAAGTATTCGTTGACGGTTGATTCATGGATAATCAAGTCGAAAATTCCATTGATAGCGCCGTCAAAACGGCAGCGGCCGATAAAGTAACCGATGTCGTCATACTCTTGAACCGGTTTTTCAAGCGGATTCAGGAATTGAAAAGCCGTTTCTTCGAATGTCGAGATAAAAGCTTCCTGTACGCCTTCCATAATTACTCTCCTATGTGTTGGATTAAAGTTGCCAACTGTTCCGGTTCGAACGGTTTCATCAAAATTCCGTCAATACCGACTTCCATCATCTGAATTTGCATATTTTCGGCGCCTTTTGATGTAATGACGATAATCGGCAGGTTGCAGGTGTCCGATTCGGATTTTAAAGTGGCTATCAGCTCTTCTCCGCTCATTGTCGGCATGTTCAAATCGGTTAAAATCAGGGAAATGGGTTGCGATTTGACAATTTCAAGCGCCTCTTTACCGTTGGAGGCTTCTTTAATGACGATATCGGTTAATCCGATCATCTTTAAAATTTTTTTCAGCATCAGACGCTGCGTCGCCGAATCATCTACAATTAAAACAGTTTTGCTCATCTCTTTCTCCCTATAATGTAACGATATCGTTTCCCATTTTGACCGTAACGGCTCCGTTTTTGATGTCCAAAAAAAGCGTTTTCGGACGGTTGCCGCCGACCAGTTTATTGTTGAGAACCAATCCGTTCGTCCATAAAATTTTTTTCAGCATAATGAAATTTCGGTTGCCGATGTTGAAGTGTTCCGTCAGTGCGGAAGCAGGTTCGCCGCAGCCGGCAGCCTTGATTTGCCAGTTTTTTTTATTGGAGCCCAATTCGGTCAGTTTTTGCAGCATAAGCGTCAGTCCCGAATCAACATACATGGCCGGATTGAAATCCGCTTTTCCTTTGCCGATAGTCGAATCGGGTAAAAGACAGTGAATCATGCCTCCCAATCTCAGCGTCGGATCGTAAACGGTAACGCCGAGGCACGAACCGAGCGAGTAGGTGACAATGTGATCGCCCGGATTATTCGAGATTTTAAAATCGGAAATGTTTACCACCAAAGTCGGTTTTTCCATAATTACAACCTTCGTATGATTTCTTCGGTTATTTTGTCGAGCGGCAGACTGACAGTGACTCCGCCCGCGCTGACGGCCGCCGCCGGCATTCCGTAAATCAGAGAGGTTTCTTTATCCTGTGCGATTGTATAAGCTCCTGAAACCCGTAACTGCGCCATCGCTTTGGCTCCGTCGTCGCCCATCCCGGTTAAAATCACGGCGACGGCGCGCTCTTTCAAAACATCGGCCGCCGACAAAAAAAGGTAGTCGACCGACGGAATGACTCCGTGCAGGCGGGGGCCGTCAAAGGTTTCAACGGCAATGTCCCGTCCTTTTTTGACAAGCTTTAAATGAAGCCCGCCGGGCGCAATCAAAACTTCGCCCTGTCTGACAACATCGCCGTTTTTTGCTTCCCTGACGGAGATACTGCATTCATCGTTCAGCCGTTCGGCAAAACGGGCGGTGAAGCCCGGCGGCATATGCTGAACAATAACGGTTCCCGGCATATTGGACGGAAACTGTTTCAGAAGAAAGGTCAAAGCCGTCGTTCCGCCGGTAGAGGCTCCCATAACGATCACTTTATCGGTTGTCCGGGAGCTGATCAAACGGAATTCGCTCTTCGGAACACGGCGGATGTCAAAGTTCAGTTTTTTCAGGCGGGAAACATCGGCTTTGGAGGCCAGGCGGATTTCGTGAAGAAGCGCTTTGAAAAAATCGCGGATGTCGGTTTGGGCTCCGGCCAGTTGCGGTTTTTGGACAAAAGCGACGGCTCCGCTTTCCAACGCGTCAAAGGCAAGCGTTGAATTTTTCCGCGCCAGTGAAGAGACGACAATGGTCGGAATCGGGTATTGGGGCAGCAGTTTGCGGATGAACTCCAACCCGTCCATTTTCGGCATTTCCACATCGACGGTCATCACGTCCGGCTGGAATTTCAGAATCAATTCGCGCGCCTGGTACGGATCTCCGGCCGATCCGACCACTTCCATATCTTCTTCTTTGTTAATTGTCCGTCTGAGAATCGAACAGATGGACGGAGAATCGTCTACAATCAGTACTTTTATCATATTTTTTCAATCTTCCTGTAAATAGAACCGGCGACTTGTTTAAAAGGGTGCTTCAGGTTGTTGATCGATTCGGAACACCCGATAACCAGATAGCCGCCCGGTTTGATGTATCGGTAAAACCGGTTGATAATCCGCTCTTTGGAGTCGTTGTCAAAGTAAATCATCACGTTGCGGCAGTAAATAATGTCGAACCGGTTCTTGAACGGATAGGCGTCGTTATTCAAATTGAGCCGGCGGAACAGAATCATATCGCGGATGGATTTTTTTACCCGGTATTCGTCGCTGCCGACGTGCTCGAAGTAGTTGACCAAAAAAAGTTTATTGACGTTTTCTGTAATTTCGGATTTGGAATAAACGCCGTTGACGGCTTTCATTAATGCGCGTTCCGAGATGTCCGTTGCCAGAATAAACGGATTGACGGCCTTCAGATGAGGGCCGAAGTATTCCAATAAAGTAATGGCGAGCGAGTACGGTTCCTGTCCTTCCGAACAGCCGGCGCTCCAGATACGGATATCGGGATGAGTCTGCCGCGGCATATATCCCAATGACTGGAATCCGCCGTTTTGGGAGAAGTAGGTCAGTAGCTGATTTTCGCGGAAAAAATAAGAGTGGTTTGTCGTCAAACGGTTCATCATTTCCTGCAGCCGTTTTCCCGACTGATCGCTTTTGACGTCGTCCAGGTAAGCGCGGATAGAGCGGTAATTCCCCTCTTTCCACACTTTACTCAGACGGCCTTCAACGAGAGACTTTTTTTGATCGGCAAAACGGATGCCGAATTCCCGATAGACGAAATCGGCTATCATGTGGAATTCGGCGTCCGAAATACGGATGGTGTCCGTATTAGAAATTTCCATAATCGCTGTCGTCCAGTTTAATGACCGAGGCAGCCGACGGCGCAGCGCTTAAATCATCGGATCCGTCTTTTTGCGCGGCAACGGAGGCATGGGCGTTCTGCAAGAAAGTCGAAGCGTAATTCTGCGCGGCCGCTCCGGCGGTTCTTTCAAACTTGATCTCTTCCAACTGGCTGTGGAGCTGAACGGCCTGAGCCGCCAACTCTTCGGCCGCCGCAGCCCCTTCTTCCGCATTGGCGCTGTTGGACTGCGTAACCTGTTCAATCTGTCCGATAGCTTTGGAAATCTGTTCGATACCCTGGCTTTGCTCTTTGGAAGCAACCGCAATCTCCTGCAGGTACTGCGAGGTGACGTCGGCTTCTTTCAGAATATCGGTCAGCTGTTTTGACGTGTCATTGGCAAACTGAACCGAATCCTGGATCTTTCCGATGATGGTATCGACGATGGTCTGGGTTTCCAAAACGCTTTGCGCCGATTTTTTCGCCAAATTGCGGACTTCTTCGGCAACCACTCCGAATCCGCGGCCGTATTTTCCGGCACGGGCGGCTTCCACGTTAGCGTTCAATGCCAACAGGTTGGTTTGGAATGCGATTTCGTCGATCGCCTTGACCACCGCTTTCGTCTGATCCGACGCCTGCGAAATTTCGTTCATTAATCCGAGCAGCACGTTCATTTTTTCGTTTCCGGCGCGGGCGTAGTCGGCCGCCAACCGGGCGTACTTGTTGGCCTCATCGGACTTGTCGGCATTGTTTTTCGATTGAACATTGATTTCATGCAGTGATGCGGAAATTTCTTCGACTGCGGACGCCTGTTCGGTCGCTCCCTGCGACTGCGACTGCGAAGCGTCGGCAATCTGCTGCGAACCGTTTTTCACCTGATTGACGGCGATGTCGGTCTGAACGAAGAAATCCGTCAGCGCAACCTGCAGACCTTTGAGAATCTTTCCTAATTCGTCCTTGTCGGACGCCAAATCGATGTTCATCGTTAAATCCTTGTTGGCGATGACGCGGACGACTTTCTCTTTGTAACGGATCGACTCAATCATTTTATCGAGTTCTTCGCCGAAGATGACCAGCTCGTTGTCTTTGGAAGAGAAGGGGAGTTTCGGCGGGTTGACGCTGTAGTTACCGCCTGCAATTTCGATCGCCGTATCCTTTAACTGCACAATGTATTTTGCCAGCCGGTTGTTCAGGATATAAATAATCACCAGAACGACAATCAGAACCGCGATACCGATTCCCAGTCCGGAGAGCAGCGGAATCAGCGTTGCTTTGACCAGAACGGCTGACGGCATTGCGAAACCGACAAAACCTTCTTTAACGGTCGTGCCCAGCTGCAGCGGGAAAATCGAACAGACCCAGCTGCCGTCGTCAAAACGCAGCGTTCCGTCAAACTGACGCGTATTTTTAAACGTGTTTTCAATTGTTCGGACGTTTTCGGCGCCAAAATAATCGGCCGCATTGCTCTGCACGAATTTATCCTGGGTATGGGTGATGATCGTTCCGGTCGGATCGACGGCAAACCACTGTTCGCCGTTGTTGGCGTTCATATCCTCGGGGGAAATGTAGGCGATTTTTGACATCTCGTAGGTGAACGAAGCGGCGCCGACAAAAGTTTCGCCTGCCATCAACGGAAACGATATTTCAAAGACGTAAATGTCGCCGTAGCTTTTCAGGTTTGCCAGCCGCGGCGTGGTAATGGTCATTTGTTCGGTTTCTTTCACCGTCGTGTACCATTCGCCGTTGCGGTACTCTTCGGAAGGCAGAAAATCGCGGTAAATGTTGCCGACGCGGTCGCGCAGAACGCGGACGGCGACGTTATTCAGGTCGTTGCGTAAATTTTCGATAATCGGGTGGTAGAGAAAGTAGCCGTCGAACAGAATAATATCGACACACAATGCGCTTTCCCGTTTTTGAAGAAACATCGTTTCGACCATTTCGGCAAACAGCGGAATGTCAAACTGATTGTTGTTCAGTTTGAAGGAACTCATCACGCCGTCGATCAGCGTCTGGTCAACCGCGATCTCCACGGCGACTTTTTCATTCAGTTCTCTCAATACGGTTTCACCGGAAACCATGTTCATGTTTTGCACCTGCTGGCGGACCTGAAACATTCCAACCAGGGCTGTAATCAAAACGGCAATGAAGATGCCGAATGCCGTTGTGATGGCAATCGGTAAAATCATTGATACTTTAAAAGTCTTTTTCATTTTTCTCGCCTCCTGCTTAAATGCGATTTGCTATTGCTTGAACATCCTGTTCGGAGAACAGTTTGTTGATATCCAGTAAAATTTTGACTTCGTCTCCGACTTTAGCCAACCCTAAAATATAACGCTCGTTGATGCTCAGATTTTTTACCTGCGGCGCCGGCGCTACGTCATCTTTGGGAATCGAGCGGACTTCCGAAACCGTGTCGACGATCAGTCCCATGGAGTTGTTTTCATGGGCAATGATGACGATACAGGTTTTTTTGTCGGCTTCCTTTTCCGGCAGATGAAAGCGGCTTCTTAAATCAATGGTGGGAATGATCTGTCCGCGGATGTTGATGATGCCTTTTACATAATTCGGCATATCGGGAATGTGGGTAATCGGCTGCATCTCGACGATCTGAATGATGTTCGAAATCGGAATTCCGTAAGATTCTTCGCCCAAATCAAAAAGCAGGAATTTATCGGCATCCCCTTCGGCCTCATCGTCTTCAAGAAAATCTTCGAAATCGTTTGACATGAGTCTCCTCCTAAACCAAATCCAGAGTTTCGCCGAGCAGACGATTCATGTCGACAATCAGGCAGGTCTCTCCGCCGGCCAGGATACTGCATCCTGACAAACTGGAGAGGTGGGCAAACATCTGCGGTAAAGGTTTGATGACCAAATGCTTGTTGCCGATGATTTCGTCGACCACAACGGCGACTTTTTTATCGTTTGAAGAGGCGGCAATGATGGCGATGCCGTCTTCGTAACGCTGATAGTGATGATCTGTGCCGTAGCAGCGGCTCATTTCCAAAATCGGAATCAGTTCCCCGCGGAGGTTTAAAACTTCGCCCTGACTCTGCGTAACGGTCACCTGTTCTTCCCTGAATTTGTAAAATTCGACGACGTCGGTGATCTGCGTCGCGAATGTCAGCTCGCCGAGCTTAAAGGTGATGGCGTCGATAATGGCGAGCGTCAACGGAATTCGGATAAGAAATTCACTGCCTTTTCCCTCTTCGGAACGGATGATGACCGATCCGCGCAATGCGTCGATGCTGCGCTTGACAACGTCCATACCAACGCCGCGCCCGGAAATATCGGAAACCGTTTCGGATGTTGAAAAACCGGGCAGCATAATCAAATCAAAAATTTTGCGTTCGGGTAAATTCGCGGCCTCTTCGGCTGTAATGATTCCTTTTCGAATCGCTTTTTCTTTGATTTTGGCTTTATCCAGACCGCGACCGTCGTCGCGGACGCTGATAACAATGCTGTTGCCTTCATATTTGGCTCCGAGCGTGACGTTTCCCGCAGGCGGTTTGCCTGCGGCCGTCCGTTCGGCGGCGGTTTCGATTCCGTGATCCAACGCGTTCCGGATGATGTGCATCAGCGGATCGGAAATCTCATCGATGACGTTGCGATCCATCTCCGTGTCCTGGCCGAAAATCGTAAAATTGATCTCTTTTTGGAGTTTGCGCGACAAATCTCTTACCAGACGCTTCATTTTGTTGAAGAGTCCGTTAAGGGTGATCATGCGCAGCTGCATGGAGAGTTCCTGAATTTCGCGCGTGACGTTTTCCAGGTTATTTTTCGCTTTTTGGATTTCCTGACTTTCATCCTCTTCGTCGAACTGTCCCATCAGAATGTCTTGGGCGGTAATCAGCTCTCCGATCATATTGAAGAGGCGATCCATTTTCTTGATGTCGACGCGGACGGTGGTCGCTTCGGGATCGGCGGCAGCGGCGGCAGCGCTCACCGTCTTTTGAGGCGCGTCGCCTTCCTTCGCTTTCGGCAGTTCGGGCTGTACGGCAGCAGTTGAGCGAACCGCTTCCGACTGCGGCCGCTCCGTTTGAGGTTCGGCGGTCGGCATCTGAAACGGCTGCGGTTGAACCGGGCTGATCGGCGCCGCTTTGTCGGCTTCTTCGTTCTTCTCTTCCTCGAGAGGCGGAAGTTCTTCGCCGGCAGCTTGTTTTAAAAGCGCCATACGCGCCTTAAACGCATCGGCCAGCGTTTTGAGGCTCGAAAAGAGGTCCGAGTAAGAGAGGGTATAGCCGTCGGATACTCGGTTGATTTTATTGGTAATCAGTTCGCATAAATCGATGATTTCATGAACGCCGGTTTTCAGTGAGGCGTCGTGCAGCGCCTTGATTTCCGTTACGATTTTCCGCATGGCGGTTTCGTTTCGAATGTCTTGCTGCAATATCGTCAGTGAGCGTTTGAGGTTTTCGAAAACTTTTTTGGCGGCGTACGCGTATTCGCCCAATTCGCGGGCGGTGAGCATCGGAGAAGAAAACGCCGGTTCGGCAGCGGGCTGCTGCTGCGGAATTTCTTCGTTCTTTGCCGGCTCTGACGGCGTGCTGTTTTCCGCACCGCATTCGTGCGCCGCCATGTACCGTTCAATGTCGTTTAAAATGGAAGAGAGGTCGTAAACCGGAAATTCCACCGCGAAAGAATCCTCCGATGCGGCGTAGCGGGCGGCGACCGGCGCCAGAACGTTCATCATCGAACGCAGAATATCGGATCCTGAAAGCAGTATGTCAATCAGCTCCGAAGAGAAGTCGATGGCATTCGACCGCAGGGCGTCAAGCAAATTTTCCAGACGGTGGGAAAGCTGCGTAATCTGCGAAAATCCCATGAAGCCGCTGATTCCTTTAATGGTGTGCATGGCGCGAAAAATCGCGTTGACGGTATCCCGGTCGTGAGTGGCTTCCAAATTGACTATCAGATTTTCAACGTTGTCCAGATGTTCCGTCGATTCCGCTACAAACGAATTCAGCGTCTCGCCGTCGTCGACGGTGATTGTCAGCATCTCTCCGGGCTTTGGTCCGGTCGGCGTTTCTTGTTTCTGTACCGCGCTTTCGGCTTCCGGAGCCGGCGCTTCGTCCTGCGGCGGCTGCATTTGTGAAAGAAGGGAGTCGATGTCCTGTTGCTGAGTGTCATTGTCGGCAGCATCGTTCATCTGCGAGAGTAAACGGGCGAAGTCGTCTGCCGGTTTAGGTTCGGCACCGCCCATTTGCGCAAGCAGATCGTCGGCCGTAACAGTCGGCGTTTGAGGCTCTTCTGCGGCGGGAGTACCGTGCGCATATACCGCCGGCGCTGCTTCGGCTGCGGTTCCTTCAAGCAAAGCCGTTTTAATACGGAGCAGTTCAGCTTCCTGTTCGTCGGACGAGCCTTGCAGAATGATGGATTCCAGAAGTGATTTTAACAGGCGGATTTGCGCCAATTCCTCTTCCGGAATTTCGTTTTCGGTAATGAATTGATCGCACAGTTCCACCGCCTGCATTGCTTCAAAGAGGTCGCCGAACGTGTATGCGTTCAAAACATCACTCAATTCCTTGAAATACTCTTTCACTTTCAAATCCCCAACAGCATTTTTGTCAGTTTGCGGAGTTGATCGGGGTTAAACGGTTTTTGAATCCAGCCGTTGACGCCGAGGCTCTGCCCCATTTGCTTTTTTTCCGTATCGGTGACCGTTGTCAGAAAGACAATCGGCGTGTTTGCGTACTGTGCATCTTTTTTCAGCCGGCTGACACACTCCAGTCCGTCCATAACGGGCATATTGACGTCGACAAAAAAGAGATCGATTTTATCGGCGGCGGCGACATTTAATCCGGTCTGTCCGTTGTCGGCTTCCAAAATGGTGTATCCGTCCGGCTGAAGTGTTTTTTTAATCAGCATGCGCATAGTCGCCGAATCGTCGATCGTTAAAATATTCATTTTCTCATATCCTCCGAAATATGATCTAAAACCGTAAATTCCTCATCGATTGAAAAAATTTGACGGCATTTATCCGTGACTTCTTTTTGTACTTGGGGGGGAATATTGATATGACCGATGTCTGCGGTGACGGAATCGAATAAAATCCGGATATGATCCCGGATTTGAGCCGTATAATCTTCAAACTGAAGGCTTTCCAGACACTCGCACAGCGCCGTATCGATTGAGCTGACAATCCGACTGTCGGTGTCATCAACTCCGTCGGGTGATTCGAAAATTTTATCTTTAATTTCTTCTTCTATCAGTTCCAAGTCACCTAACGCATCGGTAACCTGAAGAACTGCTTTTCTGCTTTTTTCAGAGATAATCGAGCGTAAACCTCTTGCGATTTGCAAAGAGACGGCAACCTTTTGCTTTAAAAGTTTCCGCTTTTCTTTTTGTCTGAGTCGAATAAATCCGTAAATCAAAATCCCCGCCGTTTCTGCCAGAATAACGACGCTTAAAACGGCGCAGATAACTGAATTCCCGATCGTCAAGATTATAAACCGCCTTTTGTTGTGAGTTGTGCTACTTTTTTGATACGGGAAATGAAATCCTTATACTTCTATTATAATCACTCTTTTACGAAAAAGTAAAGTGTTTTTTTTTAGAAATCAAAATTTACCGGTCCAGCAATGAGTGCAAACACATTCGGCGGGTAATCCGATCGAATCGATTAGATCTTCAACGGAGAGAAAGTTCAGCGACGTTAAATTCAGTTCTTTGCGGATGCTTTCAACCAACTCTTTGTGCCGCTGCGAAGAAGTATCGACGTAATCGTTTAAAATATCTTCGGTAACGTTTCCGTTTTCTCTTTCGTGAATAATGCGCCGCGTAATCAAATCCATTTCGGAGCGGTTGCGGGAAAAGTTGAGAAACGGGCATCCGTAAAACAACGGCGGACATGCCGGCCGAATGTGAACTTCGGCGGCGCCGTTTTTATAGAGAAAATCGACGGTTTCCCGCAGTTGAGTACCGCGAACGATTGAATCGTCGCAAAAGAGCAGTTTTTTCCCTTTTATGAGAGAGTGAACGGGAATCAGCTTCATTTTTGCGATTAAATTGCGTGTCCGCTGATCTTGCGGCATAAAGCTGCGCGGCCACGTCGGCGTGTATTTTATAAACGGCCGCGCAAACGGAATGCCCGATTCGTTGCTGTATCCGATGGCGCAAGCCGTTCCTGAATCGGGAATTCCGGCAATGTAGTCGGGGGCGCAGCGGTTTGCCTCCTTGTCGCGGCGAGCCAACCGTCCTCCGCCGGCGTAGCGGACGGCTTCGACAGAAATTCCTTCGTAATCGGAGCACGGGTAACCGTAATAAACCCATAAAAATGCGCATATTTTCAGTGAATCCGATGCCGGAACAACAGTTTTAAAGCCGTCCGGCGTCATATGAACGATTTCTCCCGGGCCGATGATGTGTGCGGTGTCATAACCGAGGTTGAAGTAGGCAAACGATTCGAATGAAACGCAGCAGCCGTCCTTTTTTTTGCCGATAATCAACGGCGTGCGTCCGTAACGATCGCGTGCAGCGATGATTTTGTCTTCTGTCAGAATCAAAATTGAAAGCGATCCGCGGATTTTTTCCCATACGTAGCGAATTCCGTCTTCGAAGGTGTCGCAGCGGTCAATCAAAATGGCGGTCAGCTCTGTAGAGTTGATTTCTCCGCTTGAAAGTTCGACAAAGTGAGTCGTCCGCTTTTGAAAAACCAAATCGATTAATTCTTCAATATTGTCGAGTTTTCCGACCGTGGCGATAGCGTATTCTCCCAAATGAGAGTGAACGTAAAGCGGCTGAGAGTCGGAGTCGCTGATGCAGCCGATTCCAAACCGTCCGGCGAGTTTTGTAACGTCGGTTTCAAATTTGGTGCGGAACGGCGAATTTTCAATGTTGTGGATGATTCGTTTGATGCCGGTTTTCTGACAGACGGCCAGACCGCCTTTTTTGGTACCCAGATGAGAGTGATAATCGGTTCCGAAGAACAAATCCATGACGCAATCGGTCTGCGATGCGACGCCGAACAGTCCGCCCATAAGAAATCCTCGCGACAATCAAAAAAAAGCTGCCCGAACATCAGGCAGCTTTGTGCCCCCGACAGGAATCGAACCAGTGACACAGGGATTTTCAGTCCCTTGCTCTACCGACTGAGCTACAGAGGCTTACTGTCTTTTTATAGCCGATTTAAAAAAAAATGTCAATTCGCATAACAAAAAAAACATGTTTTTATGAGGAAAAGATTTAAAAAACAAATTACATGCTTTTGAAGCATAACAGAGAATGCGGACAAAATATTTTACTTTTTCGAAGAAAATCTTTAAAATAGCCGTGTTTCGGTCAAAAAGCCGGAAATTTCAATCTGTTTCGGAGGAATTTTATGAGTGTGAAAAAAATGATTTCGATTATGCCGCTGCTCACCGTCGGGTTCTTCGGTTTTGCTCAGGAAGCTTCGGCGGTTGGTAAACCATCTGTTTTAGTCGCTTACTTTTCGTGGTCATCGGCGCAGAAGACCAAGGGAATGGCAGAGAAAATTGCTGAAATGACAGGCGGAGAATTGTTTCGCATCGCTCCGGCTGTTCCGTACACGACGAGCTACAACGAAGTTTTGGAAGTCGCTCAAAAAGAGCTGTCTGACAGTGCGCGTCCTGAGCTTGCGGAGAAGTTGACTCAGGAAGAGCTCGATCAATTTGACATTATTTTGGTCGGTTATCCCGTTTGGTGGTACGATGCGCCGATGATTATTTATTCCTTTTTGGAGTCGCTCGATTTTTCGGGAAAGACCGTCATTCCGTTTGCGACTTCCGGCGGCAGCGGTATCAGCGATCGGAAGCTGAGAACGGCGATTGATGCCGAATTTAAAGAAGGATTGTGTATTTCCGGTTATTCCGGAAGCAGCCGCAATGAAGAGCGGATCCGTTCGTGGCTGACGGAATCGGGACTGCTTTGACAGCACTGTTTTTACAGATCATGAAACCGATTTTTTATGTAAGAATCGCCGTCGATATTTCCATGGCGGCGATTCTGCTTTTTCTTCTCGGATGGCACCTTTTCGGGAATTTTCCCCATGAAATTCTCGGAACGGGGCTTTTTGTTTTGTTTTCAATCCACAACATTCTTAATTTCCGTTGGTATCGATCGCTTTTCCGGGGGCGTTATACGGTTTTCCGAGCGGTTCAGACGGCGGTCATTTTATTGCTTTGGCTTTCCATTGTTTTGACCGCCGCTTCGTCGCTGATGATCTCCCGCGATGTGTGGGCGTTTCTCGATGTTCCCGGAGCGGCTGTCGGCAGAAAAATTCATTTGGTGGCGACCGCGTGGCTCTTCGTTCTGAGCGGCGTTCATCTCGGTTTTCACGGCGAGGCTGTCGTCGGAAAAATCAGACGGTTTTTTAAACGGCGGACGAAAACGGCCTTTACCGCTGGCATTTTTTTTACGGTTTTGACCGCTGCGGCAGCGGTTTACGGCGCCGTCGTTTTTGTCCGCAGGCGGCTGTATTCCGATCTTTTCCTGTTGTCTGAGTTTAAATTTTTTGATTTTGAAGAGAGTCCGGCGGTTTTTCTTGCGGAGGCTGTTTGTATGACGGTTCTGTTTGCGGTTGCCGGATTTTGTCTTAGGCGGCTGGTAACCGTAAAAAAACGACCGTCGGGATTCCGACGGCCGTTTTAAAAGTCAGTCTTTGTCGGCGTACTCGCCGTCTGTTACCGGATTGAGCCAGGTGACCGCCGAACCGCCGGCGATGTTGGAGATGGCAATGTGGACAAAACGGGAGTGATCGGAGGCTCCGTGCCAATGTTCGACGTCTTTGGGAATGCAGACAACATCGCCTGCTTTCAGGCGGCGCGCCGCTTTTCCCCGTTCCTGATAAAACCCTTCGCCGGAGGTAACCAATAAAACCTGTCCGATCGGGTGTGTGTGCCAGGAAGTGCGCGCTTTCGGTTCGAATGTGACTTGACCGACGGAGTAGAGATTTTCCATTTCGTCGGGATTGACAAGACTCTGAACGTGAACAGTTCCCGTAAACCAGTCGGATGAACCGGGAGCGCCGAGCGGAAAAGCGGAAGTTTCAGCGGCTTCGGTAGCTTTACGGCATTCACCTGCCAGCCGGAGCGCTGCGTTTAAAGTCGTTTCGGGAACGCCGACGTTCAGCGCCATCGAACGGTGGGAATTTTGCATCGGTTCAATGTGATCAAGGACCGCCAATGCCGAACAGGTTGCCAGCTCCCTGTCGCGGTAAGATAAAATGCCGCGGCCGAAAATATCGGCAAAAAGGTGCTCTTTCAGAAAAACATCGATGCCGGGGGCAAATGCGTTGGCTCCGCTCGGAGCGGTTTCGACGCGGCCGGTCAGCTGCTGCAGCGTTGCTTTTCCGGCTTGGTATTTGCCTTCCGCGCTGACGGTTGCCGGAGCTTCGCCTTCGGTATCAACCGTTCCGTTTGTGCGGCGGGTTTCAACCACGCTCATAAATGTGTTGATTCCCTGCAGGCTTCGGGGAAATCCGCAATAGGCGTACAATTGAATCAGAATTTCTTTGATTTCATTGACGCTCATGCCGTTATCCAGCGCCGCATTCAGTTCTGTTTCCAAAGCGGGAAGGTTGCCGAGGGCGGTGTATGCCGAAATTTTAACAATAGCCGATTCCCGCTGCGAAAGAGCCTGAATCAGTTCGTCTGAATCCTTTTCCTGAGGACAGCCGGCAAGGAAACCTGTCAGCAGAAACAGCGTTAAATTAAATGGTTTCATAAAAATCTCCTTATTCCTTTCAGAATAAAAAGATTGTATCAAATCGGCGTTTTTATGTAAAATACTTTATTTCTGTTTGGAACTATGCCTGAAAAGTATTTTTAATCTCTTCGAGAAAGCGAATCAGGCAGCGGTTTCGCGGTTCCTGCTTCTTCCAAATCAAAAAAGATTCCTGTCGGATTTCCGGCTCAAACGGACGGAAGCAGAATACGGTTTTGTCGAAATTTTTAACACACCCTTCGATTGTGAAGATGTAAACATCATCGCGTTCGGCAAAAAACGCCGCATTGTTGATAAGGTTGAACACAGCGATGATGTTCAGTTTGTCAAAATCTTCTCCCAGACGCTGCCGGTAAAAGTCTTGGATTTCTTTACGTACGTTGGCAATGACCGGCCGCCCAATCAAGTCGCTTTATAAATTTTAATATAGTTTGATCAAGAATTTTATTTTATCTTGAAAATTTATGCTGGCACACACAATCGGTGAAAT
>CALXKN010000010.1 GCA_944388995.1 uncultured Spirochaetota bacterium | reverse complement strand
AAAGTAGGTCGTTGCCGGACTTTTCTTTTGTTTTTAATCCTTTTATAAATCCTTATAACACAACAAAATAGACACTTCTTGAAAAAATCATATCAACAAAATGTCAACACAACTCTTGTTTTTAACCGCGCCTCATCTCTTTGATTATCGGTAAAAAACAAACTCAGTCGCGGCTAATCCAAAACTCCCCCATTAATATTAATGTCCGGTTTTTCACTTCCCCGCGAAAAAAAAATCTTTTGTCTCAAAAAATCATTGACTCTTTTTTTTTATAATGCGGTATCTTTTTTAAGAAGGGGGAATGTCTGAATGAAAAAAGTACTCTCAGGATTATTTGTTTTTCTTTACACAAACGGATATGGGCGGGCAATTCTCATTGACGCCGCTGAAGACGGAAATCTTTACAGATGAACGCAATAAAAACAGCTTTTTTTATTTTACCGGTTTTTTTCTCTCCTGCATGAGTGTGAATCTCAATTATAAGGCAGTCTAAGACGGATTTTGTTTTCAGAAAGATGATCGGGTTCTCGTTTTGGCGTTTACAGGCGGAAATGCCGAAAACAAAACCATGGAAAATTTTATCGTCAGGCATTTTTCCGACAGAGGTTTTGTGAATTTTTACTCTTTTAAGGAAGCGGATCCTTTCGGAAAGGCCTTAGAAGAAGGCAGTCCGATACTTGGCAACATAATATGCGAAAAAGAGATTGAATATCTGCTTTGGATCACCCTTGAAGACGCAGGATCTGTTTCAAAGTATATTCCGAAAGAAGAAAAGACGACAGTCGCCGCTTACGGAAATACTCTCTATGCAGATACGCAAAGTTATGGCGGACAAACCGTCAATATTCCGTATATGAAGTTTGCCGTCAATGTTTTCCGAGGAGAGGAACCGCTTGCCTTTTTGGAAATCGCCACGGGATCGTCCTGGTACGGTTGGCTGGTAAAACTCAGTCAGATTTATCAAAAAACGGCAAAACAGATTTTTGATGCGCTCTCAAAGTAATCAGCGGGAATTCTTCCGTCCGGAGAAAATCCCGAGTGCGGGTTTCGGAAAAATCACAGTAAAATCAAAAGAATCAGCAGCAAAGCCGATGGCCGGTTTTGAAATCAGATTCGGGGAGAAATGAGTATGGACGGAGACGGCGGAATGCTTTTCCGGATCATCATAGGACTTGGTTTACTGTCTCTTTTCGGTGGACTTTAAAATCACTGCATAAAGACGCAGTTGCCGGGAGAGAGAGGGGGACGGGGGTTGCGCCGATGCTCTTCCGGAAAGAAGGAGCGGGGGGAGATTAAGACGGGAATGAGCGGCCGACGGCAGCTTATTCTCCTGCGTGCTAAGAGATCCGTCCGGACAGACCGGAACGGAAGAAAATGCGGCAGAAGAAGAAATACGGTCTGTCTGTTATCAGACGTTTAAGGAGTGCGGTTTCGCCGGAACGGATGATGGGCAGAATAAAAAGAGCTTGCCTTTTCGCGGCATTTTGTATAAACTGCGAAGGAAAGAGCGGAAATAAAATCTCCGGGGAGGCAAGATGAAAAAACTGGCGATAATAGCGGCCGCCGTGCTGACGGCTGCCGGCTGCGGATGGAGGCAGAAGGCGGTTGAAGACCCTGCGCAGATAGCGGCGGTAGAGGCGGCGGTTCCGGATATCGGGTGGTACAAAAACGCGGACGGCACGGTTCCGCTGACTGCCTCCAACCGTCAATTAATGGCCGCCGTTACCGAGCTTGACGTATCGGAGCGCGGACTGACCTCGTTTGACGCCGTCCGGTACTTTACCGGTCTGACAACGCTGCGCTGTGCCGGCAACCGCCTGACCGAACTGGATTTAAGGCCGCTGAAAGCGCTGACGTCGGTTGACTGCTCGTACAACCTCCTGACGTCGCTGGAAGTCGGCGGGCTTCAGAAACTGACAGAGCTCAACGCTTACGCCAACAGGTTAACCGCCCTGCGTCCCGGCGGCTGCGTATCCCTGACAACGCTGATGTGCGCGGAAAACCTTCTGACCTCCCTCAACCTTTCGGGACTTCCGGCTCTGCGCACTCTATCCTGTTTCAACAACCGGATTGAAACGCTGAACACCGCCGCGCTTGCGCAGCTGACTTACCTCAACTGCTCCGGCAACCGTCTGCAGCGCCTCGATCTTTCTCCCAATACCAATCTGATTTACCGTTTCTTCTGCGGCGGTCAAACCGACGGCAGCGGCGCTGACCGGGATCTGAATCTGACTCTTACCGCGGCTCAAAAAACCGTGTGGGATACCCGCCTGAGCGGCGAATCCGCCAACCGCGGCGTTGCCGTCTCCGTCCGTCCGTAATCTTTCAGGCTCACCGCCGGCGTTGCTCCGCGGCGCTTTGGCGAAGGCGCGAGGGATTGAAGCGGAAATGAGCGGCCGACGGGAAAGGGCGCGGGCAAAGCGGGCAGCTTTGCCGCGGTAAAGGCGAAGGGAGGCTGCGAATTGCAGCGGAAAGCCCGGTGCGCGCCGCTACGGCGCGCACGCGCCCGAAAAAGGAGCGGGGCTCACTGCGGGTAGTGCAGCCGTTCGGGGGTGATGCCGTCCAAAACGGCAAGGAAGCGCCGGGCGTGCCAGCGGGCCATGGGGAGGTTCATGTCGAGGCAGTTGCCGCAGCCGGCAGGCGTGGCGCCGGGAATCTCGCCTTCGTAGCCGGCAATGTGGGAGAAGAGGTCCCTCAGCAGCGCTACGACGCTTTCGGAAGTGCGTTCGCCGGCCATGAGCAGGTAGAATCCGGTCCGGCAGCCCATGGGACCGAAGTAGATGACGGAAGCGGCGGTGTCGGGGCGGTTGCGCAGGTAAACGGCGCCGATGTGTTCGATGGCGTGAATTTCGGCGGTATTGATGACCGGTTCGCGGTTGGGGGCGGTCATGCGGATGTCGAAGGTGGTGACGGTTTCGGTTCCGATACGGTCGGCGCGCGAGACGTAGACGCCCGGCAGGAGCCGAAGGTGATCGACGGTAAAGCTGGCAATGGTGTCCATAAAATCTCCTTGTGCGTCTCAGTATAACCGATTCGCTGAAGCTTCGCAAGCGGATGAGCCGGTTTCAGCGGAGAATCAGGGAGCGGTCATCCGGAGTGTAGCGCCCGCACAGTTTGCGGAAGAGGGCGTCGGAGAGCGGGGGAATGTGCTCAAAGGCGGGATCGAGACAGCGGTTGTTGCGGAAGTTGTGGAGAACCCACGGACTGCCGGCGGTCAGTTCGGCGATGGCGTCGAGGTCGGCCTCGTCGGTGATGCCGGGAACGACGGTGGTGCGGAATTGGTGGGGAATTCCCGACGCTTTGATTTGTTCGATTGATTGGCGAATGCGTCCGCCGTCTGCCGTTCCGAGAAGGCGGTACTTATGCGGCGATGTTTTGACGTCCATTGCGATGAAGTCGGGACGCAGCGGTTTCAGCCGTTCGGGGAGGAGGCCGTTTGTGTCGAGTTTGACGGGGTATCCGAGATCCTGAACGGCTTCGATAAGCGCTTTGATTTCCGGAAAGAGAGTCGGTTCGCCGCCGCTGAGGCAGACGCCGCCTAAGACCTTGTTCCGCTTGCGCAGGTAGGCGGCCGCTTCGGCAAATGAAACCAAATTTTCGGGAAAAGGCGGGGTTACCAGCGGACCGTTGTGGCAGTAAGGGCAGCGCAGGTTGCAGCCGGGAATAAAAAGAACGGCTGCCGGCCGGCCGGGGTAATCGTTCATCGATACCTTTTCCAAGCCGAACCGGCAGCCTTCAAAGGCCGGCGCGTCCATTAAACGGCGGTTGCCGCCAATGATTCCAATCCGGCGGCGTCGCTTGTGCGCGACAGTTCGCGTCCGTCGGCATCCAAAAAAAGAACGGTCGGCGCTTTCATCACACCGTAGGCGACGGCTGATTGCAGTCCTTCGTTTGTGTCCGCGTCAATGTATTCAACCGGCAGATCACTCTTTTCCAGCGCCGCTTTTACGGGAGGGCAATTCGGGCAGGTTTTCCGTACAAAGCAGAGAATTCGTCCGACGGCCGAGGTTTGCGGCATCGGCGTTGTTTCTTTCGCCGGTTCTTCCGCGGAAATACAGACGGTTGTTGCATCGTTAATCATGAAGTTTTTCCGGTAGTTGTACTCTTCCCGTTTGCCTTTGTTCCAGTTTCCGACTGAGCGGTAGTAACCGACAATGCGTGCGTACACTTCGGTGTCGGAGCCTTGAACGGCAGAGATTTCCCGTTTCAGTTCTTCGATTCTCTTGTTGATTTCTTCAATGTTGTGTTCGTTCATCATATCTTCCCCTCAAAGATTGTTTTGCAGAGATGCTTTCTCTCTTTCCAGTTTTTTTATCTCTTCGATGATTTCATTCTTCCGCTCGCTGCGGCACTTCGGACAGTTGAAGTGTTCGCCCGATAGGTAGCCGTGAACGGGGCAGATGGAATACACCGGTGATAACGTAAAATACGGAATACGGTAGTTGGAGCAAATCGCTTTAACCAGATTTTTACACGCTCCGATGTCGGTGATTGCTTCTCCGAGAAAACCGTGAAAAACCGTTCCGCCCGTATACTTGATTTGCAAGTCTTCCTGTAAATCCAACGCTTCAAAAATATCTTCGGTAAAATCGACCGGAAGCTGAGTCGAATTTGTGTAATAAACCTCATTTTTCCCGGCGGTAATGATGTCGGGATAGCGTTCTTTGTCGTGCTTTGCCAATCGGTAGCTTGTGCTTTCCGCCGGCGTCGCCTCCAAGTTGAACAAATCGCCGGTTGCCTCCTGATAAGAGGAGAGGCGGTCACGCATTTTCAGAAGAATTTCGTTGGCAAACGCCCGTGCTTCGGGATTGATTAAATTCTTTCCCAAAAAATTGAGAAGGCACTCGTTCATTCCGCAGATGCCGATAGTTGAGAAGTGGTTATTCAGGTGCTTCAGGTACCGTTTTGTGTATGGGAAAAGACCGGCATCCAGCAGTCGGTTGACAACCTTCCGTTTAATGACCAGCGAATCGCGCGCCAAATCCATCAGGCGGTAGAGACGGCCGAAAAACTCTTCTTTTGTCGAAGAGAGGTAGCCGATTCGCGGTAAATTGATGGTGACGACACCGATGGAGCCGGTGAACTCATCCGAACCGAAAAGGCCGCCGCCGCGTTTTCTCAATTCCCGTTTGTCCAGTTGGAGGCGGCAGCACATCGAGCGGACATCTTCGGGATTCAGGTCGCTGTTAATGAAGTTTTGAAAATACGGTGTTCCGTATTTGGCGGTCATTTTAAACAGTAAATTGACGTTTTCACCTTCCCAATCGAAGTCGCGGGTGATGTTGTACGTCGGAATCGGATATTGAAAACCGCGGCCGTCGGCGTCGCCTTCCAGAATCAGCTCGATGAAGAGACGGTTGATGAGATTCATTTCGGTTTGGCAGTCGCCGTAAGTGAAATCGACCTCTTTTCCGCCGACGATCGCTTTGCGGTCTTTTAAATCGCGGGGAACCGTCCAGTCGAGAGTGATGTTGGTAAACGGTGCCTGACTGCCCCACCGCGACGGGGTGTTGACGCCGAAAAGAAAGCTTTGCAGCGCTTGCCGCACTTCGTATTCATTGAGTCCGTCCGCTTTGATAAACGGAGCCAAATACGTATCGAAACTCGAAAGCGCCTGTGCGCCTGCCCATTCGTTTTGCATTACGCCCAAAAAGTTGACGATTTGCTGGATCAGCGTTGAAAGGTGTCTGGCCGGCTTTGAGTTGATTTTGTCTTTCACGCCGCCGAGTCCGAGCTGAATCAGCTGGCGCAGCGACCAACCCGCGCAGTAGCCGGAAAACATCGACAAATCGTGAATGTGAAAGTCGGCGTGCCGGTGGGCGTCGGCAATCTCCTCGGTGTAGATGTTTTTCAGCCAGTAGTTGGCGGTGACCGCCCCCGAGTTGTGAAGAATCAATCCGCCGAGGGAAAAATTGACGTTAGCGTTTTCATTGACACGCCAATCCGATTGAAGCAGATAACCGTCCATTGTCCCGTTAATGTCGAGCATCAGTTTTTTGACGTCGCGCATTGCTTCGTGCCGCGCCCGGTAAAGGATGTAGGCCTTCGCCGTTTTGACTTTTTTTTCTTCAATAAAAACGGTTTCGACAATATCCTGAATTTCTTCGAGCGCGGGCGCCGAATTCGGATGGCGGCCTTTCATGAAGTCCGCCAACTTCTCTTCGGTCTTTTTTGTCAGAAAACCGACGGTTTCCGGCGAAGCGTCTTCACCCGACGCCTGCAGCGCTTTGGAGATGGCGCCGGCAATTTTGTAGCGGTCGTACTTTTCCAGACTGCCGTCACGCTTGACAATCCGGCGCACCGCAAACGGCTGCGGCCTGACGGAATTCCCGAGGAATTCCCTCCAATCGTTTTTTGCGTCTCCCATCGATATCCCCCCTCCCGGTTTGCCGTATTATTTTTTGTCTATCTGCTTGATTTCGGTAATGAACCGCTTCAAGTCATCGAAGTTTTTGTAAACCGACGCATAGCGGATGTAGGCGACCGCGTCGACGGCTTTCAGCTTTTCCAGAATCAGATCGCCCAACAGCGACGATGAAATCACCCGCGTTTTCCGCCCCGCGTACTCGGCGGCGTCTTCGGTTTCGGCAATCATATTGTCGATGACCGACTGCGGAATGCGGCGTTTTCTGGTTGCCGTTAAAATCCCTTTTTTCAGTTTTTCGAGACTGAACTCCTGCAGCTCGCCGCTTTTTTTCTGAATCATCAGCGGTTTTTCTTCCGTTTTTTCGTAAGAAGTAAACCGCGAGCCGCACGCCGCGCACTCCCTCCGCCGTCTGATGACGTTTCCCGTTGTGTTCTGACGGGATTCGAGTACGCGATCTTCGGTTGAACCGCAGTAAGGGCATCTCATCTCTTTCTCTGTTTTTATCGGCTGTTTGTAGTGTTTTCTCAACAGTCTTCCTCAATATATTACACAACATATAGTGTGTCAATATTTTCCCCAAAAAAAAAGACGTCAAATGTAAAAAAATGAAACGGCGCAGGCACTTTTTCTTTTTTTTTTATTGTGCTATAAAAACGGTATGGAAAAGAGTGTCAGACTGACTGCCGCCGGCGTCGGCATTTTGGCCCTGATTGCCGTCTGCTTTGTCTTAAAAACGTTGAGTTCGATTTTTATTCCGTTGGTATTGGCGTTGTTTTTGGCGATTTTTTTCGTCCCGCTGCTGAATAAAATGGAAAAGCACCGGATTCCGCGCATAGTCGGCGTACTGATCGCCGTTTTGATCCTTTTATTGTTAATTTTGATTTTATCACTGTTTTTGCTGAACACGGTAACCAAATTTGCCGTCGAATTTCCGAAGTATCAGGAAAAGATACAGGGATTTTATTACGGATTGGATCAGCACTTGCGTCATTTTGCCGAACAACTCGGCGACCGTATCGGGTACGACATTCCGGATACATTTTCCCTCTTTTCTGTTGTGCAGAATTTTCAATGGGGTGATTTGATTTCCGGCGGACTGAATTCGATTTTAAACCGTTCGTTTTCGTTTTTGTCCGCGTTTACGGTACTGCTGCTCTTTTTGATTTTCGTGATGTCGGAACGGGTCATGATTCAGGATCGGATCAAACTGGCGTTTCTGCGTAAAGATGAAGCGGGCAATCCGACTCCGGAATCGCTAAAAAAATCGGAGACCGTCGGTTTTATCGTCGACCGGATCAGTAAGGATACGCTGAGTTATCTGGCGCTGAAAACCGTTATCAGCGCGCTGACCGGACTGTGCGTCGGAATCGCCCTTTCGGTCATCGGAATGGATTTTGTCCCGCTGTGGGTGGCGATTGCGTTTTCGTTCAATTTTATTCCCAATATCGGTTCGATTGTCGCGGTTTTTATCATTTCCACTTTCGGGTTTGCCCAATTTTCACCGGACTGGGGAATTGTCGCTTATATCTTTTTTATTAACATCGCCATCGAGTTTACGATCGGAAACTGGCTGGAGCCGATGATTCAGGGGAAAAAATTCGATTTGAGCCCCGTTATCGTCTTCTTTGCGCTGCTTTTTTGGAGCTGGATGTGGGGAATTGTCGGAATGTTTCTTGCGGTTCCGCTGACGATGCTGATAAAAATCGTTTTGGTCAACGTTCCGGTTTTGCGTCCGATTGACGTGGTGATTTCCGGCGTTTCCGAAGATTCCGAGGCTCCGAAAAGGACGGAGCGGCTGAAAGAGAAGGCGGCGGCTGCGCTGCAGGCCGTGCGGGAAAAGATAAAAACAAGGAAAAATAATGGAAAAAACGGAAAGTAAGATTTTTTTGACGGGAATCAAGCCGACGGGATCGCCGCACATCGGAAACTGGCTCGGAGCCATCCGCCCCGCGTTGGAGGCGGCCGCTTCGTTTGAGGCGCGCTACTTTATTGCCGATTACCATGCGCTGAATTCGGTTAAGGATCCGGCAGCGCTGCGGCGCAACACGTATGAGGTCGCCGCCGCTTGGATGGCGTGCGGTCTGGATCCTCAAAAAACGCTGTTTTACCGGCAGTCGGATATTCCGCAGGTATTCGAGCTGGCAACGCTTCTGAGCGCCTTCACTCCGAAAGGACTGATGAACCGGGCGCACGCGTATAAGGCGGCGGTTGCCGTCAACCTCGGGAAAGGCGAAGATCCCGACAGCGGAGTGAATATGGGGCTTTACACGTATCCTGTGCTGATGGCGGCCGATATTCTGCTTTTTGACGCCGATTTTGTTCCGGTCGGAAAGGATCAGGTGCAGCATATTGAAATCGCTGTTGATATTGCCGAAGCCGTCAACCGCAATTACGGTAAAGAAATTTTCCGATTGCCGCAGCCGTTTGTCGGCGAAACAACGCAAACCGTTACCGGCCTTGACGGGCGGAAAATGAGTAAGAGTTACAATAACACAATTCCGTTGTTTGTCGGCGAAGCGCAGCTGAAAAAAACGGTGATGAGGATTGTGACCAATTCGCAAAGCGTGGATGAACCGAAAGATCCCGATTCCTGTTCCGTTTTTGCGCTGTACAAACTTTTTGCCTCACCCGAAGAGCAGGACGATTTAGCGCAGCGTTACCGTGCCGGCGGTATGGGATGGGGGGATGCGAAGAAGACGCTATTTGAAAAAATGAACGAAGCTCTGACGCCGATTCGCAACCGCTATGAAGAACTGATGAAAAATCCGTCGGTGATTGACCGCGCTTTAAACGAAGGCGCGCAGCGTGCGCGGAAAATCGCATCCGAAAAAATGGAAAAAGTACGCCGCGTTGTCGGCCTTTAACCGCACTCAGCCGCCTCGAACGGTTGTGCAAAAAACGGGAGTCGACAAGGCTCCCGTTTTGCTTTTTCGCGAGACCGTTAACGGCAGCGGTTGTCGGCTTCGGCAATCAGGTCGGTGTGAATGCGCAGCAGTTCGGCTTCTGTCTGCGGGCGGCTGCCTTTGACATCGGCAGAGACACGGAAAACCGGTTCGGTTCCCGATCCGCGCATCCAAACATAGGCGGCCGCTTCACCGTTTGAATCATAAAACCGGATTTTAAAGCCTCCGCGTTGAGCGCCGCTCCGGAACATTGCGCCGACGCCTTCTTTTTCTTCCGTTTTTTCGTAATTAAATTCCCGCCATTCGGTCACTCCCAATTCCTGCCGCAGCGGCAGCAGTTGATTTTCCCAATACCGGGGGAAAAGTTCTTCGTACGCGGCTTTCAGAGCGCCGTGATCATCGGTTCGAATAACGACTTTCGCTTGCGGTTCGTAGGCGCCGGTTGTTGTATAAGGCGGAAGCGAATCGATGATGGTCTGAAGGGTGTAATCAGGAGAAAACGGTTGTCCTGTCCGTTCGCACCACAGCCGAAACAGCTGCGGCTGCGTTAAAAGTTTCAGCAGAGAACCGATTGTATTGAGAGGATCGCGAATGGTCGCCGGATCGGTGATGTTTCCGCCGTTGGAACCTTCTCCCAAAATTCGCACAAGGTACCCCTCTTTTCGCAGTCGGCGCGCCAGATTAACAACGTTCGCCTCTCCCGTTTCCGCTCGAAACACTTTTGTTCCGAAAACCGACGCAATCGCTTCGATTCGATCCGAAGTGCAGTCATTGACTGCCACGGCTGTCGGCTGCGAAACGCCTGCAGCCGTCAACGCCGCCAATTCGGCAAGCACACACAACGCAAACAGCTGCTGCGCTTCCAGAACCGCCGCCGTTTTTCCGTCGTCTTGCAGATAAACGATGTTGCCGCGGTCGCCGTCATTATCAGGCAAATAACCGAGAACGAAACGGCTGCTGTCGGACTGGAACGACTCTTCGCGTGCTGTTTTCTCCAAAAGCGTTCGGCACGGTTCGAGTGAAATTCCTTCGGGAACGATTCGGTGGACGATTTGCCCCGGAAGTTGATTGATAACGTTTAATTTGATTCCGAGGGAGGAGAGAAAATCACCATCAACGGAGAGCGTCCGCGCACTGCCGTTAAAATCGATGACCATGCCCAACCGTTTGGCTTTGACTTCGTCCGCAAAACGGGCAAAAAACGCCTCCTGTTTTTTGGTTTCCGATTCACCCGACAGTACCGCTTTCGAAAACCGCAGATAAGCGTCGAAAGCGGCCGCTTTGTTCTGCGGTTGGCGGTTGAAAACGGCGGCTGTCGTTTCGGGAGGAGCAAACGCCGCATCTTCGGCAGCTTGCCGCAGCGGTTGGAATTCTTTGACGCCGCTGCGGACTTCTTCGATAAAAACAGCCGCCGCTTCGGGCTCCATAACAGCGCCGTCTTCGAAACCGAATTTAAAACCGTTGTGGCCGATTGGGTTGTGGCTTGCCGAAACGTAAACGAATGCGTCGATGCCGGCGTCGGTTTTGACCCAGGCTGTCAGTTCGGGAACAGCCGTTGCTCCCGAATAACGGACATTGATTCCGTCAGCCGAGAAAATTCGAATCAGAAGATCCGCCAGCGAAGCGCCGGTCGGCCGCGTGTCGGTTCCGAGTGCGATGGTTAAGGAGGTTTTTCCCGTTCGGCGGCGGCAAAATTCGGCAAATGCTCTGCCGATAAAGGCGGTCAGCGCGGCATCGGCAGCTGTTACGGCGGGACTGGCGCTCTCTTCGATTCCGTCGGAAGAAAAGATTTTCCGGAATCCGGAAGCCGAAAGAATCATCGAAGAAAACGATTGGCGGACGATATCCCGTGACGGACACATCGGGACCGAAGCGCCGGCCTGGAAATTTTTCAAAAATTCCATATTTAGTTTCCCAAAACCGAAGAGATGCGGTTCATCGCTTCAATAACGTTTTCTCTGGAATTGAAAGCGCTGATACGGATAAAACCTTCACCGCAAGAGCCAAAGCCTGACCCCGGCGTGGTGACGACAGCCGCTTCGTTCAGCAGTTTATCGAAAAAACTCCAGCTTTCGCATCCGGTACGAACCCAAATATACGGCGAATTTTCGCCTCCGGTGCATGCAAACCCGAGCGAAGTCATTTTTTCGCGGATGATTTTTGCGTTTTCCAAATAAAAATCGATGAGCGCTTTCACTTGCGCTTTGCCTTCGGCGGTGTAAACGGCCGCCGCGGCTTTCTGAATCGGATACGAAACGCCGTTGAATTTTGTCGATTGGCGGCGGTTCCACAGCGGATTGAGTGCAACGGCCTCTCCGGAGGATGTATAGGCTTTGACTTTTTTCGGAACAACGGTAAACGCGCACCGGGTCCCGGTAAAGCCGGCGGTCTTCGAAAAACTGCGGAATTCGATGGCGACTTCATCAGCACCGTCGATTTCGTAAATTGAGCGGGGTAATGATTCGTCGCGGATAAACGCTTCATAAGCGGCGTCATAAAGAATCAGCGATTTGTTTTCTTTGGCGTAATCGACCCACTTTTTCAGCTCCGCTTTTGTAATGGCGGCTCCGGTCGGATTATTGGGAAAACAAAGGTAAATCAAATCGACTTTTTCTTTCGGCAGTTCGGGAATAAAGTTGTTTTCCGCTGTCGAGTTCAGGTAAATAAAGCCTTGATAGCGGCCGCCGACGTTTTCCCCGGTTCGGCCGGCCATGACATTCGTGTCGACATAAACCGGATAAACGGGATCGGGTACGGCAATTTTGATGTCGCCGGCAAACAGCTCCTGAATATTGGCAGTATCGCATTTGGCGCCGTCGGAAACGAAGATTTCATCGGCTCCGATTTGGCAGCCGCGGGCGCGGTAATCGTTTTCGGCAATCGCTTCACGCAGAAATTCGTAACCGGCTTCGGGCCCGTATCCTTTAAACGTCGCTTCAGCGGCCATTTCATCCGCCGCTTCGTGCAGCGCTTTGATGCAAACCGGAGGAAGCGGACGAGTGACGTCGCCGATTCCCATACGGATCACTTTTTTTTCGGGATGAGCTGCCGTAAACGCCGCAACTCTCTTCGCAATATCGACAAACAAATAAGACGCTTTCAATTTTAAATAATTTTCGTTGACACGAATCATGGTTCACCTCTCGGTTCATTATAGCGAAAGACGGCCGATGTTTCAAGTTTGCCGACAGATTCAGATGTTTTCATCGTCTGAGAAATTTTAAATCCGCTGTGCCTGTGGTTTACACTTTTCCCGGAAAATCGTAAACTCCGATAGGAGAAATAAATGAATTTCATTCGAAAAATGGGGAAGGGAGTTCTGCTGTGTTTTGCCATTGCCGTTCCGAGTTGGTTTTTAGGCGAGTTAGTACCGGCTGTCGGTGCGCCGGTTTTCGGCATTCTGTTCGGTATGATTTTGGCGCTGCTGATTAAGGATCGCAGCACGGTTCAGGATGGCATCGGATTTGTGTCGAAAAAAGTTCTGCAAACGGCGGTCGTTTTTCTCGGTTTCGGTTTGAATCTTTCGGTGATTTGGGAGACCGGCAAACAGTCGCTTCCGATTATCGTAACGACGATTGCGGCAGCGTTGGCGGCGGCTTACGTTCTCGGAAAAGTGATGAAAATTCCGGGACGAATCACCGCGTTGGTCGGTGTCGGATCGGCAATTTGCGGCGGTTCGGCGATTGCTGCCGCCGCCCCCGTTGTGAAGGCAAACGATGAAGAGGTCGCACAGTCGATTTCGGTCATCTTCTTTTTTAATCTTTTGGCGGCGCTGATTTTCCCTTCGTTCGGTGCGCTGCTTGGATTTTCGACGGAAAGCGGTGAAGCGTTCGGGATTTTCGCCGGAACGGCTGTCAATGATACCTCTTCGGTGACAGCGGCCGCTTCCGTTTGGGATTCTCTGTACGGATTAGGAAGCGAAACATTGGATAAAGCGGTGATTGTCAAGCTGACGCGCACGCTCGCCATCATTCCGATTACGCTGATTTTGGCTTTAGCTGCGGCGCGCAAAGCGAAAGCGGACGGCGAAAATGTCCGACTGAAATCGGTTTTTCCGATGTTTATCTTATATTTTATTGCAGCGTCCGTTGTAACGACGGCTGCCGTTGCCGCCGGTGTTTCTCCCGATTTTTTCGCTCCGTTAAAAACGGTCAGTAAATTTTTGATTGTGGCGGCAATGTGCGCGATCGGCCTCAACACAAACATCGTTAAATTAATCAAAACCGGAGGAAAACCGTTGGCGCTCGGGTTTTGCTGCTGGATGATCGTAACGGCTGTCTCGCTGGCGATGCAGCGCCTTTTGGGAATTTGGTAAAGATTGACGGAAAAGCAAAAAACGGTCTCCTTAAAAGAGGCCGTTTTTTTTATGAAAATGCCTTGAGTTCTTTATTGCGGTTTAAAAGCATCGGAACAAAAGCGTCGGTCTGAAAATTTTCAAAATCTCATTTGATCGCTTCGAAACGAGAGCGATGCGGTCATTGTTTCAATAACGGTTTTTCTTGAACGGACGGAGCTCATCACCGATTTCCATCCGAATCTCTTTTCCTCAGAAGGAATGAAATTCTTCAGTTTACTCTGGAGCAGGCTCGTGCGCTTTGCGGTGATCCTACTCTGGATTTTGCCAACGCTCTTAATTTTCAGGTGGTTGTCAGGAAATACGGTGAGTGACGCTGTCTGTCCGCCGGAAAACAAAAAGGTCTCCTTTTCGGAGACCTTTTTTGCCGGTGAACGGACTTGAACCGTTATGGGCGTGAACCCGGCAGATTTTGAGTCTACTGTGTCTACCAATTTCACCACACCGGCTTTTTAAACATTCTAATGACAACAGGGGAAAATGTCAATTCATTCCGACTGTTTTTTTGCCTTTTCGAGTGCGAATTCAAAAACCCGTTCTTGGACGTTAAACGGTTTGCATCGATTTAACCCCAAACGCTCGCCGGCAAACGCACAGGCGTCGGCTTCGTTTTTTCCGGAGTTCGGAAAGCCGTAAAAGTCGGCGGCCTGCAGAAGCGCTTCCGCCGGGATCAATCCGACAAGTTCGCTGCCGTCAACCGAAAGCCCTTCCCGCATACACTCGGCTTTAACGGCTTCAAAAAAGCCTTCGACGCCGGTTTTACGGAAATCGAAAAGGTTGGCGGTCATCTGGCACATTCCGAAATCGGAACTGAACCACGGCTTAGCCTGAACTTCTTTCAGTCGGCCGGCTTTTTTTCCGTCGCCCGAGCTGCGCAGCCGTGCGGCGATTCGGTTTAAAATCGGCAGAATCGATTCGTTCCCCGGAATGTTGACATTATACGCAATCATAAAACGCCGCGCACCGACGGCGCAGGCGCCGAAACGAGGGTTGAAGACGGTCGGTCCGTAATCGGGGAGAAATCCGTCGGCCATACGTGCCGCCAACCCTTCGTATTCGCCGCGGCGGATAAAAGGCAGCCGTCTGCGTTGTTCGCTGCGCGCCGCTTCGGCGTATAAATAAACCGGCAGACGCAGTTCGCCGCCGATGCGTTCGCCCAGCGCCCGTGCGCGGCTGACGGCATCGGCAAGGGAAAGCCCTTTGACCGGCACAATCGGAACCACATCGGCGGCGCCGATTCGTGCGTGCGTGCCGCTGTGGAGGCGCATGTCAATCCGTTCGGCAGCCGTTTTGACCGCGCGGAAGGCGGCTTCGCAGACGCTTTCGGGATCTCCGGCAAATGTCAAAACAGTGCGGTTGGCGTCTTTGTGGCTGTCGATTTGCAGAACAAACACACCGTCAACTTCCGCAGCCGCATTGGCGACAGCGTCAATTATTTCACGGCGGCGGCCTTCGCTGAAATTGAGAACGCATTCCGAAATCATTTCCATACTTAACTTTAACATTAATCACAAAAATAAAGAAGACCGCTTGATTTTCTTTTCGAATTTGTGTATTCTTCTTCATAAGATCCATTTCAGTATTATGAGGAGATTCGAATATGGCGCAGGCTTCAAAAAACTCTCGTGTCGGTTCCAATACCCATAAATTCGCCTGTCCGTGCGGCGGCGAAGTTAAAATGAGAACGTTGTTTAAAAACGGAAAAGCGCAAAATGTGGCTGTGTGTGAAAAGTGCAATCGTCAAGAGCGCAGACCGAAAGATTTTAAATAAACCGAGCGGAGGAAAAAACTTTGGCAAACAATAAATCTTCAAAAAAGAGAATCAGACAAACCGAGCGGCGGACGCTTCGCAATCGTATGACGAAGAGCGCGGTACGCACGGCAATGAAAAAAGTTTCGTCGGCTATTGCCGAACGCGACAAAGACGGAGCGTTGGCTCAGTTCAAAATTTTCGAAAAATTAATCGATACCGCCGAAGGGAAAGGCGTTTTTCATTCGAATATGGCTGCGCGGAAAAAATCGCGTTTCATGAAACAAATCAACCGGATTTAATTATCTGAATTAATCCGCGGCGAAAATATCCGATTTCTGTCGGATATTTTTTGTTTTTCGGGGGTTATTTTGTCCGAACGGGAAGAAAAATCCGTCACAAAAGTCACAAAAGCGGAACTCGTGGATCGAATTTGGAACGCAGGAGAATTTTTCGGAAGAAAGTCGGAGTTGGTGCGTATTGTCGATACGCTTTTGTTCGAAATTAAAGAGGCGTTGGCGTCCGGCAGCGTTATAGAGCTGCGAGGTTTGGGGACATTTGAGGTTAAAGTTCGCAAAGGCCGTCAATGCGCGCGCAATCCTCGAACCGGTGAAACCGTCAGCGTTGAAAATCACGGCGTTGCGGTTTTTCGTCCGGGGAAAGAGTTAAAAAACCGCGTTTGGGATCTCCGCAAATGAAACCTCTGCGGTCGGGACTGATTCTTGCGGCGGTGGTTTTGTATCCTGCGCTGACGGCTTTGGCATTCCCGAATCCCGTTTTCAAAAACGGTTTGCCTTTTGCGGCTCCGTTCGCTCTTTTTTTTCTTTTTTTTCTTCTTTTAAAAACCGAAAAAAGCCGTTTCTTATCGGTGCCGGCGTCCGGCGTTTTGACTTATCTTTTTGTCTGTTACTGGCTTTGGACCTTTAACCCGCTGGCGATGATTTTTGTCTGCACGGTGATGGCGTTTGCCTATCTGCTGCTGGCGGTTTACGCGGCGGCGGTACGGCGGCTTTTTGGCGATGCCGCGTGGATTGCGGCGGCGGCCGGGTTTACGGTTTTTGAAGCTCTGAAAACTGTCGGATTTTTGGCATTTCCCTACGGAATTATCGGGTACACGCAGTATTCCGTTCCCGGGGTGCGCGGGATTGCGGCGGTTTTGGGTGTTTTTGGCGTTTCATTTTGTCTGGCGTTTCCGGCGGCCTTTTTTGCGGCGGCGATCGGAAATTCGATAAAAGAGACAGTGCGGAATTTTCCGATCTTCCTTAAAAAACAGCGGATTGCCGTGGGTGGATTTGCTGTTTTTTTCGTTACGGCGATTGTTTTCGGTGCGGTTCAAATTGCCTCCGTTAAGCCGACGGGAGAGTCGGTGAAAATTTTGACGGTTCAGCACTCCGGAGATACATGGTCGGGCGGTTTTCAGACGTACCGGCGTAATTATGAAATCCTTAAAAAATTGACGGATGACGCTTTGACTTCAAACGCAGACAGCCGCCCTTATGACTTCGTCATTTGGCCTGAAACGGCGCTGGTGCCGGGAATCGACTGGCATACGCGCTATGATACCGATCCTCAATCCAAAGAGTTGGTCAGGCAGTTTCTTGAATGGGCAAAAACGGTGCCGGGAACCTTCATCACTGGCAACAGCGAAAGCGTCATCGGAGATCCGTCGCTGCCTCCGGTGGTTTACGATTCTGCCGGAATCGGTCGTCTTAATCGCCGTTCCTACAACGCGGCTGTTGTGTTGAAAAACGGACGTGTCGAAGGCATTTATCGAAAGCGTCATCTGGTACCGATTGTCGAAGATTTTCCGCTGAAGGAGAGTTTTCCGGCGGCAGTCCGTTTTTTGGAGGCGCACGGTTGTCAGTTATGGGATCGCGGGGAAGGTTCGGTGCTTTTTAAAAGTGCCGGCGGCGTGCCTTTTGCGGTCAACATTTGTTATGAAGATGTTTTCAGCGATATTTCCCGCGAAGACGTCCGTAACGGTGCGCGGCTGCTGATCAATTTGACCAATGACCTTTGGGCGGAATCTGATGCGGCGCAAAGGCAGCATGCTGCGATAGCCGTTTTTCGCTCGATTGAAACGGGACTGCCGACCATAAGGGCGACCAACTCCGGCACAACTGCAGTGATTCTCCCCAACGGACGCATACAAGCGTCGCTGCCGCCGTTTCTGAAAACAACGCTGACAGCCGACGTTCCGTTGTTTCGGCCGTCAAAAACCGTCAACGCATTCGTTTTGCGTAACGGCTTTGCGCCGGCGCTTGCCGCTGCGGTTATCATCGCCGCCGTTTACAGAATGAAGCGGGCGGCGGTATTCCGCAAATCCTCCGGCCGCGGAAAACTTGCCAAAAAAAAGTAAATATGATAAAAATAGATGAGGAGATTTTTCATGTCGATTCGCAATACCAAAATCGTGACTACTTTGGCAGAAGGAACATATTTTGAAGGGACTTTTCGCTTTTCATCGGCGATGAAAATCAAAGGACGCGTTAAAGGTCTCATCAACTGCGACGGATTTCTGTATATTGACGACGGCGCAGAAGTTGAAGCCGATATTACCGCAAAATCAATGGTCATTGCAGGAAAAGTGACGGGCGACATTACGGTTTCCGACGCTCTTGATTTGATGCCGACAGCGAAAATCAAAGGCGACATTAAAACTTCCCGTTTGAGAATCGATGACGGAGTTGAATTGATTGGACACTGTGAAATGCTGAAACCGACGGCGGTCGACATCGATATTTTTTCGGCTCCTGCGGAAAAAATCAAGGCGGCATTAAAATCGTGACGGTGGTGCCGAATATTTCGTCTGAGTTGACGAAGGCTGCCCTCAAAACATTCGATTTTTTTCAAGCCGAACGGCTGACGTTTGCGTTGGCGGAGTCGTGCACAGGAGGTTTGTGTGCAGCCGCTTTTACCGAGATTCCGGGGGTCTCTTCTCGGTTTCTGTGTGGATATATTGTTTATTCAAATGAAGCGAAACAGCGCGATTTGGGCGTTTCGAAAGAAACGTTGACGCGTTTCGGCGCCGTTTCTTCCGAAACCGTTTCGGAGATGCTGAAAGGTTTGCGGCAGAAGACCGGATGCGCCGTTGCCGGTGCAGTTTCCGGAATTGCCGGTCCCGGAGGCGGAACGCCGGAAAAGCCTGTCGGGACGGTTTTTATCGGAACAGCGGGGTCGCGAGGTGAAAAAATCGGCCGTTTTTTGTTTCAGGGCGGACGGGAGGACGTCCGAAGGCAGGCGGCGCTGACGCTGATTCGGATGCTGGCAGAATAAAACGCTTGACAATCCGGCGTTCTTTCTATATAATTAATACGTTCATTCGGCTGAACTGATAAAGGTCATTTTATTTTCAAAATCAATCAGAAACCAAAATAAACAGAGGAAAATCTTTTATGGATGAAAATTTATCCGGAACGGAGCAGGGAAATTTGTTTTCGGAAACGGGCGAAGCGCCTGCCGACAAACGGCGCGTAACCGTAAAAAAGGTGAAAGCGGCAAAAAAAACGGCGGAAGAAGTTCCGACCGACGGAAGCGGTCTTTCCGCGCGCTCCGAAGAGGGCGGAGAGCCGGAAAAATCCCGTCGCACGGTTGCGCTGAAACGCAAAAAACCGGCCAAATTTACGGTTTCCACCGAAACCCCGGCGGTAAAGGAGAGTCGGGAGGCAAAAGATCCCAAAGAACCCCGAGAATTTGAAGATGCGGATTTATCCATGGAAGACATTGTTGATCGGCCGAAAATTGTCATCAACGAACTGACTGTTAAAGACTACTCCGAATTGAGAGAAATGGCTGAATCGATGGGTGTTTCCCGAGAAGCGCTCTCCAATATGAAAATTCAGGAGGTCATCTCCGAAATTCTGAAGCAGCATACACAAAGCGGCGGCGTCATTCAAGGCTACGGTTCGTTGGAAATTCTGCCTGACAACTTCGGATTTCTGCGCCTGCCGCAGAACAGCTACCTTCCCGGCCCCGACGACATTTATGTTTCTCCGCATCAAATTCGAAAGTTGAATTTGAAAACCGGTGACGTTGTCGGAGGGTTGGTCCGTTCGCCCCGTCCGGGGGAGAAGTATTTTGCGCTTCTGCAGGTCGAACACATCAATTTCGGCAGTCCGGCGGCCGCCAAAACGCGGATTCCTTTCGATAATCTGGTGCCGCTTTATCCGAATGAGCGCATCAACCTTGAAACAAAAAACGGCGACATTTCGATGCGCGTTATTAATCTGTTTGCGCCGATCGGAAAAGGTCAGCGAAGCCTGATTGTTGCTCCTCCGCGAACGGGAAAAACCGTACTGCTGCAAAAAATCGCAAACGCCGTTACGGAAAATCACCCCGAAATCGATTTGATTGTGCTGCTGATTGACGAACGGCCGGAAGAGGTCACCGATATGCGTCAAAATGTAAAAGGCGAAGTGATCGCTTCCACGTTTGATGAACAGGCAACGCGCCACTGCCAGGTAGCGGAGATGGTGATCGAAAAAGCAAAACGGTTGGTAGAAAACAACCGCGACGTGGTGATTTTACTCGATTCAATCACGAGATTGGCGCGCGCCTACAATCAAACCGTTCCGGCGTCGGGGAAAATTCTCTCCGGAGGCGTTGACTCAAACGCACTCCATAAACCGAAAAAGTTCTTCGGTGCGGCAAGAAATGTCAAAAACGGCGGCAGTCTGACTATTATCGGGTCTGCGCTGATTGAAACAGGCAGCCGTATGGATGAAGTGATTTTCGAAGAGTTTAAGGGAACCGGAAACTCGGAAATCGTTCTTGACCGGCGGATGAGCGAGCGGCGGATTTTCCCCGCCATCAGCGTTAAAAAATCGGGAACCCGAAAAGAGGATCTGCTGCTGACCGAAGAGGAAATGGCCAAAATCTGGCTGCTGCGGAAGGTTCTCAGCCCGATGGAAGATTTGGACATCATGGAACTTCTCATCGATAAAATGTCGAAAACGAAGGACAATGAAGCGTTTTTGCGTTCGATGAACGACGCGGCGGTTGATTAATAATCGGAAAACTGCTAAAATAAAACGACAGATTGATTTCGGAGGAAAAGAAGTATGAAAAAGGGCATTCATCCCACATATAAAACCGCCAAGTTTACATGCGCTTGCGGAAATGTGATTGAAACCAAATCGACTTTGGGCGATACTTCCATTGAAATTTGTTCGAAATGCCACCCGTTTTATACAGGCAAACAGAAGTTGGTTGACACGGCGGGACGGATCGAACGATTCAATAAAAAGTACAATGTCAAAACCGATAAATAATCGGTTGCGAAGCTGTCCTGACGGACAGCTTTTTTTTGAGGCGCGGAATATGAAGATTTTGTTTTCGAATGATGACGGTTACGGCGCGCCGGGAATCGAAGCGCTGACGAGAGCGTTTTCTTCTTTTGACTATGAAGTGGTGGCTCCGGATCGCGAACGAAGCGGAACATCGCAGACGCTGACTTTGGTTCATCCCGTTCGGGTCATCAAAAAAGGAGAGCGCCGTTTTGCCTGCTCCGGATTTCCGGCCGACTGTGTGATGTACTCGCTGCTCGGAGTTTTGGAAAACCGTCCCGATTGGGTGATTTCGGGAATTAATGCCGGACCGAACCTCGGAACCGATTTGATCTACTCGGGAACGGCAGCCGCCGCGCGGCAGGCCGCATTGTGGGGCGTTCCGGCAATGGCGGTTTCTCTTTGCGGTGCTCACAAGGCGGAGGAAAAAGAGTATGACACGGCGGCGCGGTGGCTTCGCAGCCGCTTTGAAGAAATTGCCGCGTTGTGGCGTCCCGATACGTTTATCAATATTAATCTTCCGTGTGGAATTTCTGAGAAAGATCCGTTTATCAGAGCGGTGCCGGCGCGGCGGTTTTATTCCGATAAAATCGAAAAGTTCATTGCCGCGGATAAAAGTGAATATTATTTCTTAATGGGAGGAGCTCCAAAACCGCCTGTCGACCCAAACTCCGACAGTTATTTGGTTTCACAGGGAAAAATTGCGCTCTCCCTCATTAAAATTCATCCCGAAGCGGCTGACTGAAACCGTTCGATTTTTACCGATTCTTTCCGGCGTCCGCTTGCCGTTCGACGCCGTTTTTTTTATACTGAATTTGATATGAATGAAAGGATTTATTTTGACAATAATGCCACAACCCGCGCGGACGACCGCGTTGCCGAGGCGATGGCGCCGTTTCTGACGGAAAAGTACGGAAATCCCAATTCGCTGCATGAATTCGGAACGGAAGCGCGCCGGCCTTTAAGCGAGGCGCTGGATCGGTTGTACGCCGGAATCGGAGCGGCCGACGAAGACACGATTATCATTAACGGCTGCGCGACGGAAGGCAATAATACTGTTTTAAAAAGCGCATGGATTTCGCAAATCCTCAACGGCTCCAAAAAGCAAATCATTGTCAGTAAAGTTGAACACCACAGCGTCTCCCATACGGCGGAATTTTTGGCGTCACAGGGCGCGGAAATCATCGAGCTTCCGGTAAACGGCCGCGGGATTGCGGATGCCGATGCGCTGAAGGATCTCATCGATCCCGATAAAACGGCTTTGGTTTCCGTTGTCTGGGCCAACAGCGAAACCGGTCTGATCAATCCGATCCGCCGGCTGTGCGAAACGGCGCACGAAAACGGCGTTCTTTTCCACACCGACGCCGTTCAGGCTGTCGGAAAGCTTCCCGTTTCGGTGCGGGAGATTCCCGTCGATTATCTGACCTTTACCGCGCACAAGTTCCACGGACCGAAGGGCGTCGGCGGACTTTATCTGAAAAACGGAGCGCCGTTTGTTCCGCTGCTTCACGGCGGCGATCAAATGGGCGGACTGCGCAGCGGAACGGTCAACACCGCCGGAGCCGTCGGTATGGGGCTTGCGCTGGAATTGGCGGTGGCGGCGCTGCCTTACGAAAACACCGTTGTCCGCAGACTGAGGGATACTTTTGAGGACGAGGTTCTGAAAATTGACGGAACCTTTGTTGTCGGCGACCGGGAGCTGAGAACGCCCAACACTTCGTTTATCAGCTTTAAAGGGATTGAAGGCGAAGCCATGCTGTGGGATTTAAACCGGGAAGGTTTGGCCGCTTCGACCGGCAGCGCCTGCGCCTCCGAATCGCTGGAAGCCAATCCGCTTTTTGAAGCGATGAATCTGAATAAAAATCTGTCGCATACGGGAATCCGTTTCAGTCTTTCCCGTATGTCAACGGAAGAAGAGGTCGTCCGGGCCGTTGACATTGTCGCAAGAGCCGTCAAACGCCTGCGTTCCATTTCAACGGATGCGGACGCATAAACGCAGCCGCGTCCGGCGGCAGGGAGGAACAAATGGGGAAAAAAGACTTGATCGGCGGTTCGCTGTGGGATCAATATTCGCGGCAGGTGGTTGAACGCATGAACCGTCCCCGCTACCGGGGGGAACTGACGCAGGCCGACGCCGAAAAAGCCGGCGGAAAGCTGATTGTCGCCGACTGGGGGGCCGAATCGTGCGGAGACACCGTCCGACTCTACTGGATTGTCGACGAAAAAACCGATAAAATTCTTGACGCGCGTTTTAAAAGTTTCGGCTGCGGAACCGCGATTGCCTCCAGCGACGTTATGGCGCAAATGTGTATCGGCAAGACCGTCGATGAGGCAGTTAAAATCACCAACCTCGATGTGGAGTTTGCGCTGCGCGATGAGCCGACCAAGCCGGCCGTCCCTCCCCAAAAAATGCACTGCTCTGTGATGGCTTACGACGTTATCAAAAAAGCGGCCTCCGTCTATTCCGGAAAAGCGCCCGGCGACTACGACGACGATGAAATCGTCTGCGAGTGCGCGCGCGTATCGCTTTCAACCATCAAAGAGGTCATTCGTCTCAACGATTTGAAAACGGTTGAAGAAATCACCGAATACACCAAAGCGGGCGCTTTCTGTAAATCATGCGTTCGTCCCGGCGGCCACGAAAAACGGAAATATTACCTGGAGGACATTTTGCGGGAAACGCGGAAGGAAATGGAAGCCGAAAAGAAGAGCGCCGCCGAACCGGATTTCGATACGCTGACATTGGTGCAGAAGCTGAGACGGATTGAAGCCGTGCTGGACGAAGAGGTACGGCCGATTTTATCGCGTGACGGCGGCGGGGTCGAATTGGAAGATGCAAAGGAAGAAGACGGCGGCCTGAATCTTTATATCGGTTACCGGGGGGCATGCCGCGGCTGCGCCGCCGGACAGTCGGGTACCATGCTGATGATTCAGCAGAAACTGCGCGACCGGCTTCACGGAAAAATTTCTGTTTACTCTCTTTAAGAATTGTGGTAAAATAACGGCGTGAAATTGATTGTTGCCATTTTTCTGTTTGTTTTTTCTCCGCTGTTTGTTTTGACGGCGCAGACCATTGATTTGGAAGGAGTCGAAGCGGAGGATGAATTCCGGACGGGCGTCATGCTGTTCAACAGCGGATACTACAATCAGGCGTATATGCGTTTTGAAAAAGCGCTTTCCATAAAGCCGGAAAACCGTCTGTACCGTTTTTGGTTGGGTCGCTCGTTGCTTCAGAACGGATATTATTCGGCCGCCCGCGAAGTTTGGATGAGGCTGGTTCAGGAAGGGTATAAAGCCGATTTTCTCCAAAGCCGCGTTGATTTTTTGAGCCGGATTTATTACAGTTCCGACGAACCGTATCAGAAACGCAATTATGTCATCTCGCATACACTGTTTCAAAACACCGACAGAGGCCGTCTGCTTTTTTCCGCCCCGATGTCGGTGTCGGCCGACTCTTACGGCGGACTGTGGGTGCCTTCGTTTTCAACTTCGGAGGTGCTGCGCTTCAATGCCAACGGCCGCGAAATTGCCCGTATCAAGTCCGGGTACCGCGGCTTCGACAAACCGTTTGACGTTCTGCCGACCGACAACCCGAATGTTTTTTGGCTCACCGAATTCGGCGGAGACCGCGTCGTAAAAGTCGACCGTTTCGGAAAGGAAACGGCGTCGTTCGGCGGAAAAGGCCGGGCCGATGACCGCTTTTGGGGACCGCAGTTTTTGGCGCAGGATAAAGACGGCTTTCTTTATGTGACGGACGCCGGAAATAAAAAAGTATCGAAGTGGACTGCCGACGGGGAATTTGTTTTGGCTTTCGGGAAAAGCGTTTATCCGTTTCCGGGATTTTCCATGCCGAGCGGCATCGCCGTTTCGGGAGAGACGGTTTACGTCGCCGATCAGCGGGCAAAGGCGGTCTATACGTTTGACCGCAGCGGAAACTACATTGAAACGCTGACAGACGCCCGGTTAAAAGGCCCTGAAGGACTGTTCAACCGCAATGATACCGAGTTGATTGTTGCCGACGGACAAATGATATTTTCATTTGACTATAAACGGAAGATTTTTGAACCGCTGACCGACGCCGGAAGTTCGGGAACGCGCGTGACCAAAGCGGTTACGGATATCAACGGTAATTTGATTTCTGTTGACACCGAGGAAAACCGGATTGATTTTTTTTGCGACATCAACAGTTTGTACGCAGGGTTTGACGCCGAAATTGTTTCCATTAATACTTTGAATTTTCCGAAAACGGAGATGGTGGTTTCCGTCAGCAACAGCCTCGGAGAACCGTTTGTCGGTTTGGATCAAACCAATTTTACGGTTTATGAAGAATCCGCACCCGTTGCCGACCGGGTTTCGGTTTTTTCCGCCGATGCGGCAGAGGAGATGACGGTCTCGGTTTTGATCGACCGGAATTTGGACGAGAAAAAATACGCCTCTGTTTTCGAATATTTGGCGGCAGAGCTGTTTCAGCGCAGCGGGCACAACGACCGTTTTTATCTGATTGCGGCCGAAGGAAAGCCGGTGCGTTTGGATGAAATCGACTCCCCGGGAACGGCTCCGCTCGACGACATCAAAGCGTTCGTTTCGGAAATGGCCGGGGAAAATCAGCCCGCTCCGACGCCGCGGAGGCTTGACGTCTGTCTTCGCGACGCTATGGCGCGGTTGGAAACGGCGGCAACCCGAAAGGCGGTGATTTACATCACCAATAACCGCCACAGTGAAACGCAGGATTTTACGCTGTACGATGAACAAAACACAATCGAATACGCTTCGGCAAACAATATCGGACTTTATATTGTCGCTGTCGATCCTGACGGACGGGAGCCGTCCGAAGAAATGAAAGAGTTGGCGGAGGGATCCGGCGGTTTGGCATTGCCTTACGACGACCCGGCCGGAATCAAAAAAATCGTCGAGCATATCAAACAGAAAAAGACCGGATTTTACTTGCTGAAATACACCTCCGCTTCCGACGGCGATTACGGACGCCGCTATATTCCCTGCGCTGTGGAAATCAACCATTTGAGCCGGACAGGCTGGGCGGAATCGGGATACTTCATTCCCCGGGATTTTTGATGAAAGACGGAGTCTGCCGCCGCTGAGGTCGCTGTCAGAAAGAGCTCTGCGGCCGCCGGGCTTTCACTGCTGTTGCCGAAACCGGAAAGCTGCAGCCATGCGCGGAAGTATCGGTTTTAACGGATGCGTTGTTCTGCGGCCGGATTCAATGTCAGCGGTAGAGAATGCTCAGATTCTTCACGGGCGGTAAATGGAACAGCGGTAAAAGTTCCGCACCGACCAGGGAAATATTTGAGTCTTTGATCCGTTCTTCAATTTGTTCGATCGGAATTTTTATTCCGTTTTCGTAATACGCCACGCTGAGCAGACCGCGGTAATCGATGGTCGGAAAAGCGACGGCGGTTTTACTGTGTTCCAAAAGCGTCCTGTCTTCGCTCCAGGGAGAGGGAGAGCTGTAGGAAATCAGATAAAATTTCGAAGGATTTTCGGCAGCGAGCCAATACAAAACAAACGGAAGCGCCGACGTGTGAATTCCGGCAGTCTCGGTGAAGCCGTAAAACGGAATCGATTTGACTTCAATTTCATCGACCGTCGCATCGGGAATTGACAGGCGGTTAAGTTTTAATCCGATGTTTTTGATCCAGTCCAATCCGAAGTACGGATTGCGCCTGAAAGTCTCTTTAATCAGCCAGTGATTGTTCGGCGCTTCTTCAAAGTGCTTTAAAACGAGATCGTTTAAATTCATTAAGCGGCCCGTCGCGGGGCGGTAGAAGCCGTCGGCAATCCATTTTACAAATCCGAAGCTGTTGACAAGCGCTCGGCTGTATTCGCTGCCGTCGGCGATGTCGGTCCATTTTCCCGTTTCCGACATCGCCTTGTAGTCGGCCAGTTTCAGATCCGGCAGTTTTTCATCGATTTGTTTTTCCACAGCCAGGACGGTCCGCGTCTGCGTTTTGTTCTGCTGGGCCAAAAGCAGATCCCAGTCCCAAACCGCCTTCGAAGTCCTGATTAAATCTTCAAAATTTTTCTCTGCGGCCTTTTCCCATGAAATCGGAAGTACGGTGCCGTTGTAAATCCGCTGTCCGTAAACGACGGCGTCGGCCCTGCAGCGCTCGCCGTAAGGGAAAACGGTCATATAAATCTGCCGCGTCGGTTTAAAAAAAATCGTAAACGATTCAACGGTCTTGGTTTCGGCGTTGAGATTTTCCTCGTAAACGGCGTCATAGGCGGCGGATTTGTAAAAAAACGGAGCGGCTTCCGCCCGAAGCGGCAAAACCGCCGCAAGAAAAAGACAAAAGAGCGCGTTTGTTCTCGACATGAAAACCCTCCTCTTCAATTATCGGAAATTCGGACTTGAAAAAAAAGAAAAAATTCTGCAATATGAATTTGCAGGAGAGTGTTATGGCGTTTCAAGGGTTAAAGAAAATCTTTTTTTCAGGACAAAATAAAATCAACCGCCCGGTTTTTTCCGACGAAAGAACGCCGCCGCGGTCGGAAAGACGCTCAGGCGTTTCTCCGGCAGACATTGCGCACGGTCATCCCGTTGACACCTTTATGCAGGAGAACCGCTATGCCGAACAGATTCTGCGCGATATGAAAAAAATCATCCGGCGGATTTCCCAGCAGCCGTTTCAATCGGACTGGAATCAGCTGCTTTATTTGGCAAAAGAATTGCAGGATACCGAAATTCATTACCGCCGCATTGAAACCGTGCTGTTTCCGCTTCTGGAACACTCCAACATCAGCCGTTTGGATCGGGAATTCTCGGAGCGTTACGGAGAGGTCAAACGGTTGCTGAGAAATTTTTCCCAATCGGTAAAGAGTCAGAATTTTGATACGGTAAACAAGCTGTTTTACGAACTTTCCGAATCGATCCGGCAAATCATTACCGACGAGGATCAGATTCTTTACCCGACGGCTTTGAGCTTCCTCTCGCCCGACGAATGGAAAACCGTGCGGACGAAAGGCGCTTCCGTCGGCTATGCGTGGACCCAGAAAGACGGAAAAGACGAAAAAACGGCGTCGGAATTTCCTTTTTTGGACGGATTTCACCTCGGCGGCGGTTTTTTGACGCTTGATATGATTGACTTGCTGCTGGACTCCGTTTTGGCGGAAGTAACGGTTTTCAACAAAGACGGCGTCGTGGTTTATTTCAACCGTCCCGACAGCCGCCGCTATCCCCGCAGACGGGATTTAATCGGAAAACCGCTGAAAGAGGCTTTTTCCGGGAAAAACTACACCAATATTAAAAAAATTCTTTCATTATTGAAGTCGAAAAAGGTACCTTTTGTCGAATTCTGGTTTCCCGAAGGAGATATGCAGATTTACACCCGTTATGTTCCGCTCTTCGACAACAACGGAAATTATAACGGCGCTGCAGAGCTGATCATCGATGTTTCCCAATATCGCCGAATGACGGGCTCTTATTCGAGCCTGAATTAATAAAAAAAATCTTTCTTTTTCTGCCGTTCCGGGTTAAAATCAAACTGAGGATACGGATTATGACTTTAAAAAGGGGTTTTCTTCTTTCGGCGGCCGTTTTTGCGTTCGGCTGTACGAGCGCGGCTTGGGAAAATACGGAATGGTTTGACCGCCCGCCGGTTGCGGAATTGAATTTAAAAGGAAACGGCGGGGAGGCGCTGCCGGGGGCGCAGACATACTACGTCGGCGTCGGCATCGGCGACGCAACGGAGTATCCGTCCGGGCAGCTTTGCGGCGGTTATGTTGAATCCTCTCAAAAAACGGAAGGAATTTTTACAAGGCAGCGTGCGCGGGCGTTTGTGATTGCCGATTCTCCGGATGGTGCCCGTGTGGCGATTGTGGTGGTTGATGATTGGGCGGTTTCGTTGGAGATGCGTGCCGCTTTAATTGAAGAATTGGCAAAGAGTACACAAAAGACGAAGGATGGAACGGAAATTTCACTTACGGACAGCCGTTCGGCGCCGTATTACCACGATCATAACGTTCTTTTGAATGCGACTCACACTCACACCGGGGTGATGGGAGATGCTCAGCGGCACCAGTATAACATTTCTGCCGGCGGTTACAATGAAAATTTAATGATGATTACGGTGCGCGCCGCCGTTGAAGCGATTGCCGAAGCGCACGCGAACCTGGAGCCGTGCACCATCGAATTTTCAAAAGGAAAACTGATCGAAGACTACAACGTCTCTAAAAACCGGTCGTTTACCGCACACTTGAATAACGAGGATCACATTTACGATTACGATTTAACTCCTGAAGAGTTTGACGCTTTGCCGACGGAAGAAGAGAAAGAGGCGTACCGGCTTCACGAAGAGGCGACCGATAAGATGATGTATCTGCTGCGCTTTCGAACCGCCGACGGACGCGATAAAGGCGCCCTGAACTGGTATTCAGTGCATCCGACATCAATCAGTGCTTCATTCGGAATGATTTCGGGGGACAGTAAAGGATTTGCCGCGCAGATTTTCGAATCAATGATGGGCGTTTCCCCGGAGACCGACAGCGGTTTTGTGGCGGGGTTCGCACAGAGCGCTTTGGGAGATGTCGATCCGTGCCGAACGATTTATTACCGAGATAAATTCGGTTATTCAATTGACGAAGAGACCGAAAACGGACTCTATTCGGCAAGGGCTCAGGCGGCAAAGGCAATGGAACTCTATTCGCAGCCGCAGGTTCCTGTTCGAGGTGAAATTGCTTATGCGACGCAGTGGGTTTCCATGGACGGCGTTTTTATTGATGATGAGTTTGCCTATATGCCGGAAACTTACCCTGCGCGCACCTGGCCGCCGGCAACCGGATGGAGCATGGCAAAAGGTGCTGAAATCAATCAAGTAACGATTCCGTCGGGTTTTTACGAAGGGATGAGCCTGGAAAACGAAAAAAAACCGCGTCATGCACTTTTTCCGTTGGTGCACTGCCTTTTGGGACCGTACAAAAACCTCGACACAAAACACGGCTTCCCAAAAATTTTTAACCCGTCGAAAGAGTATCAAGCGGCTCATTTTCCGAAACCGATTTTGATGGCATCAGGAAATGCCGATCCGTCTTGGATGGATACAGATTTGCCGTTTCAGATTTTTCGAATCGGTAATATTGCTGTGATGGCGGCGCCGTTTGAAACGACAACCGTTTCAGGGCGGCGGCTTCGAGAGCGGGTTTTTAACGCATTGGAAGCAGCCGGAACGCCGGTCTATGAAGTGATTTATTGCGGCAATTCAAACGCTTACGTCGGTTACATGGCGACGCCTGAGGAGTATCGCTTGCAGCATTATGAAGGAGCTTCGACTGCTTTCGGCATCAATCAGGTTCCGGCGTGCGAACAGGAGTTTACGCGGTTGGCAAAAAAACTGGCAGCCGGAAAAAGCGGACGCTTGCCCGGCGATCCGGCATGGATTGTGACTTCGCCGCGCCGAGTTCCCGCCGACAAAATTGTTTATGCAAAGGAAAAGAAGACAGCCGATCGCGTTGCGGCCGGCAAGGCATTCGGCGAACAAGTCAAGCCTCTTGAAAAAAAGACCTATTGTACGGGCGAAACTTTTTCCGTTGAGTTTCATGCGGCGAGACTGAATACCGAAATCTTTCATAACGACTCTTATTTTTACATTCAGCGGCTGAATCCGGAAAAGGGAATTTGGGTGACAACGGCGATTGACGATGACTACGAGACCAATCTTTTATGGAAAGACAGAGGCGCCGGATATTCGCAGGCGGAAGTCATCTGGCGCATTCCTTTCGGAACGGAGGAAGGAGTGTACCGAGTTGTGTATAAAGGTGTCTTCAAAAAGAAAGCGGCCGCCGAAAAACCGGAAGATTTCGGTCAATTTTGCGGTGTTTCGGAGGAATTTGAGGTTAAAGGCACAACATTAGCGCCGATTTCCGCCTCCGTTGTTAAAGAAGAAAATCAAATCCGTCTGTTGTTTGAAAACGAAGCTGTCGGCGATTTGGTTGTTATTCGCTTGAAAGAGGGCAGCGGCGCTTTTATCGATCGGGCTGAGATCGATTTCGGCGACGGAAAACGCTACCCGCTCTCCGGTCTTACCGACGACGGACGAGCCGTTTCTCTGCCGACACCGGATCGCAAAACCGGAGAGGTGACGCTTCGGATTTTTGAGGCGGCTCCGAATGCGGTCGATGCTGTGGAGCTCTTCGAATTTTATAATACCGAAATCGAGAATCGCGTCAAAAAATTCGAACCGTTTTGCACTTGACCCTGTTCGGCAGTTTCAGAACGGCAGTATTTGCTGGCTGCCGGGCTTCGGTTTCGGCGGATTCGGTTTGCGTCCCCGTTTTCTGATGGGATGAACGGCCGGATCCGCATCGATGATGTGAGGCAGAAGGATTTCATTATTGCACATATCGAAAATAATCGACAGCGCCGGACGGCCTCCGTGTTTGACGACGCGGGAAAGAAACCCCTTGATAAAGAAAATGTCGGGACGGTAGCTATTGTGATTCGAAACAAATAAGTCGAAATCCTCTGCCATTAACTCGATCTCTTCCGGCTTTACATGCGCTTGCTGTAAGCGATACAAAATTCGATCTTTGTTGATTTGTTCTTCTTCCGGCAGTGACTCCGGTGTCAGAAAGCGAAAAGATTCGTACGGAAATAGAATTTCCGATGCATTGTGTCTGATTTCTTCCCACGTAAAAAGCGACAGTTGACGGAGCCGAACCTTTAGGAGCTCTAAGGGAGCGCAGAAAACGTGACGGACGAAATCGGACGTTCCGCTTCCCGAACCGTACATCTTGAAAATAACATCAAAAATCGAGTAACGGGGACGGGTAACGGAATCATGCATTAAATTAAGAACAAAAATAATCTGGGCGACGGGTTCTTCCGGAAGGTCGATTGACGGAAAAAGATCATCGATTTTCATGGAAAGGCGGAAATAAGGGCGCAGTTCGAAAATCCCGCGGAAAGCGGCACCCAAAAACGGATCGTTGGCAAGCAAATTGACAAAAGAGTGAATTCTGACCTTAATGGTTTCCCCTGTAGAGCGGTTGAGACTGTCGATGACGCAGCAAATAGATTCGATGTTGTACTTAAATAAACTTTCTTGATTCATAAAACATATATTTTATTATCGATATTTTCCCATAAAAAAACATAAAATAAAATGCAATAAATGCTCTTTTTTTGCCGAAATAGAACATAACGAGGGGAATTTATGCGATATACGGGTTTTGATGTCATTGATTCTGTAGAAGAGTACCGCGAAACCGCTTTAAAGGCAATCGATTCGTTTCAAGATGCTCGACAGGAAGATGCTCTTTGTTATTTTGAGCGGCTGCGTGAAGTCAATCCTGAAAATTACGTCATTGCTGAAGTTTTGACCTATCTGTACACACAGGTGGGTATGACAGAAGAAGCAGATAAAGAATTTTTGCGCTACTGCGATCTCATGCGCGGGCGCGGCCGTTATCTCATTATTGATCAACCGCAAACGTGGGAAGAGTTGGTTATAGAAGCCCAAAAAGACAAACAGCTGAAAAGTACTGTTAAAAAAATCATGAGCCGAAAAGAAAAATCGGAAAACCCTGTTGAAGACATCGAAAAGATTTCCATGCAAGGCGTAATCTACATGAACAGCGGAAAATACAAAGAAGCTGAAACGCTGTTTTTGGAATACCGGGAAATGTATATTCGCGATTTCGGCGGCGGCCGTCGGATTATTCCGCTTTACTCGGAGATGGTTGGCGATTCTCTTTAAGCTCCAGAGCCGCTTTAACAAATTCACGGAAGAGCGGACCGGCTTTCGTCGGACGAGACGTAAATTCCGGGTGGAATTGAACCCCCGTACTCCACGGATGATTCGGCCATTCAACACTTTCTACCAGTTCATTGTCCGGTGTTGTTCCGCTGATAATCAATCCTTTTTCCTGTAATTCGTTTTTATATTTATTGGAAACTTCGTAGCGGTGGCGGTGGCGCTCGAAAATTGACTCCGTTCCGTAAGCAGCGTAAATTTTCGTTCCCTTTTTGATTTTCGATTCACTGAGTCCCAGGCGCATCGAACCGCCGTATTGGGTGACGTCTGCCTGCTCTTCCAGCAAAGAGATGACACAGTGCGGACTGTCGGGGCGGAATTCGGAACTGTCGGCATCCGCATAGTTCAACACATTGCGGGCGTATTCGATGACCATAATCTGAAGACCGAGACAGATTCCTAAAAACGGGATTTTATTTTCACGCGCAAAACGGGCGGTTCGAACCATTCCATTGATACCTCGTTCGCCGAAACCACCGGGAATTAAAATGGCATCAACATCATCGAACAGCCGTGCAAACTCGGAGTCGGAGAGTTTTTCCGCTTCTTCCGTATCGATTTTTTTGAAAGAGATTTTGACATTGTTTTCGAAGCCGCCGTGACGGACTGCTTCGTCGATGGATTTATAAGCGTCTTCAAGCTGAATGTATTTACCGGCCATTGCCACGCGAACAGTTTTATCGCTGTGTTTCAGTGTATCGACAATCGCCTGCCATTTGCTCAAATCGGGAGTGCGCGGCTGCGTATCCATCCGTTTCAAAATTGCTTCGTTAATGCCTTCACGGTAATAATTGATCGGAATTTCATAAATCGTATAACTTGCATCGTGACCGGAGATAACAGCGTCTTCATCGATATTGGTGAAAAGAGCCAGTTTCTTCTTCTGTTCGGGTTCCATCGGTGTCGAACAGCGGCAAATCAAAACCTGCGGCTGAATTCCGATTTCACGCATCGCTTTTACCGTATGCTGCGTCGGCTTGGTTTTGACTTCGCCGCAACTGACCACCGGCAGCAGCGATAAATGAACCGAAAGCGCATTCCGAACCGTTTTTTCATGAATGATCTGACGGATGGCTTCCAAAAACGGAATGGACTCAATGTCGCCGACGGTTCCGCCGACTTCGACCACCGTAAAGTCAACTTCCGGTTTTTCGCCGATTAAATAAATGCGGCGTTTGATTTCATCCGTAATGTGAGGAACAACCTGGACACACTTACCCAAATACTTTCCGTGCCGTTCGCGGCGAATGACCTCTTCGTAAATTTGCCCTGTTGTGACGGAGTTGTCTTTCGAATAAGAAGCAGAGGTGAATCTTCCGTAATTTCCCAAATCGAGATCGGTTTCAGCGCCGTCGTCCGTCACGTAAACCTCGCCGTGTTGATACGGACTCATCGTGCCTGCATCGACATTCAAATAAGGATCAATTTTCAGCATGCAAACCGAAAAATTCTGTGCTTCAAGCAATGCCGCAATGGAAGAAGCCGCTACGCCTTTGCCTAAACTGGAGCAGACGCCGCCGGTCACGAAAATGTATTTGTTGAGACTCATAGATTAAAAATATTCCAAACCGCAGTTTTTTGCAATGGAATTTTCGAAAATTTTGCGCTATAATGAGGCATGAGTTTCTGTTATCATTGCGGCGGAACCATAGAAAATTCCCGTCCCGGACGGAGCGATGAATGCTCTCATTGCGGACGTCCGCTTCGCGTATGTAAAAATTGCCGATTTTTTGATACGGCAGCGGCTTCGCAGTGCCGCGAACCGCAGGCGGAAGCGGTTGCCGACAAAGAAAGCTCGAATTTCTGCGAATGGTTTCGAATTGCGGATACGGCTGCTTCCGAAACGGCTGCCGCCAAAAAAGACGGCGCCCGACAGCGTTTTGAAGCGCTCTTTCGGCGGGAGAATCCGTGACACATCGGTTTTTGATCAGCTGTCCTGCGAACTGCGAAGATCTGCTGCGAAAAGAAGTAGAAGAAGCAGGCGGTCAAAACATCAAAACGCGCGTTCGCTCCGTCGTTTTTGACGGAGATGCGGAAGTCGGTTACCGAATTTGTTTGCGCTCAAGAATAGGGAATGCGCTTATCCGAATATTGGCAGAAGGTCACGCCGAGACAAAAGCCGCAATTGCCTCATTGGCCGACACTGTTCTGTGGGAAAGCGTGTTTTCGGACGAACAAAGCTTTTCCGTTCTTTGCAAAATCGCCGCCAATAATAAAACCGAAATCGTTCATTCTCATTACGGTGCACAGCTGCTGAAAGATTCCGTCTGTGACCGTTTTCGACGCGTTAAAGGACGGCGTCCGCCGGTAGATACGCAGAATCCCGACGTGAGACTTCATCTGCGGATTGTTCACGCTCACGTGATCATCGGTGTCGGTTGGTCGGGAGAAAATTTGAGTCGGCGCGGGTATCGAACAGCGGAAGTGAAAGCGCCGTTAAAGGAAAATACGGCTGCTGCCGTTGCAGCTCGTTGTCGGAAATATTGGCAAACAGCCGACTTTATTGTTGACCCGATGTGCGGCAGCGGAACGCTGCTGATTGAAACGGCACTTGCTGCCTTTAACGCCGCCGCCGGGCTGCTGCGCAGCCGCCGCGCCCGCGGCTTCGGTTTTCAAGCTCTGCCCGATTTTGACGGACCGCTGTGGGCGCGGCTCTGCGCGGAAGAAGAAGAAAATTTCCGCGCAGCGGCGGCGGCCGCCTCCCGCGTGCGTTTTTTTGGATTTGATATCGACGCGCACGCGGCGGAGGCGGCTCGGAAGAATGCGGAGGCATCCGGATTAAGCAGCTTCATTTCCATTCGACAGGCCGATTTTCGCACACTGTCATCCGCCGATTTTCCGTCGGACTGGCGGTCTGAAAAGACGTTTCTTATCGTCAATCCGCCTTACGGTGAACGACTCGGTGAAAAGGATTCCGTCGCCGCTCTTTATCGTGATTTTGGTGAAACGCTGCGCCGCGTTTTTCCGGGAGCGGCGGCCGGCGTTTTGTGCGGCAGTGCGGAATTATCGGCAGCTGTCGGACTGAAAGCAGAGAAGACTTTTTCCTTGCGCAACGGCGCTTTGGAGACAACTGCGGCGATTTTTCCGGTTTTTTCCGCAGAAAAACGAACGGCGTGCAAGTCGGCGGCTTCTAACCGTATTCGTTCTGTTCAATCGGGAGAAACGCTCTCTGACGGTGCGAAAATGTTTGTCAACCGGCTGAAAAAAAATGAAAAAGAGTGGAAAAAATCGCCGTTTTCGAAACGGACGGGAGCATTCCGTCTTTACGATGCCGATATGCCCGAATATAACGCTGCAATCGATGTGTACATTCCTGCTGAAGGAGCGGATTTATCGCCCCGGATTGATTTGAGCGAATACGCTCCGCCGTCGTCGATTTCCGAAGAAAACCGTCGGCGCCGTTTGAATGAAATGATTGATGCGTTGATTTTCTTTTTTCAGGTCGATCATCGGCATATTTACGTCAAAACCCGTTTTAAACAGAAAAACGGCGCCACTTACGGCGTCCGCAGCCGCGATGCGGAGATTTTCACGGTTAACGAAGAGGGGCTGCTTTTCGAAGTTAATTTATCCGATTATTTGGATACGGGGCTTTATTCGGATCATCGTCCGCTGCGGCGGATCATCCGCAGCGAGGCAGCTGGAAAGAGTTTTCTCAATCTGTTTTCGTATACGGCGGCAGCCAGCGTTTGCGCGGCGGCTGGAGGAGCCGGAAAAATTGCATCGGTCGATACATCGTCGGCTTATTTGAAAACGGGACAGCGGAATTTTGAACGCAACGGTTTTTCTTCCTCCGCAGCGGCATGGATTAAATCGGATGTGATGACGTTTTTGCGAAAAAACCGCGACCGTTTCGATTTGATTTATGCGGATCCGCCGACTTTTTCCAATTCGAAAAGTTTAAAGGAAGATTTTGATTTACAAAGAGATCAATACGAGCTGATTCGTCTTTGCATGGAACGGTTAACTTCCGGCGGCACTCTTTACTTTTCCAATCATTTTCGTAAATTTGTTTTGGATGAATCGGTTCAGCGGCTTTTTTCTCCCGAAGAGATAACGGAGGCGACTGTCGATCCCGATTTTAGGCGGAATCCGAAAATTCATCGTTGCTGGAGGTTTATTAAAAAATGAAGCGGATGTTGTTTTTTTCGATTTTTTTGACGATCGGATCTTTTTTTGCAGCGGCGCAAGCTCCCGAGGCGGCGATTTCTGTCGCTTCGGCAGTCAATCAAATCGATGTGACAGTAACAGTTCCCGACGGTTATCGTCAGGGGTGGAATCCTGATTTTTTCGGAATCGATATTCCTGCAAGCGAAGCATTTTCTCGTGCGGATGTCGTTTTTCCGGATGGCTTCAGCGAGGGCGATTATTTGGAGGGAACCTTCACGCTGTCGGTCGTCTTTCATGCCGTTGCGGAGACTTCTTTGCAAACGGAACTGACGCTGCGTTATCAGTTGTGTGACGCTGACGGGCTCTGTTTCATGCCGGCCCGTGCGCAGTTGCCGGTCACCGTTGAACTGTCGCCGGAAACGTCGTCTTTACCGGATGAAAACAGCTCGGCTGAGGATGCTGCCGCGCGGTCGCTGCCGTTGGCGTTGGTGCTGCTGCTGGCGTTTGCAGGCGGTCTGCTGCTGAACGTCATGCCGTGCGTTCTCCCCGTGCTGTCACTGAAAGCCTTTTCGATTTTACGGCAATCGGGAGCTGATCGCCGCGGTGTTCTGATTCATTCCCTTTTATATGCAGTCGGAATCATTGTTTCACTGCTGATTTTAGCGGCGGCAACGGCGGTTTTCCGCGCCGGCGGTCAAAGCGTCGGTTGGGGATTTCAATTTCAAAGTCTCGGTTATCTGATTTTTCTGATTATTTTGCTGACGGCGGTCGCTTTTTCGATGTTTGATGTGCTGACTGTCACTCTTCCCGGAGGAGTCAAAACCCGTTCTCACCGCAGTCTTTATGCCGAAAGTTTTTTTACCGGTATTCTGGCGGTTCTTTTGGCGACGCCGTGCACAGCGCCGTTGCTGGGAGCCGCCGTCGGTTTTGCCCTGACGGAATCGGTTCCCGTTATTTTTGCGGTTTTCTTTTTCATCGGCGTTGGCTTGGCGTTTCCGTTCCTCCTCATCGGATTTTTTCCTCAGTCGGTCCGTTTTCTGCCGAAGCCGGGAAATTGGATGAATACCGTCAAAGAGGTGACCGGGTTCATTCTGCTGGGCGTTGCGGTGTGGCTGCTTTCGGTTTTGGGAAATCAAATCGGAGCGGCCGCTTTGACCGCGTTTCTCGGATGGCTCCTTTTGCTGGTGTTTTCGTTTTGGATTTGGAAAAAGTACGTCATGATGGGAAGTCGGAGGCTGATTCGAGCGGCGGCTCTTGTTGCCGTCGCGGCGCTTCTGGTTCCGTCAGGGGCGGCGCTGATTCCGACCGAACGAGAGGAGAGCCGCGGTGAATCGGATTTTACGGAGTATGAGCGCTTCTCTTCGGAGAGCGTTTTTGCAGCCATGCGCGGCGGCGCTCCCGTTTTTGTGGTTTTTTCCGCGGATTGGTGCCTCACCTGTCAGACCAATGAAATCGTCCTGAACGACGCTGAAATCACGGCGCTTTTCAAAGAAAACGGCGTCCGCCTTTTTTACGGCGATTACACCGAAGGCGACGAAGAAATTTCGGCATGGCTGAAACGTTACGGCCGCGCCGGCGTTCCGTTTTCCCTCTTTGTCGGCAGCGACGGGCGGGAAACGGTGCTGCCCGAGCTCTTGACGAAAAATAAAATAAAGAGTTTACTGAAACCGTAAGGAGTCCGTATGAACGAAAAAACCGTTGTTCAGCGTTATTTAACCGCCTGCCGGGAGCATCCGAACCTTCCGGTTCAAATTTACCGCGAAAAGAAGGCCGTTTTGACCGTAACTTACGAAGAGTCGCTGAAGACAACCGCGGCGGTTGCCGCCGGTCTGAATGCGTTGGGAATCGGCCGCGGGGAAAAGGTGACCGTTTATTCCGACAACCGCCCCGAATGGCTGATTTTCAACTTTGCGCTGTCGGGCATCGGCGGCGTTGACGTTCCGCGCGGAACCGACACTCCTTTTGAAGAGCTTCGTTTCATTGCCGGACACAGCGAAAGCTCATGGATTGCCTTTGAGACCAAAACGCTGGCGGAGAAATTTTTCGCCGACTGTTCCGACGTCCCCGTTAAAGGAATTTTTATCTTTTCCGGCAGCGAAAAGGCGGAAAACGTCTCTCTTCCGCAATACACATTTTCGGAACTGAAAGAGAAGGGCGCCGCCCGCTCCGATGCGCCTGCTTTTTTTCAGGAGGAGGCCGCAAAAGGCGGATCGGATGACTTGGCCTGTATCATTTACACCTCGGGAACGACCGGCCGCCCCAAAGGCGTTCTGCTGCCTCACCGCAGTTTCATGTTTCAGTTGGAACGCATTTACACCGATTTTATTCCGTGCCGGCCGGGACACAAGGATCTCTGCGTTTTACCGGTTTGGCACGCTTTTGAGCGGATATGCGAGTACATTGTCGCCACCTGCGGAGGCGCGCTGATTTACGGAAAACCGGTCGGGCCGGCGATTTTGCGGGATTTGGCCGAATTCAAACCGCAGTGGTTCGGTTCAGTTCCCCGCATATGGGAAGGCGTTTACAAAGGAATTTTCAAAACCGTCAAAGAGGGCGGTATCCTCAAACAACTGATATTCCGTTTTTTTACGGCCGTCGGGACGAATTTCAAATACTTTCACCACGTTTTGAGAGGCGAATATCCGTGGATGAAGCGGCCGAACCGTTTCGCCGATGTGCTGATTTCGTTTTTCCCGCTGCTGATTTTGGCGCCGTTCCACTATCTGGGCGATTTGCTCGTTTTTTCGGCGATCCGCAAAAAGCTGGGAGGCGAGATGATTGCCTGCGTTTCCGGGGGAGGGGCGCTGCCCGCTTACATTGACCGTTTTTTTATGGCGGCCGGAATTACGCTGTTGGAAGGATACGGGCTGACGGAAACCGGTCCGGTTTTGGCTGTACGGAAGCTGAATCATCAGATTCCGGGCGTGGTCGGCGAATTCCTGCCCGATATTGAATACAAAGTCGTGGATGAAGCGGGAAATCCCGTTCCGCCGGGGGAGAAGGGTCGGCTGTTGGTGAAATCGCCGCAGGTTATGGATGGATACTACAAAGATCCCGAAAAGACAGCTGCCGTTTTGAAAGACGGTTGGTTTGATACCGAGGATTTGGTTATTGTCACTTATAATCACGCGCTGAAAATCATCGGCCGCGTTAAAGAGACCATCGTTCTCAGCGGAGGCGAAAACGTCGGCCCGGAACCGATTGAGAACGCCCTTTCCGCCTCTCCCTTCATCGAATCGGTGATGGTGGTCGGACAGGACCGCCGTTATTTGGGGGCGCTGATTGTGCCGTCGTTTGAAGCGTTGGAAGACTATGCCCGCGAGCACGGACTGAATGAAGTTCCCGCGGAAGATTTGATTCATGCGCCTGAAATTCAGGATCTGTACAACCGGATTCTCCGGGAGACGGTTTCCGTCTCAAAAGGATTCCGGAGCTTCGAGAGTATCGGCGGATTTGTTTTGCTGGAGCATCCGTTCCGCGTCGGCGTTGAGCTGACAACGACTCTGAAAATGAAACGGAATGCGATATCCGAAATCTACGCGGATCAGATTGAGTCCATTTACGGCGGCCGGCGTTAAGGACGTCCGGCCAGAACGGAAATCCAGTAGAGAAGAGCGCCGGCGACGGCGAGTAAAAACACAACCAGTGCGATACGGCCGGCTTTGGAGACGGTTTTCGGCTGCGGAAGCGAAAATGTCCGGCCTTTTGCGTTCGGTTTTTTCCGGTTGGCGGCGGCCGCTTTCTGTTCTTCGCTCATAAAACCGCAGGAAGGGCATCCGTTGGAAAACTCCTGCGCATGCCCGGAATAACCGCATTGGGGGCATTTGATGGAGTCGAACTGCTTTCCGCAGTGGGGGCACTGAATATCCCATTTATCGACCTGTGCGCCGCACGCTTCGCAAAAATAGTGCGGTTTCGGTTTAGCCACTTCGCTCCTCCTTCATGCGGAAAATCCGGACAAACGCGGAGTTTTCCCGCTTCAGTTCCTTTGAGCCGCGCGTGATTTTGCAGAGGCTCAAACCCAAGTCATTGGCAATCGCCCGCTGCGGGCGGCCTGCGTAAAGCTGTTTGACCAGAGCCCACCGTTTGGCCAGCTCTTCCCTTTCGCCGGCAGTCAGCAGTACGAGCATCAGATCCTTCATAAAATCCTTATCGGTTATGGAGGCGAGGGTCTCTGTAATTTCGCTCCACTCCGATTCGCAGTCGAAATTCATTTCTATCCGGATTAAAAACTGGATTTCAGGCTTTCCGCAAACGCTTTGTCGCCGATTTGAGCAAGAACGGTTTCGGCTTCCGCGTCGTTTCCCCGGTAGCGGAGCAGGCAGTATGTGTCTCCGGCAATTTCGTCCGGATTGGTTCTGAGCTTTGCGTATTCGTCCGCATTCATTGTCTGTCCGAGAATGTCTTCCATCTCGGCGGCCGAAATGGCTAAATCAAAAATCGTTTTCATTTTAATCTCCTTTTTTTAATATCAGCCGTATATATTTTATACCGAAACAGGGATTTTTTCCAGTCAAAACGGTGAATTAACAGGCAGAAAATGATTTTTTTGCCTTACCAAAGAAAAAAAAATTGACAAATCAGTGGGGGCGTTATAAAATTATAAAACAGTAATTCTATTTTAATCCAGAGGAGTTTTCATGAACAGAAAAATTTTCATTTATGCCGGACTGGCTGTATTGCTGGTTCTTTTCGCGTTCGGCAGTCTGTACACGCCGAAAACGGATGTGGTACAAACGGTTGAAATGCAGGGGAATTTAGTCTCGGAAAAAGAATTTGCAGATTCTCTGCTTGAAAACAACCGGATGCTGACTACACTTGATTATGTTATTGTCATCATCTATGCGGTCGTGATTGTCGCCCTCGGTCTGTTTGCGTCGCGGACGAAAAAAGGCCATGAAAAGGATGAGAAAGACTACTTTCTGGCGGGAAAATCGCTGCCGTGGTGGGTTGTCGGTTCGTCGCTGATTGCCGCCAACATCTCTGCCGAACAGTTCATCGGAACTTCCGGATCCGGATTCGCGATCGGTCTGGCGATTGCCAGTTACGAGTGGATGTCGGCGCTGACGCTGATCATCGTCGGAAAGTATTTCCTGCCGATTTTCATCAAAGAAGGCATTTACACCATTCCCGAATTCGTTGAAAAACGGTACAACCGCACGCTGAAAACGATTCTCTCGGTTTTCTGGCTGGCGCTGTTCACCTTCGTCAACCTGACTTCGGTTCTCTATCTTGGCGCGCGCGCGATGTCCGCAATTATTCCAGGGCTCGATTTGATTCACTGCATTCTGATTCTGGCGTTCTTTGCGGCGGCGTACTCGCTGTGGGGCGGTTTGTCGGCGGTTGCGTGGACGGACGTCGTCCAGGTGGTTTGTCTGACCTTCGGAGGTATCATCACGACGATTGTCGCCGTCGATAAGGTCGGCGGATTGGGAACGATGGTCGCCCAGTTTCCGAGCCACTTTGAAATGATTCTGGGACCCGAAAACCCGGAATTCAGCAACCTTCCCGGTATCGGCGTTCTTCTCGGCGGTATGTGGGTTGCCAATCTCTACTATTGGGGGTTCAATCAGTACATCATCCAGCGGACGTTTGCGGCGAAGAGTCTGGCCGAATCGCAGAAAGGTATCGCGTTTGCGGCGGTTCTGAAGATGATTATGCCGGTTATCGTTGTTCTTCCCGGAATTGCCGCCTACATTCTCTTCCAGGACGGAAAAATCAATATGCCCGTCAATGAAAACGGCGGTATTATCAACGACTCGGCGTACTCCGTTCTGATCGGTTTTCTGAGACCAGGACTGCGAGGCGTGGCGTTTGCGGCGCTGCTGGCGGCCGTCGTTTCGTCACTGGCGTCGATGATCAACTCGATTTCAACGATTTTCACGATGGACATTTATAAAGAGTACATCGGGAAAAACGCCTCTTCCAGGAAGCTGGTTACCATCGGCCGGATTGCGGCGGTCGTTTCGCTGCTGATCGGCGTGGCGATTGCGCCCTTGATGAAAAACATGAGCCAGGGATTTCAGTACATTCAGGAATACACCGGTCTGGTTTCGCCCCCGATTTTGGCGGTCTTTCTCCTCGGTCTCTTCTGGAAAAAAACCACAACCAAGGGCGCGATTGTCGGCGTTATCGTCGGTACGCTCTTTTCGCTGGGAATCAAAATTTTCTCCAATGCGGTTCCGTCGGCGGGGCTTCCGTTTATGCACCAGATGGGCGTGACCTGTTTGGTTACTTTGGCTGTGATTGCGGCAATCAGTTTAATCGAAAACCGCGGTAAGGACAATAAAAAGTTTATTGTCCTCGAAAAGGGATTGTTCAAAACGCATTCTGCATTCAATGTGATTGCGTTCGGTGTTATCATTGTTCTGTGCGCGTTGTACGCCGTTTTCTGGAACAGTTCAACAATCCGTACAGTCTTTAAATTGGACGAAACGCAGATTAAGGAACGGATTATCGAAACTCCGAAAGCGGGTCAGACGGCGGCTGAAGCCGTTGCGGCCGGCGAAACAACGGAAGTTTCCGTCTCTGAAATTCAGGCTGTTCCCGCCGAATAATTTTCGGATTACAGGGCGTCCGCCGGGACGCCCTCTTTAAAAGGAAATATTTTTTATAAAAAATAAAAAAATTGAATCACAACAGTTGACAAAATCCGTCTTTGCGGTTATGGTAAAATATCAGGAAAGGAGAACGCTATGCAGAAATATGTTTGCGATTTGTGCGGTTACGTATATGATCCGATGATCGGAGATCCGGACAGCGGCATTGCGCCGGGAACGGCTTTTGAGGATATTCCCGACGATTGGGTTTGTCCGGTTTGCGGTGCGGCGAAAAGTATGTTTTCCGCACAGTAAATAACGGAAAGGGGTCTTCCCCTTTCTTTTTTGCCTTTTGATTTGTATTTTATACAAATATATAATTTTTACAGGAGAAAAAGAATGAAAAAAGCCTTGATTTTTTTGTTTGCCTTAACGGCCGCGGGTGCGTTTGCACAGGAACAGAACAGGATGCCTCTGATCGGCGATCCGGCGCCGGCGTTTACCGCCGTGACGACCCAGGGAGAAATCAACTTTCCGAAAGATTTTAAAGGGAAATGGGTTATTCTCTTCAGTCATCCGGCCGATTTTACTCCGGTCTGTACGACGGAATTTATGACATTTGCGTCGATGATGGATGAATTCGAAGCGCTCAACACGCAGCTGATCGGACTGTCGATCGATTCGATTTATGCGCACATTGCGTGGCTGAGAAAAATCCAGGAGCTGAAATGGAATGATTTGGAAAATATCGAAGTGACCTTCCCGCTGATTGAGGACATTAAAATGGAAGTCGCAAAGAAATACGGAATGCTGCAGCCGAATGCCTCGACAACGCAGGCGGTCCGCGCGGTTTTCATCATTGATCCGAAGGGAATCATCCGCACGATTTTGTACTATCCGCAGTCGACGGGACGGAATTTCGATGAAATCAAACGGCTCGTCCAGGCTCTGCAGAAAGCCGACGCCGACAACGTAGCGACTCCGGCGGACTGGCGCCCCGGCGACGACGTCATTGTTCCGACTGCCGGTTCCTGCGGAACGGCGAAAGAGCGTATGGAAACGCAGACCGCGGATCAATACTGTCTCGATTGGTTTATGTGTTTCAGAAAAGACAAATAAATATCCGTGAAAAGGCCGCCTTCGGGCGGCTCTTTTTTTACGGCGGCCTCAACCGCGGACAGCCGCCTGAAACGGGTGCGGGAAGGACGGCCGCGGGCGGTAAGGGGACCGGCCGCGGCGGAGCGCGTTTTCAGGAAAGCGGGACGGCTTTGTAGCCGGCGTCGGTCACCGCCTTTGTCAGAACTTCGTCGGCAACCGGTTTCTCCAAACGGCATTCGGCTTCGGCCTTTTGCAGACTGACGGAGGCTTTGACGCCGTCGATTGCATTTAAAGCCGATTCGACATGGCTGCGGCAGTGGTCGCACATCATTCCTTCGATTTTCAGAATTTTTGTTTCCATATTTTTATCTCCTTTTGAAACAGAGCGGGTTTGCGCCGGGGAAATTTCCTGCGGTTTGAAGCGTTTCAGGCGCAGCGCGTTGGCGACGACGCAGACCGAGCTAAGGCTCATGGCAGCGGCGGCAAACATCGGGCTCAGCGGAATTCCGAACAGAATTTCGAGCAGGCCGGCGGCGGCCGGAATTCCCAGACAGTTGTAGAAGAACGCCCAAAACAAATTCTCTTTGATGTTGAGCATCGTTTTCCGGCTGAGACGGATGGCCGTAACGGCGTCGGAGAGGCGGTTTTTCATCAGAATGATGTCGGCCGCTTCAACGGCAATGTCCGATCCGCCTTCAAGGGCGATGCTGATGTCGGCGCGCGCCAGAACCGGCGCGTCGTTGATGCCGTCGCCTGCCATTCCGACAATGCGGCCTTCGGCCTGAAGGTTTTCCGCTTCGGCCGCCTTGTCCTGCGGCAGTAGTCCGCCTTTGAAACGGGCGATGCCGACGGCTTCGGCAACCGCCTGAGCGGCCTGCGGGCGGTCGCCTGTCAGCATGACGGGTTCGATTTTCATCCGCTTCAGCGCGGCGACGGCGGCAGCCGAATCGTCTTTCAGGCGGTCTTCCGTCCACAGCGCGCCGATGTACTTTTTCCCGACAGCAAAAAAGAGCGGCGTCTGCGCGCCGACGGGAATATCTGTTTCGGGAACGGCGACTCCGTTTTCATTCATAAATGCGAAATTGCCGGCTGTCACTTCTTTTCCATCCGCAATACACTTTATACCACGGCCGGGAACCGCCTGGCTGTCGGAAACCGTCAGTATTTCCGGCCGCAAATCGGCGGCATAGGCGGCGACGGCCTCCGCCAGCGGATGGGCGGATCCTGATTCGGCTGCGGCCGCGTAAGCGGCCAGCTCGGCGGCGGAAATCCCTGCGGCCGGCCGCGCTTCGGTGACGGACGGATGCCCCTGTGTCAGCGTGCCGGTTTTGTCCAGCAGAAGCGTATTGATTTTTCCCGCTCTTTCGAGAATTTCCCCGTTGCGGATCAAAATTCCCAGTTCGGCGCCTTTTCCGATTCCGACCATGATGGCCGTCGGCGTCGCCAATCCCAGAGCGCAGGGGCAGGAGATGACCAAAACCGCAACCGCGCGGCTGAAAGCCGTTTCAAAGCCGCTTCCTTCCGCAAAAAACGAGAGTAAAAACGCCGCAAGGGCAATCGTCATGACGGCGGGGACAAAAATCCGGCTGATTTTATCCGCCAGCCGGGCAATCGGCGCTTTCGAACCGGAAGCCTCTTCCACCAGAGCGATGATACGCGCCAGCGCCGTTCCGTTCCCCGCCTGCGTGACGCGGATTTTAAGCACGCCTCCGAGGTTGACGGAGCCGGCCATAACGGTGTCGCCGGTTTTCTTTTCGGAGGGAAGGCTTTCGCCCGTCAGCGCCGATTCGTCGACCGACGAGTAACCTTCCTCGACCGTTCCGTCAACTGCCGCCGTGTCACCCGGCCGCAGAAGGATGAGATCGCCGGCAGCCGCGTTTTCGGCCGCGACGGTTTCTTCTTTTCCGCCGCGCAGAAGAATCACCGTTTTCGGAGCCAAATTGATCAGCTTTTCAATAACGGATGACGTTTTGCGCTGCGCCCGCTTCTCCAGATATTTCCCAAGGGAAACCAAAGTCAGAATCATTCCGGCCGATTCAAAGTAAAGCCGCATTGAGAAACGGTGAACAATCTCCGCTTCGCCGGTTCCCAAACCGTAACCGATTCCGTAGAGCGCGGCAACGCCGGATAAAACAGCCGCGCCGGCGCCGACGGCAATCAGCGAATCCATGACCGGCGTTCCATGAAGCAAGGTTCTGAAGCCGGCGATAAAATACGAACGGTTCAGAAACAGAATCGGGAGCAGCAGCAGGAACTGCGTGAAAGCATAGGCAAAAATTCCGGCCGGTCCGCGAATTCCCGGAAGCGGAACGCCGGTCATCGGCGCCATCGCCAAGAAAAACAGCGGAAGCGCAAACGCGGCTGAGGCCGTCAGACGGTTTCGGGCGGCGCGGTCGTTATCGGCCGCCGCTTCGGAAACGGGAGTCTTCTTTCCGTCGGCAGAAACGGTTCCCGGAACGTATCCGGCCTTTTTGACCGCTTCGGCAAAAGCGGCGGTTTCGGTCTGCGCTTCGTCGTAGGTGATTTTGGCGCTGCGCGTCAGCAGGTTGACCTGAACGGAGCGCACGCCCTTGATTTTTTTTACGGCGTCTTCCACATGAACGGCGCACGCCGAACAGGTCATGCCGCCGACGGAAAGTTCGCACTTTTTCATTTTTCACCCCTCAGTCTGTTGTAAATGATTGAATGGGGCGGTACCGATTTCGTAATCCAGCAGTTTCCGCCGATGACCGACCCCTTGCCGATGACCGTATCGCCGCCCAGAATCGTCGCGTTGGCGTAAATGATGACGTCGTCTTCAATGTCGGGATGACGCTTCTGCCCGCGGATCGGCGTTCCGTTGGTGTCGAACGGCGAGACGGCTCCCAAAGTGACGCCCTGATAGACGATTACATTGCGTCCGATCCGGCAGGTTTCGCCGATGACGACGCCGGTTCCGTGGTCGATGAAGAAACCGGGCTGAATTTCCGCTCCGGGGTGAATGTCGATGCCGCTTTGGGAGTGGGCGTATTCGCTCATGATGCGGGGAATGACGGGCACTCCCTGAACGTACAAATTGTGCGCGACGCGGTAAACGGCGGTCGTCTCCACAAACGGATAACTGAGAATCACCTCAGAGAGGTTCAGCGCCGCCGGGTCGCCGTGGTAGCCGGTGTTGACGTCTTCCATTAAATCCTGCCGGATTTGCGGAAGCGAGAACAGCAGCCGGCGGACGATTTCCTCGGACTGCCGCCTGGTATCCGCGCCGCCGCTTTTCAGGCGCAGCGCGTCGGCAATGTGCTTGTGCAGCAGCCGGGCGGCCTGGCGCAGATTGTCGCCTATATAGATATTCATTTCATCGTCTTCGATTTTTTCTTCCAAATAGCGGTTGGGAAAAAAAACCGCCAGAATTTTTTTCAAAGCCTCGCAAATATCGGCGCGTCCGGAAAGTCCCAGCGCCAACCGGCCTTCGGCGGCGGCCGCCGCCCGCGCCTGGGCTTCCAGCGTTTCGATAATCGGATTCAATTCAAAATTCAATGTATCATTTAAGTCGTTCATGAGTACAATATAATCAAATTCCTGAAATTTTCAAGTGAGGAAAGGGGAGGCGGGTTCACCCCTGAATGAGGACGTTCATATTGCCGTGAATTTGTCTTTGCAGCGCTTCTTCGGAAATCCGCCGCCGCTGCGCCGTTTTTTGCAGCAGTTCTCTCAAAAGCGGAGCCGGATTCTCTTCCGTACTGTCGCTTTCAATCAAAAAGCGGTCGGCGGGACAGGTTCGTATGGTCTCCTCCGTCGCCGGGGATTTCAGCGAGCGCAGCGAAAACGACAGAAAGCAGCCCCGTTCCAGGAACGGTTCGGCCGCTTTCGGAGAGCCGACAAACGAGTGGTAAATCATCTTTGGGTACGGCGGTTCGAGAATTTCAAGGACGGCGTCGTCGCTGTGCACCGAGTGGAACGTCAGCGGACGGCGGTAAGTCTGCGCCAGCCGGAAATGGTGGCGGAAGTATTCCGTCTGAAGGTCAAAGTTCGGGTGAAGGCGGTCCAGCCCGGTTTCGCCGAGGAAAAAACCGCGGCGCACGGCCCGTTCCAGCAAATCGAAATAATAAGCGGTGTTTTTGTACTTCGGTTTGCGCAGCTGCCACGGATGAATGCCGGCGAAAAAATACCGCCTCCCTGACGAAAGCAGAGGATGGTTGGCAAAATCCTGCTCATCGACGCTGTTGACGAAGAGCAGGAAGTCGGCGTGGGCGCAAGTCTGAGCTGCCTTCGGATGAATGTGGGCGTCGCAAAAAGGAACGCTATTTAAGCTCATAAATATATGCTCCCATATTGCGCGAAAGCCGCCGGAAACTCCATTCGCTGTCGCTGACAGTCACGGAACGCTGTAAAGTTTCCGTCTGCGTGCCTGAAGACGTTGAGACGGTGTAAACGTTGACCGTTTTCATCACTTCCGACGGCGGCGGACAAAGCGCGCGGAAGCCCTTTTCGTCGAGCGCGGCCGCTTCTTTTTCCGTCAGGGAAATCGGCAGGGAAAGCAGCGTATGGGGTGCCGCTGAAGCGGAAGAGACCGAAGCGGTTCCCCCGTCGGAAAGAACCGCCTCGAATTTATAAGGAGACGAAGAAGCCGTCTTTATTTGATAAAGCGCCTCGTAAGAGATGTTCAGACACGAGAAGAACACCGGCGCAAGCAGACAGAAAATCAATTTTTTCATTTGATGACAATTTCATTCACGGAAATGCGCTCATCCTCGTTGAGGAATCCGATTCTGACGCCGTAAACCGGCGCCGTCACCTCTGCTTCCGCTATGCCTTTTTCAAACGAAGCGGTCTGCGTCCATTCGCCGTCCGGCGAAGTGAGGATGAAAACCGGCGTTCCGTCGTCAATGCGTCCGTTTTGGGCGTCATGGATGAAAAACCCGCCTGAAATGATTTGAAGCAGGGAGCCTTGTTTCGGCTCGTCGTAAATAACGGTGAACGACTGCCCCTCTTTCGGCGCGGAAGCCGAAACAAACGCGTCGGCGTCGCGTCCGTTGACTGCGTATTCGGGCCACGTGTTGTTGGCGAAGGCAACGTCGCATTCAACCGTCGCCCTGATTTCGGAACGCAGCTTTTCGCGCGACGGCGGCTCGGAGAGGCCGATGCCGACGGCGGCAAAAACCGGCCGCAGCGTATTCAGGCGCGCTTCGAAATTCTTAAAGTTTTTCAGGCTTTTTTCCGTCCACAGCTGTTCGGAAACCGCAAAGAGCCGGGGAAAGAGCGTTTCGTCAACCGCCTCCTCATTGATTTCTTCCGTCCACATGGTGCAGGCGCCGCCGATAAACAGATCGCGGTTGGGCGTCAGGGCCGAAGGCAGGTACGGATAGTTGTAAACTTTTTTCAGGGGAAGCAGCGGCATCCACGCCGACTTGCACATTCCGGGGTATTCGGGATAATCCAAATAAGCGTAATCGCCGCAGGCGTTCAAAGTCCGGATTCCCGCTTTCAGCGACTTTTTCAGGTAGGATTTGCCGACAAAGGCGCGCCAAACCTGGGCAATCGCCCGGTCGCTGATTTTCAGGGACGGATATTCGCACCAGTAAACCGGCGTGATACCTTTTCCCTCCAAATAAGCCGCGTACTGCTTCAAAAACGCCGTCAGAAGCTCTTTTTCGCCGAGTCCTTCGGCCTTCATTTTTTCGGAACAGAGCGGACACTTTTCCCAAATGCCGAGGGGAACTTCGTCTCCCCCCATGTGAAAGTATTCGGGATTGCGGAAGATTTCAATCATTTCGTCAAGAACGCCGGTCAGAAACGGAAAGAGATCGGGGTTGGCGACGCAGAGAATTTCGGTCCAGGCGGCGTTGGAAAGCCGCTCTTTCACCGAAACGGGACTCGGATTGGTCGGACAAAGGAATTCGGGGTACGCCTCGACGAAAGCCGCCGCGTGTCCCGGCAGGTCGATTTCGGGGTAAACGGTGATGCCCAGTTCCGCCGCCCGGTCCAGAACGCGGTGAATTTCCTCAACCGTGTAAAAGCCGTTGCGCTCCGACTCGGGATAGCGGCCGACGTTGGAGGCAATTTCGTTCAGTTTCGGATATTTTCTGCTTTCAATGCGCCAGCCGTCGTTGTCGGACAAGTGCCAGTGAAGGCGGTTGATCCGCGAAAACGCCAGTTTGTCCAGCAGCGCCAGAACCGTTTCGGCGCTTTGAAAATGGCGGGCGGAATCGAGCATAAAGCCGCGCCACGGCTGAAACGGCGCATCGCTGACGCTCACCGCTTCGGAAGGTTTCAGTCCCTGCAGCTGCAGCAGCGCCGAGAATGCGTAGACAAAGCCGGCTTTGCCGCCGGCGGCAATCCGCACGCGGCCGTCCTCAACGGCAAGCGTGTAGGCCTCCGCGCCGAGGGAAGCGTCGGCCGTCAGTTCAAGATTGGCTCCGGCGCCCGCGGACATTGAGGTCTGAAGTCCCTTTCCCATGCGGTTGTAAAAAGCGGCGGCGCTTTCGGCCTCCTGCGGGCAGCTGCCGTAAACCAAAGCGGAGGGCAGCCGGGCCTCTCCGCCGGTGGAAACGGCCTCCGCCGGCCGCGGAATCAGCGCCGGTCCGGCCGCCCAGAGAGCCGCGGACGGACAAAAAATCAACAGAAACACTATTTTTTTCATATTTTATCTCCTGCCGCCATGGTAACACGGAAGAATTTCTTTGTCAAATCTATTTTATTGATACGGAACAAAATAAAGAAGGAAGGAGCTCCGGAAAGGCAGATGAATAAAAATATGAACAAAAGGCAATAAAGTATTAATAAAAAAACTTTTTGTTAAATAGTTATAATTTAACAGGTTTTCCGTTATTATGTACTTAACTTAGGAGAAACAGCGTTATGAAAATTAAGTATTTCGGTGTTTTGCTTTTGGTTGCGTTTTTGATGTCGGCCTGCGATATGACAACCTCCAACCGCGTGGAAGGGGTTTGGGTTTCGCACGCCAATCAGCTTTCCGTCTTGTATGAAGAGACTTACGTCCTGAATAAGGGCGGCGCTTACACGTACGAGCGTAAACAGGACGGCAAGAGCGTTTACAAAGAAGAGGGGACCTTTGTCGCGGAGATGCAGGTTGTCGGCAACGTGGAAGACGAACAGCGCGTTCTGTCGTTTACGCCGACTTCTCCGAAGGACACAAAGCCTTACGTGAAACTTTATGCCTTGGAAAACAGCGGGAAAATGTTGGTGCTGGGGACCTATTCCCTTGAAACCGACACCGTTTCCAAACAGCGCTTTTATACAAAGGAGGTCGCGAAATGAAAAGAGCGGTTTCTGTTTTTTGCGCGGCGTTTCTGGCGGCCGGCTGCGGTTGGGGAACGCTGATTGATGACGAACTGACTGGCAACGAGACGGTTCTCTCCGAGTCGTTGGCCTCTTCGGGTGTTTTGCCGCCGTCGGGTATTTCTTATTCTGTGATAGCCGAAAATGCGCAGCAATCGGTTTTAATCACATGGAATTCCGTCGCCAATGCGAAGGAGTATGAATTGACGGTTGCCGGCGATTACGCCGCGACGGAGAAAGTCGAAACGGCTCAGTACCGTTTTCCTGTCGAGTTGGGAGACGAAGGTTTTACGGCGGAAGTGCGGATTAAAACCGTCAATATCAATGGAGTGGTTTCGTCGCCGAGCGCGCCGCTGCCGATTGTCATCGGAAACGATACTGTTTACAGTGAATTCTGTCATGAATTTTGGGGATCCCGCGGAACGGAAACGTCGGTTGTGCTGACTTATGCGCAGGCAAAAGACGCCGACTCTTACCGCATTGAGCGGCGGCGGACGGGCGCGGACGATACGGCATGGGAAGTGATTGCGGCCAGGAACATCCCCGCCAACATCAGCGATTCGAAATACCGTTACACTGATCAGACGGCGGTTGCCGGATACCGCTATGATTACCGCATTACGCCGATTAACGCCGCCGGTCTGCTCGGCGTCTCCTCGGTGGCTGAAAAAGTCTGGGCTTTGCCGCAGGTGCGCTGGCTGCGCGCCGGGCAGGGCGGTGAAGGAAAATATGACGGCAATAAGGGTATTTTTGAGGTTGAATGGGAGATTCAGACCGTAATGCTTGACGCCGGCGACGTTGTGGCGGAGGACGCCGAACTGAAGAGTATCCTTTCCAAACTGGAGTTTGACATCCGCGTTGCCGCTTCCGCTTCCGGATTGGACGGGCTGAGCGCTCCCAACTTTACGGGCGCTTCCTGGGGAACGAATATTCAGATGCCGTGGCTTTCCGGTTACAACAACAACAATTTCTCCGATTTTTCTCCCCAGGGAACTGTGGCGGGTGCTCCTGTTGCGCAGACACAGATTTACTCCGAATCGGAGGGGAATCTGACTGTCTACCGTTTTTATATTATTGTTGACAGCGACTACACTCCCTCCTCCGACGCAAGCGCTTTGGCGGCGGAGGATATCTGGAATGTTCCCGTTTATTTTCAGGTCAGACCGAAATACGGTTCGCAGTACACCAACATGCCGTGGTCGAACAAGGCGAGCGGATATGTTGTCGGTCCGACCGAGGCCGAAATCTGGAAAGACGGGACAGTTTCCGCAGTTTCCGAGAAGGCCAATAGCGTGAGCGTTACCTGGTCGGGAATGGAAGGGAACGGTTTTCAAGGCTGGTATCTCTATATGAAGAAAGAAGGCGAAGCCGAATTCAGTCAGCTTGAGGATATCGGCACCGTTTCCGGGGTTTCCTCGATGCAGATCGGCGGTCTGGCGGCCGGCAGCTACTGGTTTGGTGTGGCCGGCGTCGACGATTCCGGCAATACCGGAATTATTTACGAAAGCGGTGAAGTGACTGTCGCGGCGGATGCGGTTGATGAACCCGAACCCGTGCCTGAGCCGGAGCCTGAACCCGGAACGGGTGACGGCGGCGAAGGAAGCAGTGAAGCGGGAGGTGAGGCATGAAAATGAAGAAAACATTCCTTTTGATTTTATCCGTCTTGCTGGCGGTAGGCTGCGCCAACCAGCTGCGCAGTTTAAACGGAACGTTCAGTAAAACGGCGGGGGCGGTGGAAGTCTCCGATCCGCAGAACGATTATGTAATTGACGCCTCCATCCCCATTCCGACGATGGTGAGCGCCACCCAGGGCGATTTCAGCGACCGCATCCGCATTTCGTGGCAGCAGGTGTTTTACGGCGATTCCCAAATTCAGTATCATGTTTACAGGGAAACGCAGGCAAAAGACGGAGAGACGGCGTTGCTGCGTCTGACCGGTTACCGCCCGATTGCCGACCTCTATTTTGATGATTTGGTTGCGGGAACGGTTGAACCGGGCGTTGTTTACAGGTATTACGTGCGCGCCGTCAACATGAGCTCGCCGAATACCGAAGGATCGGTTTTAAGCGCTCCGGCGGAAGGGTATGCGCTGGCCGGCGTCTCGACCATTTCGGCGGATTTCCGCGTTTCGACGGAAAAGGTCACCATCACGTGGGGAGCCGTCAACGGAGCGTCTTTTTATTACCTCTACCGCGCCGTTGAACCGTATGAAGGCGTTGTTCCCAACCTCGAAAACTTTGAAAGGCTGGATCAGGCGTTTACGGGGCTTTCCTACGACGATTACAGCGTCACCAACGGCGGCGCGCTGGAATCGGGAAAGAGTTACTATTACTATGTTGAAGCGTGCTTTGACCGCGAAACCACGGCGGAGCGCAGCGGTTATGCCCGCGGAGCTCTGCTTTCCGCCGGAGCGCCGGCTGAAGGTCATATCGAAAGCGTTTCCCAAAACGCCGTTCTCGGAGCCATCCGCGTGGCGTGGACGACGGACGCCGACGCCGAAAGTTACTTTGTTTACCGTATCACCCAGGAGAATTTGGACGGCGGCGACTACGTCGGAACGGAAATTGCTGTTGATGCGGATAGCCTGAAAACCGACAACGGATCTACCGTTTGGTATGACACCGACCCCGTTGTTGCGACGGGCGAACCCTTCTACTACCGCGTGGCGGCCGTCAACGACTACGGCGCGGGATCGCTTTCTTCCCCCAATATTTCGGAAGTCGGCGAACAGCTGCGCGTTACCGGACGGGCCATTCCTTCGGCAGCCGGAACGCAGCCGTACATTATGCTGCAGCGCACCGGGTTTTACGTTTCGTGGCCGCAGACGTTCAGCGGCGCCGGTTACTACCTGCTGGCGGCCGACGGATCAAGCGGCAGCGTTCCGAGCACTGATACCGAGTGGAAGCTGATCGGCAGCGGCGCCGTGACGGCGACGGAAACGACCGTCAGCGAAAGCGATTTGAGCGGAATTTTAAACGAAACGACCATCGCCGACGCCAAACTCTACTTCCGCGTTCTGCCGGTCAATACGGCGCTGGTTACCGCTTACGATCCGTCAACCGGCGTGACGCTGTCGGAAGAGGGGGAAAAGTATAAGAAAGAGTTAAACAGCAGCGTTGGTGAGGAGGAAACGGAAAGCGCCAACCTTGTCGGACGGTCGGATTTCACGCAGGCCATGTACTTTGAAAGACGGGCTCCGTCGCTGATCAGCATCGAAGCGTCGCAGGGAACCGAAATCGGTACGGTCAAGGTCACCGCCGAACTGGATTTGAATTCGGAAATCGGTTACCTGTACGACATTAAACTGAAAAGAACGTGCTATTACGGCGATGAAGACGGCGTTTACCCGCTCAGTATGCCGCCCGCCAACACCAACGCGAACGACGCCAAAGTCTTCTCAAAACAGGGACAGGCGCTGCCGGAGCGCACGACGACTTATTCAATGGCCGACTCCTTTAACTCCGGCGTCATCGAGTGGAACGACCCGATGCCCGATTACAATGCGAAGGGTCAGGAGACCGGGACGGTCACTTGGGATTACGCGACGTGGGACCGCGAAGCGTGGAAGTGCATCATGCGCAAAAAAGACGTCGACATGAGGCAGTTTATGAAAATCAAATACACGCTGGTTGCCGTCGATCTCACCCCCGACGGCGGGAACAAGGAGACCGTCCTCAATTCGACGCCCGCAACCGGTTACCCCGATTTGAGCGACAAGGAGTTTGCACACCTGGCAAAATGGATGACCGACTGCGCCCTCAACTCGATTTGGCAGCTGAACATCCCGCGGTGTCTGTGGGACAAGACGGTCAGCTGGCTGCCGAGTCTGAGCTTTTCCCACAACGGGGAAAAAGGCGGCCGGATGGTGTTCAATGTCGGAAGCGTGACCAACCTCAGCGGTTCGGGCGGTACCGACGGAACGAATTACAGCGACTGGGACGGTTATACGATCAAGCTGTCGATGAGCATGAAGGTTTCGCTGGAGTCTAACCAGCCGCGGCAGGTGACCCTCAACGGCGTTCAGCTGACCACTCCGTATTTCAGCGGCAGCATGGATCTGCAGATGACGGTCCGCGACTTCGGTCCGTTCTGGGGTCTGTGGTCGGAGAGCGACGGCACTTACAAGAAAGGCGGTTACGTGACCGTGAAGGCAAACAAACACTCTTCCGTTACCTTTGATCCGTCGGAGATCATTATGAAGGGAACGGGAGCGAAGGACGTCTTCGATTATCAGGTGCATGGTTACGATTGGGACCGCGATCTGAACCCCTCTGAAAAATCGTCGTATCCGAAGAGCGGCGGCAGTTCGTGGCACTTTACCCGGATCAACTGGCCGGCGCGTCCGTATCCCGAAAACAACTCGTTTATGATTAACAAGGGGAATCAGGCGTCCGTCAATTACGGAACAACGAAGTGGTAGGAGTGTGAGATGAAAAAAGCAGTTGTATTAATAAGCGCGGTTTTTGCCTTGGCGTCCTGTCTGCCCGATGGGTTTGACAGCGCCACCACGGCCGGACTGACCGATTATTGGGTCTGGGAAAACGGCGAAATTACGGAAACCTTGGACTTGTATTACGAAAAAGGAAAATTCCGCTTCAACTGGACGCGGCAGATTCAGGGCGCCGATATTGTGGAGCCGGTGAGCGGCACTTACAACGTCCGGCATTCTTACGATTACGGTGAAAAGTGGTATGTGCTTTCGCTGACTCCGGACGGCGACGAACCGCTGACCTATTCGTATAAAATGACTCTTTCTTTTGACAAACGGGTTCTGACGCTCGAGGGATCCGGGGTGAGTTATTATTATCGTGTAGAAAAGGCGAAGGACGAAGAGCCCTCTGCCGGGGAGACAGAAGAATGAAAAAGTTTTTGTTTTTATCTTTGATTTTGATTCCGTTTTTATTGGTTTCGTGTCCCGACCAGAACGGACGCGAAATTGATGTGGCTCCGCGTATTGTGCTGATTGGTCCGTCGGAGGTCTTTTTCAACGTCAACGACACTTACGTCGAATACGGCTACATCGCCACGGACGTCGACGGTAACGACGTCTCCTCTCTCGTCCGTCGCGATATCTCCTCCTTAAACATGGGCAAAGAAGGCTCTTACCAAGTCTCCTATGTCGCCGTCGACCGTAAAGGCGTTAAATCAGACCCTCTCTTTCGTACCGTCAACGTCGGCGACGCTTTCGCTCCTCAAATCTCCATCTCCGGCGCCAACCCTCTCCTCATCCCTCTCAACTCTGACTTCTCCCCTCCCTCCGTCTCCGCTTTCGCTTATGACGGCTCAGACCTCTCCGATTCCGTCTCCGTCGACGCCTCTTCCGTCGATACATCCTCTGTCGGTACTTACCTCGTCTCTTACTCCGTCTCTGATTCCTCCGGCGTCTCAGGCTCCGCTTCCCTTTTCGTTTATGTCCTCGAATCTTCTAATCCTAGAATTGTCCTTGACGGTCCCGGAAGTTCCGAAGACAATCCTTTCTCCATGCAGGTGCAAGGCAGTTCCGCTTCGGATGAAAATATCAAGGCTTACATTGAAAGCACCCTGCCTCTTTTTCAGGCTTACGACCTGGAAGACGGCGACATTTCCTACAAAGTCGCCCTCACAGCAGAGGCGGAAAACAGTCTTGTTACCGCTTTGAAAACCGACAGCGCAGGATCGGTCACCGCTTACGAACTGACCGTTTCCGACAGCGAGAATAACACCGGAACCGCTCAGTTCTGGATTCTTCCCCAGACCGACACCGAACCGCCCGTACTTACTATCGCAGGCGAGCAACCCTCTAACGGTATGTATCAAATCGAAGTCGATATGTGGAACAACAACTCCTCCGCTTGGACGGATCTCTTCACCAGGATGCAGATTCAGGTTTCCGATAACTCTTGGTCTGAAGGTACCGCCCAAACCCTCACCTCCACCTCTTCCCCTTTCATCATCTTTGAGGACGGCTCCTCCATCGACGGCGACGACCCTTCCGCCTCAGATGACTCCCACTCCTCCAATTCCAACCCCATCACCATCTCCATCTCCTACATCTCCTCCAATTCCGACTCCTCTAACGACCTCATCACCACTCTTAACCACGACAAGGGCGCCGATACTAACCTTTTCGACTACTATAACCCAACTTCCCAAGTCAATATCAAACAGGTCTCCATTTCCGCTAAAGACGCCGCAGGAAATCCTTCCGCCCCTCTTTCCATCTCCATTCAAATGACTGATTCCACTCCTCCGGTGATTATAA
>CALXKN010000009.1 GCA_944388995.1 uncultured Spirochaetota bacterium | reverse complement strand
GACAATCGGTTCCTCGACAATCGGTTCCTCGACAATCGGTTCCTCGACAATCGGTTCCTCGACAATCGGTTCCTCGACAATCGGTTCCTCGACAATCGGTTCCTCGACAATCGGTTCCTCGACAATCGGTTCCTCGACAATCGGTTCCTCGACAATCGGTTCCTCGACAATCGGTTCCTCGACAATCGGTTCCTCGACAATCGGTTCCTCGACAATCGGTTCCTCGACAATCGGTTCCTCGACAATCGGTTCCTCGACAATCGGTTCCTCGACAATCGGTTCCTCGACAATCGGTTCCTCGAAAAAATCGGGGGGGACAGATAAATCAAAATCTTCCGTTAAATCGGAATCCGCGCCGTCATGCAATTCCGTATCTCCGGATTTTTCCGTCTGCGTCTCCGCTGTGACCGGATCTTCAAAACCTTCCGGCGCGTCAAGAATCAAATCCGTCGTTGTCTCTTCCGGCAATGATGAATTGCGGGTCTCTTCTTCGAACAAACGTTTGTCTTCTTCTGTGAGCTGCAAATCGTCATTAAAAAGAGACTCAGAGCTTGATTCAGGAATTTCATAAAGGAACGTCTTTTTTTTGAATTCGGATGATTGATTTTCGCCGACGGAAGGAATATCGAAATCATCCCATAGCGGTAAAACGGTATTTGTGCTACTCGGAATATCATCATCTGTTTTCAAAGAAAACGGGTATTCCTCAAAAAAGTCCTCTGTTGTTTTTGCGTCAGTGTTATTTTCCGGTCGATCATGAATTTCATTTCGTAAATCGGCTAAATCTTTTTTAATGCTTTCTATTTGGTTGCGGATAGAGTCAAAGCTGAGGGATGACGGGGTATTTTGCGGAGTAAAAATTTCTCCTGCTTTCGGGGAACTGAATTCCGGTGTTTCTTCTGATGGCGTTAATGTTTTCAGGTGATCCAGTTTTGTTTTGACCCAGACGCCGTATTTGTCGAGTTCAAAATCCGAAGGCGGATTTGATTTTTTACGGTTCATTAATATCCCCCCGATTTCCCATACTTACTTAAAATTATAACTCTTTTTCGATTGCTTGACAATGTTTTTTTTTCTCAATTTAATCCTTTCCAATGTCGAAAAAAAAGTATGAGAATCCTGTCTCGGATTGTTCTCGTTTCATCGATTGTGTTTTCTCTCTGTATTCTTGCAAACTGTGTTTTCGGTCGTTATGGTCTTTTGGATATTAAGCGCGTAAACGATAATATTTCCGAAATCAAAAGCAATACGGTTGTATTGAAAGATATTTCCGCATCCCTTTCTTCTATGCGTAACGATTATGCTTCCGATGACTTTTATTTATTGGAAGCTCGGAAACTGTCAATGTATACGAGCGATGATGTGGTTGTGCAGATTGACGGATATGTCAAGAAAGGGCTTTCGGAAGAATACGGCAGTTTTCGAACGCTGTTAAAACCGTCCGGGTTTTCTTTTTTTAAAATGATTTATTCGGTTGCGGGTGTTGTGGCTTCTTTTTCATTTTTGCTTTTTGTTGCGCTCGGAGGGGGAACGGTTCGTCATGAACGCAAAACGGATCACTTTCGGACGGTTCGGGCTCATCGTTCAGGCTCTCGCTGAAAACCGAGTTGTCATTATGCCGTGCGATACGATTTACGGTTTGGTCGGTGCGGCTCCGGAAACCGAGTCAAAACTCATTGAATTGAAAAAACGTCGGGAAAAGCGTTTTTTGCGGCTGATTCCCGACGCCGATATTTCCCCGTATTCTCCTGATGTTTTACCCGAACGGGTGAAGGCGTTTTGGCCGGCGCCGCTGACAGTCATTGTCCGGGATTTTGACGGGGGAACCGTCGCGCTCCGCTGTCCCGATGATCCGCGGCTGCAAAAAATTTTAAACGCGCTCGGCCGCCCTCTTTTTTCGACAAGCGTCAACATCTCCGGTGAACCGCCGCTGAATTCGTTTGACGAAATTGCCGCCGTTTTCGGTTCTTCAGTCGACTTGATTGTTGATGGAGGCAATTTGAAAAAAAAAGCGCCTTCAACGATTGTCGATTTGACTCAGGGAAAACCGATCATCATCCGTGAAGGCGCTGTTGACGCAAAAACCGTTTTTTCTCTATTTGATTAATTTTCCTTCCATGTAAAACCGTTTTTCGTTTGCTTCGCCCATACTGAAGGTTTTTCTCGGAAAAGCACCGTCGCGGATAACAGTTTCAAAAAATTCGGTTTTAGCAATTCCCGGCAGAACAATTCCTGCGTTTCCGGGGCGGGTACCGAGCTCCGCCGTGCTGTCGACGCCGTGGATGTAGTCGATTTTACCTCCGCTTTCTTTTAAAAATTCATCCAAAATCGTTTGGACAGTTCCCGCCGTGATAGCGGATAACGGTCGGCCGACGACAGCTTTTCGGCAGCCTGTTTTGTCAAACAGGTAAAACGACTGGATTGCGGCTGTTGTTTCGGCAAAGGTTTTCAGTTCTTTTTTGTCAAACGGCACTGTTTCGAACCGAATGTCGGCTTTTTGTGAGAAAATTCGCATCAGTTTTTCGGTATCGGTGTTGAAGAGAACGCGGTGAATCGGTTCAAATGCGATCCCTTCGTCATAAATGTTATTGATTTCAACCAGAACAAAACGCGCCGGGTCGGTTTCCCGTTCGGCTGCCGTCAGCGAGATTTTTTTCTTTTCCCAGATTGTTTTTGCCGTTGCCAGACTGTGATTTCCGTCTCCGACAGCGAAGAGAATCACGTCGTCGCTGCCGTAACGGTTCCGGAACGCGTTTTTGTCTGCCAATGCGTTCAGGGCGCCGCAAACGTCACCACAGTCGTCCGGATCCTGAATGAGAGAGCCGTGCAGATGTCCCGAATTTTTCATCAATTCAAAGTCGTAGACGACAGTTTGCCGCGCTTTTTCGGCTGCTTTCATCACGGAGTCGGTCGGATCGTCGATAAGAATCAGAATGTGCGGAAATTCGAGCGGTGCATTCTCTCGAATTCTGACTCTCGGCGGAATTCGCTCCTGAATGGTTCCTTCTGTAGCTCGGATCAGTGAAACAGAGCCGGAGGAGAAGTCGTAACACTCCATATCAACCGCCAGTATTAATCCTTTCCGCGGCGGTTTTTTGGGGTCGGAGAAGTGCCGTTCAACAACAATAATGCCCTTTCCGACGGATTGTAAAGTGCCGTTTTGCAGACACTCGTTCATGGCTTCGTTGATTTTCCGGATTCGTTCGTCGCCCGTATCGCTTTCCAGATATGCTTCGGGATAAGTCAGTTTCAGCGTTGACGGAGCCTCGCCGACAAACTGTGAGACGGAATCCCAATAAGCGGGCTCCGAACTGAATTGATCGCAGGCGACAACCGCCCATTTCGACAAATCGACGCCTTTTTCGGGCAACAGAATTTCGGGAACGGTAAATCCGATGTTTTCCATGACAAACTCCTTGCGCCCATCATATCATAAACAGCCGTTTCTTTCATCGGGTTTTGAAAAGTTTTGCCGGATTTTCGAAAGGCTTTGCGGAAAAAGTAAAAGATGCTTTTTTTCTTTCTCGTGCAAAAAGCGTTCTCCGGCTCTTGATTATTTGGCGTATTCGTTCTATTTTAAATCGTGGCAGAAAAGAAGAAGCGGGAAGGTAAGCCTAAAAAGAAAGATTCGGTAAAATCCGCATCCGGAAGGAAAAAAATACGGAAAAAGCCGGATGGAACCGTTTTTTTGTCGGTTTTGTTGGTTCTACTGTGCGCGGTCGGAGTTTGGACTTTGTATGAACATGAAAAACGGCTTCGATCGGAGGAAGCGCCGGTCATTGAAGAGCCGTCCGTAAAAACGGCGGAGGAAGCGCTGGTCATTGAAGAGCCGTCTGTAAAAACGGCAGAGGAAGACGGTTCTGAGGAAATTCCCAAAGAAAAGACAGACTCCGCAATTCCTGTCGATTCTGAACCTGAAAAGAAGGCGGAGCCGCGTAAAGAAGAACCGGCCGCGGCGGAGACAAAAAGACCGGTGCTTTGTTTTGTCATTGACGATGTGGGAAATAATCTGGAAGATTTGGAGCGGTTTTTGCGGGTGCCGGGAAAAGTGACCTTCGCCGTTTTGCCGGGATTGCCGGCGAGTACGGAGGCGGCCGAACGGGTGAAGGCGGCGGGACAGGAGTTGCTGCTGCACCAACCGATGGAAGCGATCGGAGGCGTTTATCCGGGACCGGGGCTTTTAACCGAGTCGATGAACGGGGAAGAGCGGCTGGCGTGCCTGGAGAGTAATCTGAAATCGGTTCCGGGTGCGGTCGGCGTTAACAACCATATGGGGTCAAAAGGAACTTCGTCGCTTGAACTTTCATCGTGGCTTTTAAAAACTTTAAAAGAGAAGAATCTCTTTTTTCTGGACAGCCGGACAACCGCCGATTCCCGCATCAGGGAGGCGGCGGCCGCGCTGAATTTCGTCGTATTGGAGCGTAACAGCATGTTTTTGGATAATGAAAAGGACATCGAATCGTTGAAAATCGCCGTTGAGGCGGGAAAGGCGACCGCGCGCGGAAAAGGTCATGCGGTAATGATCGGTCACGCCGTTACCTCGGAGCTGGCCGATTTGATGATGCGCTACTATCCGGCCTTAACGGAAGAAGGATTTGTCATTGAGAATCTGACCTATCTTCTCAATGAAGCAAGGAAAAACGATGAAAGTACTGGGAATTGAAACTTCCTGCGACGAGTGCGCTGCGGCCGTTGTCGAAGACGGGCGAAAGATTTTAAGCAACCGGGTTGCGACCCAAATCGACTGGCACCGGCAATACAACGGGGTTGTTCCCGAAATTGCCTCCCGCATTCACACCGAATGGATTCGTCCCGTTGTAAGGGAGGCGTTGCAAGAAGCCGGCCTGAAAAAAGAGGATATTGACGCAGTAGCGGTTACAAACCGTCCGGGTTTAATCGGCTCCCTTTTGGTCGGCGTCAGCTTTGCGAAGAGCTTTGCCTATGCTCTCGGTCTTCCGTTTGTCGGGGTTGACCACATCCGGGCGCATATTTACGCCGCCCACTTGGAACGGGAAATTCCGTATCCCTACATCGGACTGCTGGTCTCCGGCGGCAATACGATTTTATGTGAAGTGAGGGATTTTGACGATATCATCATCCGAGGAGCTACGATCGATGATGCGGTCGGCGAGGCGTTCGACAAGGTGGCCAAATTTTACGGTTTCGGTTATCCGGGAGGCGTTGCTGTCGATCGGCTTGCTGCAAAAGGCGACGCCGATGCTTTTGTTTTTCCTTCTCCGCGGCTGTATAAAGGAAATCATCCTTATGATGTCTCTTACTCCGGACTCAAAAACGCCGTCATCAATCAGCGCCGTCAGTTTCTCCGGCCGGGAGCGGCGGATACGCCGGAAAATATCGCCGCCTCGTTTCAAAAACGGGCTGTCGACATTCTGCTGAAAAAACTTTTCCGTTTGTGCGATGATACCGGCATTAACCGGATTGTGGCCGGCGGCGGCGTGGCGGCGAATTCCCTGCTCCGGAAAAAAGTTGCCGAACAGAAAAACCGGGAGGTGATTTTTCCTTCGCTGAGCCTTTGCGGGGACAATGCGGCGATGGTTGCCGGTATCGGTTACCATTATCTGAAACGGGGCGACCGCGACGGTCTGCAGCTGTCGGCGTCGCCGCGCGTCGACGGATTCCGGAAAAATTATCCGTAAAAAAGTTTTTTTCCGCATTAATAACAGCAGGAGGTCTTTTATGGCAAATTTCGGAAAAAGCGCTGAATTCAGGTATGAGGTCATCAGGACGATCGGGGAAATTCCCGGAGAACGGAAATGGAAGATCCGGCTGAATCTTATCAGTTGGAACGGAGGCGAACCGAAATACGATATCCGCCCATGGAGCGAAGACGGAAATTCGATGGGGAAAGGCATTTCGATGTCGAAAGAAGAACTTCTCGGATTGAAGAAAATCCTCGATTCGGTTGATTGGTAGTTGACATTCTTCTCTTTTCTTTGTATAAAAGTTTAACGTACCGCTATGCTCGAGAAAATTTCAGATCAATTTTCTAATATTTTCAGAACTCTTTCCGGTGTTCGCGTTATTACGGAAAAAAACATCGCCGATGCCGTAGAAGAGATTAAGATTGCGTTGCTGGAAGCCGACGTGAATTTGCGCATTGTCCGCCGCTTTATCAACAGTACGATTGAGGAGGCGAAAGGAGAATCCGTTTTAAAATCCGTTAATCCGGGGCAGCAGTTCACAAAGATTGTTTATGATAAATTGACGGCTCTTCTCGGCGATAAACGCGCGGACCTGGATCTGAAAGGACCGGATACGGTTTCCGTCATATTGATGGCGGGACTTCAGGGTTCGGGAAAAACAACGACCGCAGCGAAGTTGGCTTATCGGCTGAGATTGAAAGGGCGCCGAGTTTTATTGGCGGCCGCTGATTTAGCGCGTCCAGCCGCCATTGAACAGTTGCGGGTCATGGGCGAACGTGCAGGCGTCGAAGTATACGCCGAAGACGGAGAAAAAGATGCCGTTAAAGTTGCCAAAAACGCGTTTGCGGTCGCCAAAAAACGGCAATTTGATACATTGATCGTCGATACTGCCGGACGCATTCATTTGGACGAAGCTTTGATGAATGAGTTGGCTGCCGTCAAAAAGTCGCTTGCTCCGACGGAGACGCTTTTTGTTGCCGATGCGATGACCGGACAACAGGCGGTGGAGATTGCCAAGGAGTTTGAGGAAAAGATCGGACTGACCGGCGTTGTTTTGACGAAATTTGACTCCGATGCAAGGGGCGGTGCGGCGATTTCTTTGAAAACGGTTACGGGAAAGCCGTTGAAGTTCATCGGAACCGGGGAAAAGATCGAGAATTTGGAAGAATTTTTCCCGGATCGAATGGCGAGCCGCATTCTCGGAATGGGCGACATCGTTTCTCTGGTTGAAAAGGCGCAGGAGGCGGTCGATCAGAAGGAAGCGGAGGAGCTGGAAGCCAAAATGGCAAAGGCCGCCTTTACGCTTGAAGATTACCTGGAGCAGTTCCGGCGGATAAAAAAAATGGGGTCCGTTAAAAATCTGCTGCAGATGCTTCCCGGCGCGGCAGGGGAAATCGACGAAGATAAAGTCGACTTAACGGAGATGAAGCGGGAAGAGGCGATGATTTTATCAATGACGGTGCAGGAGCGGCGTAACCACCGCATTATCGGTCCGTCAAGAAAGAAACGGATCGCTTTAGGCAGCGGTACGACTGTTTATGACGTCAATCGACTGTTGAACAAATTCGATAAAATGCGGCTGATGATGAAAAAGGTCGCCAAAAACAAAAAATACCGGGAAAATTTACTTTCGCGATTTGAAGGTAGACAATAAACTCAGGAGGGATTCGAGTGAGCGTAAAAATCAGACTGAAGAGAATGGGGGCCAAACGGCGTCCGTATTACCGGATTGTAGTAGCCGAGTCGACGGCGCCCCGCGACGGTAAGACCATCGATGAACTGGGGTACTATCATCCCGTTGAGGCGGAAGAGCGTCAGTTCAAAATCGATGCGGATCGTGTGAAAGAGTGGCTTTCGAAAGGTGCGCAGCCGAGCGATACCGTGAAATCTTTACTGAATAAGCATCAAATCTATTTGGGCTGAAAAAGGAGCCTGTATGGAAAAAGATCTTGTTGAGTACATTGCAAAAATGCTTGTCGATTCGCCCGATCAGGTTGAAGTCAATATGATTGAAGGGGAAAAATCGACTATGCTGGAGCTGAAAGTCGCTCCTGAAGACATCGGAAAGGTTATCGGTAAACAGGGACGCATTGCCAAGGCCATCAGAACCGTTTTAAGCGCCGCTTCGGTACGGACCGGGAAACGGGTGGTTCTGGAAATTCTGGACTGAAATGGAGCCGCAGATTGCCGTCGGCAGAGTCAGGCGTCCGCACGGATTGACCGGCGCTTTTAAGGTGCTGAGTTTTTCCGGCGAGTATGAGCACTTCGCCGGGCCAAAGGTTTACCGCCTGAAAAACGGTGAGCGTTTCCGCGATTTTGAAACCGAATGGGTGAAAATTTCGGGACCGGCAACTTTGGTTAAACTGAAGGGCTTGGATACTCCCGAACAGGTAAAGGCGTTTTCAAATTGGGAAATCTGGGTTGACAGACGGTTTGCCGCGCCTCTGAAAGACGGGAATGAGTTTTACTGTGCCGATTTAATCGGTCTGAAGGCCGTTTGCGGCGGTATTGAACGGGGTGAGGTCTCTGCCGTCTGTCTCGATTTGCCGGATGACACGCTGGAAATCACCGTTTCGGAGAGCGGGAAAAAAATTTTGGTTCCGTTCCGCTCTTTGTTTATCGGTGAAGTCGATACGGAGAAGGGGACGGTCGAGATTTCCGAAGAGTGGTTTTTTGAATGAACATCAGTGTCATTACGCTTTTTCCGGAAATCATTGAAGGGTATTTCGGTTGTTCCATCATGAAGCGGGCGGTTGAAAAGGGATTAATTTCTTACCGCGCCGTTGATCTGAAGCTCTTCGCCGACGGACGCTTTCACCGGTGCGACGATTACCCCTACGGCGGCGGCGCCGGACTTGTCATGAAGCCGGAACCGTTTGAGAAGGCGTTGCTTTCGTTGCGTTGCGACGGAAAAACCGCCGTTGTTTACCCGACTCCTTCGGGAAAGCCGCTGACGCACGAAAAGGCGCTCGGTTTGGCCCGGTACGACGGACTGGTCTTTTTATGCGGTCGGTATGAAGGAATCGATCAGCGGATTATCGACTTGTATGTGACCGAAGAGATTTCCGTCGGCGATTACGTGCTTTCGTCGGGAGAGGTGGCCTCTCTCGTTATTATTGACGCGGTCTACCGTCACATTGACGGCGTGATTTCGGGAGAATCTCTGAAGGAAGAGAGCTTTTCGGACGGCCCGCTTCTTGAATATCCGCAGTATACGCGGCCGGAGGTCTTTCACGGTTTGCGGGTCCCGGAGATTCTGCTTTCGGGAAATCACGGTGAAATTGAAAAATGGCGTTATCAAAAAAGAGTTGAAAAGACGCTGAAAAATCGTCCGGAACTGATTGATAAAAAATAAATTATAATGTAGAATCATAACAGTATTTTGAGGGGTGTGATAATGGATTTGATAAAAGCGATTGAATCGGAACAAATGAAAGACAATACGGGCTCTTTCCGCATCGGCGATACAGTGAAAGTCCACTTTAAAATTGTTGAAGGCACGACGGAACGGATTCAGGTTTTTGAAGGGATTGTTATTGCCATCAATAACAAAGGCATTTCGAAAACTTTTACGGTGCGTAAAATTTCTTACGGCGTCGGCGTCGAGAGGATTTTCCCGCTACATTCGCCCCGCATCGCAAAGGTGGAAGTTGTCCGTTACGGAAAAGTCCGTCGTTCCAAACTTTACTACCTGCGCGACCGCATCGGAAAGGCCGCCAAGGTAAAAGAGTTGATCCGAAAAAAAGGAAACTGATGGCTTTCCCTGTCCGGTTTCACGGATCTCAAGCCGCCGCCTCCCCGTGTTCGCAAGGAGACGGCGGCTTTCGTTTTACAAACCTTCTCTCGCGGGACGGAGCGGTTGCCCGGTTTCTTTTCGGGAACCGTCTGCTTTTTGTTAAACTCGCCGGGGAGCCTTTAACCGCGGGGCGTTACCTCGGCCGTTTGGCAGGCGCGGAGGGGCGGCCGGTACTGCAGCTGAAAAACGGAGAAACGCTGCTTCAGCTTCCCGTTTTGAAAACGGTCGCCGAAGCGGCGCAGCGGAGCGCACGCGGTCGCCTTGCCGGAGAAGGAACGGCGTCTTCTGAGTTCATACGCAACCGGTTGGACTGTGACGAATCCCGCGCGCAGTCGTTTTTTGCGGAGCTTTTTGAATGCCGTTTTGAGGATCCGGCGTTCAAAGAACGGCTGGAACTTTTTAACGCCTGCGCCGCGCCGCCTTCGTTCCGCTCCGTTATTCCGTGGGAGTGGCAGACCATGTGCGGTTATCTGGATGTGACGGTTATTGCCGGCCGTTTGGACTCTTACCGTCTGCGCATCCGCTGCGAATCGATTGACGCTTTAATTGAGATTGATCCGGCTTTCCGCCGCGCGACGGTCCGTTCGTTTGGCGGAAAGCAGCTTTCCGCCGCCGGACTGAAAACGCTCCCGGCGCTTTCCGGTTACTTTGTACGCGACGGCGGACCGCTTTTGCCGGCAGCGGCGGCCGCCGGCGGAGCGGAGGGGAAGGTAGACGAATGGATGTAGATTCGGCTGTCGTATTGAAATATGTCGAAGGCGAAAAGGCGCCGCGGATGACTGCCAAAGGCCGCCGGCTGACCGCCGAACGGATCCGCCGTCTGGCGGAAGAAAACGGCGTGCGTATTATTGAAAATCCTCCACTGACGGAAGCCCTGATGAATCTTCCTGTCGGAAAATTCATTCCGGAAGAGACGTATCAGGTTGTCGCCGAAATTCTGATGTATGTCAGAGAAAAAGAACGGTCGGAACGGGAAAAATTGTAAACGTTGCGGTATAAATAATTGCTTTTTCCCTTTTGCTCGTGTATAATAATACCGTGACTTCCAAGGAAAAAGGCGATCGCGGAGAGACGCTGGCCGTTGCCGATTACGAAAAAAGAGGGTACCGGCTTTTGGAGCGCAATTACCGTTGTCTGTACGGAGAGATTGACGCCGTATTGGAAAAAGGGGCGCTGATTGTTTTTCTGGAAGTGAAGGTTGTGGACTTTTCCGGAATGGAAAGCCTTGCCGATTTAATCAACGCGCGGAAACGTAAAAAAATTTCGGAAAGCGCCCGTCATTATTTGACGGTAAAAAAACAGGAAAACAGAGATTTTCGGTTTGATGTTGCCGCGGTTTTATCCGATATAAAGAGTGTAACCATTTTTGAAAACGCCTTTACGGAGTAAAATCGGATGAGTAAAACAGCGGTTGTGATCAACCAGGTGAAGCTGGATTCCATTAAAGTCAAACTGCAGGATCCTCTCTACATAGCCAACGCAATCGATAAAATTGCGGCCGCTTTAACCGACAGATTACTGTCATATTAAGGAGAAAAAAATGGATTACTCTTCTTCTGACGGCAATCAGGGGAAATCTGATGGGTTAAAAAACAATTTCCGAGGTCGCTCCCGTCGTCGCTCCCGCCGTAAAAACCGTCCGCAAAACGAAAACCGACACACATCATTCAATAAAGCCGGAAAAGAGAGAGATACTTATAAATTGCCCGGTTTTCCGACGTCGAAAGATCTTCAGAAGCCGCGCGAAAGGGTTGTCGGCCCCGAATTCTTTTCCGATCTGAAAGCGGCTCCCGATCAACCGTTGCTCGGAGATTCTCAAGCCGAACATTTAGTGTGCTGCTATTGCCATCATCCGATTAAAGAAATGTCTCTGGCTGTCGATGTTCCGGAGAACGAGTCGCCGGCGCATTTTGACTGCGTCATTGAACGCTTAAAGAGCTCTGAAAATTTGCAGCCCGGCGAGTCAGTCATTTATATGGGGAACCGGCGCTTTGCCGTTGTCGTTTACACAGATAAAAACCGTTTTGATATTGTCAGAGAAATTCCCTTTGAAGATACACGCGATTTTAAACCGTGGCGCAACGCTTTTTCCGTCAAAATGCGCAAACAGCTGGAGTAGTCGTGAAAAACGCTTTTTTCCCCGGGAGCTTTGATCCCCCGACACACGGACACCTCAATATTATTGAGAGGGCTGCTAAAATCTTCGAAAAGCTCTACGTTGTCGTGGCCGTTAACGATTCAAAACAGTCGCTGTTTTCAACGGACGAACGGCTTGATCTGATCAGACAGCTGACGGCGCATTTACCGAATGTCGAGACAGTGGCGTGGCACGGTTTGGTTGTCGATTTTGTCGACCGTTATTCAGTGCCGCTGATGATTCGAGGGGTTAGGGCATTGGCGGATTTCGGTTATGAGTTCGAGTTGGCTATGACCAATAAATCGCTGAATAAAAACATTGAAGTCATTTTTTTTCCGACAGATCCGCAGTTTTTTGTTTTGCGCTCTTCGGCTATCAAAGAGATCGCTTCTTACGGCGGCGATATTTCGGCAATGGTACCCTCTGTTGTTGTAGAGGCGTTAAAAAGAAAACTAATACCTGTTGACAAGAGCGGAAAATAAAGGTAAGATAAAGTAAAACTGACTTTGTGAGGAAAAAAGATGGCAGTACCCAAGTATAAGGTTTCTAAATCGAAAACACGCAGCCGACGAGCGGCTAATATGAAGTTGGAGAGACCGATTCTTTCGGAATGCTCAACCTGCGGAAGCAAGATTCCGTCGCACCGCGTTTGTCCGAAGTGCGGATACTACAAAGGCCGATCAGTCATCGAAACAGAAAGATTGGATTAATCGGAAAGCAGAGGAGACAAACCGTGTCTGAACAGGAAATTTTCGAAAAAGTAAAAAAAATCGTTGCCGAAACATTGGACATTGATAATCCCGATAAAATCACGATGGATTCCTGTTTTCTGCAGGATTTGGGCGCAGACAGCTTAGAGACCTTTGATTTGGTTTACTACGTTGAACAGGAATTCGGACGAAAAGTTCCCGATGATTTACTGCGTGAAATCGAAACAGTCGGCGATGTTGTCAAGTGGCTGAATGAAGAGCTCAAAAAGTGATCCGTATCTGAAGTTGATTTCAGAGGGGATTGCCGATCGGCAATCCCTCAAAATTTTTCAAAAGAACATCGGTTACCGCTTCCGTTCGGAAGCGCTGCTTGTTAATGCATTTGTACATCGTTCATTTTCAAGCGATACTCTGCAAAGCAATGAACGGCTTGAATTTTTGGGAGATAGTGTCCTGTCTCTCGTTATTTCGTCGTTTTTGTATGAAAATTTTCCAACCTGCGATGAAGGTTTTCTGACACGCCGGAGAGCGGCTTTGGTGTGCGAAGAAAGCCTGTATGAAATTGCTTGTGAACAGGGGATGGATCGTCTGCTGATCGTCGGAAAAAGTGAACAGCATTCATCAGGACGTTTTCGTAAGGCACCTGTTGCCGATTCCGTCGAAGCTTTGATTGGAGCTGTGTATTTGGACGGAGGTTGGGGGCAGGCGCAAAAATTGATTTTACGGATTTTTCCTGTTTCATCAGAGCGATTGAAGCATTTTGATTCTCTCGATCCGAAGACTGCGCTGCAGATGTTTGTGCAGCGGCAAAAAAAGATTTTACCGCGTTATCGGTTAATTCGAAAAACAGGTCCCGATCATGACGCTCTTTTTTTTGTTGAAGTCCTTGTCGGAGAGGAGCGTCTGGGAGAAGGCTGCGGTTCGTCACGGAAAACGGCAGAAATTCGAGCCGCAGCGGAGGCTGTTGCGTATTTACGGGAAAAGAATTTGTGGATCGATTATGATTGATTTTCGCTTGTGCGGAGAAGATATTCTTTTGCCAACTCTGTCAGCCGTTCGCGGGTGTTTTCTGACGGATTTTCCAAAACCGCTTCCAATAAAAACTTCAAAGTATCGCCGATGATTCTGCTTTTCGGAAATCCGGCAGCGAGCAAATCGGCTCCGTTAATTGCCAAATCTTTTAATGAGAGAGCGGGATTTTCCATCGCGCATTTTCGAAAACGTTCGCGGAATTCGTCAAGAAGCAGCAGTGTTGTTCGGGACTCCTCCGTAAGTGCTTCAGCTCTCCGCAATGTGAACCAATCATCCCACAGATTTTCGGGAACGGCAGCCGCAAAACGGCGGATAGCGCCGTCACTCCAAGATGAGTCGTAACGAATTGTACCGGTTTTGATGAGCAAACGGACAGTTTGCGTTTGCTCATTCGAAAATTTCAGCCGGCGCATGACGGCACCGGCGATTTCGGCAGAAATTTTCCCATAGTCGTTGTCTGACTGCCGATTGTCTTTTTCGGCGAGCGATTTCGTTTTTCCGATATTATTCAGCAGGGCTGCCCAACGAAGCAGCGGTTTTTCCGGCGGAAGGGCATCGCAGGTTTCGATCAGACGGGTGTAAAGGTCGCGGCGGCGGTTTTCCGTTTCCTGAAATCCGATGCATGGCAGCAGTTCGGGAAGAACGGCTGTTATCAGTCCGGAGCGGCGCATCAACTCCCATCCGATAGACGGCTTTGAAGATTTCATGATCTTTGTCAATTCATCGCGAATTCGTTCCGCAGAATTTTTTTTCACGGAGGGAGCTGCTTTCACTATTGCTTCGAATGTTGGATGATCGATTTCAAAACCGAGACAGGAAGCAAAGCGAACGGCTCTTAACAACCGCAGCGCATCTTCTTCAAACCGTTCCTGCGGAGACCCGATACAGCGGATGAGTTTTCGCTTTAAATCGCCGCAGCCGTCAAAGAGATCGATGATCTTTTGGTTTTTCAGATCGAGAGCCAAAGCGTTGACGGTAAAATCGCGCCGTTTCAAGTCTTCGGCGAGAGAGCCGGTAAATGAAACGGAATCGGGACGCCGACTGTCGCTGTAACCGTTTTCGGTTCTGAATGTGGTCGCTTCAAACGAAAATCCTTCAAACAGAACAGTCACCGTTCCGTGTTTGATGCCGGTCGGAATCACACGGCGGAAGAGTTTGCAGGTGAGTTCCGGAGGTGAACTGACAGCAAAATCGTAATCAGCCGGATTTTTCCCCGACAACAAATCGCGAACGCAGCCGCCGACAGGGTAACATTCAAATCCGGCGGATTCGAAACGGGCGGCAAAGCGATAAACGGAATCGGGAATTTTTTCAAATAAGGACACGATTTAAATTACAGCGAACGAACAATTTGGTCAAGATTTTCGGGAAAATTCGATGCAGCGATCGAAAAAAAGGTTTTCGTCTTGTTTGATTGAGGTTAGTCGGTTATACTGACGGATATGGAACAATACGACGGAATTGTGTTTACCGGCGGAGAATGCGCGCCTTTGGAAGTGATCAAAAATTTGTGCAGCGACGGTCTTTTTACCGTGTGTGCCGATAGCGGCTGGGAGGCGGCCGCGCAGGCAGGTGTTCGCGTTGACCGATTTGTCGGCGATTTCGATTCGCTGCGGCTGCCTTTGCCTTCCCATGCCGAAGTCTGCCGTTATCCGCGCGCAAAAGATTTTACCGATACTGAAGCGGCGTTTCAAGCGGTACTCGAAGCCGGCTGCCGTTCAGTCGTGCTGTTTGGCGGCGGAGGCGGGCGAATGGATCATTGGACAGCGCTGCGTTCGCTTTTTGCTCGATCTCCGCAGTGGCGGCGGTGGGAAACGAAGTGCGAAAGCGTTTTTAAAATTAAGTGCGGAGAAACATGGCGCCCGGATGCGGTTAAGGCGCCCGCTGTCGTGTCGGTGTTCGCGCTGACAGCAACGGCTTCGGTGAAAACCGACGGTTTCCGATGGTCCCTGAACGGTTACCCGCTGAACGAATTTTCATTCAGTCTCAGCAATGAAATTATCGACTCACAGGCATCTTTAACCGTTTTATCGGGAACGGTCGCCGTTACGGTTCCACGGACGGATGCGTCTCCAGTGTCGGATTGATTTTTGCATATTCCATTAAAATCGGATATTTTTCCAACAGTTTGGCCAACTCTTCCAGAGTCTGGAATTGCATCAGCCGTTCGGTTCCTTCCGTCACTTCTCTCTGAAGCCGCTGCAGTCGGTCGGCAGGCGGATTTTGAATCGCCGTAAAGTAGAGTTCCCGCGCTTCTTCATAGAGTCGGATATCCGGAATTGATACGGAGTTGACAATCAGCCGTGTCACTTCAATATTCGGATTGCGTTTTTCGATTTCCTCAATTAAAACATCCTGCAGTCGGTTAAAATCAGAGGAGATCATCGAAACAAATTCCGCATCGGCAGATTTTTTTTGAATTAAATCAACAACCATCGGTTGAAAATCTTTTTCAAATTCACTTAACAGTGCATCGGTCTGATCGGGCAGAATGCCTTCTTTTGCAAGCGTTATCAGGTTTTCAGAGTTAAGCCGGTAGGTCATGCGGCATTCGAAACGAAACTCGAACGACGGATTCCCTTCAATGAGCAGCGAGTAAATTTCTCCGGACGGCAGTTTGCCGGAGACGTTAACCGAGGCGGTTTTCGGTTCGGCGGTATAGATGATTACTGTCACGTTTGTCGGCAGAAGCCGTTGCGGCATCCAAAGAAATTCGTCGGCTTTTAAAAGTGTGTCTCGGTAGCCGTTTGTCTTCGAAAAAACGACGGCAAATTGATTGGAAGTCATTTCCGGGTGAATCCAACCGATGAAAAAGACTGCGGCGGAAGCTCCGGCGAGAACAATAAGAATAAAGAAAAACGAGAAAATTTTACTTTTTTTCGATCTGCGGCGTTTGCGTTCTTCTTTTTTTTGTTTTTTTGCTTCGGCTTTGGCGGCCTTTTCCTGTGCTTTGAGTCGTTTGTTCTCTAACCGGGATTCTTTTTTATTTTTTTGTTGCGTATCCACTTCAATTTCCTTTATTCGAAGTATATAATCAGTATACATTAATTCGGCAAGATTGAAAACATTTTTCAGGAGTCTTTTATGATTACTCTCTCCGTGCGCGGTGCGGTTTCCGTTGATCGGAATACCTCCGAATCGATTCAATCGGCGGTTGTAAAGCTGGTTTCTCTTCTCGAAAAGGAAAACGGGATTCGGGAAGAGGATTTGACAATGATTCTGTTTTCGGTAACGGCTGATCTTACAGCTCTCAACCCGGCGGCTGCATTGCGCCGCGGCGGCGCCCACGGCGCGACGGCGCTTTTCTGCGTGCAGGAACCGCTTTACGACGGCAGTTTGCCGATGACGGTTCGGGTGTTGATTCAATTTTGTGCGGAAGAAAAACGTCCGTTGAAACCGGTTTATCTCGGAGCGGCGGCGGCGCTGCGCCCTGATTTGAGGGAGCGGGAAGGGGATATTCGTGGATGAGCAGACTTACTCAACCGTGATTTTTTTTCTCGATTTAACCGGAACCTTCTTTTTTTCGATTACCGGCGCTTTTAAGGCGGTCAAATACGAACTGGACATTTTGGGCGTCATTGTCCTGGCGCTCCTGACCGGAATCGGCGGTGGCGTTATCCGCGATGTGATGATCGGAACGGTTCCGGTTTCGGCGCTGCAGAACGAAGCGTATTTTGCCGTTTGCGTCGCCGGGGCGTTGGCGGTTTTTTTTCTCTCCCGGAAAATTGCGTGCGCCTGGAAGTGGGTAAAGATCGGAGATGCGCTCGGTTTGAGCGTTTTTACCGTTATCGGGGCGGCAAAAGGGCTTTCGCTCGGTTTGGGGCCGTTCGGAGTGGCCGTTTGCGGAATGCTGACGGCTTGCGGCGGCGGGATGATCCGGGATCTGACGGTCGGAGAAATTCCGGTCGTGATCCGGACCGATTTTTACGCAACCGCCTCGATTCTCGGAAGCTGGCTTCTGTACGCGCTCGGCCGCCATACGCCGCTGTCGGCGCCGGTTGTTCTGCTTGCGGGCGGCTTGTTCGTTTTTGCGCTGCGGCTGACGGCCATGAGGCTGAAGCTGACGTTACCGCGCGTGAAAGCGATGCCGGCTCCTCCGGATGAGATGCGCCGCCGTTACCGCGAAGACCGGCGGCGGAAAAAAGGAGATTCGCTTTGAAGGCGGAAGAACGTTTTACTGCCGATGTGATTCGGATTATGCGGGAAAAAATCAAGGAGCACGACGGGGCGGAGGTGGTTTTCTGCGGACTGATTGACGGAAACGGCTTGGTGAGCGAAATCACGACGGTCGCTTCCGGCCATGAAACGGCGGCTCCGGCCCCCGCGGCTCATATGCGCGACGCCGACGTGGTGATCCACAACCATCCGGGCGGCGTTCTGAAGCCGAGTTCTGCGGACATCGTAACCGCCGCGCAGTTGGGGCGGGACGGAATCGGCAGTTACATCGTCGACAACCTCGTTACCCGCGTGACGGTCACGGTCGAACCGTATTCGGCGGCCGAACGGGTGGAAGTGGACGGCGGTTCTTTGGTCGACTTTTGCGAATCGGAAGAGGGGCTTTCCAAATTTATCGGCGATTACGAATACCGGGAATCCCAGTCGCAGATGATGAAGGCGGTGGCGGAAGCCTTAAACGGAAACCGCCTGCTTGTTGTCGAGGCGGGAACCGGAATCGGAAAATCGTTGGCGTATCTAATTCCTTCCGTCAAATGGGCGCAGGAAAACAAATCCCGCGGCGGCGATCGAATCGTCGTTTCGACAGCCACCATCACCCTGCAGGATCAGCTGATTCAGAAGGATTTGCCGTTGGCGCTGAAAATTCTGAACGCCGACGTCAAATACGTGCTGATGAAAGGGCGGAACAACTACCTTTGCCTCCGCCGTTTCGACGAAGAGCTGACATCGGGAACGACGCTTTTTGAGGAAGAGGCCGGTCTTGAGCCTCTGCGGGAGTGGAGCCTTCAGACCGCAACGGGAGATTTTTCCGAACTGACCTTTCCGTTGGAGCCCTCGCTGAAAAGCCGCGTCTGTTCCGAATCCGATAACTGTCTCGCCGTTCAGTGTCCGTTTTACGAAAAGTGTTTTGTCTTCAGGCTGAGGAAAGAGGCGGCCGCGGCGCAAATCATCGTTGTCAACAACCACCTGCTTTTTGCCGACGCCGCATTGCGTTCGGATGCGGATTCGCAGGAGGGGAGCATTCTGATTCCGGGGTATTCAAAAGTCATTTTTGACGAAGCCCATAATTTGGAAAAGGACGCCACTCGTTACTTTACGTTAACGCTGAGCGCGCCGGCCGTGCGCCGGGTCATGACGCGTATCAAATCAAAAAAAGGAACCGGCGTTTTCGGCTTGGTCGCGCAGCTGAAGAAATTTCACTGTATCAAGGCCGGTTTAATCAAAACAATATCCGATTTGCAGGAAGAAATTCTCGGGACGGCCGCCGCTTTGGATGATGAACTGCGGATACAAACCCGGTTTTCAGAGCCGTCCGTAAGGGCTCTGCCCGTCAACCGGGAAAATCCGCTTCCCGATTTTGTAAAGACGGCGCTGCTTGCCTTCCACCGTTGCGGAGAAAAGCTGACGGCGGCATTGAGCGAGGCCGTTGATCTTTTGGACGGAGAATACAAAGGCGGCGAGGCCGATTCGGTGATCCGGGAGACCGGTCTGTCCGTGCGGCGAATCGACGGATTGCTGGAAACGGCGTCGAAATTTCTTGACTTTGAAAAAGATGAGGAAAATATCTACTGGCTTTCAAAAGAACGCCGGCTGAACGGTGATTTTTATATCCAGTTCAATATCACTCCGGCAGAGGTCGGACCGCTTTTGGAACAGTCGCTGTGGTCGGCCGTTGAAACCGCGGTCTGCACTTCGGCGACTTTGGCTGTCGGTTCGGGATTCGATTATTTTTTGAAGACGGTCGGCCTGAAACGCTTTGAAGGCGAACGGCTTCAGACCGCGCTTTTTCCTTCCCCGTTTGATTATAAAAACCGCGTTTTGCTGGCTGTCGCCTCCGGGAACGCGCCCGACGTTACGCGCGAAAGCGATGCGTTTAACGCGTATGCCGTCGATTTTACCCGCCGCTATTTAAAGGCTCTGAAAGGACGGGCGCTGCTGCTTTTCACATCCGTGGCGCAGATGAATGCGGTTTTCGACGCGGTTGCCGGTGATTTGGAGGAATCAGGCATTACGGCGCTGCGGCAGGGAAACGAGTCGCGGCGGCTTCTTCTGGATCGTTTTAAGAAAGACATCGGAAGCGTGCTGTTCGCGACGGATTCGTTTTGGGAAGGCGTTGACGCTCCGGGAAGAACGCTTGAACACCTTCTGATCTTCCGTCTGCCGTTCCGCGTTCCCGATGATCCTGTCCTGCAGGCGCGTTCCCGGCGGATTGACGAGCGGGGCGGACGTTCTTTTTTTGAAATTTCCGTTCCGCAGGCGGTGATGCGCTTTAAACAGGGATTCGGCCGCGTTATGCGGAAGAAAAACGACCGCGGCGTTGTGGTTGTCCTGGACAACCGTATTGTGACCAAAAGCAGCTACGGAGCGCTTTTTTACCGCTCGGTTCCGCCGACCGGCCGCGTCATCGGAGATCCCGGCAAAATCATTGATACGGCGCAAAAATTTATGGAACGCCTGGAAGAGCAATAAAAAAACGGCTCCGAAGAGCCGTTTCAGTGAATGCGGCGGAAATTATTCCAGAACCGCCAGAATGTCTTTCGCGTCAATAATCAGAAATTCATCCTCACCGACTTTGACCGATGTTCCGGCGTATTTATCGAACAGGATTTTATCCCCCGGTTTCACTTCCATTTTGACTTTTTCCGTGCCGGGTCCGACTGCCTTTACAGTACCGATTTGGGTTTTTTCCTGCGCTGTCTGCGGAATAAAAAGTCCGCCGGCGGTTTTTTCTTCGGTCAACTGAACGGATAAGACGACTTTTGATCCGAGCGGTTTGATGTTCATGTTAATGCCTCCGTAATTTCTTTTACTCAAATATATTGATTTTTCTTTTTTTAGTCAAGAAAAATTTGACTTTTCACCGGCTTCTGCTTATTTTGAAACTATGAGAGGCGCTTCATTCCGAATTTCCTTTCAGACATCTCTTCATCCGCAGAATTTCCGGATGGTCAAAGTTCCGGTCTTCCGCGGTCGCGCTCCCGTCGCCCTTTACCGCGGGGCGTTGCGCGACTATGATTTGCTGGCGGCCGCCGGAAAAACAGCGGAGGCGCACAGGGCGCTTCATCTCTGTTCGGCCGCCGTCAACAACGGATTCTGCCTGGAATCGCTGCTGTTGCCGCAGATCCGCTCCTATCTTTGCTGCCGGGAAAAATCCGATTTTAAAATTTATTACTTTCTTCAAATCGTGAATTATCTTCTGTCCAAAAATTCCCCTTTCTTTTCGGAAGCGGCTGAAAAAGATATGGTTGACGATTTAATCGAAGAGAATTGGGAAGAATTCCTCCGCGAAAACGGCGGGCGGCTCGTTTTTCTCTCTCCGTCCGAAAAAATCGAGTTATTCGGAAACAGTTTGATTGTTTTTCCCGGCTGACGAGTCAATCTGACACACTTTTCTTTTTCCTCTTTGTTTCGAAACCGCTTAATTTATTTTGTTAAAATGACTTACATAAAAAAGACGCTCTCCGGGAATTCGGGAACAAATATTGCTATACTTTTGGTACGGAGGGTGAATATGAACACACCGAAAACAACCGATAATTTACTGACGCTTTACATGAACGACATCAAACGCTATCCGTTGCTCTCACCCGAAGAAGAGACGGAACTGGCGGAAAAAGCCGTTGCCGGCGATGCGGCGGCGCGCGAAAAACTGATTAACTCAAACCTGCGCTTTGTTGTTTCCGTTGCCAAACAGTATGAATCAACCGGTTTCGGATTAATGGATTTGATTAATGAAGGCAACCTCGGTCTTCTGAGCGCGGTTGAAAAATACGATCCGCAGAGAGGTTATCACTTTATTTCCTATGCCGTCTGGTGGATCCGCCAGTCGATTCTGAAGGCCGTCAACGAAAAGGCGAGGGCAATCCGGCTGCCGCTGAACCGGGTCAACGAACTGATGCAAATCGAAAAAGTGATGAAGAGTCTGAATATTACCGAGCCGAATAACGGCGACTGGGCGAAACTTTCGGCGGAAACCGGATTGGACGAGGATTTGATCCGCCGGCTGGTTGAGATTTCGGTCCGTCCGGTTTCCCTTGAAGCGCCGATTGCCGGCAGCCGCGACGGACACTCCGAACTGGGGGAGGCGATTGCCGATTCGGTTAACGGAACGCCCGAAGACGCGCTTGAAAACAGCTCTCTGAAAGAAGAAATCAACCGCATTCTGTCGGCTCTTCCCGAAAAAGAGGCGGAAATTCTCGAAATGCGCTTCGGTCTGAACGGAAAAATCGCAATGCCGCTGAGCGACATCGCCGAAATCTACAACCTGACGAAAGAGCGTATCCGTCAAATCGAACAGAAAGCAATCAAAACGTTGCGGAATACCGACGGCGTCGGCGATCTGAAAGCCTACCGCGCGTAATCACTTTCCGACAACGGAAAAGGTGTTGGTTCCGGAGTTGTAGCGGATGCTTCCCGTTATGCCGGAACCGGCAACCGTCCCGGTTTTTTTGTTTGCCGAATCGGTTTCGCTGTCAACCGAATCGAATCCGCTGAAATTAATCAGACCCGAAGTTGAAAAAAGATCGTACTCAAAGGCGGCCGTTTTCGGTAGCGTCAGCGTTCCGCCGCCGCTGTAAGTGATGATGTTGATGATTTGCCCTCCGTAAGTTTCGTAGACGGCGTCAAACGGCATATAATTCTGTGTCGTTGCGTTTAAGTTGCCGGGACAGCCGGAAAGGGAAATCGTGCACGATGTTTTGGCGTTGATAACGGTTTCATCAAAATAGAATTTCCGCGCGTCCAGGTTGGCGTTATCCAGATAAAAGAGCGCCGATTGTCCGCCGACGTTGTTCATCGTCAAATCCGAATCGATGACCAAATAAATAAAATCGGTTAAATTCGGCAAATCCGTTACCGACGCCTTCGCGTTATATCCGTAATTATTGATGGTCAGACTTCCGCTGTAAGAGGAAGGAATCTGCAGCGTCAGTCTCGGAGTGTTTTCATCCGAGGTATTGAACGAGTAGGCTGCCTGATTGTCCTTAAAAACCTGAAAATAAATCAAAATACCGGTGTCCGAAATTTTGATGACCGGTTCATTGATGATTTCGTCATTTGTGAAATAATTAATGATTCCGTGCGAGCGGAAGATAATTTCGTCTCCTCCGACTCCTTCGATTTGAATCGGAATGTAATTGTTGTTGACGGTAACGGAAGTGACCGTATCATCAAGAACGATACGGTTTTCTTTTGTAATTTCGCTGGTCAAATTGCAGGAAAACAGCAGTCCCGCCGCAAGACAAACGGCTCCCATTGATTTTTTCATGTAAACCTCCGTCGCAACACAGTGTACATTATTCGAGAGAAAAAGTACAGTCCGCCGGAGGGTTGACTTAAAAAATTTTAAAATCTATAATGGGGGATAAGGAGAATTGTGTCATGAGTAACGAAAAATTGGTCTATTTTTTCGGCGGAAATCAGACGGAAGGAAATGCCGAAATGCGGGATCTGTTGGGCGGTAAAGGCGCCAACTTGGCGGAAATGACGACATTGGGCATTCCCGTTCCTCCCGGATTTACGATTGCGACAAAAGGATGCGATCTTTACTATCGTAACAATCGGCAGCTGCCGCAGGTGATTTTAGATCAAGTTGACGAAAACTTAAAGAAACTCGAAGATTTAACCGGCAAAAAGTTGGGTGATCCGAAAAATCCGCTGCTTGTTTCCGTGCGCTCGGGGGCGGCCGTTTCCATGCCCGGCATGATGGATACCATTTTAAATTTGGGTTTAAATGACAGCGCTGTCGAAGGATTGGCAGAACTGACGGGAAATCCGCGGTTTGCGTGGGACTCTTACCGCCGCTTTATCCAAATGTTCAGCGATGTCGCGTTGGGAATGGACATCAATCTTTTCGAATCACTCCTTGAAAAAAAGAAACAGGAACGGGGCGTCGAATCGGATACCGACTTGAATGCAGCAGACTTGAAAGATCTTGTGATTCGCTACAAAGAAGTGTTTAAAGTTCATCAAAATCGGGATTTTCCGCAAGATGCCAAATCGCAATTAATTGACGCGATTTATGCTGTTTTTCGCTCATGGCAAAACGAAAAGGCAATCAAATACCGCCGGCTGAACAACATTGAAGGACTTTTGGGAACCGCCGTCAACGTTCAGTCGATGGTGTTCGGTAATTCCGGTGAAGGTTCCGGTACCGGCGTCTGTTTCAGCCGCGATCCTTCCACCGGAGAAAATTACTTTTACGGCGAATATCTGATGAACGCCCAGGGCGAAGACGTCGTTGCCGGCATACGGACGCCGTTGAAACTTTCGGTTTTGGAAAAAGAGAATCCGCCGGTCTACAAGCAGCTCGTCGAAATCAAAGATCGCCTGGAAGCACATTACCGTGATATGCAGGATATGGAGTTTACCATTGAACAGGGCAAACTTTACTTGCTTCAGACCAGAAACGGTAAACGGACCGGAAACGCGGCGGTGAAAATTGCCGTCGATATGGTGAAAGAGGGGGCTATTACAAAGGAAATCGCTTTAACCAGAGTGACCCCCGATCAGTTGGACCAAATCTTTCATCCAATGCTCAGTCCGGCTTCCCGAAAAAACGCAAAAGTGATTGCCGTCGGATTGAACGCGTCTCCCGGCGCCGCAACAGGACAAATTGTTTTTACAGCAGAGGATGCCGAAGCGCAGGGAGCGCAGGGGCGGCAGGTGATTTTGTGCCGCAAGGAAACCAGTCCCGAAGACATCGGCGGTATGCACGCCGCGCAGGGAATTTTGACCTCCACCGGCGGAATGACATCTCATGCGGCTGTAGTTGCCCGCGGTATGGGACGTCCGTGCGTGGCGGGATGCAAAGACGCTGTCATTGACGGAAAAACGCTGACTGTCGGCGGAAAAACTTTTGCTGAAGGGGATTGGATCTCCATCGATGGAAAAACCGGCGAAGTTTTCGGTGAAAAATTGGATTTGGTTCAGCCTTCCATTACCGGCGATGTGGAAACCTTTCTTGGCTGGGCTGACGAAGTGAAAAATGCAGCGGTTCGCGAAGGCGTTCCTACGAAAGGGTTTCACGTTCGAACCAATGCCGATACACCCGAAGATGCCGTTAAGGCGCGCGAGTACGGAGCGGAAGGTATCGGTTTGTGCCGAACCGAACACATGTTTTTCGGCGAAGGTAAATTGGAGCATTTCCAGCGGATGATTCTGGCCGACAATCTCCGGGAGCGGAAAGAGGCTCTGAAAAAAATTCTTGAACTGCAGCGCACCGATTTTGACGGCATTTTCGAAGCTATGAATGGACTTCCCGTAACGATCCGCCTTTTGGATCCGCCTCTGCACGAATTTTTGCCGCACACACAATTTGAAATCAAAGAATTGGCTGATAAACTCCAAATTAATCCGACTGTGCTGAAAACAAAAGTCGATCAGCTTCATGAACTCAATCCGATGCTCGGTCACCGCGGCTGCCGTCTGGGGGTAACTTATCCGGAAATTTACGACATGCAGGTGGAGGCGATCATCTCTTCCGCATGCGCACTTGCCTCCAAAGGGATCTCCGTGACGCCGGAAATCATGATTCCGCTTGTGGGAACTCAGGAAGAGCTGGCAATGCTGCGTCAAAACGCCATTTCAGTTGCTGAATCGGTCATTGAAAATTGCGGAACAAAAATCGAGTACCGCATCGGAAGTATGATTGAAATTCCGAGAGCAGCCATTACTGCCGATGAAATCGCCGCTCATGCCGATTTTTTCTCTTTCGGAACCAACGATTTAACTCAAATGACTTACGGATTTTCCCGCGATGATATCGGAAGCTTTTTGCCTGCCTACCGGGAAAAAGGAATTCTTCACCACGATCCGTTTGCCAGCATCGACGTCAGCGGTGTCGGCCGCTTGGTGCAAACCGCTGTCGGACTCGGAAGAAAAACGAAACCGGAATTGAAGATGGGAATTTGCGGTGAACACGGTGGAGATCCGAGAAGTATTGAATTTTTCTATACAGCCGGATTGAACTACGTCTCCTGTTCTCCGTTTCGGGTTCCTATTGCCCGATTGGCTGCCGCTCAAACGGTGTTAAAGAATAAGTAATGAGCGCGGCCCCGGAAACAAGACGGGAAATCCGCAGCTTTGTCCGACGGAGCGGCAGAATCGGCGGTTACCGAGCCGAAATTCTGAAAAATCCGCCGGACGGAGCGCTGTTTAATGAAGAGACGCTGCCGAAAATCACCTCCGAAGCGCTATTCGGAAATGACCGTCCGTTGATTGTAGAAATCGGTTTTGGAATGGGGGATGCGACGGTAATCATAGCGTGTGAAAATCCGCAAACCAATTACCTGGCCATCGATGTTCACCGTCCGGGAATCGGAAAATTACTTTCCGAAATAAACGACCGTCAACTGGAAAATCTGAAAGCGGTTGAAGGCGATGCTCAGCGGATTTTGAATTCATCGAAAGCTGCTGCGGCCGCCGTCGACGGTTTTCACATCTTTTTCCCGGATCCGTGGCAAAAAAAGCGCCATCGCAAACGGCGGTTGATAACCGATTCGTTTGTACGGCGCCTGACTGAACTTTTAAAACCGAATGGCTACATTTTAGCGGCGACCGATTGGATCGATTATGCGGAGCAAATTCAAACCGTACTGTCGTCATTTCCCGAGTTGAAAAACAGCAGCCGCCCGCATTTTGAACGACTGTCTCAACGGCCAATGACGAAATTTGAAAAGAAAGGGTTGGAAAAAGGACACCGCATTTTTGATTTTTTCTATGTAAAAAGGAGTGCTTATGTTGGACAATGAAAAAGTTTTGGAAGCTTATGTGAATCGAATCAAAAGCAGTGTTTCCATTTCTCCGGAAGTTTTCGATAAATGGAACATCAAGCGAGGATTGCGAAACAATGACGGAACGGGTGTTGTTGCCGGCGTAACCGCAATCGGAGAAGTTCACGGCTATATTATGGACGAAGGTGTGAAAATTCCAACGGAAGGCCGGTTGCGTTATCGCGGAATCGATATTAAGGATTTGGTCTCCGGATTTCAGAAAGAAAAAAGATTCGGATTCGAAGAGACAGCTTACCTGCTGATTTTCGGGAAATTGCCGACTGCTCCTCTGTTGGAAGAATTTAAACAAATTCTGTCGAAGTACCGCGATTTACCGGGAAATTTCATTGAAGATATGATTTTACGGCAGCCCAGTTCCAATGTCATGAATAAATTGGGACGAACCGTACTGGCACTCTATTCAATCGATCCTGCTGCCGAAGATTTTTCGATCGGTAACATTTTGAAACAGTGCATTCAACTGATTGCCCGTCTGCCGATTTTATCCGCATATGGCTATCAGGCAAAACGTCACTATTATGACAATAAAAGTCTTTTCATTCATAATTATGAACCGGAATATTCTACAGGTGAAAATTTTCTCCACTTGATTCGTCCCGATCGGAAATTCACGCCTCTTGAAGCCGAGCTGTTGGATCTTTGTTTTGTTTTGCATGCTGAACACGGCGGCGGTAATAATTCAGCATTTACGGCCCGTGTTGTTTCCTCTGCCGAAACCGACACTTATGCCGCTGTTTCTGCCGCTATCGGATCGCTGAAAGGACGCAAACACGGCGGCGCCAACATTCAAGTTAAACAGATGGTCAATGAAATTCGGGAAAACGTTTCTGATTGGACTAACGAAACCGCATTGCGCGACTATCTTGTAAGAATCATCAAAAAAGAAGCCGGTGACGGTACCGGTTTGGTTTACGGAATGGGACACGCTATTTACACGCTTTCCGATCCGCGCGCCGTCATTTTAAAAGAAAAAGCACGCGAATTGGCGGAAAAATCTGACAGAATGGATGATTTTATTCTTTATGAGAGAATAGAAAAGCTGACGCCCGGCGTATTTAAAGAAGTGAAGGGATATGACAATATCATGAGCGCCAATGTTGATCTTTACTCCGGATTTGTTTATGAAATGCTCAATATTCCCGAAGAACTCTACACCCCGTTGTTTGCTGTTTCCCGTGTGGCAGGTTGGTGCGCCCACCGAATTGAGGAAATTTTTGGCAACCAACGACTCATTCGTCCCGCATACCGAAGTGTCGCTAAATCACAGCCGTATATTCCGCTTTCTGAACGAATGTAAACAGGAGGAATTATGAATCCCGAATACAGAAAAAAAATCGAATTTTATTTAAAAAATGAAAACGACGAACGTTTCCGCAACGATCTTCAAAAAGTGATCGACTCCGGAGATGAGGAAGAGCTCAACGATCGGTTTTACCGTGAATTGGAATTCGGAACAGCCGGTCTGCGCGGCGTCATCGGCGGCGGCTTGAACCGCATGAATACGTTTGTCGTCCGCCGGGCGACAAAGGGACTTGCCGAATATCTGAAAAAATCAGGGGAACCTCTTACCGCAGCGGTTGCCTACGATTCCCGTCACTTTTCAAAGGAATTCGCGCTTGAAACCGCATTGGTCTTTGCCGCCAACGGCATTAAAACCTATTTGTTCACCTCTCTCCGTCCGACGCCGCTGCTTTCGTTTGCTGTTCGCTACCTGAGAACAACTGTCGGCGTCATGATTACTGCCAGCCACAATCCGGCTCAATACAACGGATATAAAGTTTTTTGGAAAAACGGAAGTCAAATTACACCTCCGGTTGATGCCGGAATCATTGCCGAAGTCGAAGCTGTAAAAGGTGAAATTCTTTCACTGTCGGAAAAAGAAGCGGTTGAACAAGGTTTATTGGTTTACATCGACAAAGAGGTCGATGACGCCTACAATAATATGATCCGAACCTATTCACGGCGGCCGGATCTCTTTTCCCGTTCAAATGAAGTGAAAGTCGTTTACACACCGCTCAACGGTGCCGGAAAGGTTCCGGTTGTCAGGATTTTAAAAGATTTGGGACTGAATGTCATCCTTGTTCCCGAACAGGCTGAACCGGACGGCGATTTTCCGACGACACCGTTTCCAAATCCCGAAATTGCCGAAGCGATGAAGAAAGCTGTCGATTTAGCCAAAAAAGAAAAAGCCGATTTGGTTATCGGAACCGATCCCGACTCCGATCGTATCGGAATTGCCGTGCCCTTAAACGACGGCTCCTACCGGCTCATCACCGGAAACCAGTTCGGCTGCATTTTGGCCCATTACCTGCTTTCGTTCCGCAGGGAACGGGGAGAGACCCGTCCGGCCGGCGTCATCAAGACCATCGTTTCGACCAATTTGATCAACCGTATTGCTGACGCATTCGATGTCGAGTGTCCGAGTGTTCTGACCGGTTTCAAATGGATTGCCCGGAAAATGGAGGAATTTGAGGAGCGCGGACTCGAATTTGTCATGGGATTTGAAGAGAGTTACGGATTTTTAATCGAAACCGAGGTGCGCGATAAAGATGCCGTCAGCGCGGCAATGCTGATTTGTGAAATTCTTCTTTACTGCCGTTCAAAAGGAATCACACTGATTGATTACCTGAATGAAATTTTTTCGGAATTCGGATTTTTCGAAGAGTTTGCCGTTTCACGATACTTCGAAGGGGAGTCGGGAGCTCGTTATATGAATGAAGTGATGGAAAATCTGCGCAAAAATCCGCCGCAGGAGATTGCTTCGATTCCGGTTGTCCGTTCGCTCGATTATCGTTCCGGTGTTTACGGTTTTCCGAAATCCAACGTGCTGCAGTACTTTTTGGAAGACGGTTCCCTGATTTCTGTACGGCCTTCCGGAACGGAACCGAAAATTAAATTCTACTGCACGACCTGTGTGGACGGAAACACTTCCGTGGAAACGGCCGAGTCCGCATTAAAGGAGAAGGTTTCGCGCATTGGGAACGCGATCAAATCCTGGTTGCCGGAATAAATTTTGTAACCTTTTTTTCCGGCGGATGTTTTATCTGTGTAGAAGGAAGAAGAGAACTTATGCAAAGCAATCGTTTTTCAAAAGGATTAATTATTGCCAACGCCGTTTTGTTGGTTTTGCTTGCGGGCGCCGGCATCGGATTTTTTTACGGTGTCCGTTATGCGGATTCTCCGGCTTCCGTCGTTCAGGCCGCGCCCCCATCCGGTGATTTGGAGGCGTTGCAGCTTTCATACCGCAATGTGGCAAAGACCGTTCTGCCGTCGGTTGTTCAGATCGAAACCGTCAGTATCGAAGAGCGGCGGGTAATGCGTTTTATCGATCCGTTTGAAGAATTTTTCCGCAACCGTTTCGGAGGAAAATCTTCCGATTCCGAAGATTCATCCGAAGAGAAGCAGGAATTCCGTGCCCGCGGCTTGGGGTCCGGCGTCATTATCCGGCATCAGGACGGGAAATACTATATTCTGACCAATTATCATGTGGTGAAAGGAGCCGATGAAGTTTCGATCCGGCTGTACAATGACAAAACTTACGACGTGAAAACAGTCGGCGGTGATGAACGCTCCGACGTAGCGGTTCTGGAATTGGCGACGAAAGACGAGCTGTCGGTGATTCAAATCGGCGATTCCGATCAGACCGAAGTCGGCGATATTGTTTTGGCGGTCGGAAGTCCTTACGGCTTCACCTCGAGCGTTACGCAGGGCATCATCAGCGCCAAAGGCCGGAAAGGACCGGCCGGTAACGTCAGCGAGTTTATCCAGACCGACGCCTCCATTAACCGCGGCAACTCCGGCGGGGCTCTTGTGGATTTGTACGGGCGTTTAATCGGAATCAATACCTGGATTGCGACGCAGACAGGCGACAATGCCGGGCTGGGATTTGCGATTCCCGTCAATTCGGTAATCAGAAAAGCCGATTCTCTGATTGACAACGGCAGTGTCGCTTACGGGTGGCTGGGAATCAGCATTACAGACTTACAGGATGACTTGCGCAGGGAAATGGGATTGGAAAACCGCTCCGGAGCCTTCGTCGCGAATGTATTCATCGGTTCTCCCGGTGATAAGGGAGGCATTCGTCCCGGCGATTACATCATTGAAGCCGACGGCGAAAAGGTGAAGGATTCGGATATGTTGGTCAGGTTGATTTCCGATTTCAGAGCCGGCGACCAGCCTGAGTTCCGGTTGATCCGTAACAGAAAAGAGATAACGCTGAAAGTCGAAATTGCCAAACGGGAGAGTGAGGAAGCAATCAACGCTCAGAACAGCGCTTTGTGGCCCGGCGTGATTGTCGCCTCCGTCGATGATTCCGTCCGCAGTTATTTCGGTTTGGAGAAGGATGCTGAAGGTGTGGCTGTTGTCCGGATTGAAAAGGACAGTAAGTTGGCGGTCGGCGGTTTGCGCCCGGGGGATATTATTCTCTCCGTCAATGAACAAAGTATCAAGTCGGTGACCGATTTTTATAACGCCGTCGGTCAGTCAACCGATAAGATAAGTGTCGAATACCGACGCAAGGGCTCGACATTCTTTATAGGCGTTAAAAAATAACTCCTCCTTTTTGTTTTTGGGGTTTTCTGATTCGTAAATGCTTACAGCATAACGAGTTAGAAAACCCCTCTTTTTTTCTGTCAACAAAATGTCAACAAACGCTTTACTTTTTACCTTTTTTGGGTGATACTTTTTGTATGGTTTTTTACAGCATCTTCAAACGCAAAAAAGAGAACGGGAAAGGACATTATTGGTATTATTGTTACACGGATCCGGTGAGAAATGTCCGTGTTCAGAAAAGATGTTTGGGCTGTGCGACAAAACGGGAAGCCTATGAGTATATCGGCAAACTTCCGAAACAGATAGAATCCGAAATCATTTTTAAAAATTATGCTGCCGGTTATATAGAGCGGTACGAAGAGCAAAAAAACGTTAAAGGGTATTCCGTCAAAAAATCTTCCGTAAAGACAAGACAGACGCAGTTGAATATACTTGTCTCCCATTGGGGCGAAAAGAAGCTTGCCTCTATTACAACAAGGGATTTCGAGAATTGGCTGAATCATCTGGATAAAAGAAATGCAACAAAAAATCTGATTCTCATTGTAGCCAGATCTTTGTTTGATTTTGCCGTAAAAGACAATATCATCATGAAAAATCCGCTCGAGAAAATCAAACCGTTCTCGGCAAACTTTAAGGTTAAAGAAGTGCTTTCCGATTCGGACATTAAGACAATGTTCCCGTTTAATTTTAAAAAACTGGAAGAGATTTACGGGTCGGCAACATTGGGTGCCTGCTTTGTTTTAATGCTGTCCAGCGGCATACGAAGAGGCGAGGCAGCCGCGTTACGGTGGAGTGATTTGGATTTCGGGAAAAATGCTCTTTCAATAACCAAACAGTGGTCGGTTACAGACGGGGTAACGTCTCCGAAACAAAACGAAATACGGTATATTATTATTCCGAGTCAAACGACTTCTTTTTTGAAAGAACTGAAGTCTCTCAAAAATGCAAGTGATGATGATTTGATGTTTGATTTCGACGGCCTGCATGTTACACCGGAACGCTTTAATAAATTGAAAAGGATTTCGGAATCGATGATCGGAAAATCGATTACGCCGCACTGTCTCCGTCACACTTATAATTCGCGGATGAGAGATATCTTTCTTAACAGCGGTACCAGTGAGAATGTGCTGAGGGCTTTTACGGGCCATAAATCCGAAAAGATGACGGATCATTATACGCATAAAGAGGCGGAGCGGCGAATCAATGCTTTATCCGGATATCAGGCCGATGTCGATAAGATGTTCGGCGGGTGAGTGCGTCTTTTTAAGTATTGCGGAACAGATTAATCAATGTTTCTGACTGATTCTTTGATTTACCGATATTGCCTTTTATTATAATTTATACTCTAACGATTAAATATATCTTTCATTTTTAGTATATTTGCAATATAATAAATGTATGAATGCAGATGATACGGAGCAGTCGGTAATAGATTATCTTCTCGAAATAAGAAAGATTTGCACGGAGTCTCGAAAGTTTATCTTTCCGTCAATGGGAGGAAAATTGAGTATTCCTTTATTTTCTATCGATAAATCCGAAGAGTTTTCTTTAGATATAACCCGCTCCGTTTTTGTTCTGGAAAAAACAACTTTTCAGAACAGAGGAAGGAAAACACTTATCCTTTTACGATTGGATATTAATGCTGCTCCGCACAGAAATCCTGACGGAAAAAAATTACCGGGAACTCATTTGCATATCTATAAAGAAGGCTTTGGGGATAGATTTGCGTATCCTTTGCCCAATGAATTTAATAAATGTACAAACAGTATAGAGTTCTTAAACGTATTTATGGACTATTGTCATATTGTACAAAAGCCGAAAATTAATACGGATTTATTTACATGATAAAGAATGAAATTAATGATTATATAGACCAATATTATAAATGGCTCAAGGATAATACGACTGTAGATTTTATAAAAGACGATATGTATGAGATCACGACTCCGTATTTAGATCGCCATAATGACTGTCTCCAAATTTATGCAACGAAATGTAACGGAAAAATATGTCTCACAGACGGAGGATACGTTCTTGATGATTTGATCAGTTGCGGATGTCAGTTTGAATCGGATAAACGAAAAAAGATTTTACAGTCAACTGTTTCCGGATTCGGTGTCAATTTACGCAACGGTCAGTTGACGGTTGATTGCGAGGCAGATTCATTTCCGAGGAAAAAACATGATCTCATTCAGGCAATGCTGTCCGTAGGGGATTTGTTCTATTTGTCAAAATCACACACTCAAAATTTATTTTTTGATGATGTTGCCACATGGTTCGATGAAAATGATGTCCGATACGTTCCTCATGTAAAGTTTTCCGGAAAATCAGGATTTGATCATATGTTTGATTTTAGCATTCCGAAGTCAAAAAAATATCCGGAAAGACTTGTTCAAGCTGTTACAAGCTCCACAAAAGAGAACGCAACAAACCTTGTATTTAAGTGGCTTGATACGAAAGATGTTCGCCCTGATGCCTCAAAGTTATATGTTCTTCTCAATGATTTATATAAACCTGTAAGCGGTTCTGTAAAAGAAGCCTTTTCCAATTACGGGATAAATATTTTGCTTTGGTCAGAAAAAGAGGACCGTAAAGAGGAATTGGTCTCGTAGTGCTTTTTTCTTTTCTTTATTTCCGCCAGCCTTTGATTGTCCAGCAGTAGACGCCGAGGACAGACCAGTTTTCGGAGTCGATGGTTTGCGTGCGCCCGGATCCGTCTTGCCAGCAGAGGCGGTAGAGGCCGTTTTTGTCCATTTCGATTTTTTTGAGAGTGCTTTCGCCGTCGTGCTGTACCAGCATGATTTTCCCGACTTGAGGCTCGTTGCAGCGGCGAATCAGGACGTAATCGCCGTCGTTCATGTCAGCCTGTGTCATGGAGACGCCGTGTAGGTTGACGAAGAAGTAGTCTTCGGGGTTTCCGCCGGGAAGGAGTTTTTTCGGGAAGGGGATGTATTCATCCGGAACGGAATAGATGTCAATCGGCGAGCCTGCGGCCGTGATTCCGCGACAAGGGATCATAATGATTTCTCCTGCATCAAGAAATTCAAGAGAGCCTTTCTTTTTTTCAGCCGCGTATTCCGGCGCCGGTTCTTCGGCAGTATTGGCCGCCGTCTTTGAAAGGGGCGGCGTTTTTTTTCCGGCGCGGTAGACGGGCGCGCTCTCTTTGAGTTCACCGGCGGGGGCGTTCTCCGAGGTCAGAAGCGAGGCGATGAGGGCGTCGACGGCGCGCTTGTCGCGGTCGGAGAGGGTTTCGTAGTTTCGAATCAGTTCCCGTTGTTTGGGCGTTAATCCCTCTTTTTCGCTGCCTGTCAGCAACCATTCAATCGAAACTCCCAAATAGTTGGCAATCGCGACGGCTTTATCCGCCGACGGAACGGAACCTTTTTTTGACCAGTCTGTTATAGCGTGTAAAGAAAATCCGCAGTGTTCGGCAAGGGAGAGTCGCTTCTCATTCCTTTCTCTCAGCAAAGTATCAATTCTTCTGACAATATCTTCACCCATTCCCATGTTTTTATTATCGACAAAAAAATGAGAAATTTCTCAAAAAACGACTTGACAAAATGAGATAAATCACAGTATATTTAATTATCGATGAGATATTTCTCATTGATAAGAACCCCCTTGCGGGTTCTTCCTCCCGAAAACGCCGACGGCTGCGGGAATCGTTCTTAGTTATTCGAGTATGAGTCATGATTGCTTTCGTACTGTTTATCGGAGAGAAGAGAGGAGAGCAGGTCGTCAATTGTTTTTTTGTCACGGTCTGAAAGTGTCCTGTAAGATTTCATTAATGAAATTTCTTTTTGGGAGAAGCCGCTTTTATCCGTTCCTGTCAGCAGATATTCGATAGAGGTATCAAGATAAATAGCTATATCATTCAGTATGTCGGCTGCCGGGATTGTCCCTCTGCTTGACCAAGCGGAGATAGTGTTTTCTGCCATTCCGAGCCCGTTGCATAAATCTTTTCTTTTTTCGTTTCTGCTTTTTAAAAGTGAATCAATGCGTTCTACAATCATGTTCATATCTACAATATCGGGTATAAATACAAAAAAAATCACAAAAGTGAAAAAATATATTGACAATATCACGATAGTGATTTATATTTTATATGTAAATCACAAGTGTGATTTAAAGAGCCTTAAAAGCTCTCCCTCCAAAAACGCCGACGGCTGCGGCGGAAGATGATGTTATTTTGCCTGTCCTGTGTCAGCCGCGCAGGACGGGCTTCTTTTTTGGAGGAAGTGATGAGACTGACAAAAAAGGAAAAAGAGTTGCTTGACGAGATTGGTGCAGAGAGAAAAAGACTGGCGGATAAAATCGAGCATCTCGACAAGTTCTTGGCGACGCAAAAATACAACACAACGGAATATTGTACAGTGCTTCGGAAAGAGCTTGAAATCGTGCGGGAATACGACGAGGTTCTTGCCGAAAAGGCGGCTTTGTTTGAGGAGGAATGATATGGAATTAAAGACAAACGAAGAGCTTATCGAATCGCTGACAAAAGAAAAGGCGGAATTGGATGAAAAAATTGCGAAACTCAAGCCTTTTGTTAAAGAACAAACGCTTTGCCGTTTGACTGTCTCGGTAGAGCAACTGTTACTGTTATGGCAGCAATTGACGGCCATGCAGAATTACGCCGATATTCTCAGCGAGAGAATCGAGGATGCGAAAGCGAGGGTTTGAAAATATGGACTGCGGGCTCTGTGTGGTATCGGAAAAATTACGGCTTGCCCGACAGATTGCGTCACAAACGGAGTTTGTCGTTTCGGATGCGTTTGACCGGCTAAAGCCGACCGAGCAGAAGCGGGAACGGCAGCGGCTGAAAGGGTTCATCAGAGAATACAGAGCGTTAAAGAAGAGAGAGGCTGATTCCCGTCAGGGAACTTTGGAGGTTGGAGATGACGGTTGTAGAGATTAAAGAGAAATTGAAATCACTGCAGCCCTGCAAAACTGATTTCAATGTCATTTTGACAGGCAAGAAGAGCAAGGTTTGCAACGGGTTTTACACAATTGCGGATCGGACGATTTGTCTGAATAATTTGAATTTCAGGACCGAGCATGAAATGATGGGAACGGCCATACACGAATATACCCATCACCTGTTGGGAGAAGCGGATTCGGGTCAGTCTCTTTACAGCGGGAGGCATCACGGAAGTGATTTCTACGCGCTGAATAATTCGCTTTTGAGAAAGGCGAAAGAGACCGGTGTTCTTCGTTTCCGGCATGAAGAGGATGAGTCGTTCATGGCGTTGGTCGACGAGTTGAAAAAAATCGACTCTCAAATCCAACAGCTGAAGCGTGAATACGGGAAGATTCTCGAAAAGATTCACAATCAGGCTGTTGACAACGGATATATGTTGAAAGCTGTTTTCTCGGAGAATCTGAAAATTGACGAAGTTTCGGCCAGAAAGATTATGGCAGCTTCGCGCTTGCCGGAAGTGGGGTCGTTTCTGATTCAGGATTTTCTTTCCGTTCCGGATAAAGAAAAAACTTTTACCGGTGCGGATATACGTGAATGCGAGGGGTTGTCGGCAGCCGAGGTGCGGGAAAAATTGAAGAAAAGGAAAAATGAAGGGAACAATACGGAGAAACTGATTGCGGAGAAGAAGCGGATTGAAAATCAGATTACCCGTATGAGATGGCGTCTCGACGAAATCACAAAATTGATTGAATCCAACGGGGAGAGTGGAGCAGATGACGTCGGCTGAAGTGGCGAAAATTGCCTGTAAAAACATTACGTCTGTTACAGCGTGGGCCTTGCGTCACCGGCTGCCGAAAAAAAACGGCCATTTCGTTTGGACGGAGAATGATTTACGCGATTACATGAAAAAAAGTCATGCCGTTAAGCCTGTTTCCATGGACGATACGGAGCGGCTTATTTTCGGGATTATTGCCCGTGTGCAGAAGATGACGGACAGTCAAATAGAGCGGAAGGTTATTTATAACCGGATTGCAAAGCGGTTAAGCAGACGCGGAAGTTATGAGGGTGAAGGGCGGTGAGTGATGGTTTTTGAGGTCAAACTTGATGCGGTTGAGGATCTGGAGAAGATTGTGCGTGAGATGGTTGCCGCTATGGTGCAAACGGCCGGGCGGCAGCGGTGGTACAATCTGAAAGATGCCTGCGAGTATAAAGGTGTGACATACGGGACTGTTAAATGCGACAGTTACAGGCAGCCGTTGGGCGGTCGTCCGGACGCGTTGATTAACGGCCGAAAGATGTGGAAATCCGAAAGTATCGAGGAGTGGCTTGATATTACGGATGAAAACATTGAGGAATATATTGCCCGTTGCAGAGGGCAGGCAAACTGAGGGGAACGGTTGCCCTTGACGAACGGTGGGCAGTTCCGAGAGGGCTTTTTTTTGCGGCGAAGAAAATGAAAATAGCATTGCATGATTCAGACGCGACAACATACCCTAATTACGCAATAATGAAAATTAGCGCATACCACAAGAAGGCAGGGGATAAGGTCGAAGTCTTTGATCCATTTTATCGAGATAGCTATGATCTTGTGTATTCGTCTAAGGTTTTTGACTTTACGCCAGAGAATCAGTATTTGCCGCGGAATACGATTAAAGGAGGTACTGGGTACGGAGCCTATAATGATTTGCCGGATGAAGTAGATAGTGCTTTTCCGGACTATTCGATATATCCGAAAGTTGATTATGCAGTCGGCTTCATAACAAGAGGCTGCATTAATAATTGCGATTTTTGCGTTGTGCCAAAAAAAGAGGGGAAAATCAGGCCGTACAGGAGTGTGAAGGATTTAATCAGATCCGACTCGAATAAACTGGTATTGATGGACAACAATATTTTGGCAAGCGATTTTGGGATCCGAGAACTTGAAAAAATTGCGGGAAGCGGGATTGAGGTTGATCTCAATCAGGGAATGGACATCATGCTTTTAACACCCGAGATTATCGATTTATTATCCCGGATTAAATGGATCAATTATATCCGGTTTTCGTGCGACAAAATGTATCAGGTCGATTATTTTGCGAAGTGGATGCCGTTGCTTCGAAAGAAGAAGATGCACAACAAGCTGTTTATCTATTTGCTTGTGCGAAGGGATGTAAACGACGCTGCAACCCGCGTTGAAGAGCTAAAAAAGTTGCACTCGAATATATGCATATATGCGCAAGCAGAAAGGAACTCAAGCAAGGGGGTTGTCCCGACGAAAGAGCAGCTTGAATTTGCGCAGCGGTATGTATACGGCCGACTTTACAAGCGGGAAACGTTTGAAGAGTACAAAAGAAAGCGAGGGCTGAAGTATGTATCAGGAGAACCGGTCAATGACGAATCCCCGTTTTTTGCCCGGTCAATGACTGATTTAAGTTGTTATGGAGGTAAAAAATGAACGAGGATGAAATCGACGAGCAAAGAAAGGCTTGTATTCTGTGTGAATGCACGACTGGTGAACTGATGGAAGAGCTGAAAAGAAGAAGGGGTGTTAATTGGATAGATGTGCCAAACGAGGAGAAGGTAACAATCGGGGTTGATGGGTTTGCGACTGTGTTAATCGTGATTGATTAGGAGTGCGCATCGATGAAGTTTTTCAAGTCTTCGATGAATTGTTTTTTTCCGTCGGTCTCCTGTCCGGTCACGAGATACTCCACCGACACGCCGAGGGCGCGGGCGATTTTGGAAGCGGAGATAACATCTGGCAGAATTGATTTTGCAATCCATCCTTGGAATGTCCCGAAAGGAATGTTCAGCTCTGCGGCAAGACTTTCTTGCGTTTTGTTTCGCTGTTTGATTAAGGGCTTTACGTTGTTCCAGAATGTTTTAGCGTCCATAGATTTAATATCGGGGAAAAATAATTCAAAATTGAATAAAAAAGTATTGACAATAAATCTAAACAGAAGTATTATAAAGCATAAATCATTCAGTTTTGAATGGTTTTAACGAAAAGGATTTAACTGCGGGGAATGACTCACACCATTCCCCGCCGTTAATGGCGGGGCCGCTTGTTTGTGTGAGAACGGGCGGCCTTCTTTTTTTTAGGAGAGAGAAGAGAAAATGAAAGACGCGAAAATCGTCAAAAAACTGGGGAAAATGCACACGGCATTATTCGACATGTACGCCGCAATAAAAGATTCGGAGCGGTTGTTTGAGGATTACGAGGTTTTACTTTTCGCAATCAATCGGGCGGACGAGTTGGTCGTCAACGCGTATCACGAGGCGTGCCGGGTTATCGAGGCGCGCAAGGAGGCGGACGATGCGCGGAACGTATGATGATGCGTCAGAGATAACCGACGTTTACGATGACGACGACGAATATCAAGAATACCTTGACGGGTACGACGACTACTATGAGCAATTATGCGACGATGACGAGGCGCCGATATACGCGCCGAAGAGCCGCGGAGCATGGAGGGCATGGAGATGACAGTTGCGGCATTTCATTCTCTCGGAAAAATTATAGAGGAGAAACGTCAATGAAAAAGATTGATTGGCCGGGATGCCGTGTGATCCGATACGGCGAAAATTATAAAGACAACGAAGAAGAGTTTAAGGAGTGGCTGGATATTCGCCGCGGGTTTATCGGCGGAAGCGATGCGGGGTCGTTCAATCCGGAAAGCCGTTATCACTCACTGTTTTCTTTGTACATGAACAAGGTTGAGGGAGTCAGCGGTTTCAGCGGGAACGGGGCCACCGAGCGCGGATCCTTGATTGAGGAGTTTATCCGTAAATACACGGAGCGGGCGCTGGGGATCAAGATTCATACCTGTCCGTATGCGTTGGTAAGCGAACGGTTCCCGTTTATGGGTGCGAATCTGGACGGGGTCATTACCGATGAGTTCAAATACAAATGGCAGGGGTTTATCGGAAAAACGGGAGTGGAAATCAAATCGTCTCGGGACGGTTTCGGGTTTTCGGATTCCCCGGAACGGGAGGAAATTCCTGATGATTATTATTATCAGATTCAGCATCAGATGGCTGTCAGCGGGATAGATCGTTTTCTGCTGCCGGTGTATGTGATGAGTTCCGATAAGCTGATGATTTTTATTGTCGAGAGAAATCCGGAGTTTATCGAGCAGCTGATTGCCGAGGAGTCGCGTTTTTGGAACGAGCATGTGCTTGCGAAAGTGCCCCCGGCACCGAAGCTGATTGACGCCGAAAAATCGATTATCAATGCGGCGATGCCCGGCGGGGAATACGAGATTGAGTTAGACGAAGATTTGTATGAGCTGATTCGGTCATATACGGCATCGCAGAAGGCCGAGAAAGAGGCTTCGGAGAAAAAAGAGAAAATCGGGTTGATGATCCGCGATTACATTTACCGGAATGTGGATGCTTCCGGGAGCGAGAGCGAATCGACCAAAGTAACGCTGGCCAAAAATGACAAAGGCGTTTCTTTGTCTTTCAGCGCCGGCGAATCGTCCCGTGTAGATACGGGAAAACTGAAAGGGAAGTATCCAGATGTGTATTCGGAATGTTTGTCGACAAATAAAACTTCACGATTAACAGTCGGGATTAAGGAGGTCTTTTAATGGAGATTGTTGTTTCGAAAATCAACAGCGGGTCGATTGTCTGGAATAACGAAGAAGTGAAAACGCAGCTTTCTTCTAAACTGGAATCGATGAAGAATCTTGTAGTGACGGAAGAAAATCTGAAAGAATCTCAATCGCTGCAGAAGGATTTGGCGTCGTTACGGATTCAGATTGATTCGCAACGGAAAAAAATTAAGAAGGAGTTGCAAAAGCCGGTTGATGATTTTGACGCGGCCTGTAAGGAATTGCTGGCCATTGTGGCCGAAGTCGAGCATCCGTTGAAGCGGCAGATTGAGGCGTTTGAGGAGTCAGACAGGGCGGCGCGTGCGGATCGGATTAAAGACAAAATTGCCGTCAAACAGGCAAAGTGGAATCTGCCGGAGAAGTATTTTTTGCAGGTAAGTGTTAAAGACAAATGGCTTAACAAAACGGCGAAAGATAAAGACATCGATGCCGAATTGGATGAGCTGTTTTCGGTTTTGGCCGCAAAAGCCGAGGGCGAAAAAAACGACAAAGAGGCTATCGTCAAAAGCTGCGAGGTTCAGTCGGCCGGTCTCTACACGGCTATTTCGCCCGAACTTTTTATATCTCAGTATGAGTTGGGGATTCCGTTGAGCGCGGTTATTTCCAAAATCGGCGAAGAGGCGGCCAGAAGAAAGGCCGAAGAGTTGCGGCGGGCAGAAGAAGCGCATTCCGCGGATGAGGTTGATGAGGCCGAAGTTGCGGAAGTCAGCGGACCCGTGGAATCCTTTCAGCCGGAAAAAGAGATTGAGGAACGGGATTATCCTTGTGCAAGGGAAGAGGAACCGGTTGTCCGTTGTATTTTGGAAATCAGCGGAACACGCACGCAGCTTGGGAAACTGAAAGAATATATGGTTGCCCATGAAATCAAATATTATCAAATCAGGAGGTAATTTATGGTGGTGAATCAAAGAGGTTATATGCCGAACGGGCAGAATGTCGGAGGGGGTGCGCCGTTTACGCAGCCGCAGAAGCCTGCCGGAAGCGGTGAAAATCTGATAACGCTTTTGCGTCGGCAGATAGATCAGATTTCCAGTGCGTTGCCGAAATTTCTGTCTCCGGACAGACTGGTGCGGATTATTGTAACGGCCTTGCGGACGACTCCGAAACTGGCGCAATGTGATCCCAATTCGTTTTTGGCGTCTGTAATGTTATCGGCGCAGCTGGGGTTGGAGGTCAACACCCCGATGGGGCAGTCGTACCTTATCCCGTATTTTGACAGCAAGCGGAATATGATGATCTGTAATTTTCAGATTGGATACCGCGGAGTGTTGGAACTGGCCTACCGGTCGGGAGAGTATCAGTCTTTGACGGCGATGGCGGTATACCCGGAAGATAAGTTTGAGTTTGCTTTCGGACTTGAGCCGGTGTTGAAGCATATTCCGGCCAACAACCGGAAGGCGGACAGTGAGCCGTCGTACTATTACGCCATTTATCGGCTGAAAAACGGCGGATACAATTTTTCGGTTTGGAGTCGTACCGATGTGATGAATCATGCGCGAAAGTATTCGAAATCGTTCAACGAAAAGACGAAGTCTTTTGCTTCTTCTTCGTCCTGGGCGACGGCTTTTGATTCGATGGCTAAAAAGACGGTGTTGATTGATTTATTGAAATACGCGCCGAAATCGGTTGAAATGCAGACAGCGTTTTCGTCAGACGAAAGCTCGATTGATTTTCGCGTTGACGATAATGTTTTGTCCCTGACGCCGACATACGATTTACCGCCGGCGGAGAATCCCGAACAGAGTTTGCCGGAAGCGGACCCTGTGATTCGGGCTTCGATTCCAAAGAAGGATGATGTCATTGAAGGGCTGTTCAGCCGTGATCCGCAGCCGGAAAACGATTTTACGTTTTAATGGAGGGGAACTATGGCAAACGTGAATAAAAGAGTTAAAAGTCAAATCCTTTCGGCCGCCGAGTGGCTGGCCGAGGGTAAGACTCTGACACCGCTGGATGCTCTGAATCTGTTCGGTTCGATGAGGTTGTCGTCGATTATCCATGAGCTTCGAAAATACGGGGCTATTATCGAGACTGAACCGGTCAAAAACCAAAACGGATCTTTGCATGCCAAATATTACGTGAAGAGTGAGAATATCGGTGCATTGAGAAATTCGATGATTTTCCTGAAGCATCCGTCGGTGCAGGTAAGGAGTTACGTATGAAGGATCTTAACCGTGTGGTTTTAATCGGTAGACTGACGAAGGATGTCGAGCTGCGTTATTCGAACTCCGGTGTTTGTTTCGGACATTTTTCGGTTGCGGTCAATCGCAGCCGAAAAACGGAGTCCGGCTATGCGGATGAAGTCAGTTTTTTCGAGTGTGATATTGTCGGCAAAATGGCCGAATCTTTGAGTACATATCTTCGAAAGGGGAAGCAGATTGCCATTGATGGAGAATTGGTGCAGCAACGATGGCAGCAGGATGGGATTAACCGCAGTAAAGTTACCGTATTTGTCCATCAGGTTCAGCTTCTCGGCGGGCCCGCTGCTGCCGAGTCCGGGAATTACGGCGGCGGTGATACCGGGTATTACACACCGCAAACGGCAGCGGCCGCACCGGTGGGGCAGTATCAGAGGGCGCAGTCGACGGAGTTCGAGGATGATATTCCGTTTTGAGGATGATCAAATGATTGACATGAAGATTATTTTTGTCATTTGGACAACAATAATTATAACGGCGATACTGTTGAAATATAAGGAATAAATATGCGACGGTGGTAAAAGCGGGTTATTTTTTGCGTTGTATGAATGTCATGACGATTTTTAAAAAAGAGAACATTAGCTTAGTAATAAAAAAAATCAGTGGGTATGTGATAGCACTCGAATGCAGGAAAAACAAAAAAGATCATTTAAATTATTTTATCGTAATAAAATCTATTTGTCATACGGTCACCCCTGACGGAGAGAAAATTGTTACCTTCCGAAGTTACATGAAAGATAAATTTACTGTTGTCTTTTATGCGGACTCAATACATATTAACGGGAATTGTTTTATGGCGAGTATCAGTTTAACTGAATCGGAAATCGATGAAGCAAAGAAAAAAATCGAGAATTTTTCGCGTAAATTTTGGAGGGGTGAAAGGAAGTGAGAAATAAGTTCTTTAACCGGAAAACAGAAGCAGACGGGATCCTTTTTGACAGTGCACGGGAAGCGGCCCGGTATAAGGTGTTAAAGGAAATGCAGAAAAGAGGAGAAATTACCGCTTTGGAACTGCAGCCGAAATACGAACTTTTGCCAAAATTTTACTACCGCGGTCAATGTGTACGGAAGGTTGTTTATATCGCCGATTTTTCTTATATGACGAAAAACGGGCAAAAAGTGATCGAAGATGTTAAAGGATTTTTGACAAAAGACTACAAGATAAAGAAAAAGTTACTGTTGTCGAGGCTTGCCGCTTCCGGCGAGGATGTGATTTTCAAGGAAATATTTCGAGAGGAAGAAACAAAACATGCTGATACTTCAGATGAAGCGTAAGTGGTTTGACATGGTCTGTTCTGGGGCGAAGAAAGAGGTGTATCGGGATGTAACTCCGTATTGGGATGCACGTATACGCAGATATGGTTATGCTGGGCTCAATTTTTGGGTGAGAATAAAAAGCGGTTGTCAAAAAGATGCGCCTTATGCGGATTTGATTGTTGAAAAAACAGTCGGGTTTGGTCGTCCGGAATGGGGCGCGCCGGCAGACAGAAAGGTGTATATCCTCCAAATAATCGATATTTTGGAGGTTAAATAGCAAAATATGAAGAAAATAAATCAGATAAAGTGGGCAGAACAATTTGTGGGAGAATGAAAGAGGAGTAAATATGAAAAAATTTCAAAAAAAGACAGATACATTTAATATCGTGGCAACAAAAGAACGAATCGATATAAAAATAAAAAATAATGGTTCAGAAACATATACTACAATTATTGGTCAAGCGGAAGTGTGGGGAGATGAAAATGAGTATGTGAGTATGGACGATTGGACAATAACAGACATACACGGGATTTTGGAATTTATTTGTAGAGATATTGCAATCCGGCTTTATCTCTCTGAAGAAGAAATAAACGAATTCTTTTCGGCTGTTCTGGGAGGATAAAATGACAGACGAAAAGAAAGCAAAGTTTTTCCGGTCGCACGGAATATGAGGAGGCAAAAAGATGGTAAAAATAACAGAGGTTAAAGAATTAGCGAAAATAAAAGTCGGTGAAGTTGTCGAATACAATGGTGATAAAATCAAAGTTGCCGGGCCAGAGGAGAATAAAAAAAAGAAATCCTGTTGTTATTTTTGCGCATTTGACACAAAAGATGGATGTTCTGCTCCTTGCTATCCAAACGAAAGAGATGATAAAACAAATGTTTACTTTCCGATAGTAGCAAAAATGTAAAAATTGAGGGCAGATATGAAAAAGCGATTGGAAATTGTGGCGTTTGCGACAGAAAAGGCTGCCGCCGGATTGAAAGATTTTGCCAACTACCGGGGGCTCGGCGGCGCGGTGAACGAGATTGTCGATGAAGCGAGAAAGAAGCACGGAGGCTTTCTTCAGGTGATTATTTCTCTTCCGGTTCACTTGCGCTCTACCGGATATAAGAGTCAGAATCACGCTATCAACGGATACTGCAAGCAGATCTCGGTTGAATTGGGCATGGATTTTGCGGTTGTGAAGTTTGCAATGAAGAGGATGGCGTTTAATCGCGGATATCCTTTTATGCATGACAAATACGGGGATATTGTTATTTCTCCGTTTGACGGCGAACCGGTTCCCGAGTCGGAGACAAAGATATCTGTTGAACAGGCGGCAATGCTGATTGATACGATTAAACAGTTTGCGGCCGAGCATTCCATCCGGCTGGAGGAGGGCGAAAGATGAGAACAAAGCGCGATAACGTTTATAAGATAAACCGGCAAGGCGGATATTGTTCTGTTTGCGGGGCTTATATGCAGAATCCGCAGTTTGCGCATAAAATCGCGAACAGGGACGATTACAGACGAAAATACGGATCAGTCATTATCGATGATATTGATAACGGAGAGATGGTTTGCTGTAATCGCTGTAATGATGCGGTCAACATCGGGAATAAACCGGCAGAGGTTTACCGTTTATGCATCCGGATTTATACGCGGAAATTAAGAGAAATGGGCCTTAAATAAAATCGGGAGGAGGTCGTAATGGCTGTATACAGATTGGTACACACAACTTTTTGGACAGATGCAAAGGTTTCTGAGGATTTTACGCCGAACGAACGTTTCTTCATGCTCTTTTTAATGACGAATGATCTTTCGTCACAGATCGGTGTTTACGAAATCGGGAAAAGGCGAATGGCGTTTATGACCGGATTGACTCCGGAAGAGATAGATCACTGTATCAATCGATTGAGGGAGTACGGGGTTATCGATTATGACGAGAAAACGCACGAAGTTTATATCAAAAACTGGAGTCGTTATAACTGGATTAAATCGCCGAAGGTCAGAGAATGTATTTTCAAGGAATTGAGAGGAATCAAATCCGAGAAGTTTTACAATGAGTCAAAAAAATCTTTCGAGGAGTTTTATGGGGTTTCTGTCGGTGAAGAAGTCGCCGATGGAGATGCGGTCCCTGTTGATTCGGATGAGGAGTTCGGTGAAGAGGATATTATTCGAACCAACGCCATTCTTTGCAATACGGAAGATTTAAGCGAAAATGACGATATGGAGACGCCTCCCGAAAACGATTCCGATACCGTATCAATACCCTATGGATACCCTATGAATACCGTATCAATACCCTATGGATACCCTATGAATACCGTATCAATACCCTATGGGGAAAAAGAAAAAGAAAAAGAAAAAGAAAAAGAAAAAGAAAAAGAAAAAGAAAAAGAAAAAGAAAAAGAAAAAGAAAATTCGGCTGCTTCAAAGATATATCTTAGTCAGACAAGAGAAAACGAATCAGACAACGAAAAAGAGCCGCCGAAGCCGCCCAATTCAGTTTATAATTTTGTCAAACAGCAGTTTTTTAAAAACAATCTGACTTTCGATGACGATTTCTTTTCGCGCGCAGCGCAGTTTTTGTCTCACAACAAAGCAACAAGAGCCGACGCCGAAGGGTATATTAATTCTTTGTGTGAGATAGCCATTAAAAAAACATCTCCGGCAGGATATATTTATTCGGTGTTCTGTAAACCGGAGGCTTTTGCCCGTTATCAGATGCGCATGCAGGGCGAGCAGTCGCAGTCGGCTTTGAAGTCGTTTACCTGTCCCTGTTGCGGGAAGGTTTATTCCGGTGATAATTTACGTTGTCCGGACTGTGATCTGTCTCCGCGTTCGTCACCGGCCGATATCGAGACGGCGCAAATGCGAAAGCACTTATCAGAATCGGAGTTTGTTCTGTGGCAGCAAAAGCGACGGGATGAGATTCAGCGAACAATGAGAGAGATCAAAAAGAGTCTTTTTGCGGCGGCGGAGGAGGCGGAGGGAGAAAATGAACTTACCGGAAGCTGTTGAGTTTTCACAGAGGTGTGTTCAATAGGTTAAAGTCAAAATAAAGTATTTTTATATAAATTATTTGTTAAAAACATTAACGGATTGGTTATCTTATGATAAAATAAAACCATGGATGAAAAATTGAATGAAGCAATAAGAAGAATAGTAGCTAATGCTCCGTGTCCGAATAAAGATAAAAAAATGTTTTTTGAATATCAGGATGGACGCGGGAACACTGATCAAGTGCATTACGTTAACGTAATAGAGGTGATTTGCGGTTGTAAGTATCCAAAAGAATTACTAATTCGCAGAAACGATGCCACTATTTTGACATTTGAGTTTCAAGACGAAATTCAGGTTCAAATGAAATGTCAGGAACTTAAAGATCATATAGACAATGATAAGAAGTATACTATAGCAGGATTTCAAAAAATCCGCTAAGATATAGCGTCAGATATTGATTTAGTTGGATTTATGCCTTATACTACACATATAAATTAAATACCATACATTTTCCCGTTGATGCATGCCCACCTTCATTCGGGGTGGGGGATGCATTGCCTGTTAAAAAGACCGAAACTCAAATTAATCAGTTTTTATCGAAATTGGCGCAGTCCGGATTTTGCGGCGGTGTCGAATTGTCGTATTCGAACGGTGAAGTCATGCGCATCCGAATGAATCAAACAATCGTACCGTCCGAGCTGGATAAAGTCGGCGCAAAGCCGCAGTTGTGAGGAGCCGTATGTCCGGATTATTGGCCAATATTTGCCCTGAGTGCGGGGCGAAGATTCGTTGTATTCCGTCGGTTTACGGAGATTCCGTTTATGATTGCGAGCCGGAAAAGACTGTAATTATTTCGGAGATGGGCAGACGGCATTCGGGGTACAGACTCCATGTCTGCCGGGAGCGGGAAGATGAGCAAAAAGACAGCCGGTCCGCAGCCCGATAAACCGTCAAAAAAAGTCAGAAAACAGTCTCAAGTCTCTTTGGTTGAAAATGTCGAGGTCTTTAAGATCTCTGATTCGTCTTTGACGATGAAGGAGAAGATTTTCGTTTGCGCTTATTGTTCAAACGGATTTAACGCGGCAAAAGCATACAGGGCTGCCGAACCGTCCTGTCCCGAGGGGAAAGAGGGAGACTACAAGGCGGCGCAATCGGGTTACGATATGAAATGCCGGCCTCATATTCAGCAGGCCATTAAGGCCTATCTCGAAGAGGCTCTCAAAGATTATAAAGAGTCACTCCATTACAAAATCATCAAAACAAATATTCATCGGGCTTTTTATGATTTGGCCAATTTCTTTGATGACAAAGGGAGAATGAAACCTTTGTCAAAGATTCCGCCGGAAGAGCGGGTTTGTATTGACGGAGTCAAAAAGAATACCGGCGAGGAAGCGGTGTATATCCTTTCCGACAGAGTGAAAGCACTTGATATGCTGACGAAATATATGAATATCATCAAGCCGGATAACGTGGCGGATACGGTTGATATCAAAGTTATCCAGGATATTGCGGGAAAAGGCGTTGAAGTTAAAATAAAGCGGCTGGAAGAGCGGGGGGAATTATCGGCACAGGCGGATTGGATTGAGCGCGGCGGAGAGACGGCGGGGGCGCGGCAGGAGGAAAACTGATGTGGAGAGGGGAAAACCTGCTGCGCTATATTTACGGGTTTGTCAAATACAAGGATGCGCAGATTGATCTGGACTTTTGGCAGGAAGGATTTATTATGAACGAAGATCGGTTTGTGATACTCAATAAATCCCGGAGAACCGGCTTTTCGTTTTCGACTGCGTTGAAAGGATTGGCAACGGCGCTGGATCCGGATGTCAAAGGATACACGAAGCAGTTTGTCTCATACAATGAGGATGATGCCATCGAAAAAATCAATTTTGCCAGGCAATTCTACGACTCTATACCGATGCAGGCAAAGAAAAAGATTGTGCACAGCAACGCAACGTCGATTGCTTTTGCCGATGTCGGCGGCGGCAGTGTTTCCCGTTTAATTTCGACGGCCTGTCGTCCTCCGCGAGGAAAAGGCGGAGATATTGCACTGGATGAGTTTGCGTTTTACCCGGTGCGACTTTCCGAGCTGATTTATACGGCTGCCTTGCCGGTTATATCGCGTAACAACGGCAAAGTCGAAATCGGATCAACGCCTCTCGGGTTAATCGGTAAATTCGCTGAGATATGGAACGATAGGGCACGATATAACAAGTTTACGCGCATGACTGTTCCGTGGTGGTTTGTCCGCGATTTGTGTGTCGATGTGGAGACTGCCGTCAGAGAAGCTGGGTCCATGAATACTATCGAGCGTGTCATGCGTTTCGGATCCGAAATTGTCAGGGATTTGTATGCGTCGATGGACGAAGATCAGTTTCAACAGGAGTACGAATGCCGGTTTGTTGACGAGGCGGTTTCTTATTTTCCGTTGGAATTGATACACAAAAACACTCCCGGGCATCAGGGAGAGAGAGAATCTATGCTTCATGATGAAGAAGAGGAAGCCCGTATTGAGGTTGTCTGTTTTGATACAGTCGACAAGGCGATTTTGAATTACAAATCCGATATGGGCGTTTTATACGGCGGATATGACGTGGCCAGAGTCAAGGATAAGTCGTCACTGTTTTTGTATCACAACCACGGCGGAAAAAAGCGGGCGTTTGTTCGTGTCGAGCTGTCAAAGATGTCTATTCCCGATCAGGTTGATTTGCTTAGGAAGGCGATGAAGTCTCTTCCGATTGTGCGGATGTGCATCGACGGTACGGGGCTGGGAATAGGCGTTGTTGATTATTTGACAAAGGAGTTTTCTGACAGAATCGAGTCGGTTGAGTTTACTAACCAGATGAAGGAGGTTTTGGCCATGAATCTTCATCACGATTTTGAGCTGGGGGTGTGGGAATTGCCGGCGGATCAGGAACTGCATCGGCAGATTCACGCGATACAGAAAACGCCGACGAGCGGGGGGCATTTTCGGTTTGACGGAGGTCGTGATATACACGGTCACCAGGACAGTTTTTGGGCGATGGCTCTTGCCCGTCATGCGGGAGAAAGCAAAAGAGTCAATCAGCACAGCCGGTTTTATTCCGGAATTAAAGACGATGAGTCCGAGGGCAAGCGGCCCGGGTATGATTACATGAAGAAAGCAAGAACGGCACAATCTGTGCTGCAGGCGATGATCAAAGGAGTGGGGAAATGATAAAGAAACGGTACGGAGAGAGAAATATTTATTTATCCGATTCGGCGGAAAAAGCATCTGCGGTGACAACAACGGCGGTTGCCGTGCAGCCCCCGGTTGTTGAATCTGATGTTGTAAAGTCGATTTCTGCCGACGGAAAGATTTTAACGCCGGGGGACGGAGTCGGAGGGCAGATTAAACGACTGCATTCTTTGGCTTATAACAATACACTGAACACGTTTCGAAGTTTTGCCGGCAGAACCGTTATCGATAAACGGCAGGGGACGTATATTTCGTATCGGGTTTTGCGGGCGGTTGCCGAAAAAGCCTTTTTGATCAACATTATCATCACTCATACCAACCGGATTATTGCGCCGTTTTGTAAGGTATCGACGCGGAATAATGAGCGTGGTTTTAAAATCCGCCTGAAAGATTCATCGAAGGTTCCGACCGATGAAGAGAAAGCAAGAATGCGTGAGTTGGAAGATTTCTTTTTCAATACCGGGTTCGACAAAAATAAAGACCGCGGCAATTTAATTTCGTTCATCAAAAAAGGCAATCGTGATTTATTGACGATTGATCAGATATGTACGGAGAAGCAAAGAACAAAAGACGGGCGGCTGTATGCGTTTTGGACGGTAGACCCGGCAACGATTTCGAAGGTAACGGTATGCGAAGAGGATGAGCTGCTTCCGGAGCGTGACAGGGTTAAATACGTGCAGGAAGTCGATATGCATGACGTTGCTTTTTTTACGGATAAGGATCTTGAGTTCGATATTATGAATCCAAGAAGTGATATCGAACATTCGATGTACGGTTATTCTTACGTTGAGCAGGCGATGGATCTGATTTCCGGAATGATTAAGTCCTTTACGTACAATATGGGCAATTTCGATTCGGACAACCTGCCGCGGGGAATGCTGCTTTTGAACGGGGACCCTGATCCGGGAACGGTTGAGGCGTTCGAAGAATACATTGTATCGGTTATGTCGTCCCCCGCCGACAAGTGGCGCATACCGCTGATTCCGTCGGGAAGTGACGGCAGCTCGATTCAGTGGTTGTCTCTCCAAAGTAAAAATAAAGATATGGAGTTCGGCGAATGGACAAGCCGGCTGTGGGCCAGTGTGGCCGCACTTTTCGGTGTTGATTTAGAAGAGTTAGGCATCCGCCTGAACGGTCAAACATCGGTTATTCCCGAAAATCCGGAAGCCCGCATTGTCAATTCCCGGAGCCGTATTTTGGGTGATTTGCTTTCTTTTTGGGATACTCATCTGCAGAATATCCTGGATGAGATTGACGATAAATACGATTTCGAGTTTGTAGGGTATGAAGTTGATGATATTCGCAAGAAAGACGAAAGCCGAAAAGCGCGCCTTGAAACGATTATGAGCATCAATGAATTACGCGCAGAAGAGGACTTGAAACCGATTGACGATCCTTTGTGTGATACTCCGCTTAATCCGCAGCTGGTCATTCTCAAAGGGCAGCAGGGCGGAAAAATGGATGAAAGCGCTGTTGTCGATGATGAGGAAACCGGTGAGGAAGGCGGAGATGATGATGATCCTTCGCCGGACAAACCGCGAGGGGGCAGCTCTCCCGAAAACACGCAAGAGGATGAGCCCGACGGTGAAGATAATCTCGAAAAGTCGATGTCGGCTGACAATTTCAATAAAAGTGAGAGAGGCAGTCACAAGTATATTTACAAATATTTTAAAGACGGCCAATGGCGTTATGTTTATGAGGTGCCTGATCCTCCGTTGGAAGGTGAAAGTCGGTCGCAGAGACGAATCAGATTGGCTAAAGATTTGAAACCGATTACCGGGGTTAATCCGTTGGATGTGGATGGATCAAACTTTACGGAGGTCGGGAAAAGAGAATATGAGCGTCTGATGCAGTTGTTTAACAGAAACAAAATTACCTGTCCTGCGCTGGGAAACAGACGGGTTGTAATGACTTCAAATTTGATAAAACACTTATATTATAAAGGGAAAGCCGAGAGAGAAAATGATGAAATTATTAATCGGATTCGAGTTATGCCTTTTATTCCCTCTATTATCCAAGGGGAAAAAGATTATACAAAGTTAATAGACGTCCAAAAAAAGAGAAATGAATCTTATTATGAAATTATCGGCAAAGGGAGCATCGGTAATAAAGAATTGGCGATTAGTGTAATCTTGTCTGATACGAAAAAGGATGATATCCTGTATATTTCAATATTTTCGAATGAAATAAAAGATAACCGCAAGCCCCGTTCCTCCAGACCGTTGCGAAAGTCTGCTTTGCTTACCAAGGCGGTGGTAATTCCCTGCATTGAAGCAGTCGAATTACCGGTACTCTTTCAACCAGCGTTCGGTACGGCGACTTGCGATTCAAGCAACTATGGTAATTATAGTCAAGAATCGGGAGAAAGTCAAGAGCCAATCACAAAATCTGTCGGGAAAAAATATGCATACAAATATTTTAAAGACGGCCAATGGCGTTATGTTTATCCGGAAGATTTGATACCAAAGCAGAAGGACGGGGAGAGCTTAACGCAATTTCGAATACGTGTTGCATCCGAATTGAAACCGATTGACGGAATTGAGCCGTTGAAGGTGGATGAAAGTAACTTCGTAAAAATCGGAAATCAAGAATATAAAAGGTTAAGAGAGTTATTTAATGATAAAAAACGAGGATTCTGTGAACTTTTAGGCGGAAGGAAAGTCTATCTTTCTGATCCGATAAAACGTCATTTATTTTTTAAGGGAAACGAGAAGAGAGATATAAAAGAGGTTATCAAACGAATTGAAGTTATGCCTTTTATTCCTGCGATTATAGAGAATCGGAATAAAGAAAAAACAGCTGTTGTCAGTATTCGAGAAAATAAATTTAATCCCCAAAATAAGGATTATGAGCTTATTTCAAAAGTGAATGTTCACGGAGAAGAAAGATTTGTTTCTGTAATTTTAACGGATTCTAACAGATATTTTAGAGATAAGCAGAAAATGCTGTATCTTTCTGTTTTTACAGAATCATTAAACAAAAGCGCGGAACCGTTTGTCGACAGGCGGTTGTCAAAGTCTGCCATCATGCTCCGTGGGCGTATTTCTCTTCCCGTCATTGAAACGGAGAAGATTCCGCGGGCGGCGTCATCGCTCAATGTTGAACGACCGGTACCCAAGCCTTTTCAAACGTATTCCGCTCTTCAAGAAAACAACCATAAATATCATATTCCCGAATTGGGAGAAAGTCAAGTGTTGTTAAAAGGAAAAGCAGAAAAAGAGGGAGAACGGCCTGCATACAAGATGTTGGAAGATGTACAGGATGGATTGTGCCGGCATTTTAATATGACGCTTAATGTCATATACAAAACATTGTGCCGGTATCTCGGGCTGCCGGAGGTTTCGGAAACGATGTTGAAAGCGAGAGGCAATGAAGAAGAGCCGTTGATTTTAAACGGTCGCGTCATTTTCTCTCCGGAAACGGGAGAGCCGTTAAAAAATCGTGATTGGCAGCGGCTTATAAACGCCATAGAGAAATACATCGGTAGAAAAATGAGTGATCAGGATCAGCGGCTTGTTATGCAAAATGCTGCCGTTGCCAAAATCATCTCTCATCTTTTGAAGAATAACACGCGCGAGGCAATCGAAAAATTAAGATTGGAATCGGTTGATAAAAAGGTCGGGTTTTACCGGGCAACGGAGAGTTGGAAACGGTTAAAGGAGGCGTTTCCCGATTTGAGTGCAGCGGATATAGACCGGCTGGAGTTTGCGCGTGACAATGTCGGCAATTATATATCCTCTGTCGGTGCCGACGTCGTTAAAAAGATAAAGGAAGTCTACTATCAGGCAGTGACGGGGAAGAAGGATAAAGGGGCCATATCGCAGGAGCTTTTTGACTGGTTCGGGGATCTTAATCGCAATTATGAGCGCATCGTCAAAACCGAGTCGAACAATATAACGAATCGGGAGCTGATTCGCGAAGGTTTGCGCGGTGTCGCGGATGGGGAGCCTGTTTATTTTAAACGCTATGAAGGCTCGGCCAATATCTGTCCTTTTTGTCGCGACGCAAACGGTGTTATAGCCCGCTGGAGCGATAAGCCGATGGACAACGATCAGTGCGACGACGGAACCGCTTCTGTCTGGATCTGGGACGGGAAAAGCAATTTCGGAAGAAAAGGATCTCAGATGTGGTATGCCGCAGAATCTTTCCATCCGAATTGTCAGGGTATTTGGGAGAGGTTCTATCCGTGATACATACAGTCAGAACGCCTGAGGCTTATATCGAAATCAAACGCTTTGAATCGGGAAGCGAAAGAATGATCTGCCTTTTGACTGCCGATAGGAAGCATCTGAACGAAAACTTTACGCATCCTGTCAGTTTTTCGATGACAGATTATTCTTTTCAGACGCAAATCGATTCTATTCCCGGAAGTTTCAGTATATCGGTTTTGCCGGATATTTTCGAAGATGATAAGTCTTTAATTGATCTTGTCGAGATGCAGGACATCGTCAAGATTTATGAGTTCGGAAAGCTTGAGTTTATCGGGATTATTACGGAAGCCGGTTATAATGCGGTGATGGGAGAAGGCGGAAGAGTCAATCGAAAGATTGTATTGTCAGGCTATTCTGTCGGCGGAATGCTTGAGCGATTGTCTTTTGTTCTTGACCGGCATATTATTTCGACTTCTCCGGATTCGGACGGAGAGAATAAAAAGCTGTTTGAAAAGCTTGCGCAAAACTTTTCCGTCGGACAGGAAATTTCATCTTCGATACGTGCTATTATTGATTCCTTTTTTGATGTGATGGCCAAAAGCAGACTCGGGAATTCTCAAACGGCCAATCATATTATTAAGACGTACATCGATACCTCTCAAGCCGGGAAAGGGATTTATTACAAATATTCCGTGGCGATGTCTTTTTATGCAACGGGAGAAAACTCTCTTTGGCAGACGTTGAAAATGTTATTTCCACCTCCGTTGTACGAGATGTTTCTTGAGTTTGACAGTGCGCGCGGAGTGTATGTATTGGTATTGAGGGAGTGCCCGTTTCCGGTCCGTAAATCGGGGATTTGGGATTTCGGTGCATGGAATCGGCTGCCGTTGACTTATGTCAACAGTCAGAATCTGAAGTCTTATGATTTGTCAAAAACGTCGGAGGATGTTTATACATTTTTCATGGGTGTTTTGCCCGGAAGTGCTATATCCAAAGAGCAGGCAATGGTGATTGATCAGGGGAAAGGGTCCTGTGCGTATTTGGATGAGACGCTTTTGGGAAAATACGGATTTTCGCCGATGTACATCGAGCAGAAGTTTTTCAACCGTGATGAGGCAACGCAGAAAGGAGTTTCGGCATCCGAGCTGATGAAAGAAGTCGGGGAGAAAGCCGCAGGGTGGTTTTGTATGAATGACAAAATGTACGGTGGCAATATTGAGGTGATGACGGTTTCGGGAGAGGTGCCGTCAGTCGGCGGGAGATGCGGGTTTCTGGCGTATGAGTTTTATGTCGAGCGTGTCGGCCATTACTGGTCGTACGGGAGAGCGATGACGTCAAAGCTGCTGATTACAAGAGGGCTTGATTATACCGGGCCCGGGCTGAAAGAGATTTCCGATTTAACCAAGAAATTGGGGGCAGACGTGAGAGATAATATTATCATGAGGGGGATAAACCGGTGAAGATTGTTCGCAAGTATAAAAACAGTTACGGGTTTACGGCTGCCGTTTCGCAAACAAGAGCCGAAAACTCCCATTCGTATACCGGGGGAGTCAATTATCCGCCGACTTACGGGATTGTGATTGACCGGTATAAGGACGGGACGGTTGATGTGGAGACGGTTTGCGGGCTGATTTTAAAGCGGGTTCGTGTGGCCGTCAACGAGCCTGTCTGCACAAAAGACGAGGTTGTGAACGGGAAAAAGAAACTGCCGCTTCCGGGATCAAAAGTTTTGATTTTATTCCCCGATACGGGGACGCCTGTTGTTGTGGGTTCTATTGCCATGAATGAGGATATGAACGACAAAGATAATATCCTTTGCGATTCGGTTGAGATAGAAAAAACGGTGTTAAAAAGCGGCTGGGAGCGAAGCTATAATCAAGATAACGGGAATATCGAGATCAAAGATAAAGATGATTCCCAATTTTCTCTGAAGGTAGACAAAGAAAATAAAACTCTCTCTATAAAAACATGGGAGGGGAAAGTATCCGTTGAAATCGGAAGTGACGGAAGTATCTCTTTCGGCAATCAGAATGCGACGATTTCCGTTTCCGATACCGGCAATATCACGATGGAGATGAACGGGAAGGTCACAATCAAAAACCAAAGTTTTCCAATCAGCAAGGCTATATCCGAATTGTGGGACGGGGTGAAGAGCGCTTTTACGGAGCTTAAAAATCTGCAAACGCTTTGTGCGGCGATTTCGTTTGTCGGACAAGGTTCATTGACAAACTTAACCGGGACGGCAGAAGCGTCGCTGTCAACGGCTATCGCAGAGGCAGAAGCCAAAGCGAAAAATCCTGCGCAATTGTTTGACGATTATCCGGTCGGCTGAGTCTGTGGGAGAGAAAGCGGGAATGAAGAAGTTTTATGATAAGAGCATTTTGTTTGAGGTCGTTAAACGCAGTTCGGGGGATGTCGTCGATTCTTTTGCGATGTCGATTCCTCCCGGAAGTATCAGAACGTCTTTGCCGCAACGGGAGTGTATCACCGATACGTTTGACGGCGTTTTTATTGACGATTGGGGAATCGGGAAGCAGCGGATTTCGATTTCCGGTACAACCGGGGGAAAGCGTGTTCGTGTCTGTTTTGCCGGAGGCATGGAGTCGTCCATGAACGGGAAAGATGAGATTTACGCCTTTCGGGACCGTATTATTAAATATAAAGACAAACAGTCATTCAACGGGAAAGGATATGAGGACTACACGATACGGTATTATGATTTGACTTCTTCTTCGGATTCGGCAAGCGGTTATTATGATGCGTACGAAGTGCGTTTGGAAGAGTTTGCCATTGAACGGTCGAAGCAGAAGCCGCTTGATTATGACTATTCGATAGATCTCTTTTGTGTCCGGTCTTTAATCGAAAAACAGAAGTCGATATCAAATCTGCAGACTCATATTCCGCCGACGGTTTCCAAAATCAAAGAAGCGATGAATAAGATCAACGCGGCACGGGCGGAGATTCAAAAAGCAAATGAGATTTCAGGGTTTATTATCGATGAAATCAATTCCGTTCGAGATGTCATAACCAATGCGCTGGGGGTTGTCGGGGATTCTTTGAGTGCGCTTGATTCGTTTATTGCTATCGGAGAGAATGCCGGCAGTCTTGCAGCCGAGACAATTTCCGCTGTCGGAGGACTGGTTACCGATGCGATGACAACCGGATTTACAGCCGTTACCTTTCCGATTGAATCGATGAAGCAGGCAATGGGTGCGTGTATGGATTTGGCGGCAACCGTACGGGCAAAGGCTGATCTTTTGAAAGAGAAGATGTGGGATGATATTGAGTTTTTGACGGTCCTTTCCAATGCCGATAAGATGGCTTCTCTTTTCGGCACGATTGTGACTTTCGGCAAAAGCTTTAACGCTGTGGCGGAAAGTACCGTTACGCTTGAAACGGAAGCGGGGATTCAGTCTTTTCGGTATGCAGGATTTATCCCGAAGGCGGTCAGTGCTTCTGATTCGCTTGATTCGATGGCCAAAGAATATTTTGGGAATGCCTCTTTGGGTGGGGTCATTGCTTTATACAACGGGATGAAGTCGTCGGATGAGCTTGCGCCGGGGATGGTGATTCGCATACCTGTCGAGGATGTGTCCATCAATGCCTCCAATCCTGCTTACAACATCAGTCACGATGACATGTACGGTAAAGATATCAAAATCAATCAGACAGGGGATATTGTTTTTTCGGATGAGAAAGAAGGCGTGATGGATGTGGCAGACAATATCGGAACGTTGACGCAGGCGGTGAATCTGCGGCTGCAGGGAGAATTGGGAGCCCGCAAACGGCTTGTCACATACGGCATTTTAAGCCGTGTCGGCAGCATGGCCAATATTGCCGATTATTTTTCGGCATCCATTATCGAGACGCTTTTGGCCGATGTGCGGATTTTATCGGTTGACAATGTCCGGGCAGAAAGTGACGGCGATCAGATTTATTATCAGGTGACGATGACTTTGATTTACGGAGAGAATCAGGTAACCGTCAGCGGTATGGTTTAAAGAGAGGAGTAAAGAGATGGAGTTTAAAGTTAAGTTTTTTAATGAGATTTATGACGATATGGCAGAGTGGTTTTTTGGCCGTAATGATGATGTGACAAGCGGTCATGATGGGTCTGTTTTAATGACGATTTTTGAGACGATTGCACAAGAGTTGGAGCGGCTTTATATTGATGCCGATATTGGAATGAAGCACAAAATCAAAGAATTCCTTTATTCGTGGTTCAAGCATACGCGAAAATCGGCGCAGTACGCTGTCGGAAAAGTGGTTTTTTCCTGCGTGAAACCGGCGGCGCAGACAATTGAAATACCGGCCGGGACGGTGGTTTCGACGGCACAGGGTGTTCAGTTTAAAACGATTACGCAGGGGCTGATTCTTCAGGGTGAAACCGATTCCGATGAGGTGGCTGTCGAAGCGCAGGAGAGCGGAACGGGGGCCAATGTCAAGAGTGATTCCGTTACGATTATCAATACGTATATTCCCGGTGTCGATTCCGTTACCAATCCGGCAATCATGAGCGGCGGAGAAGACGAAGAGGGGGATTATGAGTACGAGCAGAGATTTATCAATAAAATCAGAGGACTCGGCGGATCCGAACAGGACGGCATTCTTTACGAAATCGGGAAGATTTCCGGTATTTATTCAGTAAAAATCATTGAGCATTTTCCGCCCAAAAGCGGGATTAATTTCACTGTTCTGGCCTGCGAAAGCGGCGGATTTTTAACGGAGGGGAAAAGAGAGCTTGTTTCCGATGCCGTCAAACGCAATAAGGCCTGCGGTGTCAATTACACAGTCAGATCTCCGGAAAAATTACCGGTGAACAATCTTTCGATTACTGTCATGAAGAAGGGTGTTGTTGAGAACTCGGTTTTAATCGAGGAGGTAGACGAATACACGCAAACGTTTTTTTCGCAGATGAAAATCGGAGAATCAATGAATCTTTCGGTTTTGGTCTATAATCTGTTGGGTTTGGACAATGTGGACAACGTGGTTGTGACGTGTAAACAGGCAAAGGATAATCTTATCAGTTGTCCTGCCGAACAGATTATTGTTTTGGGCAGTGATTTTTCTGTTTCCGTAGACGGGGAGTGATGATGAGCGGCGTATTGGATAATATCAGTCAAAACTGGCCGAAAGGGTTGAGTCAAAATGATTTCTTTAAAAAGTTTTTCGGCGATTACCGCAATCAGGAAAATGTGATTGTCGGAAAGTCGGCAGATGTAAACAGAGGGTCTGTCGTCAACGAAATCGAGTTTGCCCGCAAGTGCATTCTGTCGCACGTGCAGAATCGGGATGTCGAAAAATCAAACGGTTCTTTTCTCGATTTTTTAATCGGAATGACGCTCGGCTGGAAACGCGGATATGATCAGGATGACGATGATTTTCTGCGCAATTTTATGATGGTTCTCTACCGGGCCGGAGCCGATAAGCGTGTGACAAAAGAGGGTATTTTGCCCATTGCCAAAGAGCTTTTTTCGGACGCAGAGATTATCGAATCCGTGGAGAAGTATCAGCGCTATGGGAACAGTTATTTTGAGTCGGATCTGAACGGATGGGACAGCGATGCCTCTTTAAGTCGCGAGGCCGCTTTTTTCGGAGTCAATTCTGTCGTCATTTCACCGGGTGAGCAAAAGTATTTGTGCAGTCAAACGGGTGTTTCGTACGATATGAGCGGCAATGAGGTGGCCGATTATCCGTTCCCGCGTTATGCCGATCAGGACAAGGCCAAAGTGGCGGCCCTGAAAGCGGCGCAGTTTCGCTTGTCTTTCTTCGCATTGGATACGGAAGCGGCGGGGACAAGGCTGTTTCGGATTGCTGTCAAATCGGCTGTCGGTGACGATGTGAAGTATATTGATTTATCCAAAATGGAAAGAAGCGATATTAACGAACGCAGCGCGATTGCCGATTCGTTTTGTCTGTTCAGCTCTTCTGCCGGATTGAATGCAGATGCCGGAGGAGATTCGAAATGGCAGCATTATGAATACGCGATTGATGTTCCGGTCAGTGATTCTTCGGAGAAGTTTTTTGTCGAGATTATTTCCTGCGGGCAGCAGAGAAATCCTGTGTATATCGACCATGTGGAACTTTACGACAAAGAGGAAAATCCGTGTTTTACAGTGATTGCCAAAGCCAAACCGCAGGATGATTTTGACGAAGAGGACGGGCAGAAATGGAGCGGCAGCGATGATGCCGACAACGAGATTCCCGAGAAAGAGGGCGAGGATTATTTTAACGGCGCGAAGAGTGTTTTGAAGCATCCGGATTATGTTTATTCTTCCAAGAAGATTAAGCTGCCGACTACAATTGAGGAGATTAAGGGTGTCAAAGAGTGGAAATATAAAACGTGGCTTATCGGTGTTCTTTCGCGGGCTGTCAGCAGCTCTTTTGTAGCCGAGGTTTTTTCAATGGTGAAAGCGGCCGGGATTGAGTATGAGATTCAGATTTTGAGTTAGGTAAAAAAAAAGTTAGTTGACTTTTTGACTCGGGATATATATACTAAAAGTGGCAGGAGGGTTCTTCATATTTTCCAAACAGTATTATTGTTTGATAGGATTTGTGGCATTGAAGTTACACAATATTTTAGAAAACAACAGTAAGGTACATTATGAAACAACATCAGAATATTAAAAAAATTAACGAAGAGCTTAAGAAATTGGGGATTTTAAGCATCCGGGCTTCATCTGAAGATATTTCTTTAGATGTTGCAAAATTTGCAATGGATATAGTACAAAATGATGTTCTTGATTTTGATGAAATAGAAAAAAGCATTAAACAACACAGCCCTAAGAAATAATAAAATACATAAATGGATATTAAGGATATACAATCTATAGATGATGCAGTTCAAATTTTTAAGGAATTAATGAAAAATTTGGAACTGCAGTTTTTGAATCCACCTCAAAATCTTAAATATATTGTCGTGACAAGTTTCAAGCACCTTTGCCATCGTTCACTGGAGAGGTGTATTGTTATTCCCAAAAAAGTGTCATTCGAGAAGAGCAAATTATCTATAAAAGGATTGTTTATATGGCGTTTTATAGAAGAAAAAAAACTTCACATTATATATAGTCCTCAATAACGATTTGTTTGATGATATTAATAATAATGAAAAAAGAATAATCCAAAAAGCAATTTTTATGCATGAGTTTACTCATTGTATTGCTCACATACTGACAGTCCTCCGTCTTGATGACGTAAAGCTTACAAAACGAGAAGAAGAAAGATTAAGAAAAAAAATTCATTTAATTGCAGAAGATGACACTCAGAAGATTTTATGGGATATTACCGCAAATCGCCCAAAAGGGGAATATTCTTTGCATTTTCCGGACGAACATTTTAGAACAGGAGATGAGGACTTTAAATTCTCATATAGCGATTTATATATTAATCTTTTACTGAACTATGAATTATTATCAAAATTTTTTACAGATCATAGAAAAGAGCAACTTTTTCGTGCTTTGAAAGAATCAGATGATTCAAAAAGCGCCAGAGCCGTTATTGATGAAATAGAAAAAGAGATATGCCAAAAAGAAAATTTATCCATCGACTTTGTAAAAAAAAGGGTGTCAGATTTTCAAAATAATATTGTGCATAGCCTTAATGAATATTATCGTCATCATCAATAAGTTCTATTAATGTTTGACTGAAGTGTTTCGTTAAATTTTCTGAAAGCATACTCTTATTTGCTATACATTTATTAAATTCTCTTGTTTTATAGAATCTATCATAGAAAAAAACTTCCAATATATAATTTAAAAAAATTATTGTGATTTATAAAATTTAAGGTTATGATTATAGAGCAAGATCATCGGTCTTGTTACATTTTTATTAGGAGAGGTTTTTATGTTAAGTAAGATTGAAGAGCAAACAAACAGGATTATCGAAGAGTTGAAATGGAGTGAAAAAGAGATTAATAAGTTTGCAGAAGACGTCAATAGAGCCTTGAAAAGAAACAGTGAAAGTAAAAATGGAGAAAATGACAGCACTGACAATTCGCTGGTTGTCCATTCGGCAGATTATTCCGGAGGATTTATATTGTTTGGAGGTTGGACGAAAATTTATGACCATGTTATTCCATCAGGAACGCGCGGTCATGAGCTTTATTTAGCTTTCGGTGGTGTCGGAGCCGGAGGATGGAAAGGAAAATGCGACATTGAGCTTCTCACGGAAGGGACTTTTGATTATGAAGGAAGGACGTATTTGAAACCTGTTAATTATTATACTGACAGAGGCAGCGAATGGAATAATTATTCCAGTGCCTTTAATTGGTTTCATGATCATGTGAAATCTTTTATGTTTATGTATCTTCCTGTGTTTGCACAACCTATACCGGTTTTCTGTTACTTTGACAGCAAAAGTAATCGAATCGGAATTTCTGTTCCCGATTGCAGTTTGTCTATCGGAATCGGAGGCGGTTCTGTAAAAGTCGAGTCATGATTTACCTGTAATCATCTTGACAAGCTCTTTTGTAGGGTATACAATAAATTATAATTTTTGATATCGATGTGAATAGAGAAAAGCACGATACCACCATGAAGGGTGTATTGTGCTTTTTTGTTTACAGCGTTCTTCGGTGGTGGCAGCGGAATCTTAATCATCGAAGGAGGCTTTTTTTTATGGGTTATGAAGTGAAGGAACCGTTGTATCATGATAACACGGTTTTACGAACGGAAGATTTTTCCAATCTGCGCGATGCACAGACGGGGAATCTGTTGGCTATTCTGCGCGCTTTGAGCGGATTTGACGGAATCCGCTATCAGGCTGAGTTCGGAAAGTGGGGACATGGTTCGGAGTATCCTGCATTCAACAACGGCATTGGCAATGAACTGTTTAATTTTTTTGTCTTTGACGGTTTTTTGCCGTGCGATTTTAAGGGAAATGTACTCAAGCAGAAAGAGGGAATGGATGCGGATTTGATTGTTGAGCAAGTGAAAACCGGTCAACTTCATTTCACTCCTGGAATTGGGTTGTTTTGCGCGGACAATCGTTACAACTCCGATGCCGACATTCGGATTCCAGAGGCAAACAAACTGGTGGTTTCGTCCGAAGTTAAGACGGTCAATTTGACCGCTGACGGAGCAGATTGGAGAGCCAAGAATTTCGCTATTATGGGGCGGGCGATTGAGGTTGAGAGCGAGCCGAAAAACATTCTGACGCGCGACAGCAACACAGGTAAATCATATGTCAAGCAATACAATACAATGAAGGTGTACGACATTGAGTTCACGATTGCAGAGAATGTTAGCGATCAGCAAGCGATTAGACAGCTTATGCTTGACGGGTGGTTCCCGTTTGCCTTTATTTCTGGAGGCGGAAGCAGCCGCTTATTTATGGGCTCTTTTCAAACAAATTTCTCACAAATCGTGAGGGAGTTATACAATGCCGGAAGCGAGAAAAAACCGTTTTTCAATTACAACGATGCGTGCGACATGAAAAAAGACTCGAGCGGGAATCTTGTCCGTTGGGGAAACGGCGGTAAATTGCAGACGCGTATCACGGAGAATTATAAGACCAAATTCGACAATGTCGATTTGGTTAATCGCTACTATGTGGATATGGTGATGCAGGACGAAAAGCAGCGTGTCGACAAGATTTTGGACGAACAGTACGATATTCTTCCGCCGGGGACGATTCTGATGTACAACGGCACAAACTGGCAGAATGACGTGACGATTCCCGGGTGGTATATGTGTGACGGGCAGAACGGCACGCCCGATTTGCGCGAACGCTTTATTGCCGGCTGTTCGTATTCGACAAAGAGAACGATTCCTAATGCGCCCGGAAATTTCGGCGGGGATAACTCTTTCAGGCTGAAAACCGATCATCTGCCGTCGCACGCCCATTCCATTCCGGCGCATAATCATACGGGGACGATTGCTGATGGAGGTAGTGTAACGGATCATCTTTGTAGTGTTACTTCACACGAAGGTCATAAACATACGATTGATGGTAAGGAACTAACTCTTAAGCATAAGCTTTATAATATTGGAGGTAGTGGCGCGAAAACAAGGGTTCTTGATTATACTGATGATAAGTATTATTGGGAATGGAGTGTTGCAATTCCGTCCCATTCACATAATTGTCAAAATGCAGGAAGCCATACTCATACGGTAAAGGTTTCACTTCCGAGTCACAATCACGGAATAACCATCCCTCCTGGTGGAAGCGGCAATACCGGCTCCATCGGAGGCAATGCTGCAGTTGATATGAGTAAAAATATCAAAGGTTATGCGGTTATTTTTATTATGAAAAATTATTGATGAATAATCGGAATCCCCGTCAGTTGCAAGTGTTCCATGTCAATAAGTTCTATTGTATCTGATGGGGAGACATTCAGTTGTTTTAAATCTTTTTCCAATGACAAGGTATCCTTCACAATAACAATTTTTTCGCCTTTATTCTTTACAGAGATTCTTTCATCTTTACGTACAATAAAAGATTGAACTTTATTTTTATTATCAGTTGTCGGGTACACCTTTTCTGTGTAATCATTAAGATTGATTGTCGAGAAAATATAAGCCATCGATTCTTTTTGAGTTCCGTACATGGAAATTCCATTATCATCAATATAGACAACAATGTCCTTCTCCTGTGCATAAGAGGAAACTACACATCCGCGCTTAATCATTGATGCGGAATCTTTTTTATGTACTGTAAAAACATTCTCGTAATCAGTTATTTCTCCGGCAATTCCGTTTCCATATCTTGGTAGATTTTTATAGAAACAAATAAAGAACTCGTTTCCGGAATATATTTTATAAGGGGTTATGGTTTTCCAGTGTATCTCAAAGGGGTATGAGTCCGGAGTTAAAGTTGTTTCATCTGATTCACCATAGTCGGGAAAAGGTTTTTCTGAAAAATATTCCTGTTCTCCACTTGATGAATTAAATGCAGTCAGGTATCCGTCTTTATCTTCCATCCATCCGAATGGTGCCGGAAATGAAAATTCAGCAACTATCGATAAAGATTTATCGTCAGGTGAAATAAGAGAAAGGGATTCATTTTTGTTCATGTACACAACGTTGTTGTTTTTATCTATAAAAAAGAGGCCGAATTTGTCTTCATAGGATGGTGAAATAATTTTTTCTGTTTTTGAAATGACATCGACTTTAACAATGTTATTTCCGTAATAATAAACCCCAGTATCATTTTGTATAGCACCGCTATGATAGTAAATATAATTTTGTGATGATAAGATGTATTTTGTTGACGGTAGATTTATCAATTCCGAAAACACTTTCCCGTCGCTTTTGCGTACGAGATAGGCTTTATCGGCGATGAGTTCAAAGTCGTATGTTTTGGCTTTGTTCGGGTCGGCAGCGAAACCGATGATGGCGTAGTCGTTATGGGCGTTGATAACGTAGGAGGCTTTGAGGCTGCCCATGTCGGCACTGCTGCCGTCGGTGTTGGTGTATTTGACTTCCTCGATTGTGGTCAGGTCTTTTTTGATTTTAAAGATTTTGCCTGCATCGGTGCCGGAGGGTTCGACGAAGAGGGCGGCGGCGTCGGTGATGTCGATTTTGGAGAGCGTCGGTTTTTCGGGTTCCGGCTGCGGTTCGGGGTCGGGCGGGGGACAGGCGATAAATGTCAGCGCCAGAAGAGAGAGAATGAGAAATGATTTTTTCATGGGAAGGCCTCCTGTTTGGTATAATCATTATATACTTCTATCAATTGTTTTGCAAGAATTTCCTGATTTCAGAGTGATTTCGTTATAGGATAATAAAGTCTGCTGTAAAATAGATTGACTTATTTTTACGATTATACGATAATATATAGGAGGAGAGGTTACTCCGAATACTGGTTTTACAGTTTGTGAGCATTCGGGTTTGTTTGTAAACCTGAAGTTTTGACTTTAACAAGGTGTATATATGCCAGGGAAGATTTATGGATAAAGTCGAGTATATTTGTAACAATTTAAATGATATTGCGAATGAAAATATTCGATTAGTTGAGCATGCTTTAAATTCAGAAGATGAACTTTTTGTCGCTTCATTGGTTAGTAAGATATATTACATAGCTTTTCAAAAAAGTAAATGGTTCTTAATTAAGAAAGAATTTAATTATAGTAACTTTATTAAAGAATTGACTTCGCAAAAAAAGAGAGATCCTAACTATGCAAAAACTAAACAAGAACTAAACGAATATAAAAAAAAGTTAAAAACTGAACGTTCAAAGAAGCAGAAAGACAATCGGAAGATAGAAAAGTATGAAAAAAAAATAAAAAAATGCGAAAATGATTTGTATTTAGAAGAGAGAGCATATTCTCATGGGTCTATTTATAGTGCGGTAAATGAGATTATTGATGTCACGCAGTTATCTGAACAACTGAAAGATTTTGATGCATTGTGGGAAGAATTATACATTAAAAGAAAAATTTTTGATTACACATATAAAAGTAAAATAGGATTAATTACCGAACCTATTACAAAAGAAGATGTCAGATCCTATTTTGACAGTGTTAAGTTATACTCAAAGATTTTAGATGAGAAAATTATAGGAGAGACCAATGAGGCTTCTTGTAGAAAAAATTTTAGAAGAGTTTAGAAAGAAGTATCCTGATATTTGTTCTGAATATCGTTATGACTATGATGATAATGAATATTTCATTTTTATTGAAAAATCATTCTTTTGTTCGGATAAAGGGATGGAGTTTTATCGCTATGCTAAGAGAATTTTAAGGAATGCTGGCGTAACAAATGTTTTCATTTGCTCTCAGACGAAAGAAAATTTTTCGTTAAATCAACAGGAAGAAATTTTTATAGATCAATATGATATTAATGCAATGGAATCTTCTTTACTGCTTGATGAGGAAAAAAATACAGATGCAGTTCGAATTGCGGATGCAGTTTGTAATGCAGATCATCTTATGGATATGCAAAATTATAATTCTACCGTGGATTCTATTTCCTGGGGCGACAGTTTGACCACACTAGTTATGCCAAATTATAATTCTACTGCGAATTTTAATTTTTCCAGAACAGAGAAAGGAGTGTATGCAGCATGAAAAACAGTTGTTTACAATTTAAGGGCTTTAAAATAGATAATGTCATTTACCAATTGAATAATAAGGATCTCGGTTCTGATAGCAGTCGCAAAAATGAAAAACAAAGACTGAAATTAGACTTTGAAAAAAAGATAACTCAAATTAATGAGACAGAAATAAAGGCTACTTTAGTAGTTAAAATTGGTGAAAAGGATGATAATAGTCCGCTTTATATAGAAGTTTCCGCGTATGGAATTTTTCATTTTGAAGAGGATGATGACTTAGATGAAGCAACAATAAAGGCCATAAAAGAAGAAAATACAATTGCAATATTGTTTCCTTATGTCAGAGCCTTTATCAGCAATTTAACGGTCGGGGCAAATATTCCCGTTATTGTTTTGCCGATTGTTAATGTTAGTAATTGAGAGAGTGATTAATTAAATTATCAAATACAATCTTGACAACATACAGTTGTAGAGTGTATAATAGCGTATAACATTGAAATATCGATGTGGATAGAGAAAAGCACGATATTCCGAAAAGGAATAGCCGTGCTTTTTTTTGTGCCCTTTTCCTTTCCGGGGAAAGGGCTTTTTTTGTGTCCAAATCGAAAGGAGAAGATTTATGGCCGGAACAAAAAAGAGTGTTGAAGAAGAGGCAGAAGTGACTGAGGCATTGACGGAAAGCGGTGATTCCGTTGTGCCGGAGGTGCAGCCGGTTGTTTCTTCCGAAGAGGGGAAGACGGAAGAGCTTTTGACGTTTGATGAGTGGGCGAAAAAGGCAAAGTGTGGGGAGACAGTTAAAAAGATAATGTCTTTGATGACAAAAAAGGGTGTCAAAAAGACGGATTCGGAATGGGAAGCGCTTCGTTCGGAAATCGAAACGAAGAGAATTTAATCAATCAAGAAGGAGAAAAAAATGGATTGGATTAAACGTTTGATTTTGCCGGTGCTGGTGGCACTGGTTGGGGTTATCGGTTTGTTTTTTTTGAAGCCGGTGCTTGTGTTTGTGTGTGTTTTCATCGGGTTTACGTTGCTGATGCTGGTTGTATGGGGGATTCTGTACGGTCTGGCAAAGAAGAAGTTCGGAGACAACCCGGCTTTGATTAAATCCGCCAATATTATTTTGTATTTTTGGGCGTGGTGGCTTTATCTGTTGAATAAAGATTATCTGCAGTATTTGCTGTTGGATCAGGTTCTGTATAAATAACGGCTCGGAGGCAAAAGATGGGTGTCAAACCGGTTAGTTTTGATTTCAACGGAAAGTTGACGCAGCATCTGCAGCCGGGTGCGTATTCGGATTCCAAGTTCATCGATTCCAACGGCGGTGTGGCTTCCGTGAACAACGGGGTGATTCTCGGAGATGCCGTCGGCGGTGAACCGAATCAGATTTATACGTTCTATTCGGTCGGCGATGCCGAGCAGGTGCTCAAACGCGGTTCTCTTTTGGATGCGGTGCGGTTCGCTTTTAATCCCGGCGGCGGATATAAGCCGCAACGGGTAAAGGCGATGGCAATCAATCAAAAGACAAGGGCGTCTGTTGCGTTAACAGATGCGGATGGGACAGAGATTTTCAAAGTTCTTTCCCGTGATTTCGGGGTAGACGGCAATGCACTGACAATCAATGTTCGTTCTTATCCCGATGAGGATGGCGTTAAAAGGGTCGTTGTTAAAAAGAATGATTCTGCTCTGCTGCAGTCAGAGTTCGGGAAAGAGATTATGACGGTTCAGATGTCGCAATCAGCGGCGCAGGAATCTGGAACGATTGATGTAAATGTGGATTCTCTTGTTGTTACGGTCGGAGACCAGTCGAAAACGCTTGAATTTTCGCAATATTCGATTATCGGGGATATTGTTGAAGGGTTGAAAGCTTTCGGATTGGAAGTGACTTTGTTAAGTCCGGATTTTCAGACAGAGGATTCATCTGTTTTAGATGCAAAAACCGGATTGCAAATCGCAAAAGCTTCTGCGTTGACGCTGACGGCTGATACGAATGATTTGATTGAGATTCTCAATCAATCTGGAATTGTTATTGTCGAAAAGCTTGATGGGTTTAAAAATGATGTCAAGTGCAACGATAGCGATAATATTCTTGCTTTGTCGGGTGGACAGAACGGTCCCTGTACGGCTGTTGATTTTGCCAATGCGCTGGAGTTGCTGGAACAGGAAGATATTCAGTTTATCACAACTCCGTCGACTGATTTGGCTGTAGCATTGCTTTTGGCCGATCACTGCGAAAGAATGAGCTCCCGTACCGGCAAGGGCGAACGGCAATTTCTTATCGGGCACGAGTGGGGAGCGGATATTGATTCCGTTGTGCAGCTGGCAATGTCTGTCGGTTCGCGGTACGGTGCACTGCTGTCACCCGGGTTTGTCGATTATGATCCGTCCGATGTGGACCGTAAACGGACAATGAACTTCCATTCCGGTTATTATGCGGCCAAGGAAATGGGGCGGCTGATGGCGATGAGCGTTCCCGAACCGCCGACATACAAGGCGATTTCCTGTCTCTCTTTAGAAAAAAATTACAAAGAGGGAGAAAAAGACAGGCTGATCCAAGCCGGTGTCTGGTGTGCGGAGCTTTCGAAAAAAGGCATTATCCGCAATGTACGGTCGGTGACAATGAATAAGGGCAGCAATCTGATGGAATGCGAGTTTTCCGTTATGAGAGAGACGTTGTGGATGCAGCGGGATTTGCGGGAGGCCATCGATGATTCCGTTGTCGGTCATGCAGGGGATGAAGGAATTACGGCGACAATTATGAGTGTTGTTCTCTCGAAACTTTCTTATTACAAGAACTCTGCAAAGACAATTCGTCATTACGAAGAGGATTCGATTGTGATTACAATCGACGGCGACCGTTACGATGTTCAGTGGCTCGGCTGCCCGACTTTGCCGGTCAATTTTGTGATGATGAAGAACAACTTTATGGTTTACCGGTCTTCCGGAACGATTCAGTAGGAGAAGCGTATGGCGCAGGGACTTATTGCCAACGGTTCGCGGGTCAGAATGCAGCTGGCTATTGACGGCGTTCTGAAGCAAATCGGATTGGCGCAAAATGTTTCTTATAACGAGGATTTTAAAGTGCAGGCGGCCGAGTGTCTCGGCACGCTGCCTCCCATTTCTTATGATTCGATGGGATATTCCTGCAATATCGATTTGGGCGTCTTTGTCCCGAATAAAAAGATTGCGGGAAAATATGCCGACGGCGGAGAAATTACGATTTCCGATTTTCTGCCGAAAGTCGACGAAGTTTGGGAGTCGGGAATGATGCCTGAGCATAACATCCTGAACATTGTCAACATGTCTACAGGCGAAATTCTGCATCAGTTTGAAGACGTTGTTGTTGCTTCGAACGGTTCCACTATCGGCCGCGGTTTTGTGACAAACAATGTCAAACTTGTGGCGATCAAACGGATTAAGTAGTTCGAAAAAGGAGGTCTGTTTTGAGAAAGAAAAAAGAAGAGAAAAAAAAGGTTCTCTCACAGAATGAAATTGATTATGCGAATGATCTCTTCGGTAAGCTGCTTGCCGGAGAGGTCGTTTCTCATACCGTAAAGACGGATAAAGGAGAGTTCGCGTTTCGCTATCCGTCCAATACGGACAGCATTGAAATAGAACGGCGAAAAAACGCGATGCTGAAAGGACTTGATACCGCGAATGCGGACGGAGAGACAATTCTTCTGATTTCGGCGATGGCATCGATAGATGTTTGTTTGATTTCTGCGCCGAAGTGGTGGAGAGGGGCCGAAAAATGCCCTGACCGCTATCTTATCGGAGAATTGTACAGGGGGTTTCTTCAGCGTTGTCTCGAAATACAGGAAATACTTCGAATGGCCTGTCCTGGAAGAGATGATCGAGGAGCATCTGACCATTCGTCAGCGGCTGACTCTATGGGCGGTCGAGCATTTCCGGTGTTTACCGACTGATGAGAGAATCAAATCTTTAACCGAACATCAGCTGATTATTCTGTTTTTGAATTCGGCACACAGCCTTTCCGATGAGGATTTCAGACGAAACTACGCACAGTATAAAATGCGCCAGGAATCTAAAGAAGATTTGGAAAAAACGAAAGAAGAAATGCTTGAGATGGGATATTCGGAAGAAGAGGCGGCGGAGATTGTGGAGGATTTTTAGCTATCGTGGAACAGGTCGGAATCGGGATTAATGTATCGGCAACCGGTACAGATTCCATAAAAAATCTTGCGCAAGCCGTTCATGTTTTGGGCGGTGATTTGTCCTCTCTTGAGTCAAAGGCGAAGAATCAGACATCTGCCGGAATGGGAGATGTCTCTGTTGCGGGCGGAGAAAAAGCGGAAAACGGACAGGAGGTTCTTGCCGGGTTTCTGGGAGGGGATGCATCTTTAAACAAACTGACCGAAATCACACAGAAGATATTGGAGGCAATCAATAAGACGCAGCAGGAATCGGGGAAGCCGAAACCGAAACCGGAGTCGGATGAGAAAAATAATCTGGCTTCAATGCTGAAAGGATTATTCAGGAAATTTTTTCCGGGGATATCAGGGAAAGGAAGCGATGCCGTTTTTGATGCGTTAGGGAAACAAATTGACGGAGGCGGAGCCGGTGGCAGTGCGGCAATTTTAGGGGCGATAAAGAAGATTGCAGTTCCGCTTGCCGTTGCCTCATTGGCAATCAAGTCAGTTACCAGTCTCGTTACCGCCGGGTTCAATATGAGCTCGAAATATACCGCCGGTCGTGCGCAGGCGTTCAGTCAGTATGCATCAGGAGATATCGCCGGGGCCAAAAGAAGCGAATATGAATCTTCTATCGGCGGGCAGCTTTTACAGTCAAAGATTCTCGGCTTTTTGACTTTGGGAATTACAACGGCCATTAATGCATGGAAAAACAATGAACTGACAAAAGACGAAGCTCTCGAAAAAATGTTTTCGGCTTATTCCAATTATCTTCCGGAACTTTTGACGGCAAGAGGGAAAGGGTTGGGAAATCCGCAGGATATTCTGGCAGATGCGGGGAAAAATGCCAATCAATACGGATTTAATGCGTCGGTCGGGTTGGCGGTTAAATCGGCTTTAGCTGAGTATACCGGGGCCGGCGGAGGATTGAATCAGTCTTTGTACTTTTCCCGTCAGTTTGGTGTCGATGCTACAGCCATTGCCGGTTTTTACGGGAATGCGGCTCAATTCGGGCAGCAGAATGCTCTCAATTATGTCGGCGGAACTCTTGAGTCTCAAGGGGTCGGCCGCGGTCGTTTTCGCGAATTCATGGATGCCTTTTCGTCGATTTTTACCGGGGCTTTGACTGATGGTGTTGTCCGGTCTTTTTCGGACATTTCAGCGTCAATGAACTTCCTTTCAAAAGGCGGGCAGGCGTGGACAGGGGAATACGGGGCAAGGAAACTGGGACAAATGGATTCTGTTCTGCGCGGGGCTATCGGGATCAAGAGTGATCAGGATGCAATGCTCTATCAGGCGATTATGAGGGACGGAGAGGATTACTGGACTGTTGCCCAAAGGATGGAACAGGGGATGACTCCCGAAAATATGAAGGCGGTTGCCGGTCAGTTGTGGGCAGAAACAGGGGGAAATGCCAACGATATTAAACACAAGCTGATGTCGACTTTCGGTTTTTCGGCAACCGATACGGTGAAACTCTACGAGATGCTTGCGCAGGGAATGTCGACGGGGAACTTCGGACAGGCGTCCATGTCGTGGACAGAATTGTCGCAATCGAGTGAAGAGCGTACTTTATCAACAGTCGAGCAAATCAAAACAGATACGGCGTTGATAGCTGCTTCATTGACGGGAACAATGCCCGAATATTATGCGAAGCAGTGGAACAGTGATGAATATAAAAACGAGATTGATGATCAAAAAAGAAGAATCAAAGATACCGAAGTCGTTGACGCTATTCTGTCGACAGATGAGCTGCGGAGTATTTTAAAGGCAAAAGGAATTGATAAGAATGAGTTCGAAATTCAGGAGATGCTGAAAGAATTAACAAGAGATGAACTGCTCGAATCGTATAACTATTTTAATCCGTATACCGGAGCATACGAGACAAGATACGATAACACAAAATACAAAGAATACAAGAAAGAAGCAAAAGCTGCCAGAGATGACGGCGTTATCACACTTGAAGAAATCCCCAAACTGATTGGATTGATTGAACGGATTGCCAACAATACGGAAACGGTTGTTGTCGAGGAATGATGAGCTATGCTGAAAGTTGAAATTCAGGGATTAAACGAGCTGGCCGAACTCTTGAATGCGATTTCCGATTTCGGATTGGTCGAAGAAAAACAAAGCGCCTTGGCCGCACGTATTGCTGTTGTTGTACAGGCCGAGTGGCGGGAGGTGTTGACCGCAAGAAGAAGTGAGGTCGGCTTGAAGCGGCCTCAATACGGATTTGCGAAAGGAATCAGGATCAAATCTGTCAATCAATATAATTATAAGGTTGTCAGCGAATCCCCGTATTCGAAATGGATGCAGGAAGCGGAGTCTGATTTTGACATGAAAAAAACGCATCCCTACGGAAAGAAATCGAGGGTTTCGAAAAAGGGTGTTCCGTATTTGATTGTGCCGTTTATGCACAATCAACCGGGAGCTGCCGACGGTATGCCGAGTGCGGTTTTCGGGGATTTGAAGAAGGCTGTCAAAAAAAGCGGGTTTTCTTTTGTGACAAAAAGTCGGTCGCATACGCAGGCGAATGCCAAAGGAGAACAAATATTCAGATCGTCATATCAATGGGGCGGTCGTACAGGGAAATATGAAGGTGATCTCTCCCGTTACAGCGGAATGGTGATGATGGATCGAAGTTTTGTCAATGCAGCCGGGAAAAGTCGAAGAGAATCGAAGGCCTTTACTTTTCGGGTGATTTCGGCAAAGTCTCCGTCCGGTTCGTGGATTCGAAAAGCACGGCCGACGGTCATTCCTTATGTGGTAAACAAGGTTCGGGGAGAGATAGAGGCTCTTGCCGACTCGGTGTTGTTTGAGAGGTAATATGACGGAACTTTTGAAAGAGATAGAAGAAAAAATAAAATTTCTTTTGATATTGAAAGCCAAACCTTTGCCTCCGGGAACAGTGAGAGTTTGGGGAGAAGAGCGTTACCGAAAAGATAAAGAAGGAAATTATCTTGTAACAATTGGAAAAGTGGACAGGGGAAGTGAAGTCAAAAATATAAAAAAATCGGTCGTAAGAGACGGGAGTTGCACCCGCAATACATGCTCCCCGGAAGGGGACCACCCGAATACTCGTTTATCGGCATCACTTACGACCACTATAAATATATCACAAAATCAGGAAAAGTCAAGTCCTGTTGTTGAAAAAAATGAAAAGAAGGAGAGAAAAATGGATCTGTTGAAATCGCGGTCACACAAATATGTCAAACGGGTTCCGAAAACAAACGGGAAAGGATATCGATATTTTTACGCAAAAGACTTCAAAACGCCTTTTCGTTCATTGCTTAATTTTTTCGGTATCGGAAAAGCAAGGATAGAAAAGGATTACGAAGGAAATCATATCGAAAAAGATTTCGGTGTCAGCAAATCTGTCTTTGCGCAGCATGTGCTGCATTATTTCCTCAACAAAGCAAAATGGGACAAGGTGTTTTCCGGAACAAAGCAAAAAGAACAAAAGAAAAATTCCGAGGGAGCATCTTCATCCGGAACGGAAAAGAAGAACCCGACAGAACAGAACCAAAAACAAAAAACGGATCAGCCGGTTTATTCCAAAGCGTTAATGCGGCGGATTTACTCGATTTATAACGGGAGCGGCCAAAAAGATCCGGATGCCAATGAACATGACAACAGAAGCCGTGCGATGTTGGGAAATGAGAATGCAAAGAAACTATCTTCATTAACAAATGAAGATAAACAAAAAATAAGAATTTCTCTTGAAAATGTTATTTCATCCGTGAGAGACGGAGTGATTGTTGCCGAGGAAGGTAAGAAAATTATTGAATCTTCCAAAGAGTGGGTAGAAAAGAACTTTACAGCACCCGCGAATACGGACATTGGAGAAGTCTTTATTACAAAATCCGGCATTGCCAATAGTCTTTCTCATGGGTTCGGAAAAGATAAATTGAAGGCAATTCCTTCGATAAAAGATGTTTTGGAAAAAGGTTGTTATATAGGCTATGAGGATGACTTTGGAGGAAAGCCATTAAAAAATCATTATTTTGCGGGGCGGGTTCAATTTCCCAATGGAAGTAAAATCGTTTTTTGTAGAGTCAGGGAATCCAAAACAGGCGGAGAAAAACATTTTTATGTCCATGAAATTTTTACTGATGATGTTATAAAGAAAGGGGATTCCTTCAAGACCGGTCTTTCCAAAAATGGAGAAGATCCCGGAGGAATCCCCCTTTATTTAAGTATACTGCAAGATATATTCGGTGTCAATAGTAATAAAGAAAATAAATTCTCCAATGAACATGACAACAGAAGCCGTGCGATGTTGGGAAATGAGAATGCAAAGAAAGAGTTCTCTTCTTTGAGTGAAGGGGAAAAAATAGAAAAAGGAAAAGCAATCAAAGAAAATATCGTTTGTAAAATTGAAAAAGATTCTGTCCCGTACAATGGGGACGGAATGTATGATCGTGCTGCTGCTGAGTGGGTGAAAAATAATCATCAGACAGATGCAAAAACAATTATTGGAAATGTAATCATAAATAAAAAATCAGTCGTTCGTGATATGCATCACGGAGAACCTTCTGATAAATATATAAAACTCCAGACTTTGCCTGCTATCAAAAGTGTTTTGGAAAAAGGTGTATACATTGGATATGAAAAAGATTTCAATGGAGAAAATATCGACAATCATTATTTTGCCGGGAAAGTACAATATGGAGATGAAGATAAAATCATTTTTTGCAGAGTAAGAGAAACAGCCGGAGATACCAATCGGTTTTATGTTCATGAGGTTTTTACGGACGAAGAAATAAAAAAAGAGGCAGACAATGCAGTAACAGACGGAAGTCTGCCCTTACTCATCGGTAAGCCTCTTTATAAATTTATACTCCAGGATGTGTTAAATGTCAAGGATAAAACAGAGAATATCAGCAATGTAACCGACAAAGAAAGAGAAGCGGCAGGCTATCCGAAGCGGGAGCTGTTTGAACGGTATTCGGCTGTCGATGACGCAACATGGGATCCGAAAAGCAAAGAATACCGGTATCGCGATACGGGCTATATTGCCGGAGCGAGAAAGGAGCTTGCCGCAGGATATCTTATTTCTGCCGGTAAAAACAGGGCCAGAGTAAAGGATTTCCAAATTGACTGGGAGGGGCTGGAAGAAAATCCGAGGATGGCCGAGAAGTTGATTGTTAAGTCGAATATTTTCGGCGAAGTGAATTGGGATAACCTTAAGGACAACGGAATGAGCGGCAGTGCTGCGTTTTTGGTTGACCGTATTTTTGCCAGTGCAGGAGCAAAGCCCGAACAAACGAATCCGGAAGCCAGAAGAAATTATGTCATCGCTGTTAACGGAATGAGGGACCGACTGGAGAGTTGCAAAACGGTTGAGGATGTTCTTAATGTGTTGCGAGAGATTCGTGACGAGCGAAACGGAATTTTTTTGAGTGTTCGAAACACTCCCGAATATATGAAATTGTATGATGAGTATTGGAAAGTTTTAAAAGAAATTGATAACGTATATCTCAAATCAAAATCTTTGGAAAGAGCGACAATTCATGCCTTTTTTGTTGCAAGAGAAAAAGCGATGAAACTTGTTGTCGCGGAAGCCAAAAAAAACGGACATCTGAAGCCGAATCAAAAAAAGTTATCCCATATACAGGATTATAATCTTTTCAGTAAATATACGAATGAAGCTTCCGAGATTGCAAAAAAAGACGAGGATTATATTAAGGCAGCTGCAGTAGAATCGGATTTTAAGAAACAGAGCGGATTGGTAAAGCTTGCCGATAAAAGAGACTCTCTGCAAACTGAATTGAAAGAACTCGAACATCAACATGCATTGAAGGCATTGAAAGCCAATCCGTTGCATCAGGCGTGGATCCAGCTGGGGAAAAAGTTCAACAATATCCTTCGCAGCCCCTCTTTTTTAACGCATGTAGCGAATGCGCGTCGCGGAAAATACGACGATTGGCAGTGGTCCCAAAAATCAGAGTTTAAAGAAAAACAGACAGGAGCCAAAAGAAAAGCCGTGTTCGAACTGGAAGTTGCGAGTGTGTTGACCCGCAAGGGAGGTCGAAACGTTAAAGCCGAATCAACGCAAGAGTTGAAAGATGCGTTTCGCTTGCGAGATGTACAGAGCGGGAATTGGGTGTTGAATGATCCGGAATCCGCAAAATTTCATGTTGATAATTTGGCAAGCGGATTTGCGGATTTGGCTGATATGACGGGCATCGCCGATGCGCAAATCTCGTTGAATGGTCGTTTGGCTATGGCTATCGGCGCCCGCGGAGCGGGAGGAAATGCGAAAGCACACTATGAACCGGTTGAGCGGGTCATTAATATTACCAAAATGAAAGGAGGAGGGGCTTTGGCCCACGAGTGGTTTCACGCCTTTGATAATCTTCTCACGGAATCGATGACCGGCGGCCATATCGGTGATTTTCTGACAAATCCGACACGGTCTATGCCGAAGAAAAAAGCTGATATCTTCAATGAAATCAAATCGCTTCTGGGAAAAGATGATACCTATTCGCAATACCGGCTTGATCGAAAAATCAGAGAAGCTAAAAATGAGGGTATGGATATTCAGGCCTTGCTTGATCAAGATTCGGATTACGCAAAAGTCCGCGGCGCGTTTGACAATTTAACGAAAGCGATGCTGGAAGGTAATATTCCGATAAAAATAAAACAGAATTATACGGAAAGAGATTATCGTATGGCGAAGGTCCATTTCGACGAACGAACCGTTGCTTCCAGTACATTCAAGCAAAAAATTGTGAATGCCGGCAGCCTTGATAAAGCCGTTGAAGTATTATCGCAATATTCGAACGGAAAGAGTTGGATCCCGATTGTTTGCGCTTATTATGACAAAAATCCTCAGGGCGGAACCGTTGAGATTCCGAGCGGCAAATCGGCGTCAAGTTATTATATTGCCGCACAACAATTGGAAAGCGGATCAAAGCCGTATTGGTCGACTCCGCATGAGATGGCGGCAAGAGCCTTTTCTGCTTATGTAGACGATAAATTGAGAGAAAAAGATCGTCATAACGATTATTTGGCTTATAAAACCAGCAATCGTTATTACAGGGGCGGAGAACCGTATCCGTCCGGTAATGAACGAAAAAAAATCAACGAGGCTTTTGACAACCTCTTTCGGGTCGTAAAAGAGACGAATGCTATCAGAAAGGCACTTTCGGGGTGGTTGCCATGAAATATCTGTGTGTTACCCCTGCCGTGGAAGAGGCGTTAAGACGCGTCATTGATCGTCACTTTAACGAAACGGTCGATATACGGACAATTTTTTCCAATATCGAAAAAATAAATGTGTCGCTGATACATCCTTTCGAATATTTCTTTGCAAGATCACAAGGGGCAACACCGGCGCAAAACGCAACGGGATTATTTCCTTCCGTAACGGTTATATCGGAAGGGGACAACCCGATAGAAGTTGCCGATGCCGGTCGGAGAGAGATGAGGATTTCGTCCGATTTTGCAGCTTCTTTGGAAACGGAGTTAAAAAAGAAAACGGATGACCGAGGGGTTATTTGTTCTCCCGAGACGGTTGCGGCCATAAAAGAGGCAACGGAAGGAAATCAACCGGTTCCCGTTATCGGATACCAAACGCATACGACAGAACGGATTTCCATTGAAATATGGGCCGATAACAATATCGTTAAAAACCGGCTTTATTCAATCCTTCTTTCGTTTTTGAAAGGGCGTGCCGGCGAAATTCTTTTGGCAGAAGAAAATGTAATGATTTTGCCGGAATCGATTGTCGGCAACCGAAGCGGAAATTACAATTTCGATTTCGGAAAAACACTGTTTGGCGGGGTTGTCACGTTTGATGTTCAGTATTATACGCAGGAACTTTATTTCGATAAAGACAAAAAGGTTTTGACTGAGGGAACGGTGTCTCTGTCGCAAAATGAGGGAGGATGTCGTGGTGATTAATATTTATCCGTTTTTTTTGCATTGCAGTTTTTGCAGAGCATTTGGCAGTTTTCCGGTATTGTTTCACCGCCTTTGCTCCACGGTTTGATGTGGTCGCCTTCCATTTCGTCGTATTCAAAACGTTCGCCGCAGACAGGGCATATTCCGTTTTGCCGGCTGTATGCCGCTATTTTATCCCGCTTATCAAACGTCCTCAGATTGAGCAATCTGCCCGCAAACGGGTCTGTATCCCGGCAAAGCAGAAATTCGTAGATGCCTTTCTTTTTCTTCACCTCATCGTCTTCGCGCAGCTGTTTTACTTCATCTTTCATCTTTGATGAATTATATTCTTTCTTTCCATATTTATTATAATAATGACACCAGTCCAAACCTTTCATATCCGAAAAGTATTTTGGGAAAATCTTCTCAACCCAATGAATCACATCTTGGAAGTACTGCCACAATTCGTCTGCGTCCGCGTCTGATTTGTGCCGCGCCATATATTCTGTGATTTCTTTGATGTCTTGATATTCGCATATTCCTTTTAACGCTTTTTCAAGAAGTTCTTGCCTGTTCGGGTCGCCTGTTATGTACTTATCAGATAGATTTTTTGCAGCGCAGTTCCGTTTTGAAAAATAGCGCTTTGCGTCTGAAAGCCACTCGCCGGTATACACGGAATTGCGCAATTCCTGCTCTGACAGCTTTTTCCCTGCGATATTGACAACTTTGAACCATTCTAATTTTTCGGATTCCTCGCCTTCACAAATATAAACCATAAACTCATAGTCCATAATTGCGTTGTACTTGTCATCGGTAAGAGAATCCCAGTAGTATTGTTTTCCATCAAGCGTAACAGAAAACTTGTGGTCAAGAAACTGCATGACGGATAATGTCCGCTGCTGACCGTCAAGCACTTCATACGTATCGTTTCCGGTCTTTACCCAGTACATCACATTCAGAGGAAAGCCCTTTAGTACCGTGTGGATAACGGCTTGTGCCTGCGCTGTGTTATATACAAACTCCCGCTGGTACGGCGGGCGAATGGCAAGCCTGCCGCCGTAGGCAAAAACGCCGTCATCGCCGTTGTCGGCGTAACTGTCAAACACTTCCCTGACTTTGATTTGTTTCGGCTCGATTTTCATTGTTAAACTGCTTCCTTTTTATTAAAATTCTTCCATAAGTTCTAATATAGTACGCATTATCTTCAATGGTGTAATGAGTTGTATTTATCGGCTTAACTTCCAACCTTATAGCCGGTGTTCCATCATTCAATTTGCAGACAACAGAAGTGCTGCCATCTTTGTTGATTTGTTGTTGTTTTTGCGGATACCTTCTTGTGATTAACGGAGAATCTCCATTCCAACCTCCCGCAAAACCGATAATCTCAAACTGATCCGGATTATATTTATCCAAAAAAGTGATTGGTACGCCCATAATGCCGCTACATTTTTTTTCGGATAAGGACTCTCGCATAGGTTTCTTTTCCGTTAATTGTAAATCTATGCCCATATCTTGGGTTGTCGGGAACGTATCGGTCAAGTCCGATAATCTCGAATTGTTCCGGGCTGTATTTGTCGAGGAAGGTGATGGGGACTCCCATAATTCCGTTGCAGAAACCTCTTGACAAATTTTTTGAGTCATGCAACTTTTGTCTGTCTGTCTGTCTGTCTGTCTGTCTGTCTGTCTGTCTGTCTGTCTGTCTGTCTGTCTGTCTGTCTGTCTGTCTGTC
>CALXKN010000008.1 GCA_944388995.1 uncultured Spirochaetota bacterium | reverse complement strand
TGATGAATGGAAAAAGGTTGTCATAAAAATCACTTCATCCATGAACAAAATGTGTATATTTGATTGTTCATATTCAGTTAATTCAGAAAAATCTAGAGCAAGTGTTGCAATCTTGCACGAATATGGAATTGATTTAAATTCACCTGCAAATGGTGTATTTTTACCTTACCAAAAGAATGAATTTGTTACAACCGAAGTAATGCATTGTGGTGGGCATTTGAATTCATATTTTGATGAAGTTTATGAACGCTTAAATAGTATTGTATATGATGCAATTGAAAAAGAGTGTTCGGATGCACAAATACAGAAACTAATATGTAATGAGCTTCAAAAGATACGAAGAGATTTATTAAATGGATTGTTGAAAGTTCATAATTAAGGAGTTTTTTATGAAAATTTACAAATTAAATCTTGATGTTGATAATTATCAAGGTTGTTTTATAAACGAAACAAATCTAACTAAGAGAGATTTTAAAGAAATAAATAGAGGTCGAAAATTAACTTTTAAAGAAGGATGCATAACTTTTAACTATGCAAATGATGAAGGATTAAAAATAGGTGATGTTATTAGGTGCTGGGATTTTAGAGGACTTTTAATTAATAACCGAACCTATAATATTTTTAATAAAAATGAAAAATTTGAGATTCAGTATATAAGATTTCAAGATGATTTCATATTACTAAATAATTTAAAAGTGATTGATGCATTAAATAATAATAAAACTGTATTTGAATATCTTGACAATGATATTATAGGAGTAGAGAAATATTGTTTTAAAATGCTTGATTTTCCACCACTTTTTCAAACATCCCGTTTTGATGGAATTGTTGACATGAAATATTTCGTAACTGATGAATTTTTAAATATAGTAAATGAAAACCAGCTTAAGGGTTTTAAATTTATAGAAGCTTGGGATAGCGAAAAGGACTAATTATGACAAAAATCACCGGAACAAACACATACATAGACGTAGAACTCGATGGCAGAACTGCGAGAATCGCAGGCGAAATGATAGTAGGCGGTTTTGTCTGTTATAAAAGTTCAATGAAAAATTGGCTTGTTCCAGAAAACGAGCCATTAACTGAAGATGACAAAAAAGAGATTATACAGAAAGTAACCGAAAAAACGGCAGGTTCGCATATGGTAATAACTTTTGAGTAACCCTCCCCCTATCTCCGTACAGAAGGAGTTCTTTGACAACATCAATGGGTGTGTACGGAAATCCGGGTTGATTTTTGCGGAGAGGGATACTGAGTATAAAGGTCTGTCAAAAAGCATAGAATAAACCGGAAATTTGGAACAATATAAATCTTTACAGCCATGAAAGAAGAAAATAAAGAATATCTTACTGCACAGATCATTACTTATATCAGGAACAAACGGCAGCTTATCAGGAATATAGAAGAAGAAGTCAAAAAAATTGCCGGTTTATTGGGAAAAGAAAAACTTGTTTGTGCGGATATTTTCTCCGGTTCGGGAATTGTTGCCCGGATGCTGAAAAAATACAGCAGTGTTTTAATTGCCAATGATCTGGAAGAATATTCCCGCCTCATCAATGAATGCTATCTGACTGACAAAAAAGATTTTCCGCATGAAAAATGGCGGGAATATAAATCAATAATAGAAGAAATGTGCCGCAGCAAAAAAGAACCGAGAATTATCACAAAAAATTATGCCCCTCAGGATGACGGAAATATTCAAAGAGGAGAAAGGGTTTTTTATACCCATGAGAACGCTCTGTTAATCGACACTTACCGCAGTCTGATTGATAAAGTGGTGCAGGAAGAAGACATGAAAAAATTTTTTTTAGCGCCGCTCGTAACGGAGGCTTCGGTTCATGTCAATACAAGCGGGGTTTTCAAAGGGTTTTACAAGGACAAAAATACCGGAATCGGATGTTTCGGCGCTGCCGGGAAAAACGCTTTAACCCGCATTTTTGGAAAAATAGAACTGAAAGAGCCGGTTTTAAGCAATTTCAATTCAAAGGTTAAAATCTATAAAAAAGATGCTGTGGAACTTGCCGGGGAATTAAAAAAAATAGATATTACTTATCTGGATCCCCCGTATAACCAGCATCCCTATGGTTCAAATTATTTTATGCTGAATCTTATCATAAAGAACAGGCTGGATGCTGAAATCAGTAAAGTTTCAGGGATAACTCAGGATTGGAACCGCTCGGAATTCAACAAACCTTATTCAGCCTTAAAATCCATGGAAAAAATCATAGATAAAATTGATTCAAAGTTTGTCATTATCTCTTATAATTCTGAAGGATTTATTACTTTTGAGCAAATGAAAACAATGCTGGAACACTACGGAAAACTGAAAACCGTTGAAATGACTTATAATACATTCCGGGGAAGCAGAAATTTGAATAACCGTAATATACACGTCTCTGAGTATCTGTTTATTTTAAATAAAGAGAAATAAATGAGCCAACTATTCAAAAAAATATTCAACAATTAATGGAGATGCTATGGATTTATATAAAGAATTAGGCAAGGCGGTTCAAGATAATATTTCCGGTAAATGGGAAAAAGTGACTGTAAAAATAGAATCAAGTCTAAATAAAATGTGTTCATTTCAGGCAGAATATACTTTATCATCGTTTGAAAAAAAAGAATTAAAGTTTCCTTTATTAACTGTAAATACTTTAATGGATAGCGTTTTTGAACTTCAAGAATCTATGTCGCCTGAGCATAAATGGAACAAAGCTGTTTACTCTCTTGAAAGGAATGGTCATTTTGATATGACATTTGAATGGGATCAAACTCTCCAAGACGAATGGGATAATGCATAGGATTAATATATGACAAAAATAACCGGAACAAACACATACAAACAATCCGAAAGGAATTATTGAGTGGTTTCTTAAAAATTCACAATTAGGGGGGGGATATATGAAAATATACATTTTAGAAACAGATATTGATAATTACAAAGGATGCTATATAAAAAACGAAGAAACTGATAGAAAAATTTTACGTCAGTTTAATAAAGGTATAGAAATAAGCATTCCTTCTGATTTTCAATTAGAATACGATAGAGATTCTAATAATCCTGCAGGGGATATTTGTGAATGTTATGATTGTAGAGGATTCTTCATAAATAAAAAATTTATGGCAGTACTTTCTGACATTTCTCAAATAAATATAAGATTTGTTCCGCTTAATGACGATTTTGTACTATTAAATAATTTAACTGTTTTGGACTGCTTAGATCGAAAAAAAACTAAATATAAGTATTTTGAGAATGATATTTTAGGTGTTGAGCAATATTATTTTAAGGAAAACAATTATCCACCTCTTTTTCAAGTTAAACTACAAAATCAATTAATTATTCGAGATTATTTTGTAACAGATGAGTTTATAGATATTGTTAAGAAAAACAGTATCAAAGGTTTAAAATTTAAGGAAATCTGGGACAGTTAGATGAAATAGATGCTGATTATGAAGATATTGTTGCTGCACTTAATCGTTTTGGAACAATTGCAAGTAAAAGAAAATAGTTGTAAAACAAAGTAAGCGGAGAATTAAAACTTGAAACAAAAGACAGAAATGTTTATCAACAAGGAAAATCAGTTGATATAAAAGATGGTATTAAAGGTGATGACCAGGGCGGACATATTATTGCAAGAATTTTCAATGGTCCTGGAGAACAAATAAATTATGTTCCACAAACCGCCACACTAAATAATGGTGAATGGAAAACCATGGAAAAAAAATGGAACGATGCACTTTCAGAGGGAAAAAAGGTTGAAGTTGATATAAAAATAAACTATGCTGATAATCTAAGACCGACAGATTTTGATGTAACATACATTATAAAAACATCGGATGGAAAAATAGAAAAAACAGAAAATTTGTTCTTCTTAAATTAATAGGAGTATTTATGAAAAATATTGAAGATATATATAAAAATATTGGTTCGCAATTGAATGATAGTATTGATTCCTCTTGGGATAAAATTGAACTGAATATTGAATGTAGTGATAAATATATTGGTACGAATGCAAAATATCAGATTAATGGAGAATGGAAAAATGCTTTAAACTTAGCACTTAATCGAGAAACAAAAATTGATTTAATAAAATTTCATAATAGTGCAAAAGAGTTACATTTTGCACAATGGAACAAAGCTATTTACACCCTTGAAAAGAACGGTCACTTTGATATGACCTTTGAATGGGATCAGGCTCTTCAAGACGAATGGGATAATGCATAGGATTAATATATGACAAAAATAACCGGAACAAACACATACATAGATGTAGAACTCGATGGCAGAACTGCGAGAATCGCAGGCGAAATGATAGTAGGCGGTTTTGTCTGTTATAAAAGTTCAATGAAAAATTGGCTTGTTCCAGAAAACGAGCCATTAACTGAAGATGACAAAAAAGAGATTATACAGAAAGTAACCGAAAAAACGGCAGGTTCGCATATGGTAATAACTTTTGAATAACCCTCCCCCTATCTCCGTACAGAAGGAGTTCTTTGACAACATCAATGGGTGTGTACGGACACCATTGATAAAAATCTTCTCGCACAAAGGATTGTAGCCACGCCGCAGGCGTTCCGAAGGGAGGAAAAGTAACATATTACCAACTTGATGAAAATGGCAATGTTATGTATAACGAGAATAAACCAAAAATTTACAAAATACACAAGGAATAACAGATGAGAGACACCATAAAAACAGAAGAATATTTTAGGGAAAGATATAATAAGGATGCGTCTGATCTTGCTGAACGGATGAGTAAATATGAAGAGAATAAGCCATCCGGAAAAATATAATGTATGGTCGTTTAAATATCACATATATATGGAAGCAGCTTGTAAATTTTATGCAGGCTATTCCCTGGGGCTTGGTATGAATGAGCTGCTTCCCGAAGTAGACCTTATCATAAGAAATTTGATTGATACAACGAGAGAAAGGGACAGAGGTTATGATGATATGGAAATGATTATATACTTAATCATTCTTTTTAACCGGACAGAATTTCTGGATGAATATAAGGAGTTATTACAAAAATCGAAAATGCGGGATTTTTACCTGGATTATCTTGTACAGATAGTAGACTCCACATGGCAGATAAGTACGGAAAAACTTCGTTGCCCCAAAGAGACCAATTCGGTATACGAGGTGGTAATGCTGTCAAAAGAAAACAAGGCGGAAGCCGTCCAGCGGTTAAAGAGGTATCTTAAAAGGCAGTGGTTTATGTCATTAACCGAAGGTGTTATAACCAACCGGGATCTGAAAATAGGGTGGTACCGGGGGTATTGGTGCATCGCCGCCGCCGCTTTGGTAAAAGCCCTCAAACTTGACGATACGGAACTGAAAGACTGTAAATACTATCCCTACGATATGACCCATTTCTGTTAGAAATTGATTCGGAAAATCGGAAAACTTCATTCGGTTGTGTCGGAAGCGGTCCGGTATCGACATGAACAGCATAAGACCACCGCGTGAAAGCGGAGTGTTGGCCGTCATACCGTTGCACCCCTTCGATATGACGGCTGCGTTCCTTAGGAGTCGGAATAAAATATAATAAAGAAGACGATCAACATGAAGAATCTGCCCAATCCGCTGATACAAAAGCTTTTCTTAAACTGGTAGATGCAATGTTCATTACAGGCAGAAGGGGAGATGCCGAAATATCCGATACCTTTGAATTTCATTTTGAGGAATCGGACAACGACGAAATACGGATTTTCGAAAAAATAACCTTTCCATTGTTGGATGAAGCGGAACGTATGCCTTTGTATTACTGTATCGTCATAAAAAAAGCGTGGATTTCCCGGATTATCACCACACTGAGAACCCTTCCTTTTGAGGATTACGACATCAACTTTCCGGAAGGGATTTGGAACAGACATATCGTTCACGAATATGAAGAATGTCAAGTCAATCTGGAGTTTTTACCATCTGCCAAAGATTATGCGACCCTTCAAATAATGCCCATATGGAAGGAACCGAAGGAAAAAACGACACCGTTTATTGAAATACCATATCTACCCTGGGATAAAAGCAGGTTAATGGCGGAATTTATCGAACCTGTTTTGGTTGAATTGGCACAATTCCTTACCGAAGAAGAAAGAACACAACTTCCGCCTCCCTGGAGGGAAAACAAAAAACAGAACATCATTTTTGCCGATAAGGAAAGCGGTTCCCTCAATTTTTTCAAAGCAATGACCGGTATAACACAATACGGACTGGCAGAAAAAGAATACCTGATCAGTAAGGGCGGGAATGTTCATTTCGAATTTTATTTTGAGGAAAAAGCTGACAATGAAGAATTAAATGATGACGAGTTGGAAATCAATGCAAAGCGAACAGATTCATTCGGCAGGGGACAATGGGAAAGTATTATCATAAAAAAAGCGTGGATACCTTTGATCATTACCACACTAAGAAATGCCACTATCGACGATTATAACACCCCGCAAACTCTCGTATATGAATACGGTTACTGTAATTTAAGTTTTATTATAAATGTAGTACCCTTTGATTATTCCTATATCAAAATTTATCCTGTCTGGAAAAATGAAAATAAGAGTTCATGGAATATTGAAATACCCTATGTATCCCGGAAAGAAACAAAATTAATGTCGGAATTTATAGAGCCGTTTCTGGTTGCATTGTCGCAGTTTCTCACGGAAGAAGAAAGGGGTAAACTGTCGCCCCCCTGGAGTGTCAACGAAAAGAAAGAACTCTGTCAAAGACCTTGGGGGGATCTTCCTTTCTGGTTCGGGGTATGGCTCGAAGGCAAAGATTGGTATGCAGGCGAAACCGATAAGTCGGACGACGAATCGATAGTAGCCAAAATAGAGAAGATAACAAAATATCAAAGCAAAAAAACTCTGAATGCCGATTTTGAATACAGCTTCGAGGAATTAGATAACGATGAATTACGGATTAACGGAAAAAGAACCGGTACATTCGGCGGCGGGCAGCAGAAAAGTATTGTTATACAAAAAAACCGGATACCCTGGATAATAAGCACATTGAGAAATCTTAGTGTTGATAATTATCAAACAGGAGTTGAAAGCATCATAAATAAATGGGGAACGTGCCAATTAACATTAAGTATCTGTCCTATAGGGGATGGGTATTCCTATATAAAAATATTTCCCATGTGGAAGGATGAAAAGAAGATATCGCCGGCACTTGAAATACCTTATTTTCCTTGGCATGCAAAAAATGAGCAGAGTTATACCCTGACATCAAAGTGGCGTTATACCCGTTTCGAATTTAATTTTGAAGAATCGGACAACGACTTGAAAATCATGTCGGAATTTATAGAACCCTTCTTAGTGGCCTTGTCACAATTTCTTCCTGAAGAAGAACGGAAAAAACTTCCCACGCCCTGGAGTCCCAAAGGCGAACTACGAATCAACACCAGAACCGGCAGCCGTTTCGGTACCGGGTCATGGCAGTCATGGGATAGTGTTGTCATCAAAAAAGAGTGGATACCCTGGATAATAACCACTTTGAGGAATCTTACCTACAGAGATTACTGCTTGGGGGAGCAAGATTATATAGAATGTGAGTATGAAGACTGCACACTGATTATATCGTTGTACATATTTGAGAAAGGCGGTTCATTTATTAAAATAGGACGCTTGTGGAAGGATGAGAAACGGCGGACATCGGCAATTGAAATACCTTATGATCACTCAGCCGGGAATAAAGCGAAACTCATGTCGGAGTTTATAGAGCCCTTTTTAGTTGAACTGTCGCAATTTCTTACGGAGGAGGAGCGGGAAAAACTTCCGCCCCGGGTAAGAATGATGAGGGATAAAGTCAAACCCCAGGAATATTTTGACGAAAGATTCAAGAAAGATTCCCAAAAGCTGAAAGAAATACTGCAAACGTATCATCATCATAATATTGAGACTGATGAACATCAGGCAGAATCGGACATAAGAGCGTTTAAATATCAAATATATACTTATGCATTTTACAAATTTTATACAGGATATTCCTTAGGGCTAGATATGCATGAGCTGCTTCCCGAAGTAGACCTGATTTTGCGTCATTTGATAGACGCACAGGACGGCAATGATAATTATGAAGATATGGAAACTGTTCTGTACTTGATTATGCTTTTTAACAGGACTGAATTTCTGGATGACTATCGAAAATTGTTACAAAAATCGGAACAGCGGGATTTTTATCTGGATTTCCTTATGCAGACGCTGGACTCATCCTGGCAGATACGCACGGAAAAGCTCTGCTGTCCGAAATATTCCAATGCGGTATATGAGGTGGTACTGCTTTCAAAAGAGAATAAAGCGGCGGCTGTTGAGCGGTTAAAACGGTATCTTAAAAGACAGTGGATTCACACGAAGACTGATGGGCTTATAACAAAATTTGACTTGAAAAAGAACCAGTACCGCGGGTACTGGTGCATAGCGTCTGCTGCCCTGGTAAAGGCGCTGGGGCTTGACGACACGGAACTGCACGACTGCAAGTATTATCCGCGCGATATGGCGCATTTCTGCTGAAGATAAAAATGGATGAGGTTTAAATGAGATTGTTCTCATATTTATAGTTTTCAGACGCCTCTTTCGCAGCACCTTGCCGAAGGCGCGAGGGATTGAAGCGGAAATGAGCTGCCGACGGAGAGAAGGCGCAGGGCAAAGCGGCAGCTTTGCCGCGGTGAAGGCGCGGGAGGCTGCGAATTGCAGCGGAAAGCCCGGCGCCCCGCAGGGGCGCGCGCCCAAAAAACGAAAAGATTCAGCGAGGGGGGGCGGAGCCAAATGTAAAGATGCTGGCAGAATCAGTGGCGATTGAAAGAGTTTTCGCTCCCATTTCTTCTACTTTCATACCGGACTCAGTTGTTTCGCGCCTCCGCTTTACGCCGAAAGCCGGCGCGTTTCAATCTCTTCTTTGAGGGTGGCGAACAAGGGCTCGTAGTCCGTCTTTAACGTTCGAATCACGGCAAGCGAATCTTCGTCGCTGTAGGTGTGAGCAAGGATATTTCGATCTCTGAGCAGGGAAAGCCATTTTTCGCTGTCGTCAATCATCCCGCTCTGATATGCAAGCTGAATGACAACTTTCGGGGAACCGACGCGGTCGATTGTCCTGCCGTGCTCTTCCAAAACCGCTTTCATCAGCTTCCATGCCTGCTCAAAGCAAATTTCAAACAGCCCGATGATGCCCGTCCGTTCGACGACAGAATACGGTTCTTCAAGCTGCAATCCTTCCCGCAAATTCGAAAGCGCTTTGCAAAAATTGTCAAATTTCTTCATAGAGTAAAACTCCGTCCTTTTCTATTTCGGCGCGCAGTTCGCCGCTGACCGGTCCGTCCAGATTGACCACATCAAAAATTAAAAGAGTCCGCGCTTCTTCATTGACGTCGTAATAAAAATCCGCCGCGTTTCCACCGCTGACCGCCAAATCAATGTCGCTTCGTTCCGAATGATTGCCCCTCGCGCGGGAGCCAAACAGAACGACCTTTTTAATCTTGTTTTTCTTTGCGAATCGTTCAATATCGAAAACCACGCTTTCAGGAAGATTACAGCTCATACCCGATCGCTCCAAGTTTCTCCCGAATCTTCCGCTCCGGTTTTAATCGGCGTTTTTTTCGGGTTTTGCTTTTGCTGTGTTTGCCATACGAAATTTTTATTGGAGTTATTATAACACAAAAATACGTTTAGGGCAGTTATTTTTCCGAAAAACGGTTGACTGTTTTCGGAAGTTCCCATTTTTACACTAAAACAATAAAATGCCGATTTCCGCAGCACCTTGCCGAAGGCGCGAGGGATTGAAGCGGAAATGAGCTGCCGACGGAGAGAAGGCGCAGGGCAAAGCGGCAGCTTTGCCGCGGTGAAGGCGCAGGGAGGCTGCGAATTGCAGCGGAAAGCCCGGCGCCCCGCAGGGGCGCGCGCCCAAAAAACGAAAAGGTTGACAGGACGGCGGCTTTCTTTTACTATGGCGGCATGAAGGGCTTTTTTTTGGCGGTTTTGGCGGCGGCTGCAGTTTCATGCGGTCCGAAAAAGGAAGTGTCGACGCAGGAGGCGGCGGCTTTGCGGGCGGAAGCCCAAAACGGCTTTCTGTCGCAGATGACGGTTCGGCCGGGCGGCGGAGAGCGGAAAATCGGACGTTACGGTGGGGTTTGGAACGAGGCGATGGAGTCGGACCCGTCGACATTCAATTTGACGCGTATCAATGATTTACCAACGAGCGCTGTGATGAGTTACCTTTGTCCGTATTTGTTGGAATATGATGTTTATGAAAAAAAATGGTCGGGGCACATTGCCGATTTTGAAGTCCGTGTTGATGAGCAGCGTCAGGTCACCGAGGTTGATTTCACATTTAAGTCGGGTTTGTGTTGGTTTGTGCCGAAGACAGGCGAAACAATCGCATTCAATGCCGACGACGCTGTTTTTTGGATTGAGGAAATCATCAAAGATCCGGCTTTGAATATGGCTGAATATTCGGGGATGTTTGTGCCGATGCCGGACGGGAGCCGCGGCGAAATTACCGCGGAGAAGCTGACCGATTCGTCGTTTCGGCTGACTTTTCCGCGAATTGTCGCCGATCCTTTGTTGGCGGCGAATCTGCAAATCGGGCCGCGGTTTCTTTATGAGGCGGCAAAGAAGGAAGGCGGCTCTCAACGTGTCATTGATTTTATTACCATTAATACCGATCCGAGCACCGTTCCGACTGCCGGACCGTTTTACATCAGCCGTTACACGCCCGGACTGGTTTTGGAGCTGCGGCGCAACCCGCACTATTTTTTGGAAGACAGCGTCGGTCAGCGGCTGCCCTACCTTGATACGGTGCGTTTTTCGTTCGTTTCCAATCCTTCAACGCAGCTGCTGCTTTTCAAAAACGGCGAACTGGAAACGCTGTCGGTGATGCCTGCCGATTTGGATTCCGTGCTGTCCGAACAGGAAAAAGGCGGTTACGAGGTGATTAACGGCGGTCCGGCTCCGACAGCGGCTTTTATCACGTGGAATCAAAACCCTAACCGCAGTGCGCTGCCTCGCAAGTATTATAATTGGTTTTCACAGAAAGAGTTCCGGCAGGCAATGAGCTGCCTTCTGGATCGGGAAAAAATCATCCGCAATGTTTACCGTGGTTTAGCGAAACCGGTCACCCACTTTTTTCATGAAGCCTCGCCGGTGTTTGAGGAGAGTCTTGTTTTCAACTATTTTTACAATCCGGAAAAAGCGGCCGCGCTGTTGACGTCTATCGGAATGGAGAAGGACTCTGCCGGCGTTTTACGCGATAAAGAGGGCAACGCCGTCGCGTTTGACTTTTGGATTTCCGCTGACAATCCGCAGCTGTCGGACATTGCCAACATTTATGCCGATGATTTGAAAAAACAGGGAATTGCGATGGAAATCCGCACGGTCGATTTTGCGAAAATGGTAGACTCCCTCCTCTACTCGTTCGATTGGCAGTCGTTGTCGATTGCGCTTTCCGGCAGCAACCTGTTTCCGAGCCAGGGCGTCAACGTGTGGCCGAGCGGCGGCAACCTCCATATGTGGTATCCAAATCAGAAAACGCCGGCAACCGAATGGGAAGCCGAAATCGACCGTCTGTATACGGAAGCCTCCTACACCGCGGATGCCGAAAAGGCGAAAGCGTTGTGGGACCGTTACCAGTCAATCATTTGGGAAGAGGTGCCGCTGGTTTATCTGGTGCGGCCGTATGCGTTTTTGGCCGTTCGCAATAAATGGGAAAATGTGACATTTGATGCTCTCGACAGTTTTGACATCAGATACGTTTTCGAAAAAAAAGAATAGGAATCATTTATGAGTGCTCAGGCAGAATGGCGCCGCCTCGATCGGTTTGAAAAGCCGCTGTAAAACCATGCCGACCGAATCAGACCGTCGACAGTTTAACCTGTCGGCGATTCTTTCCGACGGCAGTGATTTCTGCCAAGGACAAACAGACATTTTTCCGGCGCAACCCGGAAGACGGCCGGTTTACTCATTTTAAATGATTAATGTACTCATTAAAGTATTCGGAATGCCCGAACGGATTTCTTTTTTGTCCTTGTTTAAATTGAATTTTTATCTCATTTATAATGAGTGTTTTCTCTCTTTATGATCCGCTTTCCGCACAATATTCCTTATCGAAAACGGCCCGAATCCGGGCCGTTTTCGTTTTATCTGTTGAATCAATAAGTCCGGTGCGGATTACGGCTCTGCGATTCGGGTTTCGACACCGTTGTTATATTTTTTCCAATTCTTTGTCCATAAAGTATTCTGATCACTTGTCAGATGTAAAACCATTTGATTGCTTTCATTTCTCTGCCCTCCGCAGCGGAAAAAAGATGTTGATGTTAAACCGGTCAGCTTAGTAATATTTAATTCGGTTATTTCATTTTTTTCGCAATCCAGAGCGTTGAGCTTTATGTACTTTGCCACATCCAGCCGGCTTATATTATTTCCGGAACATGTCAGATAGTACAACGGACTTTGCTCTGTGGAAGTCGAGTACGGTAGGTTCAAACTGCTGATTTTATTATTGTCACAGACAAGAACTTTCAATGTCTTTATTTCATATACGTTTATATAAGCCAAATTATTATACTGACAGTACAATGTTTCCAGATTTGAATTGATTTCTTCTCTACCCATTGCTATATCCAGATGAGAAAGATTGTTAAAACCGCAGGCCAGATAGGTCAATTCGGTTAATCCGTTTACCGATAATCGTGTTAATTGTCCTCCGGCACAGTCCAATTTTGTCAGTTTCGTAAGCGTTCCCACTTCCAATTTTGTCAGCGGATTATTTTGGCAATACAATTCCGTCAGACCGGCCGGTAATACCGTTTCATCCAGTTGTTCCAACCGGTTATCAGAGCAGCTCAAATAGGTAAGCTGCGGCGGTAAAATCAGCTTCCCTGTTTCTATCTGATTGTTACCGCAATACAATGTTTTTAAATTGTGCAAATTTCCGACATCCAATGCTGTCAGCCGGTTATTGCTGCAGGATAACAATTCCAAACCGGTAAAATATTCGATTCCGTCCAAAGAAGAAAGATTTTCATTACTCAAGTACAATTCTGTAACCTCTTTAACGATTTTCATATTTCGCCAATTCATCCGTACGGTTCCGTCAATTTCTTTAACCCAACCGTCGTTAAGGCCCCAAGTTGATTGCATATCTCTTTCAACCGCGTCAATAAAAGCCAAATCGGCAATGACACCTTCCCGAATGACCGTAACCAGACAGGTGGCCGTTTCACCGCCGGCTTCGACAGCCACAGTTGCCGCACCGATCGCTTTTGCCGTAATACGTCCTTTCTGGTCGACCGTCACAATGCCGTCACCGGAAGCCAGACTCCAGACCACCGTGGCGGCTGCTTCCGCCGGTTCGACCGTTGCCTGCAGCGTGACCGAGTTGCCGACTCCCAGCGTCACCGACGAACGGTCAAGCGTAACGGATTCAACGGCCACCGTTCCGCCTGTTTCTCCTGTTCCGTCTGTTCCGCCTGTTCCGTCGCTGATACTGCCGACCGTCACCGTACACGAAGCCGTTTTACCGCCGTCGACCGTTTCCGCTGTGACGGTTGCCGTACCGGCTGTCATTGCCGTGACCTTGCCGTATCCGTCCACCGTGACGGCCGTTCCTTGCGTAACGCTCCAAAGCACCGCGTTCACGGAGGCGTCTGCCGGTTCCACTTCCGCTTTTAAAACCGCCGTTTCGCCGATGCCCAGCGACAGTGCCGTCGGCGTGACTTTGACATTTTCGACAGCTACGGCTCCGCCGCACGACATGACCGTTAAGACGGCTGCTGCTGTCAACGCTTTTAATACAGAAAAACAAACGAACTGTTTCCGTTTCCGAACAGAAAAACTTCCCATAAACTCCACCTCTTCCTCTCATAAAAAATGTTTTAAAATGAGTGATACACTCACTACAAATATAATTTATGTTCATTTTTCTGTCAATATAAAAAAAGCGGACGTTCATATTTCGTCCGTTTTTTTCTCTTTTTTCGGATATAACCCGGTTATCTGTTACCGGGCAAAATCCCCGACATCATTGATAACAATTTTCGGCCTGTAAGCATAGGTGTCGATTTCTTCGGGCGATGTGACGCCGGATAAGACGAGAACGGTATCCATTTCGGTTTCGACGCCGGCGAGGATATCGGTATCCATCCGGTCGCCGATAATCGCCGTTTCTTCCCGCACACACCCCAATTTTTTCAAAGCGGTGCGCATCATCAGCGGATTCGGTTTTCCGACAAAGTAGCATTTTTTCCCCGTTGCCAGCTCGATCGGTTTGACCAGCGCTCCCGTCGCCGGCATAATTCCTTTCTCAACCGGTCCCGTAATATCGGGGTTGGTGCCGACCAGCCGTGCGCCGCGTCGAACCAGATTGACGGAATGAGTCAGTACCTCCAAATTGTAGGTTCGGGCCTCTCCGACTACCACATAATCGGGATTGACATCATTGATTGTATATCCGACATTGTAAAGAGCATTAATCAGTCCTGCTTCCCCGATAATATAGGCACTGCCGCCCGGTTTTTGGGACGCCAGAAATTCGGCTGTCGCCAGAGCACTGGTATAAAAATGCTCCTTATCAACATCAATTCCCAACCGGTGCAGTTTGTCAGCCAACTCCTGCGGTGATCGTTCGGAGCTGTTGGTGAGAAACAGGAATTTTTTCTTTTCCCGTTTCAGCCACTCGATAAAATCTTTGGCGCCGGGAATCAGGCGATTGCCGTGATACAGAACACCATCCATATCGCAGATAAAGGCGTTTTTTCGGCGAATGGTGTCGAAGAGATTTTGGTCAACCGTAATGCGTTTAAAGTCTTCATTGGGATTTTTCATATTTTATAAATTCTCCGAAATTTTTCCAAGTCAAAATAGTGATCGAACATGGCTTTGACTTTGGCGATTTTATCATCGTCGTAGATTTGCAATTTTGTATTTTCAGCGGCTTTTCTGACTGTTGTCTCAATTTCACTTGTTGTCAGCGGAACGAAAAAGAACGGCAGATTCTGTTTTTCAAGCAGCTTTGCTTTTTCCTCTAAAACCTCCCGAGGCTGTTTGTCACTGCAAGAGAGGATGATGCCGCCGAGTTTATCTTCAAGAACACTGTTGAATTCCAAAATCTTCTTTAACCTTCTTGTCGAAGCCGCATTCAGAAGAACAATATCTCCGGCATGAAGATACTCTTCCGGTTCGAAAATTTGATGAGGAAGAGTGATGATTTTTACCGAACGCGACGGCTTCTCCCACTGTTTTTCACTGACAATTTCCGTTAAATACGCATTGGGAAATTTGCGGACCAACAGCGCCATTGACGGCTGATTCAAAATATCGTCTTCGGGAAAATAGCCGAGCACCGACAGTGAGCGACGGCGGCGGTAAATGTCGTTGATATTTTTTTCGGAGAGGTATCCTTTCATCTCATCCAATTTTTGCGGAAAAAGTTTATTGAAAATCACACCGCGGAAATCGGCGCCGTTGACGGTGAAGTAACTCAAATCGGGCGAAAGCATATCGAGGCTTTTACCCAAGCCGCCGCCTGCTAAATACAAAACCGGCGCTTTCAGCATTTTGCTGACGTCGGCATTCGATAATCCGATGAGGCTGCCGACGCCGGGGTGTCCGGTTCCTTCAGCGATAATGATTTTTTTATCTTTCATTTTTTCGACGGAGTCGGCAATTTTCTGCGCATACTCTTTTGTCAAATGCGATTTATGCTTTGAAGTCAAATACTGTTTCGTGACGCCGGAAGCAATTTGAACAGGAGAAACATAGCGTAGGTCGAGATTGGGCAGACAGAATTTTTTGATGACAGCCGCGTCTTTATCGATTTTTTTTCCATCCTCGATTTCGACGGTTTCTTGACCGACCGGTTTAATGTAGCCGATGTCGTCGGGATCGAAAATTCGGCTCAACGAATGGATCATGCCGAGCGAGGTGGTTGTTTTTCCGGCATGCTGACGAAAGCCGGCAATATAAACAATTTTCTGTTTCATTCTTTCCCTCTTGCCGATATAATATATAAAAGGAAAAATTTTTTCCATCGGTTTTTCGTATTTCGGAGTTTTTTATGAATTCTTTACAAAAACAGAAGCCGCCGGCCGCTGTTTCCAAACGCAAAGAGAGGGGCGAGGCAAAAATTCTCTATCACCAGTACTCGAAAGAAAAATACGCCTGCCGAATAGACTTACCGGAACTCAGTGAACTGCCGGAACCCGATAATGTGTGGATCGAATGCGGCAGCGGCATTTCTCGGGAACTCACCGACCGATTGGGAAAACGATTCGGCTTCAACAAACTGATTCTCGAAGACGCCGCCGTCGTGCCTCAGCCGCCGAAACTGGACGAATATGACGACAGCTGTTTTTTAACGCTCAACGCCGTCGATTGGAACGAGCAGGAACACTGTATCGAAGAAAATCAAATGTCTTTTTTATGGAAAAAACGACTGCTGATTTCGCTCTCCGAAGCAGCCAATAGCGATTTAAACTTTTTGTTAACAAGATTAACCGACCCCTCTTCCAACGTACGTACCCTCGGATCTGATTATTTACTTTTTTCGATTCTCAATTTTTTGATTGACAATGCGTACAAAACGGCAAAGAGCATGCTTGACTACTACGATGATTTGGAAGAACAGCTTTTTTTCTCCGATTTTGACGACATTTCGAAGCTTCACGCATTTCGGAAACAAGTGACACGACTCTCCCGTTCATTGATGCCTCTCCTTGTTATTCTGAACAAAATCTGTCAACCGGAATTTTCATTCGCTTCTTCAAAAACCAAAAAACTGTTTGCTAATTTGACAAACAACGTCACACAGGCAGTCAACCTCACCGAAAAACTGCGCGATTCGTTTTCTTTTCTAATTGACTCTTTGGATTCGAAAAACGCGCAATCGGTCAATCGCATTATGAAGGTTCTGACTATCGTTTCAACTGTTTTTATGCCGTTGTCATTTATTGCCGGTGTTTATGGGATGAATTTCACCGATATGCCGGAGCTGCGTTGGAAATTCGGCTATCCGTTTGCCCTTTTGCTGATGACTGCCGTGACACTCGGAATGATTATTTATTTTAAAAAGAAAAAATGGTGGTAAAAATGCAGAATTCGCTTAAAAACCGCATTATTATTTATATGAAAACAAGAAATATTTTCCCGGTTTTGATTTTGGTTCTTCTGCTTTCGTGCAGCTGTTTTGTGCCGGCCGAATCGCTTTCCATTTTGTCGTACAACGTTCAAAATCTTTTTGACGACGTTGCCGACGGCGGAGAATATCACAATTACAATCCCGAATCCGGTCAATGGGGTTCGGAAATGTTTCAAAACAAACTGAACAATTTGGCAGAGGTGATTCGAGAAACCGATGCCGACATCGTTCTTTTATTTGAAGTCGAAAATCAAAACTGTATTGACTCTCTTGTTCGATTCTATTTACCGACGCGCGGGTATCGTTTTAATTACTGTCTGGATCAGGAAAATTCCAATATTAACTCCGCCGTGATTTCACGCATTCCGGTAAACGAAGTCAAAACCCACCGACTTGAACTCGGCCGCAGTATTTTACGCAATATTAATGAAGTCTTTTTCGAATACCGCGGAATCGAATTCGAAATCATCCTCAACCATTGGAAGAGTAAACTCGGCGGCGATGAAGAGACCGAAGAAAAACGCAAACTGTCAGCTCAAACGGTGAGACGGCTGATTCAAAATAACCCGCTGCCGGTGATTGTGGCGGGCGACTTAAACGAAGATCTGTATGAATTCAAAAAACAGGAGTTTCGTTACCCGACAGCACTGGTTTCGAAAAAGAACCTGCACCGTATTCCGAAAGAAGAACGGAATCGCTGTTTGGTTTTTTCCGAAAACAAAGAAGAAGTAAAAGGCGATGTTTTGTATTCGATTTGGAGCGAACTGCCGCCGGAAAAAGGCAGCTATTTTTACAGCTCCGAATGGGAAAAAATCGATCACATTTTTGTCAATGAACCGATTATCGATCCGACCCAAAAACCGAATTTAATTCGCTGCGAAATTCCGGAATACGATTTTATGGTCAACCGGAACGGAAAACCGCGTTCGTTTTCAACCAAAACATTTACCGGAGTTTCGGATCACTTCCCGCTTTTGATTGAATTGGAATTTTAAAACTCTCTGCGCGGCGGTTAAAAACCGCCTCCCAACAGTTCGATCAATCGATTTAAATCATCGAGCGAATAATAATCAATGACAATTTTTCCCCGTTTTTCCGTTCCGTTGATAAGAACGTGAGTTCCCAGCCGTTCCATCAACTGCGATTCAACGGCGAGAATATCCTCCGATTTGGACGGTTTTCCGGCGGCCGCTGTCGGTTCCGCCTTTTTTTCGTCTTTTGCCAGAAGTTTTTCAATATCGCGGACGCTTAAACCTTTTGAGATAATCATCTGATAAAACTTCCGCATTTCCGATTCTTTTTTTAACCCGGCCAAACTCCGTGCATGTCCCGCTGTAATTTTATTTTCTTCCAATCCGGTTAAAATGTCTTCAGGTAATTTCAGTAAACGGACGGCATTGGTGATTGTCGAACGCTTTTTTCCGACTTTTTCGGCAACCTGCTCCTGCGTATAACCGTAACGGCGCATTAACGCCTGATAAGCGCGCGCTTCTTCCAGTGGAGTTAAATCTTCACGCTGAATATTTTCAATAACCGCAATTTCATCCGCTTTTTCGTCAGTCAACGACATTTCCACTGCCGGAATGGTTTTCAAGCCGGCTTTGACCGCGGCGCGGTAACGCCGTTCTCCGGAAACAATCATATACCGCGACTCGCGACTGATAACCAAAATCGGCTGCAGAACGCCGACTTGCCGAATCGAATCGGCCAGTTCGTTTAAAGACTCTTCATCAAAATATTTTCTCGGCTGATCGGTATAGGCAAAAATATCATCGAGCGCAATTTCGCGAATACCGCCGTTTTGGGCCGCCTCTTCTTCCCACTTTTTTACGGAAGGAGCCGCTGCCTTCGGTTTCAGATTTTCGATCCCTTTTCCTAATCCCGATCGTTTCATTCTTGCAGGACGATTTTCATTTGCCATCGTTCATATACTCCTTTGCCAAATTTTCGTAACTCTTTGCTCCAAGACATAAACTGTCGTATAAATTAATCGGAACGCCATGAGACGGCGCTTCTGCCAACTTGACATTCCGAGGAATGATGGTTTTAAAAAGCCGATCCGGATAGTTTTGATTCAAATTATCCACAACGTCGCGGGAAAGAAGGGTTCTTGAATCGTACATTGTAAACAGTATACGAGGAAATGTTAATTTCGGGTTAGTGGTATTCCGCACCATTTCAATCGTATCCAATAACTGTGACAAACCTTCCAACGCAAAATATTCACATTGAAGCGGAACAATCACCTCATCGGCTGCCGTCAACGCGTTAATAGTCAGTACTCCCAATGCGGGCGGACAGTCAATAAAAATATAATCGTAAACGCCGCGCCATTCATCCATCGCTTCTTTTAAAACAAATTCCCGATCATCAACCGAAATCAATTCGACAGCTCCTCCCGCCAAATTGATATCGGTCGGACAAACAAAAAGATTGTCAACAGGCGTTTCATAAACACATTCATTTGCATCGGCCTGCCCTGCCAGCAATTCGTAAATACCCTTCTCAACGTCGGCAATACCGACATTTGAAGAAAGATTTCCTTGTGGATCAAAATCGATTAAAAGAACTTTTTTCCCCGCGTCGGCTAAATACGCACCGAGATTTACTGTTGTCGTCGTTTTTCCGACGCCGCCCTTTTGATTGACAAATGCCGTAATTTTTGTTTTCATACTATAAATAATAATAGTCAAAAAGGATTTTTTCTTCAATAAAAACAAAAAAAAATCGAAATTTCTTGTCTCCGCACAAAAAAAGTGTTAAACTGCAAATAAGGAGATTTTTATGGAAGAACAAGTCAAACAATATATCGAGCATGTCCGCCCTTCCCTTCAAGCCGACGGCGGCGATGTAGAATTTGTTAAAATGGAAGGAAACATCGCTTATGTAAAACTGAAAGGCAGCTGTCACGGCTGTCCGATGGCTCAAATGACTCTGAAAAACGGTATCGAAAAATACTTAAAAGACAATATTCCTGAACTGGAAGGCGTCGAATCGGTTTAATTCGGATTTAACGACAGGCGGGCGAAGGCCCGCTTTTTTTGTAAATTTACTTTATCCGAAACAGCTGCTTCATTTTTTCTTCGGGAAAAATCGCTCCGTTATCCGTTATTTCGACTTCCGTCTTCAAATCAGAATCGAACGAAAGAAAATCCCAATCAACGGAAACCGTACCGACAGACTTTTGTTTTTCTTCAATCAGCCGTATCAAACGGACAACTTCGGCTTCTTCAAAAATCAGGCAAACATGTTCAGCCAAACTCCCTTCCTGTTTTTCGGGAAGAACAAACACAAAACGCTTTCCGCCGACCTCAGCCGCTGAAACGGAAATGTTCGCTGTTTTGGTTTCAAATGAAACAGGAACAAACAACTCTTTGCTGATGCGTCGTGTTTTTCTTAAACCAAATTCCTCGGGAAGGCAGCGCCTTGCTTTCAGTACATAACCGACCTGTTGAGCCGCCGCCGTTTTCGGAACTTCGACCGGCGCCGTGTTTTGTGAATCAAAAAAAGACGAAAGCAAACGAAGAAATTCTTCACAGTCAAAACGAAACGTTTTTTCTGTATTCGGAAAATTTAAACGCAATCCTACGGCTTGAAAGTCCGGCGCTGCGTTTTTTAAAACTGTTGATGATGTTTCCGTCTTTTCGTCTTCATAAATCAATTTAAGATTTTTCACCGGAACAAAAGAAAGTACAGCATTTTGAAGAGAAACGGAATTCTTTACATCGGAAAGTGACATCTGTGTCCCCGAAAACGAAGAACGGTTCAGCCGGAACTCTTCGATAATTTTTTCCTCAACCGTTTCTTCAATCGTCACTTCAATATTCGTTTGCAATCCGTCGGGAAAATATTTTTTTCTCTCGCCGGCAATTTCCTCATCGCGTGCCGTTTCCAGCTCAATAATCTTTTGTTTAACCGAATTTACATCGACTTCTCCGCCGGAAGAGCGGCTTTTTTCTAAAACGGTCAATGCTCGGACAAGAGGTTCGAGTTTTCTGTTGTAAATATCATATAAGCGATCAGCTTCCTTTTTGAAATGTTTTTCTTTTTCAAGAATATCGCTGCGAATTTTTTCTTCTTCTTTGCGGTATAAATTTGCCTTTTCCCGAATCTCGGAATAAAATTTAAACCCCTTCACTGCATCTTCAACGGTAACTTTATCGGCAAATAACCCGACTTGTTTTTTAAAAGAAAAAACAAAAGCAGAGGTTCCCGCAACTTCAGATTCTTTAACAGCAACGGTCTTTTCCCCGGATCCGTCAATTTCAATCCGAATTCCATTTTGTTCAGCAAACGAACCGAACGCCGTAAAAACCGTTAAAAATAGAAAAACACACCGTTTCATACCGTATAATTAACACGGATAAAAATCCATGTCAATGTTCCACGTGGAACATTCAAAAATCGATAAAGCCGTGAAGAAGCTCTCAATGTTCCACGTGGAACATTGACGGTACTGTCTTTATAATAAAACAAGCACCCCGAAGCCATTCGGCTTCGGGGTGCTGATGTCGTTCTGCGGATTATTTTTCATCCGGAGCATCTTCGTTAACAACGCGCGCCACTCCGACGAGACAATCAGGTTCTTTTACGCGAACCGCACGCACGCCTGAAGCAGATCTTCCCAATACGGGGATTTGATCAACTTTCAATTTTAATGTCATTCCTTGAGAGGTAATGCAGACCAATTCGTCTTTTTCTGAAACGCATAGAGCGCCGACCAGTTCGCCTGTCTTTTCTCCGGCTTTATAGTAAATGATTCCCTTCGATCCGCGCGAGTGCGAAGTGCTGTTTTCAAGATTAGTTCTCTTTGCAAATCCAAATTCGGAAATCAGAAAAAGCTGTTCGTTTTCCTTAAAAGACAGAACGGCAACGACTTCATCACCTTTGGTTAATCTGATTCCGCGCACGCCGGAGGCGGTTCTTCCCATAACGCGGACGTCTTCCTCTTTAAAATGGAGGGCAAGCCCCCTTCTTGTAACGAGAAACATTTCCCGTTTTCCGTCTGTCGGAATAACGCTGACAAGGCGGTCGCCCTGCTGCAGACGGATTACGATTTTTCCGCGCGTTTTGGCGTTTTCCAGCTCTGATGTAGCCAGACGCTTAACATTTCCGCATCCGGTTGCCATAAATAAAAACGAAGTTTCATTAAATTCCTTTAAAGCTACTACAGCGGAAATCTCTTCGTTTGCGGTAATGGAAAGCAGCTGTTTGATATGCGTTCCTTTAGCCGCTTTGCTGCTTTCGGGAATTTCGTGAACTTTCAGATAATAAGCCCGTCCTTCGTTTGTCAGAAAGACGATGTACTCATGAGTTGAGGCAATAAAAAGATGTTCAAGAAAATCGTCAACATGAAATTTTGTCGAAGAAGAACCGGCGCCGCCGCGGTTTTGAATCCGGTATGATGAAACGGGCTGCCGTTTGATAAAACCTTTGTTTGAAATCAGAACAACCACGTTTTCTTCGGCAATCATGTCTTCGGCGTCGATTTCTTCCGCTTCCTGCAGCAGAATTTCGGTTTGCCGGTCTGACTGATTTGCTTCGGAAACTTGCTCGATTTCCGACCGTACAACCCCCATCAGTTTATCTTCATGTGTCAGCAAGTCTTCGTAATACGCAATCATTTTCAGGATTTCCGCCAACTCGTTCAGGATTTTTTCCGTTTCCAGGTTGGTCAGTTTCTGAAGTCTCATTTCGAGGATGGCGTTGGCTTGAATTTCGGAAAAGGCAAAACGTTCAATCAAGCGCTTTCTTGCCTCATCAACCGTTTTTGACGCTTTAATAAGGGCGATGATTTCATCGATATTGGCAAGCGCAATTTTTAACCCTTCCAGAATATGACAGCGGGCTTTGGCTTTATTCAAATCGAAAACCGTTCTGCGGGTAACCACTTCTTTCCGGTGTTCAACATAATGAAAAATCAGCTGTTTTAAATTTAATGTTTCCGGACGGCCTTTCACCAAAGCCAAATTGATAATACTGAAACTTTTCTGGAGATCGGAAAGCAGATAAAGTTTATTGAGCGCCAATTTGACATTGGCGTCTTTTTTCAACTCAATAACGATCCGGACGCCAACCCTGTCGGAAGATTCATCGCGCAGAGCGGAAATATCTTCGATTTTTTTGTCTTTCACCAAATCGGCAATCCGTTCCAGCAACGACTTTTTGTTGACCATGTAAGGAATTTCGGTAACAACAATGCACATCCTTCCGGATTTCATTGTCTCAATCGAACACTTTGACCGAATCAAAACTTTTCCGCGACCCGTTCTGTACGCTTTTTTAATTCCTTCTGTACCGTAAATAAGACCGCCGGTCGGAAAATCGGGGCCTTTTATATACTGCATCAATTCTTCAACGGTAATATCGGGATTCCGGATATAGGCGGAAACAGCAGCGCAGACTTCGTTGATATTATGCGGAGCCATATTCGTCGCCATACCGACAGCAATTCCGTTTGATCCGTTGACAAGCAAATTCGGAAAAGCTGAAGGAAGAACGGTCGGTTCCTGCGTCGATTCATCATAATTCGGCATCCAGTCAACCGTATCTTTATTGATGTCTGTCATCATCAATTCAGCGTACTTTTCCATTTTGGCTTCGGTATACCGCATGGCGGCGGCCGAATCGCCGTCCAAGTTTCCGAAATTGCCCTGGCCGTAAATCAGAGGATACTTCAGCGAAAACCATTGCGCCATACGGACCAACGCGTCGTAAACCGACTGATCGCCGTGCGGATGGTACTTACCCAAAACTTCACCGACAATGCGGGCGCATTTTTTGGTTTCTTTATTTGACGCCAGTCCCAGTTCATTCATCGCGTATAAGATTCTGCGGTGAACCGGTTTCAGTCCGTCGCGGACGTCCGGCAACGCGCGGCTGACGATAACCGACATGGCATAATTCAGATAAGACTGTTTGACTTCATCTTCTATGGATACGGGAATGATATTTCCCGGCTGCGTTTCTTCCATGGCCGACTCCTAAATATCCAGATTAGTGACCGACAACGCGTTTTCTTCAATGAATTTTTTCCTGGGCTCGACTTCGCTTCCCATTAAAACGGTAAAAATTCTGTCGGCTTCAACGGCATCTTCCATTGTCACTTTCATCATTTGCCTTGTTTCCGGATTCATCGTTGTATCCCAAAGTTGTTCCGGATTCATCTCTCCGAGACCTTTGTACCGTTGAATTTTTACAGAATTCTCTTCTTCCGAAACGCCGATCTCGTTCAGAATCCGGTCTTTTTCATTATCGTCGTATGCGTAATGGTGCTTTTTTTTATATTCGATTTTATAAAGCGGCGGCATTGCCAGATAAACATGCCCGGTCTCGATTAACTGCGTCATATAGCGGAAAAAAAACGCCAGCAGCAGTGTACGGATATGGGAACCGTCAACGTCGGCATCGGCCATAATGATGACTTTGTCATACCGTAACTTTTCCAAATTAAAGTGCTTTCCGACGTTTGTTCCCAAAGCCTGAATCACCGGCTTCAGTTTATCGTTGTCTACCACCTGCTCGATTCTGGCTTTTTCGACATTCAGCATTTTTCCCCAAAGAGGAAGAATGGCCTGATGTTTGCTATCACGCCCTCCTTTGGCGCTTCCTCCTGCTGAATCTCCCTCAACGATGTAAATCTCACAAAGCGACGGATCTTTTTCCGAACAGTCGGCCAATTTTCCGGGAAGGGATCCGCTTTCCAGACTGTTTTTCCGAAGCACATTCGCGCGCGCGCGCTGAGCGGCCATCCGCGCCATGGAAGATTCCACCGCTTTTGAAAGTATCACTTCGACCGTATCGGGATTCTGCTCAAAATACAGCAGCAGATTATCGTAAACGATTGTTTCCGTAATTTTTCTGATTTCGGTATTTCCCAGTTTGGCTTTTGTCTGCCCTTCAAACTGAGGGTCGGGAACTTTTGCCGAGACGACGGCCGTCAAACCGAAGCGGGTATCTTCACCGCTCAAAGGTTCGGTCAGCTTCGAACGCTTACCGACTTTGGATGTTTTTAACTTTTCGTTAAAAACTCTTGTCAAAGCCGTTTTAAACCCGCTGAGATGGGTTCCGCCTTCGCGCGTATTGATATTGTTGACAAAAGACAAAATCAGCTCGTTGTAGCTCTCGCTGTACTCCATCGCCACTTCAATTTTTACAACGCCTTTTTCGGTCTCTTTTTCGGATTCAAAATAAATCGGTTCCGACTGAAGCGGTTTTTTGTTCTCGTTTAAAAACGACACAAACGATTTTACCCCGCCTTCAAACAGAAATTTGTTTTCTTTCGGAACGGGAGTTCTGAAATCGGTAATGTTGATTTTGATTCCTTTATTCAAAAACGAAAGTTCACGCAGACGCGATGAAAGAATGTCGAATTTGAAAATCTGCGTATCCTTAAAAATTTCCCCGTCCGGTTTGAATCTGACAACCGTTCCCGTTCTTTCCGTTTCTCCCAGGACGGCAACCGCCTTTTCCGGAATTCCTCTTTTATAACGCTGATAAAAAATCTTTCCGTTTCTGTAAACGGTTACTTCCAGCCATTCCGAAAGAGCGTTGACAACAGAAACACCGACGCCGTGCAAACCTCCGGAAACTTTATACGAATTCTTATCAAATTTTCCTCCGGCATGAAGTTTAGTTAAAACCACCTCCAGAGCGCTAACTCCCTCTTCGGGATGAATATCTGTCGGAATTCCGCGTCCGTTATCTTCAACTCTTATAATATTTCCTTGTTCGATGAAAACATCAACTTGATCGCAGTAACCGGCTAAAGCCTCGTCAATACTGTTATCGACAATCTCATAAACAAGATGATGAAGCCCCTCTTCGCCTGTCGTACCGATGTACATACCAGGCCTTTTTCTGACCGCTTCCAAACCTTTTAAAATCTGAATATTACTTGCCGAATAATCTTTCTGCATAGGTCATTATACATTTTTTCCGATAAAAAGTAAACATTCGCTTTTTTTCCTTGGACTTTTTCAAATCCTGTGTTATGATGGTGAGGGGATATTTATGAATAACGATGAGTTGAAAGAAGACTTGGTTGATTATCTGAAAAAGATTAAAAAGAAAAATTTTACTCCTTTTTTCGACTATGTTTCGTTTTCTCTGAACGGAAAAACACTGACAATCACCTGTCCTTCTTTCATCGAATCAAAAATCAAAAAAAATTATCAGTCCGATATCGAAAACTATCTGAACATCAGTTTTGACGACGAAATTTCCTTAAACTACGTCATCAGCGAAGAACCGGTTGCGGTAGCGAATCCGTCAAAAAAAGAATCCCCGTCGGAAACACCGGAAAAACAAAACAAGGAAAACAGATTCTGTAAATTGAATCCGCTGTACACATTCGAAACTTTTATCGAAGGACAGAACAACAGCCACGCAAAAAAAATCGCTTTGCTGGCAGCGTCACACATCGGATCGGAAGCCTGTAACCCGCTTTTGATTTTAGGTCAGGTCGGAATGGGAAAAACCCATTTAATGCAGGCCATTGCCCACCGTATTCTCAAAGAAAATCCGGAAATGAATGTCATCTGTATCAGTTCCCAGGATTTAATTGACGCCCTTTACGACAATGTAAAATCCAAAATGGATAAAAAAAACAACACAAGTTTTTCTTTATTCGAAAATGCCGACGCTTTTTTAATTGACGACATTCATCTTTTTAAAGGCAAAGACGGTCTTCAGCATGAACTTTTTATTCTTTTCAATAAACTGAAAGATAACGGAAAACAGATTTGTTTTACCTGCGACAGACCGATTTCGGAACTTCCGAATTTTACCGACAGACTGGCTTCGCGGATTAAAAGCGGAATTACGGTTGATATTTCCGAACCGACGGCAGACGTTAAATTCAAAATTTTAAAGCAGAAAACCGAACAGCTGAAAAAAGAGAATATCTTCAATCATAAAAATTTAAAACTGGAAGAGGAGGTCTACTTTTATCTTTCGGAAAATATTTTCGGAAACGTCCGTGATTTGGAAGGAATTTTAAAATCCTTTCTCTTCTTTATCGATTTTAATTCGGATACGGGAACTTTGGAAGATGCAAAAGAGTATATCAAAGAGAATAAAAATATGTCCAAAGTTCAGAACAATACAAAAATTTCCATGGATTTGATTGTCAAAAAAGTTGCCGACTTTTACAATATTCCGACCGCCGATATAAAATCAAAAAGCAGAAAAAAAAATATTATCATACACAGACAAGCCGCCGTTTACATCGCAACTCAAATGACGGAACTGACCACAACCGAAATCGGAGAGTATTTCGGACAGGATCACTCAACAGTCATTAATTCAAAAAATAAAATTTCGAACCGCATTCAGTTTGACTCCATTTTAAAATCCGACATCAATGAAATTCAAAACAGTCTGAAAAACTGTTGATAACTTATATAAAAACTGTGCAAACTCTGTTTTTTTTGATATGATATGAATATGCTTTTTAAAAGAAAAAGGAGAAACTGACAATTTACATACATGAAAACACTTTTAACTGACAGACTGTTATACAGCTTATTTTATATGTTAAAAGGATTTAAAAGGATTATCAACAAATCAACAGTGTAATAAAGATAATGAATTAATATATATTAATATATTAATCGTTATCTGTTTATAAGGAGAAATTTTATGAAATTCACCTGTCAAAAAGAAGCTCTTTTAAAAGAAATCGGTATCGCTTACGAAATTGCTTCTTCGAGGAATTTTGCCTCTTTCATGTCGAGCGTTTATCTTCAGGCTGCCGACAATATACTGATTATCAAAGCAACCGACTCCAATTTCAGTTATGAAACTTCGCTGAAGGTCGATGTTCTGGAAGAAGGATCGGCCGTCGTTTACTGCGATAAGTTTTTAACAGTGCTGAGAAGCTGTCCCGATGAAGAACTTCTTTTTGAATCGGTTCATACGGATTTCAATGTATCTTTAAAAAACAACGACAGTCTTTTTTATACTCTGAAAATGACTGTTTCCGATACCTTTCCCGAAATCGGTATGGATGAGAATGTCGTTTCTTTTTCATTTTCACAAAAAGAATTTCTGAAAATGATTAATCACACTCTGTTTTCCGTTTCCAACGACGAAAACAGAATTTATCTGACCGGCGTTCTCTTCTGCAAAAAAAACTCTTCGCTGAGAATGGTTTCCACCGATATGAAACAGATGTCGATTATTGATTCTTCCGAAACGGAAGTTCCCGACTTTAAAGACATCATCATTCCGAAAAAAGCGCTGACCCTTTTCAAAAGACTGACCGGCAACGATGGTGATTTTGAAATTATGATCGGCGATAAAAAAATCGTCTTTAAATTCGGCAGCACTTATCTGTATTCGTTTATCATCAATAATTCCTATCCCGACTACGAAAGAATCATTCCCAAAGACGACGACAAATCAATCGTTGTGAATAAAAACGAGCTGATCAGCGTTATCAACAGAATTTCCGTTATGATTGAGAATAAGACCAACAGAATCAACTTGCGGATTACGGACAATGAAATGTCGGTCGAAACCGATAAAGAAAACACGTTCGGAAAGGCGTTCGGAAAAATTCCGTGCGTTTATACCGGCGGCGGTAACGTTACGATTTCACTGAATTATATGTTTCTTCTTGATCCTTTAAAAATCATTGATTCCGAAAACATCGAAATCCGTTTTTCTCATCCGGAAAAAGCCGTGACGGTTTACAGCGTGCCTCAGGAGAAATTTCTGCACATCGTTATGCCGATGACAGCATCTCAATGAGTTTCCGATCGGTTACATTTTATAATTTCCGCAACATCCGGAACGGAACCGTCCGCTTTCCGTCCAGAGAAATTTTTCTTGTCGGGAATAACGGACAGGGAAAAACAAACATTCTCGAATCATTGTATATTCTCTCTTACGGTTCCTCTTTTAAACGGAAAAGCGAACAAATTTTCAAAAAATACGGAACCAACAGCTGTTCTTTAACCGGAAAATTCAATATTGAAGAAGACGAAGACAACGAAATCCGCTTCAAAGAAGAAAAAAACCGTCAGATTTTACTGAACGGAAATCCTTTAAAAGACAGAAAGGAGATGATTCGTCTTAATCCCGTTGTCTTGTTTTCTCATGAGGATTTTCACATTATTACCGGAGAACCGGATTTGAGACGGAAATACATTGATCAGATTATCTGTTTTTATCACTGCGAATATATCGATTTGAAACGCAGATACAAACTGATTTTAAACCAAAGGAATACTTTACTGAAAGAAAAAAACTACCATCTTCTTGATATTTACGACCGTCAGTTGTCTCAAACGGCATTCTCCGTTTTCCGTTTCAGGGAAGAACAGGTAAAAAAAATCAACGGAATGTTTTCGGAAATTTATAAAGACATCACAGGCCAAAGAAAAGATATTGAGCTGGTTTACCGTTCTTCGTTAAAAGGAAAAACGGAAGAAGAACAGCTGAAAGAAATCCGCGGGGCCAGAAACGACGATATCCGGTTTTTAACAACTTCAAAAGGGCCTCACCGCGACAACTTTGTTTTTGTTTCGGAAAAAAAAGACTTTTCAAAAACCGCTTCGACAGGACAAAAACGCATTCTGTCGCTTATTTTGAAGCTGATTCAGACCGAATTTTTAAAAGAAGCCGGAATCAGACCGATTCTGCTTCTTGACGACGTAATTCTCGAAGTGGACGGCGAAAAAAGAAAAAGATTTTTAAAACGACTGAATTTTTACGACCAAATTTTTTTTACTTTTTTACCGGAAGAAAATTACAGCGATTATATGAAGAAAGAGACAACGGTTTTATTCGTCGAAGGAGGAGAAATCAGTGAACGGTCGTCCGTTTTTTGAAGAATTGAAATTAAAAGAATACGGAAAAGTTATAAAAACGGTTTCACTCGCTTCTTTACTGGAAGAATCAAAAATTGTAAAAAAATCGCCTTTTCATAACTGGAAGGAAATTGTTGGCGCCGGTTTGGCTGAAAACAGTTATCCTTTATATTTTGATAAAAACGGAACCAGACTGATTGCAGCCGTTTCCCATTCATCGTTCCAAATTACGATGAAATTCATAGAGGGAAAAATCATTGACGGTTTGAGAAAAAACAAAGGATGTGAAAATCTCAAAGAAATTTTTTATGTTTCCCGTCCCGATTTATTTAAAGACCGCTACTGCTCCGACTTGATTCCGAAAAGTAAAGAAGAACAGAAAAAACTAAATTCCGTTATAAAAGAAATCAAAAAAATAATATCGGAAAATTGAAGCCCTTGACAATCTTGGATGTAAAATTTATACTGACAGGACAATCAATCTGAATCGTCTTAATTTAATATAAAGATAAATTGCTGAATTGGAGAAAAGAAGATGAAAATGACTTATCAGCCCAGTCGGGTTAAAAGAAACAGAAAATTCGGTTTCAGAGCGAGAATGGCAACCAAAGGCGGCCGTTTGGTTTTGGCCAGAAGAAGAAAAAAAGGCAGAAAGAATTTAACCGTTTCCGATGAGAGAAAGCCTTACTAAGAAAGAAATTATCCGCCTCCGTAAAGACATAAAAACGCTCTTTGCGGAGGCGGAAAAAATTTCTGCGGAAGGGATGAGTTTACGCTATCGGAAAAACGGTTTAAACTACAGCCGTGTTTTAATTTGTCCTGTCAGAAAATTCGGGTGTTCCGTCAAAAGAAACAAAATCAGAAGACAGTTAAAAGAAATTTTCAGAAAAAACAAGAAAAAAATCAAAACGGGATTTGATTTTGTTTTTATCGTTTATCCGGGTCTGTATGAATACGAAGAACGGGAAAAACAATTTAATAAAATTCTCAAAAATAAATTTTTTGTGTGTTAAAGCCGGTTCGTTTTTTTCGGCTCTTTTGATTTTACCGATTCGTTTCTATCAGATTTGCATCTCTCCTCTTTTTCCGCCGACCTGCCGGTTTTATCCGACCTGTTCCGCTTATGCGGTTCAGGCGCTGAAAAAATACGGACCGGTTAAAGGTTTGTTTCTGACTGTCAAAAGAATTTTAAAGTGTCACCCTTTTCATCCGGGCGGTTACGATCCTTTAAAATGAGATATAAGGAGATGTTGTGGTTAATTTTATAAAGAATTTTATGTTCTTCCTTTTTTTGGGAACCGTTTCGTTTTTGATTATTTTCTGGTTTAACCGTTCGTTCGAAAACCGGAACAATACTGTCGGCGAAAACCGATCCGCTGTTGCCGATACGCGGCCGGAAAACGCTGAATTTAACAACGTTCCCGTTCTGCCGATCGGAGAGGATGCGGCAGATAAGGAAGAGTTTTCGGTTAAAACCGATGTCTACGATATTGTGTTTTCCCCTGTCGGCGGAACCGTTTCCCATATTTTTGTCAGACCGAATGAAAAATCTCAGGAAGTGATTGATTTGGTTCACGGTAACGGAACGGAAAAGGCTTTCGATTTGAGATTCGGGAATTACCGCGGCAACGACATTGATTCCGTTTTTGATTACACGGTTGAACAGAAGGAAAATGAAACATCGGTTGTTTTTACCCGAGATTTTACGGATAAAAACAGCGTTCCTTTCACTTTGAACAAGAAATACAGGATTTTTAACGGTGAGTTCATGATTGAACTGACCGTTGAAATTCTCAGTCAGGAAACGAAAATTCCGTTTTTGTCCAACGAACAGCCTTCCTACACATTGGAATTTTTACCGCAAATCGGTCCGGCGTTTGTCGAAACCTCCAAAAAAAACAAATCCGGTTCGGCCAATTACAGGGATTTTATCATCTATAAAGATGAAAAACTGAGAAAATATTCCGACTATGAACGGGTTCTGATTACGACGCGGGTTGATTGGGTCGGAATCGAAAGCCGTTATTTTGCCGCTATCGGCGTCGAACCGAAACTGACAACTCACAGAATCGTTATGGATAAATATTCCGATAACGGTTATGTCTTCAGCGAAATTTTCTTTGAACGGAAGCCTTTTAACGAAATCGAAATTACGGATACGTACCGGTTTTACATCGGTCCGCGCGTCAAACATTTTTTGGCCGTTTACAACAACAGCAATGACAACGCATTCGGTTACAGCGGAATGTCGCTGGATAAAGCCGGCGCCGGCCGCGGCATCATTTCGGTTGCTCTGAAAGGAGTGATGAATTTCTTTCACAATATTCTTCACATTCATAACTGGGGTTGGGTCATCGTTCTTCTGACGATTTTTATCAAGTTGATTTTGGTTCCTTTTTCCATGTCACAAATGAAATCTTCGGCGGCGATGCAGAAACTCCAACCGAAAATCAAAGAAATTCAGGATAAATACAAAAACAATCCGCAGAAAATGCAGGCCGAAATGGCTAATTTTTACCGCGATAATAAAATCAATCCGATGAAAGGCTGTCTGCCGATGATTTTGCAGATGCTGATTTTAATTCCGCTGTTCAATTTACTGCGTTCCGATTATGATCTTTTTCAGGAACCGTTTATTTGGTGGATTACCGACCTTTCATCGCCCGATTCGGTTTATACTTGGGAAAAGAATATTCCGTTAATTACCGCGTTTTCGCAAAACAGTATCCGGATTCTGCCGATTTTGTTCATTGTCACTCAGCTTTTGTCGATGAAAATCATGCAAATCGGAACGGAACAGGCGGCCAATAAACAGATGAAAATCATGATGTATCTGCTGCCGGTTATTTTCTTTTTTACGCTTTACAATATGCCGTCCGGTCTGTTTGTTTACTGGATTGTCATGAATATTCTGTCGGTCATTCAGCAGTTGATTTACAACGCGGTAAAGAAAAATGCCCGGAATAAAAATTCTTCTTCCGGCGGAAAGAAAATTGCCGGAAAGAAAAAAGCGTTTGCAAAATAATTTTTAAGGAGAAAAATATGACATATGAGTTTACAGGAAAAACAGAAGAAGAAGCCGTTCAGAATGCCGTCAACGAGCTCGGATTGGAAAGAGACGCTTTTGACGTTGAAGTCGTAGAAAAAAAAGGTTTTTTCAAAAAAGGCCCCGTCAAAATCAAGGTTTATATTGACGACGGGATTGAGGAAAAAGAAGAAGAGGAGGAGGAATCATCCGCCGAATCGTATGAAATTACGGAAATCGAACTGGAAACCGTTGATTTTCTGAAAAATATCGTTGAAAAAATGGGTATTTCGGCGACTTTGGAAATCAACAAAACGGAAGAAAACAAAATTCACATTAATATTGAAAGCGATAAAACCAACCTGTTAATCGGCCGCAAAGGTTCAACATTGGACGCGCTTCAATTATTGGCGAATGTTTTTGTTTCCAAGAAAAAAGAAGATTTGAAAATCGTCGTTGACATCGAAAATTACCGCGGCCGCCGCGAGCATTCGCTGCAGGATTTGGCGGAAAAAACGGCAAGACACGTGCGGCGGACGAAAACTTCGCATTTACTGGATCCGATGAATCCGTTTGAACGGAGAATTATTCATTTGACGTTGGCGGAATGGGAAGATATTGAAACCATCAGCGAAGGCGAAGGGCTTTACAAAAAAGTAAGGGTTATTTACAAGAAGAATTTCAACGCCTGATTCCGCGGTATTTTAACGTAAAAAAAATCCCGGCGCTTTTTTCGGCGCGGGATTTTTTTTACGGACGGGCGTCAGAAAACGGCGCCGTCTTTCAGCGGAGAATCATTACCGCGTCCGGCGTTAATCCGGTTTGCCATTTCGCGGATTTCAGCGGCAGCTTTAGCCTTGTCTTCCTCTTTCGGCGCGCCTTGAAATTCAACCGGATTCAAAAACGTCCAGTTCAGTTTGGCTGTCAGTTCATCAAGCTGTTTTTGGGCGCCTCCGGACCAACCGAACGAACCGAAACGGAACGCCAGCCGGTTTTTTATGTGGCTTCTGTCAAGCAAATCGATGACGTGCGCCATCGGCGGAAACATCCGGTATTCGTATGTCGGCATTCCGAGAATGATGCCTTCCGAACGCCAACAGTCGGCCAAAATATACGAAAGTTTCGGTTCGTCGGGAATGCGGTAGACTGAATACGGAATTCCGGTTTCGTTCAGAGTATCGGTAACGGTTTTTAACATCGCTTCCGTATTGCCATACATGCTGCTCCAAATCACCGTGATACGCCGGCCGCCGCGGACAGCAAAGTCGCACAGTTTTTGGTACCAGGAAACAATGGTTTGCGGATTTTTTCTCCACACCATTCCGTGGGAAGGCGCGATGATTTTAACCTTCAGAGCCTCGAGTTTTTTCAGTCCGTTAATGACAAACGGCGTAAAAGTCGAAACAATGTTGGAATAATAACGCAGCGTTTCCGCCTGAAATTCATTCATCTCCTGCCCGGTCATTTCATCGTCGAAGGTTTTTCCCTCCGGAAGCGCTTTAAACGAACCGAAAGCGTCGCAGGAAAACAGAATTTGGTTTTTTGAATCGTAGGTCATCATTGTTTCCGGCCAATGAATATTAGGCGTTTCCAGAAAGGTTAAAACCCGTCCGTTGCCTAAATCCAAAGTTTCGCCGTCGGAAACGGCGGTCACGTTTTTTTCGATTCCGTAAAACGCTTTGAGCATCGGAACGGATTTTTTTGTGCAGAATATCCTGACCTCCGGATTGAAGCGGGTTAATTGCAGCAGCGCGCCGGTGTGATCCGGTTCCATATGGTTGACAATCAAATAATCGATGGTTTTCAGGGAAGCGCCGACGGCGTTCAGTTCTTCTTCGTATTCGTCAATGAATCCGCTGTCTTTTTTGACAATATCAATTAAAACCGATTTCTCTTCACGGATAAAATACGAATTGACGGAAACTCCGTCGGGAGTCGGCCAAATTCCTTCAAAAAGTTCTTCGTTTCCCAAATTACTGCCGATTTTCCACGTATTTTCGGCTATTTGAATTTGTTTCATGATTTCTCTCCATTATCACTATACAATAAAAAATGGCTTTTGAAAAGAAAAAATAAAAAAGTAGCCGAAATTTAAAAGCTGTGCTATAATCTGGAAGGAGTCATCATGGCAAAGAAAGCAGATTCTTTCATTCCCGTAAATAAAAACGCTGTTACCCGCTATCGGTTGACAGAATTTGAGTTTTCTCCTGAAACGTATCTTAAAATCAAGTCGGCAACGGTTGCTCGGAGATTGGCATTTGCTTTAAACAGTCGTTCCGAGACATCTTTTGCCGGTCCGGCGGAAATCAGCGCCATCGGATTGATTAATGCCGTTTATCTGACGATTGTCCGCGTTTACACAGAAACCGTTCAGCCGGATTTGGCTGAAAGATTGGAAAAATCGTTAAACGCGGCTTTGACAACAACCGAACAGGAAGATTTAAAAAAAGAATTTTTTACCGAATTTCCCGAAAAAAGAGAAAAATTCGATTTATTTGAAGGATTTTTTGTTAAATCCCTGATTATTGATTTAAATAATGAAAATCCGGCTCTTTTAAGATACAAACCGGTTTTTGATAATACAAAACTTCTTCAAAACAGTCTGTACCGGAAAAAAATCAAAAGCGATGCTGCGGTTTTTAAAACTTCAGGAAAATTGAAAGGGCTTTCATTTGATGATTTTTTAAGGGAACCGTTTAAGCGCTTTCCAAATTCGATTTTTGATCAGTTGGCGTTTATTGCTGAAAATTGGGCAGATTTAATTCCCGATTTTTTGTTCGATCTGCAGCTGGCGCTCAATATGCTCAAGGAAGATTACAAACTTCCTTGGAGCGGCGGCGAAGAGGGTTCATCGGAAATTCCGGATTACGGGTTGGGACTGGATGAATTTGAAGCGTACAGTGAAGACCGCGACTGGATGCCAAAAGTCATTATGATTGCTAAAAGCACTCTGGTTTGGCTTTCGCAGCTGTCGCAAAAATACGAAAAAGAAATCCGCCGTTTGGATCAAATTCCTGACGCCGAATTGGATATTTTACGGGATAGAGGAATTACAGCATTATGGCTGATCGGTTTGTGGGAACGAAGTGCCGCTTCCAAGCGTATCAAACAGATTTGCGGAAATCCGGATGCGGAAGCTTCAGCTTATTCCCTTTACGATTACGAAATTGCCGCTTCGCTCGGCGGTTGGCCGGCGTTGACACGTTTAAAAGAGCGGTGTTCCAAACGGGGAATTCGGCTTTCGGCTGACATGGTTCCCAATCATACGGCCATCGATTCGCGGTGGATCAGTATCCATCCGGATTGGTTTCTTCAGCTGCCGGAGAATCCGTATCCGCAGTACAACTTTAACGGACCCGATCTGAGCGGCGATCCGAACATTACGGTTCAAATCGAAGATAAATATTACAGCAAAGAAGACTGCGCCGTTGTGTTCCGCCGCTACGATAAAAACAAAAATGAAAACCGTTACATTTACCATGGAAACGACGGGACCGGTTTGCCGTGGAACGATACGGCGCAAATTAATTTTTTGAATACGGAAGCAAAAGAAGCAGTCATTCAGGTGATTCTTCATGTGGCCCGCAATTTTCCAATTATCCGTTTTGACGCGGCAATGACGCTTGCCAAGCGTCACATTCAGCGGCTGTGGTTCCCTGCTCCCGGGCAAGGCGGAGATATTCCGACGCGTGCCGAACACGGAATGCTGACGGTTGATTTCAATAAAGCTATGCCGCAGGAGTTTTGGCGGGAAGTGGTTGATCGAGTGGCGGCGGAAGTTCCCGACACACTGCTGTTGGCGGAAGCGTTCTGGATGATGGAAGGTTATTTTGTCCGGACTCTCGGAATGCACCGCGTTTACAACAGCGCTTTTATGAATATGCTCAAAAAAGAAGAAAATGCGAAATACCGTTATTTGATTCGGGAAACACTGGAGTTTGATCCCGATATTCTCAAGCGGTATGTTAATTTCATGAACAATCCCGATGAAAAGACTGCTGCCGAACAATTCGGAAAAGGAGATAAATACTTCGGAGTTTGTCTGCTCCTGGCAACCATGCCGGGTTTACCGATGATCGGTCACGGTCAAATCGAAGGTTTTTACGAAAAGTACGGAATGGAATTTTCCCGTCCGCAATGGGACGAAAAACCCGATCAGTGGCTGATAGACCGGCATGAAAGGGAAATTTTCCCCATTTTTCGCAAACGCTATCTATTTTCGGAAGTCGTCAATTTTCGGCTTTACAATTTCAATGATACCGAAGGACGACTAAACGAAAATGTTTTTGCCTATTCCAATAAATGCGGTAACGAAAACGCATTGGTTGTTTACAACAATAAATACGAATCAACAGCCGGAACCATAAAACACACTGTTTTATATAAAGACAAAGCTGATGGGCAAATGAAACACACTGTGTTGGCTGATTTTATCGGAATAGAAGAGACGGAGCGGCGGTATGTTATTTTTACCGATTTCATTAAAAGCTTGTCGTACATTCGTTCTGCTCGCGATCTGGTTGACAACGGTTTGTTTTGCCTTTTGGCAGGTTACGAATATCAGTTGTTCACCGATTTTCATATCGTTGAAGATTTCGATGGCCGTTATGAAAATCTGAGAGCGAAGTTAAACGGCAGCGGCTGCGAAGATGTCGCGTTTGAAGCTGAAAAACTCGAATTTGAAGCAGTTTCGGCATTTTTCAGACCGTTTTTTGACAAAAATAAAGCGAATTTTGAAAAACTGACGGCCGTTGTTCTCGGAAAAAAAACCGGAAAGCTTCCGCAGTGGAAATTTGACGAAAAAATCCGGAAAGAGACCGAAAAGGCAGCCGAAAAACTGAAAGAAAAAGAACGCTTTCAGACGCTTTTTACCCGGAAGGAACGGATTTTCAGCCGAATCGGGAAAAATTGCGAAAAGCTCGGTAAAATTGCTCAAACGCTTTCGGACGCCTCTCCGTCACAAACAGAGTGGTTGGCTTCTCTTATCGGTTATCATGAAGAGTGGACGTTTACCGCCGCTTTGTCTCTTTTAGCCGGTATTCCCGAGACCGAAGAGTTTTTAAACGGACAGATTCTGTTTGAAACGGTTTTCGAAGCATTGAACGGCCGCTCTTCCGTTAAGGCAGATCGCAGCCGGACATTCGCTTTGCTGTCGGTTTTTGCGCGGTTGTTGTGCCGCAAAGATAAAACGCTTGCTTCCGCTTTAAAAGATAAAAAAATCTTGTCGTTTGCGGAAGTCAATCTGTACCGGGAAAAGTATTGGTTCCGCGGCGAAAAAATGCTTGATTTGATTGCGGTTTTTGCTTTTTACCGCGTTTTGAGCGGTGCCGCGCCCGAAAAGGCGGCAAAAGAATTTTTCCGTCATCTGTCGGCGTTTGAAGCGGCTGAATACCGAATGGATCTTCTTGTTCAGCAACTGACTGAATAAGCGATTCAAAGCGTTAAAATTCAATTCGTCCCCGCAGCGAGCGGGAAAGCGTGATTTTGTCGATGTATTCCAAATCGCCTCCGACAGGAAGCCCCGATGCCAATCGGGAAACTTTGACGTTTTTTTCTTTTAACAATGAAACAAGGTAAAGCGCTGTCGTGTCGCCTTCAACCGTTGCGTTTGTTGCAATGATCACCTCTCTGACGGTTCCGTCGCACCGCCTGAGCAGCTTGTCAATGGTCAGATCCTGAGGGCCGACGCCGTCCAGCGGGGAAATGGTTCCGTGCAGAACGTGGTACAGACCGTGGAATTCTCCCGTGCTTTCAATCGAAGCCGAATCGGATGACTGTTCCACAACGCAGATTTGAGTTCTGTCCCGCTGCGGGTTATCGCAAATCGGACAAATTTCTCCTTCGCAGTAAGCGCCGCAAACCGAACACTCCCGGATTTTTTCTTTCAGTTCAATGATTTGAGAAGCCAAAAGCGCGTTGAAACGGTCATCGGTTTTTAAAAGCGAGAAAGCAATCCGCCGGGCGCTTTTGCGGCCGATTCCCGGCAGTTTGGAAAAACTGAGTGCCAAAGCGTCAAGCGCGTCCATTTCACATTCCGAATCCGGGAAAACCGGGAATATTTAAACTGCCGGTTAAAGCGGCCGTTTCTCGTTGCACGGCGCTGCGAATTTTTTCAACGGCGTCGGCGTGGGCGGCTTTGATGAGCGGCGGAAGCAAATCCCAATCTTCCGGCTTCAGAGACGTGGGATCGATCTGAATGTCGGTCATTTCAAATTTTCCGTTCAGTGTGACACGGACGGTTTCCCCCAATGAACATCCCGTTTCAGACAGGCGGTCAAGTTTATCCTGAATTTCTTTCATTTGGGACTGGATTTTTCCTAAATTTTTAAAGGCTTCAAAAGGATTCATACCGGTATTAAAGAGAATTTCGGTTAAAAATTCAAGTCCCCGCTTTCTGCGGAAGGAACAGGATTCTTCCCGACCGGTTCGGCGTTGAAGACCTGCCTGAAAAGTTCGAGTTCGGCCGCTTCCGACGGCGTCTGAAGGTTGGCCGATAAATCGGGGGCGGTTTCCGCGTCGATTTTGTAAGCGATACCGGTTTTCTCAAAAACCTCTCTTTCAAGCAGCGGAGCCGATTGGCAAACCGCATCCCGGCCGTAATCATTTTTACAGTAAAGCGTCAGCCGCGTTCCGTCGGCGTGCGCTTTTTTGATTTCCGACAGGACGGTTTTCAAAAGAGGTTTTTTGTTTTCGACCGCAATCCGGATTAAAAGCGGCAGAATTTCTTTTGAGGTCAGCGGCCGTTCCGCCGTTCCGCCGGCAGAGTGTGTTTCCGCGGCCGCCGGCAGCGGTTGCTCCGACCGTTGCGCGAACCCGGCAGGCGGTTGGCGGAAAACCGTTTCGGCCGGAGACGACAGCAAGTCTTCGGCAGGAGGACGCTCCGTTGTTTTAGCAGGAATTTCCCTCTCTTTTTCCGGTACAGAAACGGACGAGCCGTGCAGGGAAATCTGTTTTAAAAGCTGTTGCTTCAGAATGCCGAGTTCTTCCAAAATTTCCGTTTTTGTCAGAAAATCTTTTAGACGGGATAAACGGCTTAAAATCAATTCCAATTCAAATCGGGGGTTGACGGAAAAGCGGATATCCCTGTAAAGAGAAAACAGAAGGGATAAAGCGTTTTCGACTCCGGAAACGGAGAATGCCCCGACGGCTTCCGCATGATAACGGTCTTTCCGCACTCCGATTAAAGATTCCTTTTCAATACCGGTTTTTATCAGCAGAATTCCGCGGAAATATTCGGCCAAATCGTTGATTAATTGTTCGATGGAAACGCCGGCTGAAAGAATTGCGGAAGCGGTTTCCAAGACTTCTTTTTCCTTTCCCTCCGCCATCAGCACGACCAAATCGTTGATACGGTCGAACCCGATGACGCCCATGTTTTCCCGGATTTTTTGAAGCGTTATTTCTCCATTAGAAAAGGTTAAAATCTGATCGAAAAGCATATAGGCATCGCGCACGGAACCGGCCGCTTCCTTCGCAATCCAGAGCAGGGCGTCGTCTTCGAAACGGATGGTTCTTTCCAGACAGCGGTCCTTCAGCAGATTTTTAACGACGTCGGTATCGATTAACCGGAAATGAAACTGCTGGCAGCGGCTGCGGATGGTCGGCAAAACTTTGTGAACTTCGGTTGTGGCGAAAATAAAAACAACGTGTTCAGGCGGCTCTTCAATGGTTTTCAATAAAGCGTTGAACGCGCTGTTGGAAAGCATATGAACTTCGTCAATAATATAGATTTTAAAACGCGATGAATTCGGAGGAAAAAGAATTTCGTCTTTTATCACGCGGATATCGCTGACTGATGTGTTGGAAGCACCGTCAATTTCGGTAACGTCAAGGGAATTGCCGGCAATGATTTCTTTGCAGGAAGCGCACCGGCAGCACGGATGGGGCGTCGGACCGTGTTCACAGTTTAAAGCGGCCGCCAAAATACGCGCAACGGATGTTTTTCCGACCCCGTGGGGACCGGAAAAAAGGTAGGCGCGGGCAAAATTTCCGTTGGCAATGGAATTCGTTAAGGCAGAGACAACAAATTCCTGCCCGACGAGGGATTCAAAGGTATGGGGACGCTTTCGGATGGCTGTGACTTCGTAGGACATGGCTTTTCCCAAAGAAAACCCTTGAATAAAACAAAACAGGCACAACCGGAAACAGCCGACTGTTGCTTTCTTCCGAACCTGGCAGGGTTGAGCCGCTCCGATTTGTCTGCCGTCTTACCCAAGGGAAACGGAAAGAGGGGGATTCGAACCCCCGGTACGTGTTACCGTACACACGCTTTCCAAGCGTGCACCTTAAACCACTCGGACATCTCTCCAATGGAATTATTATAAAGAGAGAACGGCGTTTTGTCAACGATACCGAAAAGGTTTTCACAAAAGCGTCGTTCTTCTTTCAAAGACAATATTATAACGAAAGCGTTTCCACCATATAACGAATGGAGGTCTCTCCGTCAATAATAACGGTTTTTGCTATTACAAATACGATCTGTTTGTTATCCGGAGATATGATGACTTGCCGGATAAAGTAATCGGAAACATTTTCCCGCTGAAAATCGGGCATTCCGACCGCTTTCGCCAGCCGGTTTCCGTCGGCGTCCGTCACCTTCACTGAAATGAAAAACGACGACTTTAACGGATTTTCGATTTTCATTTGGTTCAGCTCGATTTCGTAATTTTTCTTTGTAAAAAAATCACGGTAAGTCAAAACGTTCTTCGCTTCGGCTCCCGGTTCCAACGAATAAATCAAACGGCCGGTGTTCAAATGGTTGATGGCGTACGGTTTCAAAAAATTGTTCCATTCGGCAAGTAAATTAAATAAAGCGCCCGCATCGGAATAACCGGCATTGACCGATCCTTCGTAAACGGCTTTTTTTATACCGTTTCTGACAAACTGATTTTTAACAACGTCAACCAAATATCCGTTGGCGTAAATTTGCCCTTTTTCGAGATTTTGCCCCGTTTCGGCAAACAAAAAGAACCGGGAATCATTTGAAAAACCTAAATTGGCAAAAGAAGCGACATCGTTTGCGGTTGCCGAAAACGCGGACAGCAGACAAAAAGCGATAAAAACGAATTTCTTCATGGAACCTCCCGTCTTTATATTATCGAACAAAACGAAAAAATCCTTGAATGATTTTCGTTTTTTTATAATAATGAAGTATGACACTCCGAATGCGCAACCGATTGCTGAAAATCGTTTTTGCGGCGGGACTTTTTTTGCCGCTGCTATCGGTTTTCAACTTTGTCTTTTTTTTGACGAACCGCAGCCATTACGATTACCGTTTTGCCGATTTTCCCGATTTTTTTTCGATAGCAGCGTTTTATGTTTTTCTCTTTGTTCTGACGATTCTCATTTACGGTTTTATCGGACTGACTTATTACCGGTTCCGCACGATTATGTCCAATGAGATTTTTTTCCATATTCTGTCCCTTTTTGTTCTGTTGTTCATTCACTTAAAGACATTTTTTCTGAATTATCCGATTTTAACCGGACTTGATTTTTTCTTCGTTTACGGGATGAAAATTTTTTATGCGGTGATTTTGCTGGTTCCGCTCTACTCGTTTTGCGGCGCGTTTTTTTCTCTGGGAAGCGAAAACAACCGGTTTGATGTCATTTTTTACGTTCTGCTTGTCGGATTCGCGTTTCTTTCCGTTCTGATTCCGATTGATTCGGCAACCGTTGGAAAGGAACTTTATTACCGTTCTTATGTTCTTTTGTACATTTGTCTGCTTTTTATTCTTTTGGAATTGCTGACGGCTGTTATTTATCTGGCGGATCGGAAGGTCAACACTCTGAAAGACAATTTGCTGCTGATGTTTTCCGAGCTGGTTTTTTCGTTCCTGTTTCTGGCGATTTACAGCTTGAACCGGCTTCCCGTTCTGGCGGTTCTGACGGTTCTGTATTTTGCGGTCTATTATTTTTATGCGAGGAAATTGTACAAAATTTATTTGTGGCGGTAAAATTACAGCAGCGTTCCCATAATCAATAAAAACTGAGCCGGTACATAAGTCAGAATAATCAACGGCGTATGCGGCGGCAGTTTTTTGGCGATGGAGCGCAAAGCCAAGAGTGAGTCGGAAATCAAAAAAAGCAGACTTCCTAAAAGCGTCACAGTGAAAGCCGTTTGATTTAAATGAGAATAACAACAGGCAATAGTGAAATTCAGAAAAATAACGGCTGAATAATAAATCAGTCCGGGAAGGATCATAATTTTTTTGTATTGAAGAACAATAAAGTAAGCGGCGAACAACAAAACGATTCCGACCGCTAAAATCAGCCATGCAAACGGCGGAACGGTTTTGTAAAACCCGGAAATTTCGGCAAAGGTCAGAATGTAAAAAATATGTCCGATGAGAAAAGCTCCCGTTCCGGCAAGGAAACATACCGTTTTTTCTTTTTTCAGAAGAAAAAGATCCCCGATCCATCCGAAGAACAGTGCCGCCATAATAAACGGGTTGATTTCCGGCGCATTGTACCAGTAGAACAGCGCCAGAATCGGCATCAGTTCCGGTTTCCCCAAAACCCACCGTAAATACGGTTTGTGAAACGAAATGGCAAAAATATCCGCCAGCAAAAAAGCGTAAAGGGCAAAGAGAATCAGAATACCGGTGATTGAAAGTGTCATGGATTTTGAACCGGCCGTTTCAGAACTTCGAGCATCAGCGACGGATCATCGGTAAACAATCCGTCGACTCCCATCGCCAAAAGCCGCCGCATTTCGTCGGCTTCGTTAATCGTCCAAATTTGAATTTTGATGTCTCTTTTATGGCAATATCTGATGAAACGCTTTGTCAGCAGCCGGATTCCGTGTTTGGTTTCCGGCATCCGTTCCGGCATCTGAAACACACAGGAGGGAAAACGCTTCCATAAAAATCCGAGTCCCAAATTGACAGTCAGAACATATTTTGCCACCTCTTTTGAAGTAAAAGACGTTAACGCTTCCGGCATGATTTTTCTCAGAAGCAGGATATTCTGCGGATGGAACGACGCTACGCAAACCCGTCCGGCCGCGTTGTATTTCTGCAGCAGATCCGCCATGGCCCGCACCAGTTCCGGTTTAGGGTCTTTCATGTCAACGTTGATTCTTTGATTCGCATCCGCCTCAAGAAGCTCGTCAAAACGGGCAATCGTGATTCCTTTTCCTTCAAACGGTTTGTTTCCGTTTTCGTCAACGTAAAAACAGCCGGCGTCATACGTCAGCAGTTGTTCATAGGTTTTTTCGTAAACGGGAACCGCTTCTCCGCAAAGCCGGGACAAGTCGTCGTCGTGCCAGATAACAACCGTTCCGTCTTTTGTAATGTGAACGTCGGTTTCGATAACATCGACTTTCATTTGCAGTGCGGAACGGAAAGCCGGCATCGTATTTTCGGGAAAACGTTTTGAATCGCCGCGGTGAGCCAAAACAACCGGGTTCGGAGAAAAAAACGGATGCATAAAATACCTCTTGTTTGATTATACAAAATTATACCATGATTTTTTTGAAAAACAAGAAAAAAATATTCCGTTGCTTTACTTTTCGGAGTAAATTTAATAGAATGACGAACATTTCGGCTATGAATGAAAACCAAAACGAAATTCTGACAAAAAGCATTACGCCTCTTTTTTTTAAATTCGGAATTGCCAACGTCATTTCATTGTTGGCGTTATCGTCGGCGAGCATGATCGACGCCATGTTTGTCGGGAATTTTTGCGGAAAAGAGTCATTGGCGGCCGTCAACCTGATTTCCCCCGTTATGTCGCTGATGAGCGGACTGAATTTGGTTTTCGGCAGCGGCGGATCGGTGAGGGTCGGAAAATATCTGGGTGAAAACCGCTTTGATAAAGCGCACGCCATGTTCACAAAAACGGTTGTAGCCGTTTCTTCCGTTATGATTTTTTTCTCGGTTTTCTTTTTCGTTTTTGCCGAAGAAGTCACCTCTTTTTTGGGAGCCAAAGAAGGTTCGCTTCACACGCTGGCAGTCGCTTATTTGCGCGCTGTCAGTCCGTTTTTTCTGACATGGGGACTCGTTTACACGTTTTCGTTGTTTATCCGGGTTGACGGCAGACCGAAGCTGGCAACGTTCGGCTTGTTATCGACGGCTGTCATTAACATTGCTTTGGACGCGCTGTTCATTGTCGGTTTTCAATGGGGCGTTTCCGGCGCCGCGTTGGCAACCGGACTCTCTTCGGTCGGACCGACAGCCGTGTTTTTGGTTTACATTCTCTTTTTCTCGAAAAATCTGAAACTGAAACGGCCGGACGGGCGTTGGCATGAACTGCTTCTGGCGGCGTTTAACGGTTCCTCAGAATTTCTGTCGGAAATTTCGGCGGGAGTGGTGGTTTTTCTCTTCAACCGGATTATGATTGCCGGTTTTGGTACGGACGGGGTCGCTGCCTTTACGGCAATCAATTACATTTTATGGTTCGGGCAAATGACTTTGTACGCCGTCAGCGACGCCATTACTCCGTTGGTTTCTGTCAATTACGGCGCCGGGCGCCGCGACCGAATCCGCGGAATTTTAAAAATTTCGAGGATAACCGCGTTTGCCTTTTCCGCCGGCTGTATTCTGTTCTTAACGTTTTTCGGCGACGCGGCGGTTCATCTCTTTTTGGACGACAAATCTTCGAAGGCGTATGAAATCGGCTGCGAATTTACGAAGTACATCCGGTTTGCGTTTTTCTTTATCGGTTTTAATATGATTAATTCGGCGTGGATGACGGCCGTTCACCGGCCCGTCGAATCGCTTTTGATTTCCGGAGCGCGGGCCTTGGTTCTGCCGGTTTTGTTTCTGACCTTTTTCCCGAAAGCGTTCGGAATTCACGGAATTTATACGGCCGTTCCCGCCGCCGAAGCCGTAACGCTTTTGATTTCGGCCGCCTTGATTTTCCGGCTGAGACGGAAAATCGGGCAGGAAAATTCCGGGATTTAAGGAGGCGTATATGGAAAACCGGTATGCGCTGGTTTTGGCCGGCGGAGGCGCCAAAGGCATTTACCAAATCGGCGTATGGAAAGCGTTGCGGGAGCTTGGCATTTGTTACGACGTTGTTATCGGTTCCAGTATCGGCGCCGTAAACGGCGCTCTGATGGCGCAAAACGATTGGGATTCGGCCTTTGAGTTGTGGCGCGCCGTTACCCTCGAAAAAATTCTCGGACTGCCGCCGGACGCCGGAGTAAAAGATTTCCTTATCGGAGTTGTTAAAAATTTCGGCGTCAGCGCCGCGCCTCTGAAACGGCTGCTTGAACGGCATATTGACGAGAAAAAAATCAGAACAAGCGGAATCCGTTACGGTCTGACAACGTTTAACCTCTCCCGGCTTCGGCAGGAAGAGCTGTTTATCGAAGAGATTCCCGAAGGAGAACTGATTCCGTATCTTCTGGCGGCCACAGCCTTTCCCGGCATCAAAACGCAGCCGCTTCACGGAAAACGGTGCATGGACGGCGGTATTGCCGACAATATCCCTTTCCGGATTGTCCGCGACAGCGGATACAAAAACATCATTACCGTCGATATTTCCGGATTGGGACGGAATAAAGCGCCCGATTACGAAGGCGTCAATCTGATTTACATCAAAAATTCGATTGATTTCGGAAAAATTTCGACGCTTTTCGGCGTTTTTGATTTTGAAAGCGAATTTCTGGATCGTTTCTGCCGTTTGGGATATTTGGATACGCTGAAAATTTTCGGCCGCTGTTTCGGAACCGATTATTTTATAGAAGAGGACGAATGCGCCCTGAAAGCCCGCGGAAAACTGCTGAATCCCGGATTATCGGAAGAATACCGCCGTCTTATGCCGAAAAATCTGCGTTATTATATCAAACCGGAAATTGCCGTTGCCGATGTGTTGGCAAAACATTTCAACTTTGAGCGCATTGTTTTATATCGTTTCGAAGAGATTTCCCGCCTGATTCGTTCAAAATTCAATGAAAATCCATCATTGAAGAACAAAATCGGCAGTTTATTTGAAAAGCTGATCGTATGAAAAGAGCTGTCGGCAGCGGACAAAGCGAAACAGTTGTCTGCAAATCGAAATTTCTTGCTGAAAACTTTCTTATTGATAATCCGGCTCAAGTCAAAGAAATTATCAGGCGGCAAAAAGAACGTTATCCCGACGCGACGCACGTCTGTCATGCATTCCTTTGCGGCCCAAGAAGAGAGTTTGCCGGCTGTTCCGATGATCATGAACCTTCCGGAACGGCTGGGCGGCCGATGCTGGAAGTTTTGAAAGGCAGCGGACTGACCGACATTTTGGTGACTGTCGTCCGATGGTTTGGCGGAACCAAGCTGGGAACCGGCGGATTGGTGCGTGCATACTCCGATGCGGTCAAAGAGCTGCTGACGCATTTGGAAACCGAAGAATTGACGGAAAAAGCGGCTGTGACGTTTGAAGTTTCTTACGCCGATTACGAAAAAATCCGCCGTTTTGCAGAGAAAAACGGCGGCGAATGGCAAAAAGAAAATTTCGGAGAAACGGTCGGCTGTTCCGTTGTTGTTCCGCTGTCGAAAGCCGGCGAATTTCGAAGCGGAATTTCGGAACTGACAGCCGCCCGCGTCCGCTTTCTCGAAAACAATTAAAATCCGAAAAACCGGTTCAGTTTGGTCTTTTCCGCATCGGGCAAAGAAGCGAACGGTTTGCGGCATTCTCCCATCGGGAAGCCGTATTTTTTCTCGATAATATATTTAATCGAGTTATATAAACCGGTTTCCAAAATCAGTGTAATCGCTTCGTTCAGTTTCTTTTGAAGCGGCAGCCCTCCGATGAAATCATTGTTCTGCAGCGTTCGGTATAAAGCGACGGTTTCTTTGCACTGAAAGTTAAATGTTGAACCGATGGCGCCGTCGGCTCCCATGGAAAGTCCGGCAATCATTTGCTCGTCACTTCCGAAATAAAGTTTCAGTTTCGGGTTTAATTCCCTGAACATCGACATTTGGTATAAGTCTGTTGTGGTGTGTTTTACGCCGTAAACGCGCTCATCTTTAAATAAATTCGGACACTGGGAAAACATATTGACGCCTGTCAGAGCCGGAATGTTATAAACAATCATAGGCAGTTCGGCAGCATCCATAACGGTTTTGTAGTAGGTCTCCAACTCTTTTCCGGAGAATTTGTAATAAAACGGGGGAAGAGAAGAGACCGCATCGGCGCCGGCTTTTTTTGCGTGCGCCGCCAATTCAACCGCTTCGCGGGTAGCAATACAGCCAACCTGCGTAATAACCGGTACGCGGCCATTGACGGCTTCCAAAACCGTATCCAGGATCAGTTTCCGTTCGTTTAAGGAAAGCAAAAGCGATTCACCCGTGCTGCCGCAGACATAAAACCCGTCAGCGTTTTCATCAATCAAAACGTTGACCAATTTTTTTACGGAATCGGTATTGACTTCGCCGTTTTGGTCAAACGGAGTCACCATTGCCGGAATAATACCTTTAATCTCTTTCATAAAAAACTCCTATTTTTATTATGGAGGATGACGGGCGAATTTTCAATAAAAATATTTAAAATTTACACGAATTCTGTTATAATAACAACATGAAAATTGCTATCGGACTCAGCGGCGGAGTCGATTCTTCCGTCTGTGCTTATTTGCTGCAACAACAGGGACATGATGTGACGGCAATTACCATGAAACTGACCTCCGAAGATGACCACAGTGACGCCAAGAAAACGGCGGAATTTTTAAAGATCCCGTTTTATGAAATTGATTTGACAAAAGAGTATCGCGAAAAAATTATCGCTTATGTCAAAGAAGATTATGAAAACGGGAGAACGCCCAATCCGTGCGTCCGCTGCAATCGAGAAGTTAAATTCGGAATTTTTTGGGAGAAAGCGGAAGAACTTGGAATCGAATTCGACCGTTTTGCAACCGGACACTATGCCGTCATTGATTACGACGAAAAAATGAGGCGCTATCGCTTAAAAAAGGGTGCTCATGCCGAAAAAGATCAGGTGTATTTTTTAGCGATGCTTTCACAGCGGCAGTTAGCGAAAACGATTTTTCCTCTGGGAGAAATGACAAAAGCGGAAGTACGCAAAATAGCGGCGGCAGCCGGTCTTCCGACAGCCGAAAAAAAAGAGAGTCAGGATTTGTGCGTCGGTGATTACAAACGGTTTTTTTCCGATGAAACCGACGGTCCGTTTATAGAGCTGCCGAACGGAAAAGAAGTCGGCCGCCATCGCGGAATTCACCGTTACACAGTCGGACAGCGGCGCGGATTAAATATCGGAATCGGCTATCCGCTGTTTGTATTGAAAATTGACGCCGAATCGGATACCGTTTACGTCGGTAAAGAAGAGATGCTTCTTAGCAAAACAGTCACTATTCGTGATGTCAATTTTTCGGCTCTGACAGAGTGTTCCGTCGGAACGGAAGGAACCGTTAAAATCCGTTACCGCGACGAAGGCCGCCCCGGCCGCGTAAAAGAGGTGAAAGCCGACGGTCGTATTGTTATCGAATGGGAAACGTCGGTTCGCGCCGTGACGCCGGGACAACTTTGCGTATTTTATAAAGGAGATTATGTCGGTTTTGCAGGATTTATTTGTTAAGAACAGAATTGTGTTTGTTTTGTGCGCCCTCTTTTTGATGAGCGGCTGCAAAAAAGAAAATTCAGACAATATTCCGGAAGTACCGGAAGGCAGTCCGGAACAGGTCGTTTTAACCGTCAACGGAACCGAAATCACGGAAGACATGACGGACGCCAAACTCGGCGCCTACCTTATTTACAACCCGTTTGCGGGCGAAGACGACATTCGCGGCGCTCGAAAAACCGTTGCACTGTCTATAGCCGAAGCGCTGCTGCTTGATCAAAAAGCGGCTGAAAACGGAACGATGACAACGGCCGAAGAAGATGCTCAAACCGAAATTCTTATGGAGTTCGTTTACAAAGACAGAAGCCGGATTGAAAAAGCCGCCGCATACAAAAATATTCCCGTTTCGGAAATGCTGCGAGATAATTTAATTGAATATAAAAAGATGAAATTTTTAGCCGGTTTGCCCGAAGCTGAAAAGCCGACGAATGCCGAAATCGATCAATTTGTCGAAGAGAATCGAAAAACTTTTGCCGAAAAACCGCAGCGCAAAATCGTTTTTCAAATTCTGAAACGTCATGACGGAACAGAAAAAGGGAAACAAAAAGCGCGAAAAACGCTTGAAAAAGCGAAAAAAGCTGTCGAGAACGGCATGGAATTCGAGAAAGCCGTCAAAAAATACTCTGATTTGGAATTCGATGATCCGGCAACATTTTTAGGCGCTTTTTGGCCGGAGTTTCGAGGTTACGGAAAGGCCGTGACTGATACGGTTTGGGCGTTGGAGCCGGGAGAATGTTCCGCCGTGTATGAGGGCGAACCGCTCTCCTTTTCCGTTTTTTATGTCGGGGAAATTTTGCCGGCGGAAACGCTTCCCGAAGCGCAGTGGAGGGATTGGGCGGCGTTGCTGCTCACGCTTCAAAAAAATGAAAATCTTTATTACCGGCTCACCGATTTGCTTTTTGAGGATGCCGAAATCGTTTTCTCTTTGGAATACGATGCGGTTCCGGAGGCTTGATGAACCTGATTTTGTTCGAACCGGGGGCATTTGTGCTGCCCTCGGATGACGGACGCTACCGTCATTTAAAAGAAATCCTGAAAAAAGGCAAAGGCGACACTTTTTCCGCCGGTATTGTCAACGGCATGAAAGGAACGGCTTACATCGAGGCGATGGACGGAAAAGAGTGCGTTTGCCGGTTTGAGCCGCAGTCGGAATCGCCGCCGCTGTTTGCACTGACCCTGATTGTCGGCATGGTAAGACCGATTACCGCGCGGCGGCTTTTAAAGGATTTAACCGCCATGGGCGTCGGCCGGATTTGGTTTGCACAGACCGAACTGACCGATAAAAGTTACCGCGCCGGATCTTTGTGGAAGGAGGAAAATTATCGAAAATTTCTGATTGAAGGCGCGGTTCAGGCAGGAGAAACCCGTCTTCCGGAAATTGCCGTTCCTTATTCGCTGAAAGCCGCCTTGGAAAAACTTCCGCCGGAAGAGCCGCGGTTTGTTTTCGATAATCGGCCTAATGCCGTTTCGTTTCGGCATCAGAGTGCGTTTTTACTTCCGGCAACGGCGGCAGTCGGCAGTGAACGCGGCTGGACCGACAATGAACGGCGGCTGTTTGCGGATTACGGTTTTTCCGTTTACGCTCTCGGTGAGCGGATTTTGCGGACCGAAACGGCAGCGGCCGCCGCCGCGGCATTGATTTTGGAGCGCGGCGGTTGTTGGTAGTGGTCCGTAATCTCCGCGCGGCGTAAAAATGACTTGACGGCGGCGGAAAATCGGTTTATAATTTAATAAATGATATCAAGGAGCAAAACGCATGAAAAGATCTTTATTTGCGGCTTTGTCCGTAATTTTTATTTTGACTGTTGCCGCTTGCGGAAACCGTCCGTATATGACCGTTAACGGAAAAGTCATTACGGTCAGCGAATTCAATAAAGCCGTAGAAGATATTCTGCCGCCTGAAGAAGAGAGGTTTCCGGGAATTGAAGAACAGGCCAAAAGCATGGTTGAATCTCAGTTTATTCGGGAAACAGTTGTAGAGCAATTACAGCAAGAGTATCAGATTCAGTTGGAAGATGAAGAAATCGATCAAATTTACAATTACTTTGTTTTAAGCGCCCGCCGTTATCCGACGCTGGAAATTGCCGAAGAGTTGTTTCCTTATTATGAAAGAAAAACAAAGGAAGAAGTCCGTCAGATGACGGCCGATGCGCTTTTACAGAACAAACTGATTGAAACCATTTATGCCGACACTTACCAAAAACCGACGGAAGATCAGGTTCGGAGTTGGTACGACGAAAGAAAAGAAGATTTTTTCACAGTTCCGAAATGTTATTATGTCAGTCAGCTGTTTGTTACAAAACCGGTTGAGGAAGAAGTAACGGAAGAGGTCATTGAAGGCGAAATTACGGAAGAAAATGCCGACGGAACGGAAGAAACGGTCGGAATTGTGGAAGGCGTTGAGGAAACCGTCGAAGAGGTTGTCGAAGAGACGGCTGCGGAAAAACTTCTCAAAGAACTGGAAGCGGATATTGCAAAAATCGATTCCGAAAAAGCCTTTATGAAGACCGCAGCCAAATACATGAAAGACAATCCGTATTTTGATAGAAAAGACTACAAAGCCAACCGTGGATTTGTTTATATCACCGAGAACACAAAAGACGTGGATGATTTATTGAAAGATGTTCCGAACGGCGGCGTCAGCGCTGTGTACGATTACAGTGATTATAACGCTTATATTGTTTTTTACGTTTATTCGATGATTCCCGAACACACGATTGAGTTGGATCAAATCCGGGCGTTTGCCGAAATCGAAACCGGCTTTCAGCTGAATCAGGAAGCTGTCCGTCAGTTCAACGAGAAAATTGCCGCGGCCGACGTGGTTTACAATGAAGCCGACCGTCTTGCGGCCGAAGAAGAAATCATTTTGGAAGAGGAAGAGATTGTTCTGCCTCCGGAAGATTCCCCCGTTGTTGATGACGGAATCGACGATTCGGTGATGGAAACCGAAACCGATGATGCCGGAACGGGAGAAGAGACAGCTGCGGAAACGGTTGCCGAATAAGATAAAAATCAGTGACAAAAGCATCAATCGGTTTAAAATAACGGTTGATGCTTTTTTTTGCGGCATGAAAAATTTTATTGTAACGGTTTTTCTTTTTACGGCTCTTTCGGCGGCGGCTCAGAGAATTGACGGCAGCCGGACGGAACTTTTTTTGATAAAAGCCGAAGCCTCTTTGGCGAATCCGCTGCCTTTAGACGAAGATCTGCTGCATGAATTTCAAACGCTGACGGCCGCCTTTGACCGGATGATCGCCGAAGAATCACCGGCGACTGTTGCCCGATTTTTCGACGTATCGAGGCGGATTGTTTCAAAAGAGAGCGAAAAAACCGATGGAAAAATCGGTCGTCTGGAAACAAGACGCAAACGTGATCGGTTGGCGTTTCAGTTTCTCGGCAGCGGCGCCGGGCTGGCGGCTGCGGGCGCCGCCTTGTTCGGCGGTGCGCTCGTTCCGTACAGCCGCTACACAGCCGCTGTCGAAACATCGATTGCCGTTCAGGCACGCAAAGAAACGGTTGCTTGTCTGGTTCCTGCCGGAGTTTGCACTGCAGCGGCCGGCGGTTTTTTGATTGCGGCGGCGGTTCTGTTTTCCGGAGACCGACCTCAAAAGACGGCATTTATCAATGCAGCTGAAGAAAAATATCGCCAGACTTATTTAAACAGGAACAGTCTGTGAAAAAGAAAATTTTAGTCTTATTGTCGGTTTTTTTTCTTTTTTCCTGTTTTGCATTCGAAAATCCCGTTGATCCGAAAAGCGGAAATTACGTCGGTTTTCCTGTTGAGATCGGAACCAATGCGGTTGTCTTTTCGAAAACCGATTACGGGGAGTGTTACTATCCTGCCCTCGTTTGGACTTCAATTTCCGATTCAGTTTATTATCTGGAATTCTCTAAAAACGAAGATTTTTCATATCATATCGACAACTATCAAGGCGTTTTTTCCGCCTCTCGATTGATTACGACAGAAACCTTTACGCAAAACGGCGGCTGGTTTATTGCCTACAATTCACAGTATTTGGATCGCTTAGGTGCCGGAACGTATTTTGTGCGCGCTTCCGTCTCCAATGAATCGACCGGCAATCGCTTCGTCACATGGTCGCGGCCGACAACGTTCACACAAAAACTGAAGCAAATCAAAGCAGGCTGGGCGGATGATTCAAATTATTCGGTTTACAGTTACACCAACGACGGATTGTACAAAAAAGAAGATACGTATTATCTTTACACCTCCGTTTCGGGCGTCTCCGAAGAGCGGCATATCGAAACAATCGTTTACGGTTACGACAGCGACGGACTTTTGAGATATGAAGGAATTTACACCGATCCGAAAGCACAGCCGTCGCATTACCGCGCCCATTTTTATTACTCAGTAACAGAAGAAACAGCGAATGCCGATTCGGAGGTTCGCTATCTGAACATCAATCAGTATTATTCGAAAGATTTTAACCAAACCGAACCCGACCGCACGCGGTGGGAGGGAACGGAGCGGCGCGTCATCCGCAGCGGTAAAATCGAACGGATCGAATACTTTACCCGCCGTCCGGGAACGGAAAACGAAACCGGCGCCGGTTTGTCCGACAATGAGTTTCTGACGCAGTATTTTGTTCTTTCAAAGGAACGGATTTACAATTACAGCGGCGGCTCACCGCGGTCCATTAAGGAAAACCACTACTCTTCCTCCGGAGAAATCACTTTTTACTACACTTTTGCCGTCAACGGATCTGCCATTGTCCGCGGCGAGTATTACAGTGCGGACGGCACATTTGTCTACGCCTACGACGTTTCCTATTATGACGGCGAACTGAAAAATCCTGAAAAGGCCGTTTATACTTACGCCGACGGCCGCACCATGCAGGATTATCTGTACCGGTACAATTTTTCGACTTACGATACGGACAACGGAAACGCGCCCGACGGTTCCGTTGTCATTGTCCAAAAAAACGGCGCGGCGGAAAACCCAGCCGCCGCTCTGCCTTTGCCGGAAGCGCCGGCGGTTTCGGTTGTTTTTTAAAAAGACGTGACAAATTTCGTTCAATATATTATAATCGAAATTGAGGTAAGATTATGGCGCATTGTGTCGTTCCGGAAGCGGAAGCCGTATTGGACAAAGCGTTTCCCGTTTTGGATAAAGGATTTGTTCGCTTGGTCGATTATATGGGAAGCGATTCGCGGATTGTGCAGTCGGCACGCGTTTCCTACGGCGACGGAACGAAAACAGTTCGGGAAGATCAGGGGCTTATCAATTATTTACTGCGAAACGAACACACTTCTCCGTTCGAACAGGTGGTTTTCACATTTCACGTCAAACTGCCGATTTTTGTTGCTCGTCAATGGATTCGTCACCGAACAGCGCGGCTGAACGAAATTTCCGGCCGTTATTCTGTTATGCGTAATGAGTTTTACGTTCCGGCCGCCGAAGATATTGCGTTTCAAAGTCAGAATAATAAACAAGGGCGTTCGGAGGAAGAAGTTCCTGCCGTGCTTCGGGAAGCGGTTCTGCAAAATTTAATTGATCAGCAAACTGCCGCTTACGATTCTTACGAAAAGTTGATCGGCGAAAACATTGCACGTGAACTGTCGCGAATCAACCTGCCGCTCAGTTTATACACGGAATGGTATTGGCAAATCGATTTGCATAATCTGTTTCACTTTCTAAAATTGCGGCTCGACGGTCATGCGCAAAAAGAAATTCGAAGTTATGCCGAAGTTCTGCTGATGATTGCTGAAAAAGTATGCCCATATGCATGCGAAGCGTTCCGTAACCACGTTTTGAAAAGCGTAAAATTGTCGGAAAAAGAGAAAAAAGCGGTCAAAGCGCTGCTGGCCGGTGAAGAACCCGATTTGAGTGAACGCGAACGAACCGTTTTAGCCGAAAAAGTGAATTGAATCCCGAAGAGGACAGAAAAAAGGAGGAGTAAATGGACGAACAGAATGATTTCGGTGATTTGAGCGATATGCTTGACCGGTTTGAAGGTCAAATCGACCGCGATGCGGAAACTTCCGATGTCATCGGCGGTTCAGAAACGGTCGGATCTCAGGATGAACCGCAGGCAGAGAAAAAAACGCGGCTGACAGTTGATTTAACGCAAACACAATTCAAAGAAATTACTTCATTTTTTTCGGCGGACCCCAACGGTCTTTTCCAAGATTCCGATTATTACCGAAAGCTGTTGGAAAACGGCGGCACGGAAGCGGCGGCTCTTCATAAAAATCTAAATGCATTCGTAAAAGCGACCGATTCGCAGGAAAAAACCATGTACCGCGGAAAGGTTATTTCCGCTTTTTGGAATTTTTTGGAAAACCATATTCGCGAAATGATTCTGCAGCCGACGCCGGAACGGGAAGGTTTGATTCGTTTCGGAGTATTGAATTTGGCGTTGATGAACAGTGATGCGAAACTGCTTTTGTCGCACGTGATTTTGGATAAAGAAAACGACAACCCGGTGTATTACGTCGACGAATGGCTGAAATGCGTAGCACAGAACCAAATCGGAGCTTCTGCCGGTGACGAGACGAAAACCGTTAACGCCAACAACAAAAACCGCCATCTTGAATCACAGATTCAGCGGGTGGAAGCCAGTATTCAGGCAACCGTCGATCATGCGAAAACCAAATCTTCACAGCGCAGGGAGCTGGAATCCGAGTTGGAGCGGTTGGTGACCTGTTTCCTTCAAAAGAAAGAATCGCAGTCATATCCCGGTGTTTTGTTTCCTTATGATGCGCAGCAGAAGCAGCTATTTAATCAGTTCGGAATGTTGATGCAAAAAGCCAAATCTATCGATGCCGAATTAACCGCCGACATGAACAGTTTGGAGCGGTATCGGGAAAATCTCAAACAGGTGAAAGGAACGCTTGCAGAAGCCGGCGGCAGTTCCGCAGTTTTTGACGAAGATGTCATGAAAGAGGAATTCGGAATCGTTCGGCAGATGATGAAAATGTGCGTCGGTCGTCAGGGAAACCATTTTCCGATTTTCTTTTCTTCATACTTTGTTGCCGATAAAAACAATTTGGGAACCAGGGAAAACATTTTGCGGATTTTGGCAAAAATTGAAGACATCGAACCGGGGGTTTTCAAGCGACCGTATAAACGGGAAGAGTATCGAATTCCACCGTATGTCATTGCCGTTCCTTGTTACGGGGATTTCGGAATCTGTTGGGAGCCGTTTGAAAAATACAACCGCGCTACCAGCCGCGGCCGCGTTGCCGTTCCGATGTATCCGAAAAATTTGGAATTTGCCGTATTAACTGCGGTAGCCGATCTTCGTTGGCAAACTGCCAAGGAAAAGGCGGCTCAATACTGGATGGAAGAAGGCATTACCGGCAATTACTATCAGTGGGCTTATGATAACAAACTCAAAGGTAATCTGAAAGATTATTTCATCCGCGATTACGTCATTTGGATTACCAAGGAAAGTCACGGAATTCAGAAACTTGACAAGGAAGTCCGTCAGATTTTTTGGCGGTATCTGCCGTTTAAGCAGGAAATCAAAGACGATTTGAGAAACCGCGGATTCGCCTACAACGAGCTGTACAAAAAGGACATCAACCGCAGCCAGTCAGACGGGTACTGAAAAATGGCATTCGTTTACATTCTGGCCTGCGGTGACGGAACGTTTTACACCGGAGCCGCGGCTGACTGGAAGGCGCGGCTTGAAGAGCACCGCAGCGGAAAAGGCGCCAAATACACCCGCGGCCGTCAGCCGCTGTCTGTCGTTTTTTTACGCGAAACAGCCGGCTGGCCGGAAGCATTAAAGGAAGAGGCGCGCCTGAAAAAGCTGACAAAAAAGCAAAAAGAAAAACTGATTGCTGAATTTCAAGCGGAAACTGCGGCGTTAACGGAAACAGTCGGCGTTTAAGCCGGCCGTTTCTTTTTTTTCTTCATTTGAATTTCTTCGGCAATCATTCCGACCAAAAGAATGGCGACGGCGGCGACAACGCAGGCGTCGGCAAAATTCCAGGTCGGCCACCGTTCATACGACAGCAGCTTGAGAAGCGGAATATCGCGCAGCGCGTCGATACCGAACCAAACCGTGTCAACAAAATCAACGACGTTTCCGGGCCGGAAAATCCGGTCCGTCAGATTTCCCAAACCGCCGCCGATAATCAGCGCAAACGCAATCCGCTGATAAAGCGGCTGTTCGTTTTTGTAAAGTGAATAAACAATCAGCGCGACGACGATGATCAGCGGCAGCAGAATAAACAGAACCGCTTTCACCTCGTCGGCAAAACCGCGTCCCAAACCGAAAGCGATCGCCGTATTGCGGACGTGAATAATGCGCAGAATCCCTTCGTAAGGATCGCCCCAAAGCGAACCGTAAAGCGGAATGAAGCGGACGACCAACGATTTTGTAATCTGATCGATCAGCAGCGCAATCGGTGCAATCATCAAAATCGCCGTCTTCATTTTCCAATTTTTTTTCACTTCGGACGGAAATTCCTTCAAAACGGTTTGAAAACTTTTTTTGTCTTTTTTCTTTTTAGCAATGATTCCCATAAAATCTCCTACAGTCCGGTCGGACAATCGATAAACAGCGTTTTCAAACCGCAGTCTTTTTCCGTTTGGGCGGCGACGGCTTTCACGCCGTAAGTTTCGCTTGCGTAGTGACCGATACTCAGCATATTGATATGCGATTCTTTGCAGAAGTGGTAAATCTCGTGTCCGGCGTCGCCCGTGATGTACAAATCGAGGTTTTCGGCGACCGCTTGGGAGAGTTCGTCGACCGCTCCGCCCGAAATGACGGCGGCGTTCCGAACTTCTTTTTTGCCGAAGCCGTACACTTTCAGGCAGTCGCCGCGGGTCAGCCCCAAACGGCCGAGGACGTCGTCAACTGAAAGCGGTTGGCTCCACTCCCCTTTGAAACCGATTTTAACGCCGCGGTATTCGCCGAACGGGCGGAGATTCCGCAGGCCGAGCGTCTGCGCCAGCCGGGCGTTGTTGCCGAGCGTCGGGTGCAGATCCAGCGGAAGATGAACGGCAAACAACGCCAGCGGCCGCCGGAAAAGCAAATCAAAACGTCTGTAAACGGAGCCGGTCAGCGGGTACGGCTTCCCCCAAAACAGACCGTGATGAACAAAGAGCAAATCGGCGCCCGCATCGGCCGCTTTTCCGATGGTTTCCTTCGCCGCGTCAACGGCAAACGCGACGGTTTTGATTTCCGCCTCGTCGTCGCCGACCTGAAGTCCGTTCAGGCTGATGTCGTCGGTTTCGGAAATCCGCAGCAGCGATTCGTAATAGGCGCAAAGCTCTTTCAACTTCATAACGCATTATAGACGGAAAAATTCGTTTTTTCAACCCTTTCTTTCACCGCGCCGGAGATAAAAAAAAACCGGCAAAAGCCGGTTTTCAGATTTTGAAAATCTCCATTAACTTATCCGCAACAACGGATAAAACCTTGTCGTTGATGAAGTCCGGATTTTTCATTTGATTCATCACCTCGTCGATTTTGTCCTGGCGGATATCGGGAGTTTGAGCTACTTTTTCGCACAGGGCGTGAAGGCGGCTCATTTTTTCGGCATCGGAAGAAATCGAAATAGAATCGGATCCCGCAACCGATTTCGTTTTTACCGTTTCTTCGATTCGAGTCGTATTAGAAATTGGATTGATTCCGTTGATTTTTCCCAACATGATTACCTCTCTTTTTTATTATCGGTTTTTTTGATTTCCGACTTTAACTCTTTTTTTCCGTTTATCAGTAAAACCCACTCGCCTTTGATCATATTTCTCGATTCAAATAAATTCAGAATCGAAGCGGCCGTTCCTTCGGCGATTTCTTCATGCTGTTTCGTCAGTTCGCGGCCGACGGTAATAAGCCGTTCACTGTCTGTATCGGCTATGTTGTGCAAAAGTTTAATAATGCGGAACGGAGATTCGTACAGAATAAACGGAACGTCGCCGTTCATCAGCTCTTCGAGACGTCGTTTACGGCGGCCTTCTTTCGGACTGAGAAAGCCTTCAAATCGAAAGCCTTTACTTTCCGTTGCAGAGACGCTGATTAACGCAGTAACTGCCGACGCTCCCGGAATCGGTACGACGCGGAAACCGTTCCGGCGGACGGTCTGCGCCAGACGCGCTCCGGGGTCGCTGACGCCGGGAGTTCCCGCATCGCTGCAGTAGGCCACCGACTGCCCCGCTTCCAGGGCGCGGCAGACGGTTTGCGCGGCGGCCGCTTCGTTCTGAGCCCGGCAGCTGATCAGTTTTTTGGCAATCGAAAAACGGTTTAAAAGCTGCAGCGTGCGGCGGGTGTCTTCGCACGCGATCAAATCGACCGATTTCAGCGTTTCAAGCGCGCGCAGCGTAATGTCACCGAGATTTCCGATCGGTGTGGCCACCATGTACAATTCGCCCATAACCGACTATACCTTTTTAAAGTAAATCTTGCAAGCGGGGGAAATTTTCCGGTTTAAAACAGAAATTCCGGACGTTTTTTCCCGATTTTCTCTTTTAACTCCGCTTGTCCGCGTTTTTAAAAAACGGTATAATCGGAACGATGACTTGGAAAGATTACTTTTTGGAAATCGCGAAAATCCCGCGGCCGTCCGGAAAGGAGGAAAAAATCCGCGGTTATTTGATTCGGTTTGCCGAAGAAAAAAAATTTGCGCATTCGGTTGACGGCGCCGGCAATCTGAGCATTGACGTTCCCGCGGCGGCCGGCTTTGAAACGCATGCGGGCGTCCTCATTCAGGGGCATATGGACATGGTCTGCGTCAAAACGGAAACCTCGCCGGTCGATTTTGAACGCGATCCGATTCCGGTTATTGACGACGGAAAGCGGCTTTCGGCCGACGGAACGTCGTTGGGAGCCGATAACGGCATAGCGCTGGCAATGGCGCTGGCGTTATGCGATGATCCGCAGGCCGTTCACCCGCCGCTGCGGCTGCTGTTCACCGTCTGCGAAGAGGAAGGTCTCTGCGGTGCGGCCGCCCTGTCCGCCGAAACGCTTGCTTTCGACCGGCTGATCAATCTGGATTCCGAAGAAGACGGCGTCATCATTGTCGGCTGCGCCGGCGGCGCGACGTTTTGCGGCCGACGGAAAATCAGACGGGAAAAAGGAGAATCCGCGGGTTTTTTCCGGATTGAACTGAGCGGACTTCCCGGCGGTCATTCGGGAAGCGACATCGGTAAAAACCGGCCGAACGCGGTTGTCGCACTCGCCGCAGCGTTGGCGGAGGTAAACAGGACCTCTCCCGTTCGGATCGCTTCTTTTGAAGGCGGAGACAAACACAACGTCATTCCGTCGCGCTCGTCGGCGGTTGTCAATACCGCTCTGACGGCGGCCGAACTTCAGATGCGGCTTTCCGGATTTTTACCGAAAGAAGCGGAATTCAGACTTTCACCGGTTTCCGAAACCGAATGTTTTCCGGCTGACGAAAGCGGAACGCTTCTGCGGCTTTTAACGTCGCTGCCGAACGGCGTCGGAACCATGAGCCGCCGTTTTGCGGATACGGTGGAGACTTCGGCCAACGTCGCGGTTGTCCGCTGCAAAGAAGGGGGAGAAGTTCAGGTGACCGTTTCCGTCCGATCGCTGACGGCCGGCGGACTGAACGCCGTCAAAGAAAAAACCGCGGCCGTTTTTGCCGCCTGCGGCTTTCAGGCCGAAAAAACCGACGAATATCCGATGTGGGAACCGGCTTCCCGATCGCCGCTGTCAGAGCTGGCGCAGACCGCCTTCCGTAAAGTAACCGGCCGCCCGCCGCAGATTGCCGTCATCCACGCCGGATTGGAGTGCGGAATCTTTGCTTCGCTGAAACCGCGGCTTGACATGATTTCCTTCGGACCGCAGACAGAAAACGTCCATTCGGTCAGCGAATTTCTTGACGTCGCTTCTGCCGACCGTACCTACGAAGTTCTGAAAATGCTTTTATCGCTATGCTGAACTGGAAACGGCTGCGCTTGTACGAAGATTTTTTTTACTCGTCCGCAAGTCATGAAAACGCGGCGGAAACCGTCCGGTTTTTCGGCGAAACCGCGCTTTACGTCCGTTCTCCGGAGGGCGGAAAGACAATTCCCCGCGGCGTTTACGTCTTTCTTCAGTCGAGGGAACCGCTTTCTGATGATTTTATCGCTCAAAACCGGGCGGATTTGGAGAGCTTCTGTCTTCATAAAAATATCGGAATCCGGCCTGAGCAGGCGGTTTTCCGGACGGTTTTTGAGGACGGACAAACCGCTTACCAGCTGTGGATTCCTTTAAAAACAGATTAAATTTTCATTATATTTAAACCGCCGCTCTGTACAAAAAGAATTTCTCGTGGTATCTTTAATTGATGAAAAAAGTCGGCTTATTGGCAGTTCTTTTATTTTTACCGTCTCTGCTTTTTGCAAATTATCTTGAAGATTTGCTGCGGGTTGCAACGGTGAAGGAGTTGCAGGCCGCCCGCGACGCGGGAGCCGACTTCACTTTCCGTTTTGATGACATGGAAACCGCACTGATGATTGCCGCGGAACGCAATCAGCATCCCGAAGTGATCGAATGGCTGGTCGGACTCGGAATCGACGTCAACGCCCGCGAGGAAGATCAGAAGACCGCTTTGATGATGGCGGCTGAAAAAAACCGTAATGTCGAAATCATTAAAACGCTGATCCGTCTCGGAGCCGACGTGAATGCCGTCGAAGAAGACGGCGAAACGGCGCTGATGTGTGCGGCTGAGGAAAATAGCAATCCGGATATCATTGTCGCGCTGTTGGAAGCGGGCGCCAATCCCGATTTACAGGACGAAGACGGTCAGACCGCGCTGATGATTGCCGCCGATGAAAGTTACAATCCGCAGATTATCATCGCTCTGATTAACGGCGGCGCCGACATTTCCCTCACCGACTACTCCGGCCGCACCGCTTACGACTACGCTCTTGTCAATCCGGTTTTAAACCGCAACCAGGCGATTATCAGTCTCTTGCAGGTGAAATAATTTTATTATATAATGCAACCGCAATGTATGATTATTGGTGGGTTTCTTTGGCGAACTTTTGCTGTCTGTTTATTTTGACGCAAACAAAATTAGAAAGAACTGTATTCCGAAGGTCTTTTTTTCCGAAAACAAAGGAAGAAATGATTCCTTATTTGTTTAAAGATATTGGAAAAAGAATTCTTTCTTTTTTGTTTCTTCATGTTTATCGGAGAGGCATATAAACATGGCATTTCCGGGTAAAACAATATTCCCTTACCGGAGAATATACGCCGGTAACCGGAGCGCCTTGAACGGAACTTCTTGTTATTGCAATAATTGACAATATCGGCTTTCTGTGTTTTACTCTATTCCATGGCCGGCGAGTCCAGAAAGAAAAACACCTTTTATAATTTTTTCATACCGACTTTGTTTATGATCGGAACCGTATTTCTGAAGTTTTTTGAAGTACGGCTTTTTTTATCCGTTCTGGGAGATGAAATCAACGGACTGCAAAGCACAGCCGGGCAGGTTTTGGCTTATTTGAATATTATCGAATTAGGCGTCGGATCTGCTTTTATTTTTCATTTTTACAAGCCGTTGGCGGAGCGGGATACGCTGAGAATTTGCGCTGTTTTTAACGGCGCAAAAATTATTATGAGACGCATAGGGTATGTTTTTGCAACCTTGTTGATAACAGCGGCTTTTTTATATCCTTTTCTTATAAAAGATGTCCGTAGCGGACAATTCCCTTTTATTTTGCCTTTTTTAACAATTTTACTGTTGGGTCTTTCTTCTATATACGGATATTTTATTTCCGCTCCCGAATCGTTGTTTTTGACGGCAAATCAAAAGGGTTATATTCAACGAATTTTAGGAATTTTTTCATCACTGGGAATTCCGTTGGTTTCAATTATTATTTTTTATTCGGTTCGGTTTTTTCCTGAAACGGATAAAAATTTTTTATATATTGTTATTTTATGTTGTAAAGCGGGGATTTCTTTTCTTTCATCGCTGATAACCGTCACTTATGTACGCAGACATTATCCGTTTTTATACAGGCACAAGGAAGAAAAAGACACATCTATTTTCGGAATGACAAAAGACTTGCTTCCGCATAAAATAGCGGATTTATTGGTTTTTAATACAATTCCGATTCTGCTGTCATTTTTCTCTACATTAAAAACGGTTTCTGTATACAGCGTCTATTATTTGCTAATCGGTTATGTGAGCATTATTGCCGGGTTAATGCTGCGGGCGCCTCAAAATTCTTTGGGGAATTTACTTAACGAAAATAAAGAACGGTTTTCTCTTATATATAAGAAATATGAAAATTTTTCATTTATTCTGATTACTTGTTTTACAATATTACTGCTGTTCGGATTTTATCCGTTTATGCAGTGGTATCTGCACGACAAGCCCGATTATTCGATTATTTCACTGATGGTTCTGTTTTCCGCGCACTACTATTTCAGAAGCATAAGGATTCCTTTTACAATTTTAATCGATATTACCGGAAATTATAAAAAGACAAAGTATATCGCTGTTATTGAGGCTGTCGTCATTTTTACATTTTCCATTGTCGGACTGCTTATTTTTGAAACGCCGGATAAGCAGCTTTTAACGGTCAGTACAGCTCCTGTCGTATCGTTTTTAACGTATGATTTGCTACAGATGTTTACGGTTAATAAAATTGTTTTAGGACGGTCTCCGTTTGTTTTGATTTTCAAATGGGGATGTTCTGTTCTTGTTCTGTTAATTGCGGCGGGAGTTTTTTTTCAGGTTCTTCCCGTTCTGAAAACAATACAGTGGAATTTTTTAAATTTAGCGCTTTATGCCTGCTTATTACTGATCGGAGCTTTTTTGCCGATAACATTTGGTTATCTGTATTTCAAAAGAAAAATAAAAAAACGGCGGACAGTCTGCTGACTGCCGCCGGATTTCAGTCCTGCATTTTTTTAAAGCTGCCGAGCACTTTAAAAAATTCGGAGTGGTCTTTGACGCTTTCGAAAATCCCCTTTGTGTCGGTTTTTCCGTCCGTATCGAGAGCGGCGTAGAAAAGGTATTCCCACGGTTTGCCGAAAATCGGCCGCGATTCGAGTTTGGAAAGGTTCAGGCCGCCGTCGGCAAAGATTTTCAGAATTTTCAGCAAGGCGCCCGGTTCGTCCTTTGTTGAAAAGACAATCGACACTTTGTCCGGATTTTCGGTTTTCGGTTTGTTTTCTTTGCGGCAGACGATGTAGAAACGGGTGAAATTTTTCGGATCGGACTCGATTCCCGGTTTGAGGATTTTCATGTCCCAGTATTCGGCCGCCGCGTCGCCGGCAATGGCGGCCGCCTGCGGGTCGTTCATCTCTTTCACCATGGCGACGGAGCCCGACGTATCGACAACGGCGAATGTCCGGTAACCGTGCTCTTCGATAAACCGCGCGCACTGACTAAGCGCCTGAGGATGCGAATAAACCCGTTTGATATTTTTCAATTCTGTGGTTTTGATACCGATAAGGTTGTGTGAAACGCGAATTTTTGTTTCGCCGCAAATCGTCAGGTCGGGATAGCGCAGCAGTAAATCGTAGTTTGTATGAATCGACCCAGCCAGCGAATTTTCAATCGGAACAATACCGAATTCGGCTTCGCCTTTCAGAACCGATTCGAAAACATCGTGAAAAGTTTTACACGGCAGAGAGCAGTATTTTTCAGGATCGAAAAATTTTTTCAGTGCGATTTCGCTGAACGCACCGTGCTCACCCTGAAACGCTACCGAATGCGGGTGCGCTGCGGTCGGTAAAACGGTTTCAGGTTCGGCCGCCGGCTGCGGAATGCGGGCCAACTCTTTGTTGAGAATGGCCGCCACCGACCGCAGATCGCAGACCATTTTTTCAAACTGTTCGGGATAGAGCGACTGCGCGCCGTCGGAAAGCGCCTTCTCGGGATTCGGATGCATTTCCACAATCACGCCGTCGGCTCCGGCCGCGGCCGCCGCCATCGCCATCGGAATCACGCTGTCGCGCCGTCCCGTTCCGTGGCTCGGATCGACAATAATCGGAAGATGGGTGACCTTTTTCAGAACCGGAATCATGGAAAGATCGAGGGTGTTGCGCGTTTCCGTCTCGAAGGTGCGGATACCGCGCTCGCAGAGAATGACGTCGTCGGTTCCGTTAGCCAGTAAATATTCGGCGGCCATCAGCCACTCCATCATGGTAGCCGACAGTCCGCGTTTGAGCATGACCGGTTTGCCGAGTTTGCCGACCGCCTTCAGCAGTTCGAAATTCTGCATATTGCGCGCGCCGATTTGGTAAATATCGACGTAAGGTTCCATTAACGGAATGTGTTTTTCCGAAACGATTTCAGTGGCAATCGGCAGTCCGTATTTGTTGCCGGCCGCTTTCATCAGTTTCAGTCCCTCTTCGCCGAGTCCCTGAAACGCATACGGCGACGTTCTCGGTTTGAAAGCGCCGCCGCGCAGAATCACGCCGCCGCTTTCGGCGACAATTCTTGCCGCGGCGTCGATTTGTCCGGCGTTTTCCACCGCGCACGGTCCGCCCATGACGCAGAAGCGGTTGCCGCCGATTTTGACGCCGCCGACTTTAATAACGGTGTCTTCTTTTTTGAATTCACGGGAGGCCAGCTTGTACGGTTTGGAAATCGGAATAACCTCCGCCACGCCGGGCAGCACTTGAATTTGGCTGCGATCAACTGCTGCCGATCCGACAGCGCCCAAAACGGTATCCGATTCGCCTTGAATTTCGCGAACTCGGAACCCCTTTTCCTTTAAATAATCGACAATCCGTTCTTTATCACTCGGTTCAATCTGTTTATTGAGAACGATGATCATATTTTCCTCTTTATTACATTATAGACAAAAAAGAAAACGGGGTAAAGGGGAAAGGCGATGTCTGGAGTTGAAATTTTTAATGGAATGAAGTATGATTGGTTATCTTTTTTGTTGATTATGGGAAGGGAAAAATCAAATAGTGGTTGTTTCGAAAAAAACGGTACATGCTTTTGAGGATTTTCTTTCGCTTATATGAGTTTAAGAAGAAGCATGAAAAAAGCTTTTTTGAATAGAATGATGAGTGATTTTTAAGAAAAATGAAAATACTTTTTTTAACCGGATGTATCAATCAAATCGGCGGTATTGAACGGGTGTCGCTGGATGTCATTAAAATTTTAAAATCTGCGGAACATGAAGTTTCGGTTGTTTCGTATTCAAAGGCAGCGGGGGACGGATTTTCCGGACTTTCGGAAATCAATGCGGTTTATTTGAATGAAAAGCCGGTTTCCGTCCGTTATTCATTCCTGAAAGCCGGCAAATTAAGAAAAATCATCAGACAAACCGATCCCGATTTCATTGTTTACGTTGATTCGTTTCTGTATTTTTTCTTCCGTCCTTTTGTTCCGAAAAAATACAAACAAATCGTGTGGGAGCATTTTATTTATACGACGACTTTCGGAACGCGTTTCCGCACTTGGTCAAGAAAATATGCGGCCGCAACGGCGGACGCCTGCGTTCTTCTGACGGAAGCCGACGCCGCGATGTGGAGGAAGAACTGCCGGTGCAGAGCCGAAATCAAAGTCATTCCGAATCCCGTGCGGGAGGACGTTTTGGCTGCGTCGAGAGAGAGAGAGGATAGTTTATTAAAAAGGAAGAAGCAGGTTCTGTTTGTCGGGCGGTTGGCGAAAGAAAAACAAGTGCCTGAACTGGTTGAAATTTGGAGTTTGGTAGAGAAAGACCATCCGCAGTGGGAACTGACGATTGTCGGCGACGGAGCCGAACGGCCGTTGGTTGAAGAAAGAATCAGAAAACATGATTTGCAACGGGTGAGATTAATCGGAAAAACGCCTGATGTTTTTTTGCATTACCGCAGTTCGCAAATTCTGGTTCTTTCTTCGGCATATGAAGGACTGTCGCTGGTTTTGATTGAAGGACTGTTTTTCGGATTGCCGGAAGTATCGTTTGACTGCCCGTGCGGACCGGGCGAGATTATAGAGGACGGAAAAAACGGTTTTATTATAAAGGATTTTGATAAGATCCTGTTTGCGCAGAAGCTGGCGGAGCTGATGGAAAACGAGGGAATGCGGGAAGAGTTTTCGCGCCGCTCAAAAGAACTGTCAAGGAAATATCTGCCTGGAAACATTCTTCTGCAGTGGGAAGCGCTGTTTGAAAAAATAAGATGATCTACTTTGTTATATGTGGTTTATTACTTATTTTTGCTCTTTTAGAACAGATCGATGACGAAAATAAAATTTCAGGAAAAATAGTAAAATCTTATGGTTTTTATCTGATTCTTGTTTTTCTTGTTTTATTTACAGGTTTAAGAAATGATACAGGCGTCGATCACGAAGCCTATCTTAAAATCTATAATGATTATCCGTCAAATTTTACTTTGTTTTTTTCTCGTTTTGAACCGGGATTTAATATATTTATTCATATTGTTAAGAATGTCCTAAATCTTTCATTTAATTATTTTACTTTATTTTTTTCAGCAGTAAGTATTTTGGTAAAGACAATTTTCTTCAAAAAATATTTTAAATACCCTATATTGCTACTGTTTTTATATTTTCCTGTTTTATTGAATACAGAATTCGGGCTGATTCGCCAGGGAATGGCGGCCGGAATTTTTTTGTGGACAATTCCTGCCATTAAAAATCGGAATCTTTTTCGTTTCTTAGTTATTTGTCTGACAGCATGTTCGTTTCATTACAGTGCGTTGATATGTTTTCCTCTTTATTTCCTCTATCCTATTACAATTACAATAAAACGATTTTTAATATTATTCCTTTTTGGATTTTTACTTAATATATCCGGTATTACAACGTTATTGTTTCTTTATGCGTCCAAATTATTTTCAGGATTTTTTATTGGAAATATCTTAAATTACATCGTCACTGCCTATGGTACAAATGAAAATAGTTTGATTTATTTTATAAGACCATCTACGATTACTGCGTTTTTTATTCTGATTGTCATGTGGATTTCCAATAAGGATAAATTTATGAAAAGACAAGAAAAAGAATTGGAATTTTCCTTTTTTAATATATATTTTATATTGTTTTTAGTGATATTGATGTTTAATAATATTTCGGTATTGGCATTTAGAGCGGCTTTTTTTTCTGAAGTAATGGATATTGTAATGTTTTATTACTGTTTTTCTGTTCTTAAAGAAAAAGAATTCAAATCCGCTTTTGTAATGCTTTTATTTTTGTATGGGCTTATTCGCACTTATATGATATTAGTGCATTTAACATTTGGAGGGTTCGGACATTATCAACTATATTCCGAATTTTTCGGAATATAACAGGAGAGTCCTTATGAGCGGTATCAAATCTTTGCAGAATGTGTGCCTGGAAATTCTCAGAGAAGTCGACCGGGTGTGCAGAAAACACAACATTCTCTACTGGCTGGAAGGCGGAACGATGCTCGGCGCCGTCCGTCACCGCGGCTTTATTCCTTGGGACGATGATTTGGACATCGCCATGTTCCGGGAAGACTATGACCGCTTTTGCGAAATCGCCCCGCAGGAGCTGAAAAGCGGATATTTTCTGCAAACCAGGAAAACCGATTCCGAGTATCCCCTGTTCTTTGCTAAAGTGAGAAAAAACAACACCTTTATTGATGAAGCGAAATTAGACCGTTTTAACATCCACAAAGGAATTTTTATCGATATTTTCCCTGTTGACAAAATGCCGAAAACAACGGCAAAGATAAAACGACACAGACTTTATCTTTGGTTTTTGTTCCGGCTTTATTTTCAAACCGGGAAAAATACTGTTCCGGTATCGCCTTTTTTATCCAAATCGGGTTTAAAGTTTTTGCTGAAATCTGTTAAAATCAATAAAGATAAGCTTTATAGATATATAAATAAAGTCTACACAAAGTACAATACGGACAAAGAATACGATTATACTGCTTCTTGGACAATGGCTCAAAAATTTAATTGGCTCTATAAAAAAGAGTGGCACGAATCGTTTATTGAAGTTCCGTTTGAGGATATGACGGCGAAAATTCCAGGCGGATATGACGAATTGCTGACCAACGCTTACGGAGACTATATGACGCCGCCGCCGAAGGAAAAACAGGTCCCCGGTCACGGTTTGTCATTTTCAACGGATGTCGAAGGAGATTCAAAATGAAAACCGTTTTACACATCGGTTCAGGATATAAAAAAGGCGGCGGCGGAGCTTTTGTTTTAAGGGAAACGCTTCGCTTATTGGAAAATCACACGATTAATTATTTGATTGCCGTTGACTGCGGAAACAGCGAAACAACGAAAGAAATAAAATCATGGCAACAGTACCGGGGATTGCAGAAAGTTATTAATGCCGTTTTTTCGGCTGAACAGTACAACGAGATAAAAAAATGGACGGAAGGTAAAAAATTCGATGTGATTCATGTTCAGAATTATTTGTCGGGATTGTCGCCGTCTTTGTTAAAGTTTTTGAGGGAACAAAAAAAACAAGGAGTGCGGCTGATTTTTACGGCGCACGAGTACAGCGGAATTTGCGCCAATTCCTGTCTGTATAATTATGAAAAAAATGCCGTCTGCGAACGTTGCATCGGATCAAAATGGAAATTTCGCTGCGCTTTTTTAAACTGCGATCGCCGCGGACGGCTTTATTCCGTCCTGAAAGGAATCCGCGCGTCAATTTATTATAACCGGGAAAATATTAAAGATTTGTTTGACTGCGTGATTTGCGTCAGCGAATTTCAAAAGCAAAAATATCAGCAGGACGGTTACGATTCTCAAAAACTGACGTTTATTCAAAACCCTGTTTCCGATGTTTTTTCTGTCTCCCGGATACCGGAAAAGAAAAAGCAAATTCTTTATTACGGACGCATCAGTCCCGAAAAAAATATTGAACTGTTGATTGACGCTTTTGCCGAAATGATAAAAGAACCGGATTTAACCGAATACAAATTGCTTTTAATCGGATCGGGAGATTCGGTTTATCAAGACCGACTGCAACGGCGCATTCGGGATTTAAAGCTCGAAAAAACGGTAACTTTTTGCGACATGATGCCTCAGCAGGAAGTTGTCAAAAAGGTCGGCGAATCGATGCTCTGTATTCAGCCGGCTAAATGCTATGAAACGTTCGGACTGACGGTTGTTGAATCGCTATTGGCAGGAACACCGTGTCTGGCGTCGGATATCGGGGCTGTCGGTGCAACGGCAAAACAGTTCGGAGGCTACGTTTTTACTGCAAACAACCGGGACAGTCTGATTGAAACAGCAAAAACGATATTAAATAATTATCCGGAAGAATTTGACAGTTTTTTGGAAAAGCGGCAATGCATTTTAGTTGATATACGGAAAGTAAACAGAGTTTATAAAGACAGGCTTCTGGAAATATACTCAGAGGAAAGTAAACGTATAGAAGAAAATTAACTTAATAAACAACAGAATAAGAAAATCTTTTACTTTATTATAATGTTATATTATAATGAATGTATATAAAGGATATTATAGGGGTTTTTATATATGCAGGCAATTATTCTTGCTGCCGGAATGGGAAAACGATTAAAAGATCTAACAGCAAACAATACCAAATGCATGGTTAAAGTGAATGGGGTGACTTTAATCGAAAGAATGCTGAATCAGCTTGATAAAATTGAAATCAATAGAATTATAATAGTTGTCGGATATGAAGGACACAAACTGATTGATTATATTTCAACGTTAAATATAAAAAAACCGATAGAGTATGTCGAAAATCCGATTTATGACAAAACAAATAATATTTACTCCCTCGCATTGGCAAAACAATATCTGATTGAAGATGATACCATTCTTCTTGAGTCGGATTTAATTTTTGAAGATTCTGTTCTAACTTTGTTAACAGAAGACACACGGGAAACATTGGCGCTTGTCGATAAGTACGAAAGCTGGATGGATGGAACGGTTATTAAGATCGGCAGTAATGATGAAATTCAGGAATTTATTCCCGGAAAGAAATTTATTTTTGCCGATATTCCGCAATATTATAAAACAGTCAATATTTATAAGTTTAGTCGCCATTTTTCTGAAACACATTATGTTCCTTTTTTAGAGGCTTATTCCAAAGCCTTGGGGAATAACGAATATTATGAACAGGTTTTAAGGGTTATTACAATGCTTGATAATCCCGAAATTAAAGCAAAGAAATTAGACGGTCAGCTGTGGTATGAGATTGATGATATTCAGGATTTGGACATTGCCGAATCAATGTTCCATCCGGACAATAATGAAAAAGTTAAATTAATACAATCCCGTTACGGAGGATATTGGCGGTATCCGAAAATACTTGATTTTTGTTATCTTGTCAATCCTTATTTTCCTCCGCAAAGACTTTCCGATGAGATAAAAGCCAATTTCGAGCAACTCTTAACTCAATATCCATCCGGCTTACGTGTCAATAATTTAATAGCGGCAAAGAATTTCGGAGTAAATCCCTCTCATTTGGTTGTCGGAAACGGTGCCGCGGAATTAATTAATGCTTTAATGACAATTCTTTCCGGGAAAAACGGATTTATTCGTCCGACATTTGAAGAATACCCGAATCGGAGCTGTCAGCAAGAGAACATAATTTTTACACCGACAAATGACTGCTTTCAATATAATGTAAAAGATATAATCAAGTTTTTTGATCAGAAAGAGATTCGAAATCTTATATTGATTAATCCCGATAATCCGAGTGGTAATTTCATAGAAAAAGAGGAAGTAACCCAATTATTGGAATGGAGTTCTCAGAAAAAGATTAGAATCATTTTTGACGAATCTTTTATTGATTTTGCCGAAAACAGTTATACATTGATAGACGAGCAAATTATTCGGCAATATCCTCATTTGGTTGTTGTAAAATCAATATCAAAATCGTACGGAGTTCCCGGATTACGTTTGGGAATATTGGTTACAGCGGATGAAAAATTAATGGCAAAAATACAAAAAGCTGTATCAATATGGAATATTAATTCTTTTGGGGAATTTTATTTACAGATAGCGGAAAAATATAAAACAGACTACTTGAATTCTCTCGAAAAAATCAAAGAAACCCGAAGAGAATTTATTAAAAGTCTTGAAAAAATCGGATATTTGCGGATTATCCCTTCTCAAGCGAATTATATTATGGCAGAAATAAAAGAGAATACAATTTCTGCTTCTGAACTGAGCAAGATATTATTATTAAAATATAATATTCTGATAAAGGATTTGTCCGGAAAAATAAAAACAGGACAGCAAATGATTCGGATTGCTGTTCGAAATGACGCGGATAACAACCGACTGGTACAAGCACTCCAAGATATAGATATTAAAAGATTTCGGAAAAAATAAAATGAAATTATTGACATTTGATAAAATTGTACAAGCAAAAATCAACCCCCTATCTTGTTATGACTGGGTGGAAGAGGTTCTAAAAAGAAAAGATGAGTCTATTTTACCGGCAAAAATCAGTTTGAAACCAAATATTCCGGAAGTATTTTATAATGTAATGCCTTCAATTTTACTGTGGAAAAATTGGGCAGGAGTTAAATTAGTAACAAGATATCCGCACCGGAAACCTATTTTAGACAGTCAAATTTTGTTATATGATTTAACGACAGGAAAAAATCTTGCTTTAGTGGACGGGAACTGGATTACCTCGATGAGAACCGGTGCGGTTGCGGCTCATTCCGTGAAGTTATTAGCTGTAAATCATTTTTCAACTATAGGAATCATCGGTTTGGGGAACACAGCAAGAGCTTTTTTACTTGTTTTATTATCACTTTATCCGAATAAACCTCTGACTGTTAAAATAAAGAAATATAAAGATCAACACGATCTTTTTATTAAAAGATTTTCTGAATTTCACAATATTGAATTTATTTGTTGTGAAACATTAAGAGAAACTGTAGATAATGCAGATGTTGTTGTGTCGGCTGTCACATTTTTTGAAAATGACGTTTTTGAAGATTATAGATTTAAAGAAGGGATATTGCTGGTTCCGATTCATACCCGCGGATTTTCAAATTGTGATCTATATTTTGATAAAATATTCGCAGATGATACAAATCATGTCAAGGGATTTAAATATTTTGATTATTTTCATTCATTTGCTGAAGTTTCCGAAGTGTTGAATCATAAAAAGCCGGGAAGAGAAAATAATCGGGAAAGAATTATTGCTTATAATATCGGTATTTCTTTACATGATATTTTCTTTGCCGGAAAGTTATATGAGCTATTGGAAAACGAGAGTGAAGAAATTTCTCTGCAAGAACCGGATGATAAATTTTGGGTATAAAAATGGAAAATAAAAATAATATCAAATCGTTACAATTAATATGCCTGGAAATTTTGAAAGAAATAGACAGGGTTTGCGAAAAACATAATATTTTATATTGGTTGGACAGCGGTTCCATGTTGGGGGCTGTTCGTCATAACGGATTTATTCCTTGGGATGACGATTTGGATATAAAAATGCATAGAGATGATTATGAAAAATTTTTAGCAGTAGCTCCCCAAGAACTCAAAAAGCAGTATTTTCTTCAAACACATCAAACAGATTCGGAATATCCTCTTTTTTTTGCAAAAGTCAGAAAAAATAATACCTTTATTGATGAAAAACGTTACAGAAGATTGAAGATTCATAAAGGAATTTATGTCGATATTTTCCCTGTTGATAAATTGGGATCAAATATAAAAGTAGCGAAAAAACATTGCCGAAAATTAAGAGTATTTTATTTTTTTTATTTACTGCTTGAAAGAAAGGTTGATACAAATACGACGGATAAATATTATCTTTTTTTTAAAATAATCAGATTTTTCTTTATTCCTTTATCGTTTTTTAAAGAAAGATTCAGAAAAATATTTGAAAAAGGTTTGATAAAATATAATTCTACGACAGATTCCCGCTTTATAGGATCTGTATCAGTTTTACAATCCGGTAAATCAATTTATGAGAAAGAATGGTTTTCCGGATTTTTCAAACATCAATTCGAAGATATGGAAGTCAATATACCAATCGGTTATGACGAATTTTTAAAAAGTCAATATGGAGATTATATGAAGTTACCTCCGAAAGAAAAACAGATTCCGGAACACGGTTTGTCATTTTCAACGGACGTCGAAGGAGAACAAAATGAATAATGAATTCGGAATCATTTTAGCCGGCGGAATCGGATCCCGTTTCGGCAGTTCCGTTCCGAAACAGTACATGAAGCTGAACGGGCGGGAGATTATCTCTTATTCGGTTGATGCGTTCCGCGAATCCCGTCTGGGCGAGAAGGGAAAACATCTCCCTGTACTCCGCGTCGAAAGCCGGCGTCAACAGTTTGGTGGAAAGTCTGTCGAAAAAATTGGCAAAACAGGATATTTATTTAAACGCGGTGGTTCCGGAAAAAATCAACACGCCGATGATTCAAAAGCTGCACGGAAATATTGCGACGCACGATTTGCTGGACGTTCATGAAGTGCTGAGCCCGATTTGGTATTTGGCGTCCCACAAAGTTTTCGGAAAGCTGATTCAGGTCAGAAAGGGGTTGTGATAGATTTCTCCGTTTTGATGTCCGTATAAAAGAAATTATTGAAAACGGAAAAATTTTATTGACCGATAATAAAATTTTGTTATGATGAAACTATGGTAACAGTATCGGTTATTGTTCCCGTCTACAATGCGGAAAAATATTTAAAGCAAACATTACTCAGCATTCAAAATCAGACATTTAAGGATTTTGAGGCGATTTTGATTGATGACGGATCATCGGATCGATCTGGAAAAATTTGCGATGAACAGGCAGCAGCCGACAGTCGCTTTAAAGTCATTCATCAAAAAAATTCGGGAGTCGCCGCCGCCCGGAATGCCGGAATCGAACAGGCGGAAGGAGAGTTTATAGCATTTCTGGATGCGGATGATTGTTGGTTGCCTGAAAAGCTCGAAAAACAAGTCGCCTTTATGAAAGAAAAAAATTGTTTTTTGTCTTATACTGCATACCGATTTATTGACGAAAACGGCAAAGTTTTGAAAAACTATTCTCCTCATCGATTGTCGGTAACGTATGCTCAGCTATTAAAATCAAATTGTATGGGATGTCTGACAACTATGTATCAGTCGAAAGAAATCGGAAAGCAGTTTGTTCCCCTTATTGAGAAAGGCCCCGAAGATTTCGCTATGCTGCTTTCGATTTTAAGAAAAACGAAAGCAAAAGAAGCTTTGTGTTTGAATGAAATTTTAGCTGAGTACCGGGTTGTTCCCAACTCCCGTTCAAGAAACAAAATTCAGGCGGCTTTGGGGCATTGGTACGTTTTACGAAAAGCGGAAAAAATCCGCTTTTTCAAAGCAGTTGTTCTATTTTTTGAATATGCTTATCGGGCTGTGAAAAAAAATAAAGAGGCTTGATTTTTCTCTTTCATATGCTAAAATACCCCGTAGGAGCACCGTTATGAATGTAACCATCGTCGGAGGTTCCGGATTTGTCGGAACCCGTTTGACAAAGAGACTTTTGGCGGCCGGGCACACGGTCAGAATTGCCGATAAAAATGACAGCAAAACCTATCCCGAACTGCGGGTTTATGCTGACGTGCGCAAGCCCCAAACGCTGGCGGAGACCTTGAAAGGCTCTGACGTTGTCATCAATCTGGCGGCCGAACATCGCGACGACGTGACGCCGAAATCGCTGTACGATGACGTCAACGTCACCGGCGCCGAAAACGTCTGCAACGCGTGCGCCGACCTCGGTATAAAAAAAATTATCTTCACCTCGTCGGTGGCTGTTTACGGCTTTGCTCCGTTGGGGACGACCGAAAGCGGTGAAATTCACTATTTTAATGATTACGGCCGCACTAAATGGCTGGCGGAAGGAAAATATCGAGAATGGCTGGCAAAAGACCCCGAACGCAGTCTGACGATTGTCCGCCCCACCGTCATTTTCGGAGAACAGAACCGCGGAAACGTTTACAATCTGCTGCGTCAGATTGCCGGCGGAAAATTCCCGATGGTCGGCAACGGCAAAAATAAAAAATCGATGGCTTACGTTGAAAATGCGGCTGCCTTCCTCGAGTTTTCGCTGAGCTTTGGTGCGGGCGAACATCTTTTTAATTATATCGATAAACCGGATTTCGATATGAACCGTCTGGTTTTCGAGATTTATTCGATTCTCGGAAAACCCAAAAAACGGCTTTTTCATTGGCCGTATTTCATCGGTTACTGCGGCGGCTTGTGTTTCGATTTTTTGGCGTTTATTACTCGCAAAAAACTGCCGATCAGCTCGATTCGAGTTAAGAAATTCTGCTCAAACACCATGTTTGATTCCGAAAACATCAAAAAAACCGCGTTTCGTCCGCCTGTTACGCTGTCGGAAGGTTTAAAAAATACGGTGGAATACGAGTTTGTCCGCAAAGAAGAAGGACACGTCTTTTACACGGAATGAAAAAGGCCGCCCTTGCGGCCGACCTTTTACAATACGTTTCGGTTTTTCCATTGATAACCGATGCCTTTAATGCGCCGGTCGAGCGAATAAACAAAAACATATTCCGTCATAATAAACGTTACAACCGGCAGCAAAAATCGCCAGTTGAACCGGAAACCGCGGCCGTAAATATTGAAATTCCATTCGGCAAGAAAAAGTAAATAAAACAGCAGCAGAATCCACCGGTCCCAGTCGTGAAACACAAACGCCGAAGCGACGGTAACGGGAAACAAAATAAAATAGATGAAAATAAAAACCAGCGCCGCCAGTAAAATGACCGTCCGGTTGTGGAAAAAATTGGTAATGACGCGGCCATAGCCCTGGATGGCGGTCTGCGGAGTGGCGTACCATTCGCCGCTGATGTGGTCTTTTGCATCAATGAAATAAACCGCAAACTTTTTTTCCGTCAGCAGCCGCGCGATGAAAACGTCTTCGTTGATTTCGTTTTTGATGGCCTCGTAACCGCCGACAGCGTCAAGCGCCTTCCGGCGGAAACAGATAAACTGCCCGATAGCGAAGGCCAAATGGCGGTTTTTGAGTTTCGGAATCAGCCCGACCGGCAGCAGAAAGAATGAAATCAGGTAGACAATCGGCAGAATAAACAGCGTATTTTTGTTTTTTGTGGAGTGCCGGGGCCAGCCGGAAATCATATCGGCTTTCAATCGAATCATGCGGGAAATCGAAAAACGGATAAAATCCGGTTTGAAGCTCATATCGGCGTCGCAGCAAAGCGTGTATTCGCTGTGACACAGTTTTGTCAGTTGATGAAGCGCGTGTTGTTTGCCTTTCCATGTTTTCGGCAGCGGTTTGGACTGAACGGCGGTCAGTTTCGGGTGATCTTTGAATTTTTGAATGAGTTCCCACGTTTTATCTTCCGAATTGTCGTCGATGATGTAAACGCGGTAATTCTCATAGTTTTGATTGAGAATTGTTTCCAGGCACTTTTCGACGTTTTTCTCTTCATTGCGGGCGGGAATCAGAACGTCGACAGCCGGCTCTTCTTTTAAATCGGATGAAAAACGATTGTAGTGTTTAAAAGTGAAGTAATTGATAAGAGTAACGGCGCCGAAATAAAGCGTCACTATGATAATCAGAGTCAGGTAAAGGTAATTCAAAGTTTCCATATAATAATCCTTATTTTTGTTCGGAACGAAGAAGAAAATCCCGGATGAATGCGAGAAATTCTTTGTATCCGGTAAAAACCGGAATATCCGGGTTTTCGGCGGCAATGGATTGCGGCGGCCGGAAAAACGCTCCGGCGTCGGCGCTCCGGATCATCGACAAGTCGTTGTAAGAGTCGCCGGCGGCCAATACGGAAAAATTGACGGACCGCAGCGCCTCCACCGAGCGGCGTTTGCCGTCTTTGATGCGCAGCCGGTAACCGGTAACAGAGCCGTCAGGGTCGGCGATCAGTTCGTTGCAGAAAATGGTCGGAAAATTCAGCTGCTTCATCAGCGGAGCGGCAAACTGCGTGAAAGTATCGCTGAGAATAATCAGCTGCGTTTCATTGCGGACGGCGGCGGCAAACTCGGCGGCGCCGTCCAAAGGCCGCATTCCGGCAATAACGTCTTGAATGTCTTTTAATTTCAGGCCGCGTTCTTTTAAAACCGCAATCCGTTTTTTCATCAAAACATCATAGTCGGAAATATCGCGTGTCGTCAGTTTCAGTTCCTCGATTCCTGTCTTTTTTGCGAATTCAATCCAGATTTCCGGAACCAAAACGCCTTCCAAATCCAGGCAGACAACGTTCATTTTATTTCTCTCCTCAGTTCGATCCAATTCAGAATATCGGACATCACTTCGCTTTTGTTGGTTTCGTTCAGCAGTTCGTGTCGCGCTTCGGAATAAATTTTACATTCGACGTCGCTCATTCCGGCTTGGCGGAAGAGAGTTTCGACCTTCAGAACGCCTTTTCCGAAGTTGCCGACGGGATCGCCGTCCCCGGCAATCAGCAGAACCGGCAGGGTTTTGCGCATACGGGCGATGTTTTTGCGGGAATTGACAAACCGCATTCCGTACAGAAGGTTTTCAAAAAGCGCCACCGTCGGAATAAAACCGCTCAGTTCGTCGTTTTCGTAATCTTCAACGGTTTTCCGGTCGCGCGAGAGCCAGTTGTTTCCGCCGTAGAATTTCGAATATCCGCCGAGCGAAAGTTTATTGATGAAATGCGCGGTCTTTTTGCCGCCGATTAATTTTTTCTGAATGCGGGCGACGGTGTGTCCGACGAATGAAAGAAACGGCATCGGTCCGCCCGTGGCGCAGACGATCAAACCGCTTAAGCTGCCGCTGTTTTCGATGGCGTAGGTTCTCACCAGAAAAGAACCCATGCTGTGACCGAACAAAAAAAGCGGCAGCTGCGGATTTTCGTCTTTGATGATGCCAGAAAGAATGCGGATTTCGTCAACCATGACTTTCCAGCCGTTTTTTTCGGCGGTATAACCCGGTTTTTCCGTCCGGCTGCCGCCGTGCCCGCGGTGGTCGTGAAGGTAAACCGAATAGCCGTTTCGGTTCAGGTATTCGCAGAAGTGTCCGTAACGTTCCTTGTGTTCGGCAATGCCGTGAACAATCTGAACAACGCCTTTTGCCTGCGGAACAACCGATTTTGCCGCCGCAATTTGACAGCCGTTTTTGCCGGTAAAGGTAAAATTTTCCATACAAAGCTCCTTATGTGAAAGAATCGTAAATTTCACGCATAAATGCAGCCATTCTTTCATGGGTCAGCTGACTCAGAAAAACAGCCAGATCCCGGTTTTTCGGATATTTGTTCCGGTATTTTTCGGTTTCAATCGGATCCAAAAAAGAAAGTGTGGTTTTCGGCGGAAGCCACCGGAGGAAAATTTTCCGCTCCTTAAAAGTGATGACAATCGGGGCCAGGTTGACTTTTTGAAACGCAGCCAGAAAAAATGCGCCTTCAATAAACGGACGTAAAGCCGGGGCAAACGGACGCAGCGACCCTTCGGGATAAAACAGAAGCGGATTTTTTTGTCTGAAAATTTCAGCCGCCTCTTCATTGAGCTGCATGAATGATTCCGCAGACGAATCGATCGGCAGAACGCGGCACGCTTTCAAAAAAAAGCGGCCGTAAGGGTTGCGCAGCGTGTGTTCCCATGCCGTGATATAAGGCGAATAAGGAAAAAGCGCCACATGAATCATCGGGCCGTCCAGTAAAAAGCAGTGGTTGGAAACAAAACAGAGCCCTTGTTTTTTGTATTTCCGCAGAACCTTCCTGTTGATGATCCGAAGTCCGTAGAAAATTTTAAAATACGGGAACAAAAACAGATAAATAAATGCGATAACTGCCTTTTGAAAAATCCTGTACGGCAACGAAAAGTTCATTTGACGCTGACTTTTCGTTAAAGGCGGCAGATCGGTTGACGCCGGATTCCGCAGATGACTGTGTAAATCTTTGTTGGAAAGCGGTTTAAGAATAATTTCCGTTAAAGGAATTCCGAGTGCGTCTGCGGCGGTCTGCAGTTCTTCGGAAAATGCAAACGGACGGCAAAGAAAAATCCGGTCAAATTTTTTTAACTCCTTTTCCGTTAAGTCAAAACGGGTTAGACCTCCGTATTTTTTAGGAAAAGGAAATTTTCCCGGCCTTTCGCAGTTAAAGTAACGGTAAACAGCGAAAGACCGGAGATCGGGTACCGAAGAGAAAATTTTGAACCTGTTCCGTTTGGCGGGAAAATCAGAGTAAGAAAAAGACGATTTCAGAAGATCGGTTCTTTGCAGAATTCGGTCCGTAAACAGAGCGTAAAGCATTAAAACCGCTCCGTTTCCAATAAAATTTTGACCGCATTCGCATAGCAGTTTGTCGGAAAAATTTTCAGAGCTTCGTTGATAGCCTGCAGACCTCCCTGAAAATTTTTCATACGGCCGCGCGCAAAAGCTTGGGCGCACAAAAAATCGAATTGTTCGCTTTCAGACAGTGAATCAAACTGAGGAGCAAGCCGTTCCAAATACGCGACCGCCTCTTTCGGATTTCCTCCGTAAATTCCCGGCGGATACGCTTTTGAGCAGATATGCAGCAGCAGCGTCTGCGGGTGCTGCGGCGCTTCCCGTAAAATCCGGTTGACATAAGAAAGCAGTCGCGGACCGTTGACGATGACAAATCCGACACTGTTGACCAAGCACAAATCGGAAAGAACGGCCGCTTTCAGGCAAAGAATGTCGTTTGTAAATTCAGAGGTTTCCGTCAATGGAGCCAAAACAGTCAGCGCCCGGTCGTAATATCTGCGGATGATGTCAGGGTGAGAATAAAGTTCGCGCAGTTTGATAAATGATCCTTTTTTCTGCATTTCGGTATGCCGGAAAATCGTTTCCTGATTGCGGAAAAAGAGGTAATTTTTGGCCCAGAAATAGTAAATGCGGGCAACGGCAAACTGCCGGTCCGCTTCTTCAAGTCGGGAATCTTCCTGAACGGATTTGATCAGCGATTCCGCTTGAGCGTCGATTTCTTCGTCCGGCGTCTGCTGTAAATAAACAAGTCTTGCAAAATCAGCTGTCACTGCCTCCGTTCCGCGGTAGGTTTGGGCGAAAGTAACAACAGGAAGAGCGGAAAAAAGAAGCAAAGAAAGAACTTTCATTAATCAGATTATATTCCATAATAAGCGGAAGGTCAAGAAAAGTTTCTTCCCGCGCAGTACGGCTTTTCTTTTCAGGGCTGATATGATACAATCCCCGCATGAAAGGAAACGCTTTCCCCCGGGTATCGGTTTTAATTCCGGTTTGGAATGTTGAGAAGTACATTGAACGGTGCCTGCGTTCGGTGTTTGGACAGACGGCCGCCGACCGGGCCGAGTTTATTCTTGTCGACGACTGTTCGCCCGACAACTCGATGAAGGTCGCCGAAACCGTTATCGGAGATTATCCGCATCTGAAGAATCAAAATCCGTAAAGAAAATAACGGACGATTGCTTTCAAAGGTTTTCTCTTCAGTTTGTAATATGAAAATCTATTGATAAAAAAACCGGTCGGAATAAGCGGTAAAGGAAAAAATTTTTATATTTAAAATACCGTTTTGCTTTTTTCAATTCTTTTAAAGATTCGGCATTGACGGTATTAAGAATTTCAGGAGTTTTCAGGACGGTATCCAAATAATAAAACCTTGCAGGTTTTTTTTTGTCAAATAACCGTTTTATTTTTTTCTTGAGAGGAGGTTTTCCGGTTACATTTACGGAGTGGTTGCGATGAAATGTAACCGGAATTTCGGTGATGTAGATTGAATCAGTCAATATTCCGATGAATGAGAGCCAATAGTCATGTACATAAAATTCCTTTTTGAAGGGCAAAGCAAGAGATAAGACAGAAGAGTGAATCAACATATTGCATCCGCCTATAAGACAGGAACCGTATAAAAAAAATTTTATTCTTTCCGACTGAGAGGCGTTAATCAACGGTATCGGAAGAAAAGATAAATGCCCGCTGTTTGTTACAGATTCGCGGAATTCAATCGCCGGGGCTCCTGCAATCCCCCCCCCCCCCCCCCCCCCCCCCCGCGCCCCCTCCCCC
>CALXKN010000007.1 GCA_944388995.1 uncultured Spirochaetota bacterium | reverse complement strand
CATGAGTATTTTATTTTTTGTTTGTTTTTTTTTTTTTTGGGGGGGGGGGGGGGGGGGGAGGGGGGGGGTGGGGGGGGGGGGGGGGGGGGGGGGGGGCGATATCGATAATAACTACTCGGTCTTGGGAGAAGTGCTTTCTTCGACAGCTGTTCTTCCGCCTACCAATGCACAAAGCATTATTTCCACCAGAAACGGGAAATATACGGTTCTGCTCTGTTGGGATTCGGTACCGAATGCAAAAGAATATTCCGTCTCCCTGAGCGGAGATGTCGAAATCAAAGATGAGCGGGTTTCCTCTCCGCAGTATTCTTTCGATGTGACTTTATCCGGAGATTCCGATTTTACGGCTGAGGCGACACTGAAAACAATTAACGTAAACGGGAAAATATCGGCTGCGGGAAAAGTCTTGCCGATTTCTTTCGGATCTGAAGCGGCGTATAATGAAAAAGTACAGAATTTTTTTGTTTCCCGCGGAGACCAAACCTCCGTTAAGCTGACTTATTCGCGGGCAAAAGATGCGGAAAGTTATTATTTGGAAAGGAAACAGACGGGAGCTCCGGAGACGGAATGGAAGGTTTTGGTGCCGGCGCTTATCAATCCCGATTTAACGGAGAGTCAGTATTATTACAATGATCAGACAGCTGTAGAGGGGTACCGGTATGATTACCGAATTTCTCCCGTTAACATCGGCGGAATTAAAGGAGAGCCGACAGTGGCGGAAGCCGGTTTCGTTTTGCCGTTGGTCAGAAATTTGTGCGCCGGGCAGGGCGGAGAAGGAATTTATGCCGCGTCTGATAAAAAAGGAATTTTTAAAGTTTCTTGGGAAGTTCAGTCTGTTCTTTACGATTACGGAGATCAACCTGTTGAAGATGAAAAGCTGAAAGAAATGCTTTCGAGACTCTCTTTTCAAATTCGTGTAGCCTCGTCGGCAACGGGGCTCGACAGTCTTGCAAACCCGAATTTCACATCGCAATGGTCGACTGTTTCGTCATCTTTAGCCGGATTTTCCAATTACGGTGACGGCGATACGACCTTTACCGAACTGACTACAGGTACGGTTTTTCAGACTCTTTCCGGCTGCACGATTTACAGTGCGGATAAAACGGAAGAAACAGGTTCGCGGGAATATTTTATGTATATTGTCGTTGAGGAAACCGATTCTTCGACGTTCGGAACGCATGCCTTTTTTCAGGTGCGCCCCGATTACGGCAGCAGTATCGCAACAACGTTGCCGTGGTCGAATAAAGCGTACGGCTATGTTGTTCCCAAAGCCGATGCCGAAAAATGTTCTGGCGGTGTTACCGGCGTGGCAGCTGTCGATTCCGGAGACGGAACGGTTCAAATCTCCTGGAGCGGGACTTCTTCGACAGGTAAATGGGCCCTTTATGCCAAAAAAGTCGGAGAAGCCGGTTTTTCGTATATCGGAGACGCAGCGGAAACGTCGGCTTCTGTCACTTTTCCGTTTGCGTCCGGAGATTATTACTTCGGAGTGGCAGCCACATCCGACGGCGAGGAAGGAAGCGGAATCATCTATACATCCGATGAAACGATTGCCGTGACCGCCGTATCGGTAATGAATGAGGAATAGGGGGAAAGAATGAAACGAAAAATGACTTTCGGACTGCTGCTGCTTGTTTTTGCGGCAGGATGTTCCAATCAGCTTCGTGATATAACAAATACAATTATTAAAACGGAAAATCCTGTTGTTTCCGAGGAGGAATCTTCGGGACTGAATGTCAATGCGGCGATTCCCGTTCCGACATTGGTAACGGCAACTCAAGGGGATTACAGCGACCGCATTCGCATTACCTGGCGGCAGGTCTTTTATGAAGATCAGCAGATTTGGTATTACGTTTACCGGGAAGGAAAAGATGCCGAAGGAAATACCGTGTTGACCAGTCTGACAGGCACTCAACCGATTCAGAATCTTTATTATGATGATATGGTCGGAAACCATTCGATTGATGTCGGTGTTGCTTATTCTTATTACGTGCGTGCGGTTAATATGAATTCGGTTGAAACTGAGGTTAGTTCTCTCAGTGCTCCGGCAAGCGGGTTTGCATTGGCCGGTGTCAGTAATTTGACTGCTTCATTTCGTGAATCGACGGAAAAAATTACCGTTTCCTGGGAGCCGGTTGAGGGCGCTGCTTTTTACTATCTTTACCGTGCGGAGTCCGCTTATGACGATGTGACTCCCAATGTCGAAAATTTCAACCGGCTCGATCAGGCTTTTACGGAAACTGTTTATGATGACTACAGTGAGTTAAACGGCGGAACGCTTAAAAGCGGTGTCAGTTATTATTACTATGTGGTTGCCTGTTTCGACAGGGAGACGGTCAGCGAACGCAGTTCTATGATTCGCGGAGCATTGCTGACAGCCGGTGCGCCTCAGGCCGGGTATATTCAATCTGTTTCCACCGGAGAAATTCTGAATGCCGTTCGTGTTGTTTGGACGAAAGACGAGAGCGCCGGCGCTTATCGTGTTTATAGAATTACCGAAGACGAGTTTAACAGCGGAAATATCGTCGGAACCGAAATTGCGATTGACGATCCGTCTCAAACATTGTCGGAAATCTCATTGACGGTTGATGACAAACAGGTAACAGCATTGGTTTGGTATGACAACAGTTCGCAAGTGCAAAGCGGAGACAAATTCTATTACAGAGTTGCTGCCGTCAACGAATACGGAGTCGGAACTCTTTCTTCTCTGGATGAATATGCCGATCAGGATCGATCCAAAGGCGCGGCGTTGGTTTCTGCGGATACTTTGACACCGTATGCCATGCTGAAGGCCGATCACACTATTGCGCTTTCTTGGCCTGTTTGTCTGAATGCCGACGCTTATTACGTTTTTGCAGCGAAAGCGGTGAACGGCGGTGCTCCGACGGAAGACGTCGACTGGGGAAATCCGTTAACGCCTGCAGCCAATGGCGGTCAGGCCGCCGTAGCAGGGTTGGAAACGGTTCTGTCGAAAGAAGATTTGAACGGTCTTGTCGATGGTGAAATTTCCGATGCGGAACTCTATTTCCGGATTCTGCCGGTCAAACAGAATATGATTGCCTCTTACGAAACCGATTCAGGAGCGGTTGTTATTACTCTTAACGAAGGGTATACTGACTATCCCGATGAAATCAACAAAACTTTGGGCGAGAACGCTTCTGAGACTTACCTGCCGGGACGGTCAACTTTCGGAAAATCTCTTTACTTTAAGAAAGCGCCGCCGACGTTGGTTTCAATTTCCGCCACTCAGGGAACGGAAATCGGCACGGTTAAAATCGAGGCTGAACTGAACATGAATTCGGAAATCGGCTACCTTTATGATGTTCAGCTGGTGCGTACTTGTTGGTACGGCGATGAGACAGGCGTTTATCCGCTCAGTCTGCCGCCTGCCAACACCGATCCTTCGAAACATTTTCCGAAAAAAAATCAGGCGAAACAGAGTCGTGTTGTAAACTACGAGGTAAATGATTCGTTTAAGAACGGAAAAATCAGTTGGGAAGACCCCATGCCCGACTTTGACAGAAACGGCAATCAGGTCGGTAAAGTGACTTGGGATTATGCGGCTTGGGACCGTGAGGCGTGGAAGTGTATTCTTCGCCAGAAAGAAGTGGATATGAAGCAGTGGATGAAAATCGAATATCAGCTGGTTTACAAAGAGAAAGGTGCCAACGAGTGGATTAATTTGGGAAATAAAGCGGTCGGATGGCCGAACCTGAGCGATAAGGAATTTGCCCATCTGTCCAAATGGCTGACCGACTGTGCGCTGAATACAATCTGGCAGCTCAATATTCCCCGCATGCTGTGGAATAATACGGTCGGCTGGATGCCCAATCTCAGTTTTTCGCATAACGGAGAAAAAGGCGGCAAAATGACATTCTCTGTCGGAAGTGTTCTGAACCTGACCGGTTCAGGCGGTTCGGCGGGAACGACTTATTCGGACTGGAGCGGTTACGGCATCTCGCTGTCAATGAGTATGTCTGTTTCAACGGCGTCTCAGCAGCCCCGACAGTTGACTTTAAGCGGAATTAAGATTACGACTCCGTTGTATTCCGGAACATTGGATTTGCAAATGACGGTTCGCGATTACGGTCCTTTCTGGGGATTGTGGGCGGATGCTGACGGCTCATATACCAAAGGCGGACACGTCAAGGTAAAAATGGGATCCAGGGCGATGAAGACTTTCAGCCCCGACGAAATTATCATGATCGGTACCGGAAACAAAGATGTCTTTAACTATCAGGTTCACGGATATGATTTCGACCGCGATCTCGATCCGAGTCAAAAAAATTCGTATCCGGCGGCCGGCGCCAATTCATGGCATTTTACCCGAATCAACTGGCCGGGTTGTCCGGTTCCGTGCAATAACGGGTATTTTACAAACAAGGCAGCCGCGATTAATTATAATTTGAGTGCGTGGTAGGAGGAAGGAATGAAAAAGTTATTTGCGGTTTTTTTAACGTCGGCATTTCTGTTTTCCTGTCTTCCCGATGGATGGGATACGCCGACAAAGCTGAATTTGGACGATTTATGGGTGTTGGAGTTGGGAGAAATCACCGAAACTCTCGATCTTGATTCGGGACGTTTTACGTGGACCCGGCAAATTGACGGCGTTGATGTTGTTGAACCTGTAACCGGAAAATATTCGGTGAAGCTTTCCGGCGATTACGGTGTTTACTGGTATCTTTTGGTTTTGACGCCCGAAGACGAAAAACAGCCTCCGTACAGTTTTAAGATGACACTGACGGAAAATAAACAGCTGATGACGTTGGAGGGAAGCAGTCTTTCCTCTTACTATCGTGTTCAGCGGGAAAAATAGGAGTCAGAATATGAAAAAGTTACTGATGATTTTATCTTTATCGATTATTGTTTTTTCCTGTGAGAAAAATCAGGATATCGGATTACCGGTTATCACACTGATTGGTCCTCTCGAGGTCTTTTTTGATGTAAATGCCGCTTATGTGGAATTCGGTTATAAAGCGACCGACGCTTCCGGCAGAGATATTTCCGATTCTGTTATCTGTGATTTATCGGCTTTAAACATGTCGCGTTCGGGAAGCTATCAGATTTCCTATATCGCTGTCGACCGATTGGGAAAGAAATCGGCTGCCGTTTACCGGACGGTTCATGTCGGAATCGGACAGTCGCCTGTTATTACCATAGCGGGAGATAATCCTGTGATTTTGGCTTTAAATTCCGAATTTACGCCGCCGTTGGCAACCGCTGTCAGCAGCGACGGCAATACGGATTTGTCCGAATCGGTTACCGTGAGTGCGGAGAATGTCGATACCTCCGTACCGGGGACCTATTCGGTCTATTACACGGTCAGCGATACGGGCGGATTATCGACGACGGAGATTTTAACCGTGTATGTCCTGGAATCCGACATTCCGAGAATTGTTGTCAACGGCGACGGAACAACGCCTGAAAATCCGTTGATTATCGAACAGCTGACTTTCGATGCAGGCGTTTCCGACGAAGAGAAACAAAGTAAAGCGGCGGAGGCTTTTCGAAAATCGCTGCCGACCATAAAAGCGTACGACCTGGAAGACGGCGATATTTCTTATCGTGTTTCTGTCACGGAAAATGAAGCCTATACGGCGGTTTTGCAGGCAATTATTGACGGGGGCAGTCCAGCCGATCCGGTGACAATGACAGTATCCGACAAGGATGGAAATATGTCAGCCGTTGAACTTTACATTTCGGTGATTGCCGACAGCACTCCTCCGGTGATTACCATTGCCGATGAACAGACTGTTTACGAAATCGAAATCGATATGTGGAAAGATCAATGGAGTGCATGGGAAACCGATATTCTGGGAAAACTCTCCGTTTCCGTTAGTGATGACGGCGGTACGACTGTTGAGGTTTTCCCAAAAGATGGAACTTCGGAGAGTGATTTTGCTACTACCGATTCCGGAATTAAATGCTGGATCGAATATCCCAATGTCATCAATTCGAGTACCCAGGAAGCTTATGCCAATTCGGATTTGCAAACGACACTGAAACACAGTACGGGTGAAAATACAAATTGCTATTATTATCAGACTCCGACTAATGAAATTAATACAAAAGTAGTGACACTGAAAGCAAAAGACAGTGCCGGAAATTCGGCAGAAAAAAGTATCAAAGTTTTTCTGAAGGATACAACGCCGCCGGAAATTTTGACAAAGCAATCAGTTGTTGCGTTCGGCTCCACTCAATACTCATGGGAAGTAAAAGATAATTCCGGATATAAAACATCCCGTTCTACCAACATACCTTCTTACACACATAACGGCACAAACTATGGATCTGCAGGATTGATAGAAGGAACTTTCTCTGTCTCATTTTCCGATACGGATTACGCAAAAAACCCTGTTTCGACAACAGGATCGTTAAAAGTGAATGCTCCGTCGACTGCTAATTTATTTCCTGCTGGGCAGTTTACAGGAGCAGTGCAGGATAACGCCAAGGAAAATGATATGCAAGGGTTTACTCCTGAAGGATGGAATTTGACGTCGTTTACAGGAGGACCTTATTCCGATCGCGGAGCTTATTTTTGTTATGATGGCGCAATTCATCAGTTAAATAGAATTATTGAAACCTATGAGGGATTTCTGATGTGCGGAGGCGCTCAAAGCGGTGACGGTAATCGAAAGGCTTATTTAACATGCGGGTATAGAAATGTCAAAGGCACTGTTAGTACTAGTTCGTTCAGTAATGTTAATCTTGGAATTCTTTCCGGCGAGCAGGTAGCCACCCTTTTTGAAAGTGTGACTTATAGTCTCAGTTACGAATATCGTGATTTTAATGTTAGCAGCGGAACTCACCGTCCCGGCGAACGAATCGTTACGATTTCTCGAAAATCAGGAAGCGGAACATTTAATGACTCTGCATCAGAATTTAAGATTAATAGGACGCCAGCAGAATCACGGACTACAGAATATCCATATGACGCGATTAAAAGCGGTTTTAAAAAAGATAGTCAGAATTTTACAGTGAAAAACGGCAATATTAACTCTTTTACGATTCTCTACAGTGTCGGTAAGAGTTACGGGACAACGAGTGACATCACTTATCCGGATGTCGGTTCTTTTATTTCCAATATTCAGGTGAAAGCCGTTAATTGGAATAAACTTCAGTCGAACGGATCGGTTGCTCCGGCAAACGGCGGTTGAAATTATGATAAGCGGCGCCTTATGGCGCCGTTTTTATCGTTTTAATGATGATAAAAAAAGAAAGCAAAAATTCTATCTGATAAGAAAAAATATGATGAAATACTTTGCAGTGATAAAGATTTTTCCGAAATACCGCTGCCCCCTTATTCGTTTAGTTTTCTTTGCGTTCGTCAATGACCCGCACCGCTTTTCCCTGACTGACCGGCAGCGCGCCCGGTTCGTGGAGTTCAACGGCAGGACGGATGAAAACAACTGCCTGCAAATCCGACTGGATGCGGCGGCGGATGTGTTCCAAATCGCGGCTGTCATCAGAAAAGAGAGAAGCGGTGACCTCCACCTTGACGGTCAGCTTATCAAGCGGTCCCTGTTTCTGAACCCGAATCAGATAGTTGTTGCCGATTTCCGGCATTTTCATAATCACTTCTTCGATTTGCGACGGGAAGACGTTGACGCCGTTGATGATCAGCATATCATCGCTTCGGCCGGTCATCCGTTCGAGCCGGCGGTGGGTGCGCCCGCACGGGCACGGTTCGGGGATAAAGCGGGTCAGATCGCGGGTGCGGTAGCGTAAAATCGGCATTCCGTTGCGTTCCAAAATCGTCAGAACCAGTTCACCGCGTTCTCCGTCCGGCAGCGGTCTGAGCGTTTGGGGATCGATGATTTCGCCGATGTAGGAGTCTTCCCACAAATGCATTCCGTTTTTGCAGACGCACTCAAACGCCAACCCGGGGCCGTTCATCTCCGACAAGCCGTAAGAGTTGTAAGCATCGATTCCGTAGAGCATCTCGATTTTTTTTCGAATGTCTTCACTGTGAGGTTCGGCTCCGATATACGCTTTTTTCAGTGCAAAATCTTCGGGGCGGAAACCTTCTTCTTTCATAACGTCGTACATATGCAGCAGATATGACGGCGTAGCGTGAACAACCGTCGTTCTGAAATCTTTCATCAGCTGCAGCTGCCGTTTGGTATTGCCGCTTCCGGAGGGAATCACCATCATTCCCAGCCGTTCGGCGCCGTAGTGAAGCATCAGTCCGCCGGTGAAGAGGCCGTAGGTCATCATGTTTTGAAAGACGTCATTTTTTGTGCTGCCGGTGCAGGCGCACGAACGGGCGTTCAGCTCCGCCGCTTTGTCCAAATCGGCTTGCGTCAGGTAGACAACCGTCGGAACGCCGGTTGTGCCGCTTGAGGCGTGCATACGGACCACATCCGCCTTGTCGGCTGCCAGCATTCCGTAAGGAAACGCTTCCCGCAGATCGTGTTTCGTCGTATACGGAATTTTCCGGAAGTCGGCTTCGGTTTGAATATCGCGGGCATCGCGGATTCCGGCGTCGTTGAGCCGTTTTTTGTAAAACGGTGTTTTCAGCGCCGCCTCTACCGTTTTCTGCAGTTTTTGTCTTTGCAGCTCCTTTAATTGCGGCAGAGGCAGCGTTTCGATTTCCTTATGGCGAAAAACGATTTTTTCCATAATTTCGACTTCCGTTTAATTGGGATTTTGAAAGCGGCGCCCCGCGTCAAACGCTTTCAGATTGGTTTCGACGATGCTTTCGCCTTTTGACGCGAAGGTTTCCCGGATTGCGTTTTGCAGTCCGTCGGTTTCCAACGGCAGAAACGAGGAGGCGGCTCCGATAAGCACCATGTTGGACGCCCGTCGGGAACCGGCGGCTTCGGCCAGAGACTCCGCTTCCAGGCAGATCGAACCGGGGATTTCGGCAATTTTTGCGTAAACGGCATTGACGTCGGGATAATTGCTGATGTTTTTGACCGGTTCGGAGGCCGTAATGACGATTCCGTTCGGTTTTAAGTAATTCAGATAGCGCAGCGATTCCATCGGTTCCATTGAAATGATCAAATCGGCTGTTCCGGAGGGAACCAAATCGCCGACAATTTCTTCATCGCCGATACGCAGATGCGATGAAACTTCGCCGCCGCGTTGGCTCATTCCGTGAACTTCCGATTGACGGACGTTTAAATGTGCTGACAGTGACGCTTTGGCGATAATTGCAGCCAACGAGAGAACGCCCTGTCCTCCAACGCCGCACAGAATCATGTTGCAAATCATTTTGTTTTCCTCGCTCTTCGTTTGGCGGTTTCAATGCATTCCCGAACGGCAAGAATGACCGATAAGCCGCGGTGTCCGATTTCTTCTTTTATGATAGCTGTATTTTTGTCATGCTGCTGAGGCAGCGGCACAATGGTGCGAATGTGCTCGGGATCGACGCCTAAACCTCGTACCAACGGTTCAAAACGGCTTGAAGGAATCATCGTCGGTTGTCCGCCGGTCATTCCGACGGTGCTGTTGTCGAGGATGATCAGCGTCATATCGGTATTGTTCTGAATGCAGTCGATGAGGGCTGTCATTCCGCTGTGAAGAAAAGTCGAATCGCCGATGGTCGCAACAACGGGGTAGAGTCCCGCTTCGGCGGCGCCTTTGGCCATTCCGACGGAAGCTCCCATACAGACGATGGTTTCGATGGCGCTGTGAGGAGGCAGCGCGCCCAAAGAATAGCAGCCGATGTCGGAAGTGACCAAAGACTGCGGATGTCCGGTAAGTGCCGCCTTAACGGCCGCAAAAGTGTCGGCGTGCGGGCACCCTTTGCAAAGCGCCGGCGGCCGCGGTACAATAACATCGGATGCATTGACGGAGCCGCACGGCCGCGGAGGCAGAGCCAAAGCGGCGCGGACGTTGTCGGGTGTCAGTTCGCCGGTACGGACGACAGTTCCGTCCAGTTTGCCGTGAATCGGTTTTCCGGGACCGAGCAGACCGCGAAGCTGTTCTTCAATGACGGGATACCCCTCTTCAATCACCAGAATTTCGTCGACAGATTCGTAGAGACGCCGCACTTTATCCGTCGGAATTGGGTAAAATCCAATGTGCAGACGGGAAAGTTCCTGCGGCAGATCGCCGGCATTTTCGCGAAAATAGTTGTCCCCCAAACCGCCGGTAATGACGCCGATTTTGCTTCCCGTCAGTTTCAGCGTATTGTACTTCGATTCTTCGGAATAGGAGTGAAATTGCTTCTCTTTTTCCAGGAGCCGCGCCCAGTTGCGTTTGGCGGTCGCCGGAAGCAGCATCCAGCCGGTTTTGTCGGAGGATTTATTCAGTCCGTTCTGAGGGCGTTTTTCGGAGAGTCTGACTGAAGCGCGCGAGTGGGCTATGCGCGTTACCATCCGGAGAATCACCGGAACTCCGAACCGTTCGGAGACCTCAAACGCCTCCCGCGTCATGTCATACACTTCCTGCTGTGAAACCGGTTCAAAAACCGGAACCTTTGCAAAAGCCGCCAATGCCCGCGTATCCTGCTCGTTTTGGGACGAATGCATACCCGGATCATCGGCGACACAGACAACCAGACCTCCGTTGACGGAGAGCAACGCCGAATTCACAAAGGCGTCGGCGGAAGCGTTCAGTCCGACGTGTTTCATCGTCACCAGTGCCCGTTTTCCGGCCAGCGAAGCCCCCAACGCTTCTTCGTAAGCGGTTTTTTCATTGGTGCACCACATTGCCTTAAAACCGTTTTCACCGCTTGCGGAAATTAAATATTCCATGACTTCCGTCGACGGCGTGCCTGGATAACCGTATGCGCAGGACAATCCCGCGTCGACGGCGGCCTGAGCCAGCGCTTCGTCGCCGAGTAAGACTCTCTCAATCATATTTTCTCCTTGCCGCATTGTATAATACAGAAGAGATTTTTTCAAGCGATTCGCGGATGAAAAGAAGAGCATTGCCGGTTGTGTCAGCACTCTTTTGCCGCTTGTTCTGTTTTAATGATTTTTGTTTGCCGCAGAGATCTCCGCCTGCTTCAGCCAATCGGCCGCCGACGACGATTCGAATGCGCCTGCGCCTTTTTCCAGCAGCGTTTCCGCAACGGCGGCAGAGAGCGGCTGCGGCGTTTCTCCGTACACAGAGCGGACAAACTCTTCCATGGAAATATCGTTGATCATGCGGGCCGGAATGTAGCCCCGATTCATGCTGTCGGCGCGAATTAAAAATCGGCGGTTTTCCAATAAGTCGGCTGCCTTTGAGACGTCCCGGTCAGGCACCTGCAAACGCGCGCAAATTTCGTTAAACGTACAGATACCGTTTCCGGACTTGAATTTTTCGCAGACGGCTGCCAACACCGCAAAGGTCAGCGAAATGATATAAGCAGGAGAATCCTCTCTCCGTTTGCGCGTCAGGTAAACGCCGTACTGATGCACGTAAGCCGTTTCAGCGGAAATCAAAATCGCAACCCACAGACAGTAAATCCACAGCAGAAAAAGAAAAAGAAACGCAAATGAGCCGTAAATCGTTGTATTTTGCGTGAAAAAAAGCGAAGTGTTGCGAAAAACAAGGCTGACAACTTGCCAGCAGACTGTTCCGACCACAGCGCCGAGTGCCGCCGAGCGGTAGCGCACCTTTGTTGCCGGCAGCGTTTTAATCAGCAGCAAAAGCGCTGAAAAAACAATCAGTACCGGAACCGTCAGAAAAAGAAATCCATTGATGTCGCCGATGTCAAGTATTCTCGGTAAAAATGTTTTGGCAACTGTTGAAATACTGATAGAGAGGCTGATAAACAGCGTTCCGATGACAAGATTCGTCACATAACCGGCAAACTGACGGAACTGCGGACGTTGAGAGGTGCTGCGGAAAATCGAATTAAAAACGGCTGAGATTTTGTTCATCAGAAAGACCGATGTCACCAGAAATGAGATGACTCCAAAGACGCCGAGTGAGCGCGCGTTACTGACAAACTGTTCGATTAAACCGATAATTTTCTCCTGCATCGGCGCTTCAAAGAGGCGAAGCTGTTCGGCAAAATCGGTTTTGAGAATGTCAACTCCTCCGAAAGCGGCAAATAAAGCGGTGACAACCGCAAAAAAGGGCACAAGCGACATCAGGGTCGAGTAAACAAGACTCGAGGAGAGGATAAATCCGTTGTCTTTATAAAATTCGAGGGTGACAGATTTGACGAATTCATACAAATCGGTCAGCTTTGAACGAAGTGAGGTGCGCAGCCGCGTACAGACATCCATTGCTCGATTTTAACACGTTTGCGGGTAAAAGAAAACACTTTTCTGTAATGCGAGTTGAAAAAACCGACGCAAACCGCTAAAATAAAGTATGAGCGGATTGTCTTTAAAAGGGAAACGATTTTTTTTCGTCGGAATCAAAGGAACCGGAATGTGTGCGCTGGCGGAGCTGTTCCAAAAAGCGGGCGCATTTGTCTGCGGTGCGGACGGATTTGAGCGGTTTTATACCGATGATATTTTGAAAGATTTGGGAATTCCGGTTTATGAGGGAATGGAGAGCCTCCATTTGGATTCGTCGTTTGATGAGGTCGTCTTTTCGGCCGCTTATACAGAAAAAAATTCTGCCGATTTAGCGGAGGCTCGTCGGTTGAATCTTCCGATGTTGACATACCCGCAGGCGCTCGGTCGGCTTTCCCGACTGCAGCCGTCGGCGGCAGTTTCCGGCGTGCACGGAAAAACAACAACGGCGGCTCTGTGTGCGTCTCTGGTTAAAGCCATGGATTTGGATGTTTCGGTTCTCATCGGTTCGGCAGCAGCCGATTTAAACAATCGCTGCACCTTTACCGGAGGAGATCGTTTTTTCATTGCGGAAACGTGCGAATATCGCCGTCATTTTCTCTCATTTTCTCCGACCGTCATGATTCTGACAAGCGTTGAAGAGGATCATCCCGATTATTTTAAAAATTTTGATGATATTCGCTCGGCTTTTATCGAATTGGCGGATCGATTGCCCGATGACGGAACGCTGATTTATTGCGCTGACGATGCGGGAGCAGCCGAAACAGCCGCTCTTATCGCCGAGCGGAGGCCGTCTTTGGAACAAATTCCTTATGGACTGAAGGCCGACGGACGCTTTCGGATTTTTGACAACGAAGAACGGCTGGGCGTCAACCGCTTTCGGTTGTCGTTTGACCCGACCCGAGAGTGGCGTTTGCGTCTGCCGGGACATCACTTCATCCTTGACGCGGCGGCGGCTTTGGCAGCGGTATCGGTCATTTTGCGGCGGCTCGAATTGCCGTTCGATGAACCGATGCGGGAAAAAGCGGCTGCCGGGTTGTCGGCGTTTGCCGGCTGCAAACGCCGCACTGAACGGATCGGTGAAGCCGGCGGCGTTCTATTTATGGATGATTACGCTCACCATCCCACCGCGATTCGGACCACTTTGGAAGGGTATAAAGCTTTCTACCGCCCGAAACGGCTGATTGTCGATTTTATGTCGCACACCTATTCGCGGACGGAACGGCTTCTGGACGAATTTGCGTCGGCTTTTTCTGCGGCCGATATCGTTGTTCTCAATAAAATTTATGCCTCCGCACGGGAGACAGCGGGTCATATTACCGGTGAAACGCTGTACGAAGAGACAAAAAAACGCCATCCGTGCGTTTACTATTGTCCCGAGTTCGAAGATGCCGAAAACTTTTTGAAGACGGTTTTGCAGCCGGGGGATTTGTTTGTCACAATGGGAGCCGGAAATAACAACATTATCGGAAACAATTTGTATGAGTTTTTGAAGCGTAATGAAAATTCGTAAAAATAAATTTTGAAACGCTTGACAATCTATAATTTTATTAGTATAAACTAAATAAATTATAGGAGGCTACTATATGAAGCGTTTTTATTTATTTTTACAAGCAGTTCTTTTGATTGCTCTTATCTCATGTGAACCGATTGAACCGGGAGGGGAGACGGCCAAGGACTATTGGCTTCAAACCTTTACCGTGACGGCAGCTGAGAGCGGAGATTTATTATTTTCGACAGTTACGGACGAGACCCTGTTTGTCGATTATAAGACCGAAATTTCTGACTCGGATTTTGTCAAACCGTTGGCAGATGCTTCCGAGGCAAAAGATCTTGCTTGCGTTCAATTTCAAGACGGATCATCGAAATTCTTTGTTCCGTTTTCGACAGAGGATTTAAAGTCCGGCAACGGAAATTCAACCGTCTCCGGCATTTCTCTGACGGCGGAAGGAAGCTTTAATGCGGGTGATAATTTTACATACAAATTAAAGGCTGCATCCGAAAGTAACGCAGATATTTATAAATCTATCGAAGTGAGGCGCAAACCGGCTTCGTTTCTCATCGGTTACGTTATGCGGGATGCGGGGAAAGAAGCCGTCCACTGGTATTTTGCGACTGATACGACATCTATACCGCCTTCGTTCGTCACCGGAGTGGAGCCCCGGGCGGCCGTTCTTGATTACCGAGGAACGAAAATCGAAGGATTTTTTGTCAACTGGGATCAAAACCAAAGTTCCCGCTGATCCGCTCCGTTAAAAATAAGCGTCGTCTTTTCTTTACAGAAAGGATTGACGCTTTTTTTTTTCTCCGCTATGATGAGTCATCAGAATTTCAGGGGAAACGCATGATTGGTATGACCGGTTTTGCATCGGTTCGGGTGAGCGAAGGTGCTCTGACGGTCGATGTTAAAATCAAAGCGTACAATAACCGCTATTTTGATTTAAAACTGATGCTGCCTTCCGAACTCGAAGAGAAAGAATGGGAAATTCGCCGGCTGTTGTCGCAAAAGATCAGCCGTGGGCGAGTGGAAGCGGCATTTTTGTTGACAAAAGAAGGCGAAGTATTGCCGCCGGTGCTGAACGAAGAGCGGCTGTCGGCGTATGCTGAAATGATCTCCTGTCTTCGCAACCGCTTCCCAAATCTTGCCGATTCCCGTCCTGAGTCGCTTCTGCGTCTCCCCGGAGTGTTGGAAGAGAGGAGTGACTCTTTTGACGTTGAAGAAGCGGGGCGGTTGGCGATACGTGCGGCGGAGAGTGCGGTCGAAAAATTAAATACGGAGCGGCGCCGGGAAGGCGCTGCGGCAGCGGTATCGTTGGCAGCCCGGTTGGATGAAATTGAATCCGGATTGAATGTTTTCCGCCGTTTTCAATCTCAAAACGAAGAGAAGGTCAAAGAGAGCATTGGCAGCCGTTTTCGTGAAGTCTTAGGAAATGAAGCTGACTGCGACCGTTTTTATCAGGAGACAGCAGCGGCTTTGGTTCGTTTTTCTGTAAATGAAGAGATTGAACGGCTGACCGTTCATCTGAGCGAGTGCCGCCGTCTTTTAACACTCGACGAACCGGTCGGAAAACGGCTTGATTTTCTTGCACAAGAGATCAACCGCGAAGCCAATACCGCCGCCTCAAAGGCGCTCTTTGTCGAAATGACCCAGGCGGCCGTTGCCGTTAAAGACGCGTTGGAAAATTTCCGCGAACAGGCAAGAAACATAGAGTAGAAGAGCAATGAAAAATTTATCCGAAATTAAAATCGCCGTTTCCGGTAAAAGCGGATGCGGCAATTCGACGGTCAGCCGTCTGTTAGCCGAAAAACTCGGTCTGAAACTGATCAACTATACATTTCACAACATGGCGGAAGAAGCCGGTATTCCGTTCGAAGAGTTCTGCCGCCGTGCGGAAAACGATCCGTCGTTTGATTACGCTCTCGACGATAAACAGCTCCGGCTGGCGCAAAACGGAGGCGTGGTTCTCGGCTCCCGGTTGGCGGTTTGGCTGTTGAAAGACGCCGATTTGAAGGTTTATCTCTACGCGCCGGCGGAAATCCGTTCCGGTCGGGTTCACCGCCGCGAAGGAGGCTGTCCGCGGGAACGGGCTGCCGAAACCGAAGCGCGCGACGCGCGGGATTCGGCCCGCTACCGCCGACTTTACAACATCGACAATAACGATTACGGTTTCTGCGATCTTATCATCGATACTTCGGAAAAAAATCCCGACCAAATCGTTTCGGAAATCGTCGCGGCCGTTTACAAAATGCTTGAAATCGGTTATAATGATAAAAGGAGCGATAAATGACCGGATCTGTAATTCCTTTGGACAAAATGGTAAATTATAACGGAAATTTCTATGAAATGACCAACGCGATGATTAAGCGTGCCGATGCGCTGACGAAACATCCCGAAAAAGTGAAAGAGGGCGTTAAAATTTGCTCCGAAGCGATTCGCGAGATTCTTGACGGCGAAGTCGAATTTTCCATCGGTGACGAATAAGCCGACCGTCGTCCTTCTTTTCGGCCCGACGGCTGTCGGCAAAACCGCCTGTCTGACGGAACTTTTTTCAGGGAACGCGGAAATCATCAGCGCCGATTCGATGCAGGTTTACCGCGGAATGGATATCGGAACGGCCAAACCGGACAGCCGCTTTCTTTCAAGGATTCCTCACCATCTGATTGATATACGCAGTCCGGACGAACCGTTTAACGCCGGTGATTTTGTCAGAGAGACGGAACGGTTGCTGCCGGAAATTCTTTCCCGCGGACGGCTGCCTGTCATCTGCGGCGGAACGGCTTTTTATTTCATTAATTTCCTGTTCGGATTGCCTCAGGCACCTCCGTCCGACCGGAAAACGGCGGCGGAAATCGAAGCCGAAGTTTTAAACGGCGGCCGGCAGCGGCTTTACGAAGAGCTGCGTCTCAAAGATCCGGTGAGCGCGGCCCGGATTCCCCCCGGAGACACCTACCGGCTGGTGAGGGCTCTTGAGGTTCTCCGCACCGGCGGCCGTCCGCTTTCGTCATACCGGACGGGACAGGTTCCCCGGTCAGATTTCCGGTTTAAAATCATCGAACTGACGCGGCTGCGCGCGGAGTTGTACGAACGCATCAACCGCCGTGTCGAACAAATGTTTAACGACGGTCTTCCCGAGGAGTGGAAACGGCTGTGCGCGAACGGCTGTACGGCGGATTCGCCGGGAATGAGGGCTATCGGCTATGCGGAGTTTTTTCGTTCGGATAATCCTAATGAAGTCAAAGAACTGATTCAAAAAAATTCGCGCCGTTACGCCAAGCGGCAAATCACGTTTTTTCAAAAAATTCCCGCACGCCGCCGCTTTCATCCGGACGAAACCGGGGAAATGCGCGGCTTTATTTTTTCGTGAAATCATGTTTACAAATTCCGCAGGAATCGGTATATTAATAAAAGCAGAAATCAACGGAGGTTTTCTATGAATGATGACATCATTCCCGAAGTCGAGATTCGGGAGGTCAGCATAGTGGATCAGTTTTCGCGGCGGGGATATATTGCGGCCGGAGTTCTTTTTTTAATTGCCGGTATTCTGACGGCTGTTTTTGCGTCGGAACTGCCTCAAATCGTGATTACGTTTTTCGGCGTTCTGTCGATTTTATTGGGAGTGTTTACGGCTGTCTACGGAATTCTGAAAAGAAATATTTACGGATTGTTTTTTCCGATCGGCGCAGGGGCGCTTTTCCTGATTTTGGGAATTGCGTGCACCTTTTTTTCCGACGATATTCTGAAGCTGATTACGTGGATCATTTCCTTCTGCATCTTCGGAGCTTCGGTTTTTGCCCTTTATTTCTGATATCTGACTAATGCCTATCGCTTTTCCTACGGTTTTTTTATTGACGGACTGATCATGCTGGCAATCGCCGTCACCATGTGGGTTATCGGCGGCGTCAATCCCGCGCTGTTCCGCAATTTGATCGGCTACTTTTTCGCATTCATTTGGTTCGCGTGCGCAGCGTTTATTTTTACCGGCCTGATTGTCAACCGGTTTAAAATCAGATCGTTCCGCTGAACTTTACGTCGCCGTAATCGAGTAGGCGCACCGGAAGGTTTTTCCCGGTTTCAGGCAGTGAATTTTCCATTTCGATTCGAGGGAGCGGATTCCGTCGGCTTTGTCGTCGATTCCGCACCACGGTTCGAAGCAGATGAAATCGGCGCCGTCAGTCGGTTTTGACCAGAATGCCATAAAATCGAAATTTTTGATTTTCATCTCAATCTGCCGTCCGTCTTTTGAGGTGCGCAGCCGGAATTTCTTTGAATTCGGCCGCTCGACAATCAGTGCGTCTTGAGTGAAAAGTGAGTTGAGAAGAGAAATTCGGCGGTTCTGAATCGGCAGGATGCGGTACCCGTCGATTAAGTCGTTTTGAATCAGCGGCTGTTTTGGATTTTCTTCTTTTTCAAATTCGATAAAATAATCGGAATATTTCAGCGTCGGGTTGATCGGACAGGCAAACGCGGGATGCCCTCCGACGGAGAAGTAAAGCTTTCTTTTTCCCTTATTTTTAACCGTGTATGTGATTTTCAGGCGATTGCGTTTCAGTGTGTAGGTGATGCGCAGCAGGTAATCGAATGGATAGTTTTCTTTCCGTTCGCAGAGAGTGAAAACGGCTTTTGTTTCTGAAAGAGACTCGACGGTAAACTCACTGTCACGGGCGAAGCCGTGGTTGCCCATTTCGTATGGCTGAGAATCGTAAACAAATCGACCGTCTTTCAATCCTCCGATAATCGGAAAAAGGTGAGGCGCTCTTCTGCCCCAGAATTTCGGATTGCCTTGCCACAGGTATTCGGTCGCGTCGGCTTTCCCGAAAAGCGACTGCATTTCGGCTCCGAATGATGAAATCGTTACTTTCAGTTTATCGTTTTCCAGCGTGATGTATGGCATGACTGTTAACCTCCCACTCTTTTCTGATGTTGTGCAGATAATCTTTGACGGCTCCGGCATCGTGCTTTTTAACCAAGGTGCAAAGTTCCTCCAGCGCGGTTTTAACGGCTTCGATGCGGGCGGCTCCGCGGCGGTTTAACAGAATTTCCGTTAAAAGTTCATCGTCTTCGGAGAGCAGGCCGTCGGCAATTTCCATATGTTTCTTGAAGGTTGTTCCCGGCGCCTGAATCGGTTTCAGGCAGGAAACAAAGGCCAGCGTTGCGGCGAACGGTGTTGTCAGCGAATACGCCGTCAGTTCGTCGTGTTCCTCAAAACCGGCTTCGAAGACTTTGACGCCGAGTTTTTCGTAAAAACGGCGGAAGAAGTTTTTGCCCTCGGTGCATGATTCGGAAATGATGATTGCCGACTGCGTTTTGAGGTTGCCGATGTCGGCAAAAGTAGGACCGAACATCGGATGGGTAGAGACAAATCGAAATCCGCTGTTGATATAAAATTGCTTTAAATCATTTTTGACAGAGGCAATATCGGAAATGATACAATTTTTTGAGAGGAACGGAATGACCGCCCGGAAGGCGTTTTCCGTTTGCGCCAATCCGGCGGCATTGATAAGCAGCTCGGGCGCAAAATCCCGAATTTCCTCACCGTCAATCAAGCGGCGGACATTGAAAAGATACTTCAGTTTGGTTTTATCGGTATCAAAGACAGCAGTCTCTTCGTCAAGGCAAAACGAATCGGATAACCATCTTCCCATGCGGCCGGCTCCGAGTATTAAAATTCGCATAAAATACCCCTTATTTTAAACCAAACACTTGATTTTAATCCGAAAAATGGTTAGAGTCAATTATCGAATAAAAAGTTAATTTTTATTCGATAAAAATTATCGCTCTTAAACGATTCCGTAATCAACGGTGATTGTTTTCCTTCGGGTTGACAGCGGTCGGAACGAAACGCCGGCTTCGGTCAGCATCCGCTTCGAAGCTTTGACTCCGTCCGTGTCCGCATACTTATCCGAAATAAAGATGATCTCCGTAATGCCCGCCTGAATGATGGCTTTGGCGCATTCGTTGCAAGGAAAAAGTCCGACGTAGATGCGGCATCCTTTCAAAGTCCGCGAGGCCGAGTTAAGAATGGCGTTTAATTCGGCGTGGCAGACGTACGGATATTTGGTTTCGAGAAAGTTGCCGCTGCGTTCCCATGGGAAAGTTTCATCGCTGCAGCCTTTCGGGAAGCCGTTGTAGCCGGTGCCGACGATGACATTATCGATATTAACAATGCAGGCGCCGACTTGTGTGGATGGATCTTTACTGCGTTTGGCCGACAGCAGAGCGACGCCCATAAAGTATTCGTCCCAGTCGATATAATCGGTGCGTTTCATCCCGTTCCTCCGGTTTTTTATCGGGAAAAGAGAGGATAAAGTTGAGAAAGGAGTTTTTTGTGAATGTAAGAGGTTTAATCCTTACTGCGGTTGCGGTCGTTTTTGCGCTGACAGGCTGTTTGACCCGCCCCGAAACCGATAAAACGGCTTTGGGAGAGAGGCGCATTGTCGGTTATTTTCCGGCAGCGGCAATTGCTTTGGAGCAATACAATCCCGGATTGGAGTATTTAACTCACATCAATCTGTGGTTTTTTAATTACGATCGAAAGGGAGAAATTTCATCGCCGCGAGTGTCGACGTTGATGTTGAAGCGTTTTATCGCGGAAGCTCACGGCGAACAAACCAAGGTTTTTGTTTCGATCGGAGGCGGACATGTGACGGCTCGAACGGAAGCGGGGCGCCGTTACTTGACGCTTTTTCGCGAAAAGAATTTTGAACCGATAATTGAAGCGTTGATTCGTTTTGCCGATTCGACCGGGATTGACGGAATCGATCTCGATTTTGAAGGCGATATGATGGTTCCCGAGTACAGCGATTTTATCATCGAGTTAGCCGATGCTATTGCCGATAAGCCGTATCAGCTCTCGGGAGCGTTCGGTTATTGGGGTGCGCGGAAAATGCGCGATGCGGCTGTTACTTCGTTTGATTTTTTAAATTTGATGATTTACAACGAATCGGGATTGTTCGACAAAGAGTTGAAAGACCATTCTTCATTTGCTCATGTTGAAAAAACAGTCGCTTATTGGCAGAATCAACGCGGTATTGACCGTTCAAAGCTGGTTATCGGTGTTCCGTTCTACGGCTGGCAGAGAACTGTTGACGCAGACGGACGTATTCTCAATGAAGGTTCCATTACTTACCGAGAAATCAGTGAAAATTATCCGGAACAGTCGCTGAATTCGGATTTTTTGACGCTGCCGACCGAAGAGGGCGGCAGAACCGTTATCACCTTCAATAGTCTTGATTTGATTCGTAAGAAGAGCCACTATGCGCGCTCATTCGGCGGAATTATGGCGTGGCACATTGCACAGGACACTCCCGATTTAAGTTTGCTGCAGGCGGTCTACCTCGGTTTAATCGATTGAGCGTTTAGCTGCGCGGTCGGTTTGGTTTCGCTGCCAGTAGTTTTTCTGATTTGATTTTGCGAAACGGTGCGGTTGCTTTTACCAGTATCCACTCTAAACTGAAGCGGTAGCCGATTTTCTCCCAGAATTTCAAAATTACAGCCCATAGCAGAATCATAAAAACGGCGTAACTCAGCCAAACGGCGGGGTGAGTCATAAAAAAGTCGGGCTGAATGTTTTTCATGTCGGGGACGGGGACGCCGGAGAGCGTGTGAAGAATCTTCGCGAAAAGGGTGTGAACGGTGGTTTCGCAGACAAAGACCGTCAGGGAAAGCGTTCCGAAGCGGATAACGGGATGAACGCGCCCGGCAATTTTTGCTTTGTCCTGCGGCTGTCGAAAATCAAAAATTTTCAGCAGAAGCGGGAAGCCCCAAAAGATGAGCACGGCGCCAAAAAACTGAAACTCCGTCGGCAGCGTTTTGTAGTCAAGGAATGCGTTGCCGATCTTTCCGGTTAAAACGTCGGGAGAGTTTTCGGCAACGGCTGTGATCAATCCGGCTTTTTCAAAAAAGGCGCCGACTGCCGTTTCTCGTCCCAGCGTAAAGAGTAATTTGACGCCGACAAAAACAATCAGGAGGATGAGGGAGGCGAGCGCAAGCGGACGGGTTTTTTGTCGAACTTCGGCATAAGTCGGTTTGTAATGAAGCAGAACCCCGAACCACAATCCGAAAATAATAAAAGGAAAAATTCCCGGCAGGCAGTGCATTCGAGCGGCAAAAAACGAGAGCGGAATGGACAAAAGTCTCAGCACGCCTTCCGCGTGATAAAAATATTCAAACGGTATCCAAAATAGGTACCAGATGTATGGCGACAAAACAGCGGAAGTAAACCCGATGATCGCCAATATCCGAAGGACGCGTTCGCGCGGCGGTTTGCGTTTCAGCAGAATCGCGATGACGGCGGCCGCGGTAAAACCGCTTATCGCAATCATAGCCAAGGCATCCATAAAAAGCAGATTTTCGAATTTCGGAAAAATCCATTCGCTTTGCCGAATCGACGCCGGAATGAGAGTGTCCAGCGTTTCGTTCGGATCAAACATCGAGGCACTGGAATTTTTCAGCAGAAGCGAAAAGAGAAAGTGGATGACGAGCAGCGCGGCCGACGTGATCAGCAGCGGCTGAATCACGTTTTTGGCAGGAGCTCCGTTTTCAAAGCGGCGCAGCGCGGTGAAGGTGTTGGCGGTGACGCTGATGAATGCAAAAAGTCCAGCCATCGGCGAAATCAAAACGATCGGCGATAAAACTGCCAGCAGTCCGACGGGGACTGTCGCCAACGCGTTGGCGGTACTGTAAAAGACACCGTAAATGAGGCAGTGCGTTAAAACGACGCCTAAAATGGCCAGTCCGCGGAAAAAATCGACGGAAACAATCCGTTTTGAATCCAAAGGAGTCTCTGTTGTTTTCATACGGCTATTATAAATGATGTTATCCGGTTTGAAAAGCCCGCCGCGGGTTTATATAAAAAAAGGGACGGAAAAACCGTCCCTTTTCGGCATCAGGGTGGTCAGGCTTGACCGGCCGATCCCAAAACGTTGATGTTTTTCTTTTTGTACAGTTCGCGCAGAGCGTCGCGGGCGGGCCCCAAATATTTACGGGGATCAAATTCGGCCGGATTATCGTGAAAAACTTTGCGGATGGCAGCTGTCATCGCCAAGCGTCCGTCTGAGTCAATGTTGATCTTGCATACAGCGGATTTGGCTGCTTTTCTCAGTTCTTCTTCGGGAATACCGATGGCGTCTTTCAGCTTGCCGCCGTTTTCGTTGATGATTTTGACCTGATCCTGCGGAACGGATGACGAGCCGTGCAGGACGATCGGAAATCCGGGAATCCGTTTTTCAATCTCTTCCAGAATGTCGAAGCGCAGCGGCGGGGGAATCAGAATTCCGTCGGCGTTGCGGGTGCACTGTTCGGGTTTGAATTTGTTGGCTCCGTGAGATGTTCCGATGGAAATCGCCAGAGAATCGACTCCTGTCTTTTTAACAAAATCTTCGACTTCATCGGGGCTGGTGTAGTTGGAATGTTCATGGGAAACTTCGTCTTCGACGCCGGCCAATACTCCGAGTTCGCCTTCAACCGTCACGTAATCCTTTTGCGAATGGGCGTAATCGCAGACTTTTTTTGTCAGCGCCACGTTTTCTTCATAGGGAAGGTGGGATCCGTCGATCATGACGGAAGAAAATCCGCTGTCAATGCAGTCTTTGCACAATTCGAAAGAATCGCCGTGATCCAAGTGAAGAACAATCGGAATGGGGTATCCCAGTTCGGCCGCATACTCAACGGCGCCTTTCGCCATGTTTTTCAGCAGCGTCGCATTGGCATATTTGCGGGCTCCCGAAGAGACCTGCAGGATAACCGGCGACTTTGTCTCGACGCACGCCTGAATGATTGCTTGCAGCTGCTCCATATTGTTAAAATTGTAAGCGGGAATGGCGTAATGACCCGCCATCGCTTTCTTGAACAACTCTTTTGTGTTGACAAGACCCAATTCTTTGTAACTAGGCATATGAATGCTCCTTATAAAATAGTTTTGATTGATTATAGACCGAAAGGCGCAATTAATCAAGAAAGAATTGACGGAGCTCTCTGATAATGGTAAATTATTTCCGTGCTATGAAAAAAATTTTCATCGGATGGATTTTAACCGCGCTTTTTTCCTGTTCCGGGGGAAAGGCTGTTTTTATCTGCGATCAGATTTACGGGGAGGCAACGGTTGAGCCGTATCGCATGGAACGGAGTTTAAAAAAGGCTCTGGGGCGGGCCGGGTACGGGTACGAATTCCTGTCGGTTCCGGTTACCGCCGTTCTGTCGGAAGTGCTGCCGGAAGCGGCGGAGGTTGTCGTTCTGTCGCCGATTCTGAGCAAGCAGGCGGAGGCGTGCGCCGCCGGGCGGCCCGAAACGCTGTTCGTTGTTTTGGAGGAGCGCCCTTCAACGCGGCTGCCGAATTTAACCGGCATTCCGAAAAACGGACGGCAGGCTTACGAAGATTTGGGCCGGCTTTTCGGCCGTCTGAGCATGGAACGGATTCCCGACCCTTTTCCGGCGGAGGAAGAGGGTGAGGGAAATCCGGAAACGGCGGAGGAGAGTCCGGACGGAAGCGTTTCCGAAACCGGGGACGGCGACGGAATTGCGCGGGAGTGGCAGCCGCAGGACGCTTCGCCCGGAGCTTCCGTCATCCTGAAGCCGGCGGTTGTGTTTTCGAATTTTTCCGCGGAGAAAGAAGACGATTACATGGCTTTTCTGAATGCGTTTTCCGTCTCCAATCCGCAGGGAACATCGGCGATGTTCACGCTCGAAGTTCCTTCGGTCAGGGATTCTGCGGCTGTCAGCCGACTGGCGGATGAATTGCGTAACCGCCGCATTGACTTGATTTTTTTGGATGCCGGATCTGTGTCGCCTCCGTTAATTGAATTATTGGCCCGCGAAAAAGTACTGCTGGTTGCCTGGCAGATTCCGTCTGACAATAACCCTTTGTGGGAAAATGTCGATCTTGTCTTGGAGTGGGATTATGGGAGCGCCTTCGACGCATTTTTCCCTGCTTTGACGGATGCCGGGCGCAATGATATTTTTTTTGATTTACAAATAAAAAAATATAAAAAGAACTCAATTTTATATCCCTATTATGCCGAAAAGTTAAATGACAAATAGTGTAAAACTATTTGACTTAAAACAGGATTTGAAATATAATTTCAAAGAGAGGAAGGAGACGCTCATGGTAAAAAGGATGTTCTGTTTATTGATGATCGCAGCGATGACTGCCGTTTCGGGATTTTCGGTTTTTGCTCAGATGAAGAGCAATTACGAAATCACCTATCTGGTCGAAAGTTTTGACCCGGACGACAAGACGAAAGAGTGGAGTGCCCGCGGCAGCGAATTCTCGGTAGATGAATTCCCGAAAATTGCTTATGTCGAAGAGCGGCCGAAACAACTGTCTTTGACAGCGGTTGAAGGAAAGACGTATAACGCTCTCGGGGTACGCGCGCAGTTTGAGAAGAAGGGATACAATACGATTGAAGTTTTTCCCGGAACGGAGGAAGGCTTTGATCCGATTGTTGTCAACGGTGTCTGTACCAAGATTGATGTTTGGGTTTGGGGAGCCGGATACAACTATGATTTGGCGGTTTGTGTCCGCGACTTCAACGGCATTATGTACACCCTGCCGATGGGAAAACTGAATTTTATCGGATGGAAAAATCTGAAGGTGAAGGTACCTTCTTATATCCGTCAGGAAGCGGCTCAGTTGCCGGCGAACCGTTATCTGGAAATCGTTAAGTTTGTGATTACGACGACTCCGAAGGAACGCGTTGATGATTTTTTTATCTATTTTGATGAAATCACTGTTTCAACGGATCTGAAGTATGTTTCTTTCGACGGCGATAACTTGGTTGAACCGACCGTTGTTAATGAAGCTTGGGGGGCGGGAACCATCAAGAAGGTTCAGAGAGGTAATTTAGTCGATCCGACGGCCGAAGAAGAGTCTTCCGAAGAAGGAACAGAATCCGAAACGGCAACCGCTGATGAAACTCAGGCAACACAGGAAGGACAACAGGGAGCTTAATTATGAAAAAAATCGCTTTATTGTTTTTGGTTTTTTTAACTGTCGGGGTTTTTGCGCAGGAAGCTGCAGCTCCCGTTGAGACGGAAGAGAACGCATCCGTCGACACGCAGGATACTGCGGCGACGGGATCCGTTGCCGCAACGGATCCGGCGACGGATGATGCCGTCGCAACCGAATCGGAAGAAGAGACGCAGTATATTGACCGTTCGGCTCAGGTAGATGTCGAAAAAATCGGAACGGATCAAAAGGCTTCCGACGTGAAAACGTTTGTTTTGGATCAGTTCAATATTACAACCGGCTGGGAAGCGGTTATTTTTCCCGATACGGCAACGGCTTCTTTGAAGTACATTGATCGCCCCGATAAACCGGATGCGAATTCGGAAGGCGCTTCGGAAGAAAATTCCGGTGACGGTTCGGATGCCGCTTCTGAAGAGAATTCGGGAAGCGGAAAACTGGATATTACCGGCGAAGCTGCCGTTCCGGAAGACCGCTCCGTTGTTTTGGGTGCAAAAATCAACTTTACCCGCCGTGCTTACGGAGAAGAGTTCTTTTTGAAAAGAAGTACTCCCATTCGGGTTGAGGGGATTACAAAAGCGTTTTCGCTGTGGGTTTGCGGACGCGGTATGAATCACGAATTGTATGTCCGCGTGCAGACTCCGACCGGCATGATTGCAGATATTCCGTTTGAAAATCCGAAACTGAATTTTATCGGATGGAAACAGTTGGTGGCCTATGTTCCGCCGACGGTTGTTCAGGAAGATGCCATGGCGCCCGATAAACCCGGTTTCATGGTGTTGGGTTTGGTTCTCAAATTCAATGCTGAAGAGATGACGCGGGATTACTACATCTATTTTGATGATTTGGAAGCTTATACCGATGTCGTTCACTTGTCGCAGTACAGCGGCATTGAGAATATGTCGGATGAGTGGTAGACCATTTCTTTCTTGTTTCAAAGGAGACCTTTCCGGTCTCCTTTTTTATTGACAAAGGCGCTGATGTGTGTTAACCTGAACATACGGAGAGGATACTTTGGAGCATTTATCTGACTACTCGCACGCATATCAAATTTTATTGGTTTTTCAGCTTGTTTCATCGATTTTTGTGGTTCTGTTTTTATTTTATAAGTCGGCGCCTTACGGTAAATTTGTAACGAAGGGTTTCGGCCCCGTGATGCCGGCCCGTCCCGGTTGGGTGATTATGGAGTTTCCCGCTTTTGCCGTCATCCTCGTCATGTTTTATTTGGGGCGCGGCTGGGAAAATCCGGCAATGGTTGTTTTCATCTGTATATGGGAATTCCATTACATTTACAGGACGTTTGTTTATCCGCTGCGTCTTTCAAAGGGAAGCCGGCCGATGGCGATTGCCATTCCCCTGACAGGCGCGCTCTTCAATTCAGTTAACGGTTATATTAACGGTTATGAAATGTTTCTTTCACCCGACGCGGCCGTCAAATACGACCTGTCGTGGTTTCTGACGCCGTACTTTATTGTCGGAACCGGTCTTTTTGTTGCCGGATGGATTATTAATCAGCACTCCGACGCCGTATTACGCTCCCTGCGCAAACCGGGAGAGACGGGTTATAAAATCCCGAACCGCGGACTGCATAAGTGGGTAGCCTCTCCCAATTACTTCGGTGAGTTTATGGAGTGGCTCGGCTGGGCGGTTTTAACCGCTTCATGGGCCGGATTGGCCTTTGCCGTTTTTACATTTGCCAATTTGGGGCCGCGCGCTTACAAAAACCTTCAGTGGTACAGGGAAAAATTCGGAGACGAATATCCTTCTTCGCGGAAAGCGATGATTCCGTTTGTTTTCTGAGCGGTTGTTTTACGGAGAACGGCGGTCCATTCCTGAGAAAGCGGCCGCCGTCTGCGCTTCAGACGCTTCAATTTGCCTGTAAATACGGCACGGGTTTCCGAATGCGACGACGTTTTCGGGAATGTCTTTGGTAACGACGCTGCCGGCGCCGATAACCGAGTTTTTCCCGACGGAAACTCCCGGCATAATGACGGTGTTTCCTCCGATCCACACATTGTCTCCGACGCTGATCGGTTTGCCGTACTCTTCTCCCTTTAACCTTTCCTGCGGGGAAAGCGGATGGGTTGCCGCGTAAAGCTGCACGTTCGGACCGAACATGACATTGTCTCCGATGAGAATCGGCGTAACGTCAAGAAAAATACATCCGGCGTTGGCGTAAAACGAATCTCCTACAGAGATGTTGAAACCGTAGTCGCAGTGAAACGGCGCTTCGATGTACGCGTTCCTTCCGCATTTTCCGAAGAGTTTTCTCAGCAGGCGTTTTTTTAACGGATAAAACGGCATAGTCGGAAAACGGTTGATTTTTCGGCAGAGACGCTGCGCACGCCACCGTAAAAGAATCAGTTCGCGGTCGTTTGTCGAATAGAGCTCTCCCGCAATCATTTTTTCCCGATTGCTCTTCTCCTGATTTTTTCCGCGCATTTCCGCTCCTAAATCACTTCGGTTTCTTTCAGTACCGCGTCCAACGCCGCTTTGCATGAGGCGTTCATCGGGCAGAGCGGCAGCCGGTAAACTTCCTTCATCCGTCCGGTTTTGGACAGCGCATATTTGACAGGAATCGGATTGGTATCAATAAAGAGATTTTTGAAGAGGGCGTGGTATTTCCGGTTGTATTTCCGGGCGGTCTCAAAATCGCCGGAAAGCGCGGCCGCCGTCATTTCGACCATGGCCTGCGGGATGATGTTGGAGGCCACCGAAATGACGCCGTCGCCTCCGACCGCAATAATCGGCAAAGTCAGGCCGTCGTCGCCGGAAAAGACTATAAAATCTTCGGGAACGGCGCATATGACCTCCGTGACCTGCGACAGTGAGCCGGAGGCCTCTTTTATGCCGATGATATTCGGGTGTTCGGCCAGGCGGGCGACGGTTTCGGTTTCAATGTTGCGTCCGGTCCGGCCGGCAATGTTGTAAAGGATGACGGGAATCGGCGAGGCGTCGGCAACAGCTGAGAAGTGGCGGAAAAGTCCTTCCTGGCTCGGTTTGTTGTAGTACGGTGTGACCTGGAGCGAGTAGGCGGCTCCGTCATCGGCCGCCTGTTTGGTCAGGGCGACGGCTTCGGCCGTTGAATTGGAGCCGGTTCCGCAGATGACGGGAACCCGTTCTGCCGCCCGGTCAACAACAATGCGGATGACTTCGGCGTGTTCGTCGTGGGAGAGTGTCGGACTTTCTCCGGTGGTTCCGACCGGCAGCAGAGCGGAGACCCCGTTTTCGATTTGAAAGTCGACGAATTTTTTCAGGGCGTCGGCATCCAGCGCTCCGTTTTCAAGGAACGGCGTCGGTAAAGCGGTAATGACTCCCGAGAGTTTTTTCATTTTATAGCTCCTTTCTGAAGAGATCGTCGATGAAGTCTTCGACGCGGAAAAAGCCTTTTTTGCCGATCAGCCATTCGGCGGCCATAACGGCTCCGAGCGCAAATCCGTCGCGGCTGCGGGCTGTATGAGTCAGTTCGACGGTATCGAAGGGACCGTCGACCGTTACCGTATGGACGCCGGGGAGAAAACCGCCGCGGATGCCGACAACGTGAAGCTCTTCCGGTCTGACGGCGCGGTTAAGCGTCTGTGTCTGCACAACGGTTTTCCGATGATTGTTTTCAAGAACCTTTTCGGCCAATGTCAGGGCAGTTCCCGACGGCGAATCTTTTTTCATCTTGTGATGGAATTCATGTATCATAATGTCGTAATCGGGGAGTTTTTCGGTCAACCGGGAAATTTCGGCTGTCAGTTTGAACAGAAGGTGGGCGCCGACCGAAAAATTGTTGCCCCACAAAACGGTTCCGCCGTCGCGGATGACTGAAGCGGCGACCGTTTCCCGGCGGTCTTCCCAACCGGTGGTTCCGATGACGGCCGGAACGGCGGCTTCTGCGTAAAGCGACGTATTGGTTTCGATTCCTTGGGGAAGGGCGAATTCGATGACGGCGTCGGCATTTTTCAGTAAATCGGGAGTCAGCGTTCCGGCAACGCCGGCGTCTTCCGCAACCGGGTCGACTTTGGCTGCAACCGAATGACCGCGCCGGAGGGCGGCGGCTTCGACCGCTTTTCCCATTCGTCCGTATCCAACCAAAATGATTTTCATGGCAACCTCTTTGTTTATATTATCCGATTTACGGGTGAAAATCAATCGGTCACGGTCCGATTCCTTCCGATTGAAAAAAGCCGTCAAAGGCCTCTTCGTATTCCGCGAGCGTCGCGCAACGGACGATACGGTTGCGCAAAACGGTTCCGTTGCGGATGCCTTTGGAGTAGGCGCATAAATGTTTGCGGATTTCTTTACAGGCGCGCCGTTCGCCGAAAGCGGCGACCGCCCCGCGTAAATGGCGCCGGGCCGTCCGGAGTTTCTCCTCATCCGAGAAAACGGTGCGGATCTCTCCGGTTGAAAGGAATTCCTTGATCTGCATGAAAATTTGAGGAGAGCCGACGGCTCCGCGGGCAATCATGACGGCGTCGACGCCCGTCTGCTCAAACATCCGTTTGACGTCCCAGGGAGAGAAAAGATCGCCGGAACCGATGACGGGAACGGATACCGCTTTTTTGACGTTTCGGATGATTTCAAGGTCAGCGGTACCGCTGTATCCTTGTGCTCTTGTTCGTCCGTGAATACCGATGATAGCAGCCCCCGCTTCGACAGCGGCCGCGGCCGTTTCCGGCGCATTGATCTCTTCCGCATTCCAGCCGGCGCGGATTTTAACCGAAACCGGGATTTTTTTTCCGGCGGCTTCCGTTCCGGCTTTCAGGGCTGCAACCAACTCCTTTAAAAGTCCGTGGTCGCGCATCAGCGCCGCGCCGGCGCCGGTTTTGACCACCTTCGGAACCGGGCATCCGCAGTTAAAATCGATGATGTCCGGGTTGAGTGCGGCGGCGTTTTTTGCGGCTTCAAAACACGAATCGGGATTGACTCCGAAGAGTTGGATGGCGCTTTGCTTTTCGGCGTCGCCTCTTTTCATTAATTCGGCGGTCTTTTTATTGAGGCGGGACAGCCCCTCGCAGCTGACCATCTCCGTGTAGCACAAATCGGCCCCGAATTCGGCACAGAGAGAGCGGAAAACGAAATCGGTGTATCCGGCCATCGGCGCCAAAAAAAGAGTGCCGGAAACGGACAGTCCCGGCAAGACGTTGACTCCGTTCATTTTATTCCGTGATGCCGAAGAATCTCAGGGAGTTTTGATAAATGATTTCCGCCAAATCCTCTTCGTTCCGGTCAAGGAGGCGGGCAAGAAATTTCAGCGTCTCCTTCAAGTAAGACGGACGGTTGCGTTTTCCGCGGTAAACGGAGGGAACCATAAACGGAGCTTCCGACTCCAAAAGAATCCGCTCCGGCGGCAGGATTTTGACGGTCTCATGCAGGTTGCGGGCGTTTTTGTACGTCAGATTGCCGGCAAACGAGAACATGACGTTCATGTCAAGAATCTTCTTCGCATAGGCCGCGTCTTCCGAATAGCAGTGAAGGACGGCTCCTTTGGACGGGAGGTGCGTCTTCAGAATATCGAAAATATCCTCTCCCGCTTCCCGGTTGTGGATAATCACCGGCTTATCCGCTTTGTCGGCCAGCGCCAACTGACGGCGGAAAAGTTCAATCTGAGCGTTCTTATTGCCGAATTTCCGGTAATAATCCAGTCCCGTTTCGCCGATGGCGACGACTTTTTCTTTCAATGCGCCGGCGCTCACCATCTCTTCCCAATTACCGGGTAAATTCCCGACTTCCGCCGGAGAAATACCGACGGCATAGAGGACGTTATCGGCAAGCGCCAAATTATCGTAAACCGTGTAAAAATCTTTTACGTTATTGCAGACGGCAACGATATGTCTGACGCCGGCTTGTTTGGCTTCTTTGGCGACAATCAGCTGTTCAATCGGATCGTCGTGAATCAGTCCGATGTGTGCGTGAGTATCAAATAAATTCATAACGTGTCCTGCGTTGAAATTTCAGGGAAACCCTGTACGGAAATGGTAACATATAAGATGAAAGAGGTCAAGGTTTTTTCTTTGATTCGGATGATTCCCAGGAGCTGCGCCGTTTTCGTTACCATGATTTGACAATTTTTTCAATCCGTGGTATTCTTTTCCCGCAGATTATTTGAAAAGCGAGGATTCGGTGTCCTTAACCCATAATTACAGAAAAATAGAAAACCGTTTTTTCTCAAGGATATCGGCTTTTTTTTCCGCAGTCTTTAAGAGAGCCCGCATCCGTTTGAATAAACTTTCCCGGTTGTTGGGACGGCGTTACACCGTCATGGTGATTCCGCACACGGAAAAAAAGGCCGTGAATTTTAAAATTTCGTTTGCGACCGTGTTTGCGCTGTGCGCCTTTGTTGTCATTCTGTCGGTCGTTACCGCCGTTCTGGGAATTTTGTTTGCGACCGGCGGCTGGCAGGCGGCGTCCGCCGAATTGCGGATGGCGGCGGCTGAAGTTGAAAACGAGCAGATGAAAGACGGTATTGCCGAATTACGGCGGACCGCCGGGGAATTTGAATCGGTATTGGCAAATACGCTTGATTCTTTCGGTCTTTCTTCCGTCAACCGTTCGGTGGAAACACGTGGGGATTACGCTTCATTTTTCAATGTCGAGGCGCATGATGAACAAAGTCTTCGGGAAATTCAAACGATTGAGAATATTTCGGGATTCCTCGAAGATTCGATGGAGCAGCTTGCCAGGGTTTCGGATTTGCTGAATTCAAAAGGGAACCTGTTAGAGGAAATTCCAACCGGATGGCCTGTTGTCCGCGGAGTCGGATATATTACGGCGCCGTTCGGACCTGCCCGTCATCCGATCCGCGGTTACTGGTATCTTCACAATGCGCTGGATATTGCCTACACCCGCGGAACGGGAATCGTATCGACCGCCAACGGAAAGGTCGTCGAAGTGGCGTGGAACGATGATTACGGCAATTACCTGACCATTCAGCATAAGTACGGTTTTTTTACGCGGTATGCTCACTGTGACGCCGTTTATGTGCGGGCCGGTGATACGGTTTCACAAGGTCAGCTCATTGCGGCGATGGGAAATACCGGATTAACGACAGGACCTCACGTTCATTATGAAATCAGAATCGGTTCCCAAAATATTGATCCGATTCGTTTCCTGTCAATGGAGTAAAGTTTATGGAACGGGATTTTTTTACCGGAAATCATTACATTAATTCGATTATCGGCGAAGGAACGTTTGTGTCCGGTTCCGTTAATGCCAGTGAGTTATTAAGAATTGACGGTTCGTTTCGGGGGACGATTCGTTCAACGGGAAAGGTTCTGATCGGGAAAGACGGCTGCGCGGAAAGTTTCATCACCGCGGAAACGGTTGTCATCGGCGGTATCGTAAAAGGAAATATCAAGGCGTCGGAACGGATTGTCGTTTTGACAGGCGGTGTCGTGATCGGAAATATCAAAACGCCGCGGCTGACGGTAGAGGAGAACGTGCTGCTTCACGGACAGTGCACGGTAACCCGGTCGCCTGAAGCGGTTTCGGAAGAGAGTTCCGGAGCGCCAACCGAAACGGATCCGCAGCGTTTCAATCCGATGAGAAAGACCGCGGAAAATGGCTAAGATCACAACGTTTCCGCCATCGTTTCCGGGCGGCGCTCCGGTCGAAACGTTTTCCGGATCTGATAAAACGGAAAAAAGCGGCGCCGACGTTTCCGCCGGAAGTTTTTTTTCGCGGGTTCGGCGCGAAAACGGCGCGGAAGCCGGCGACCGCCGCCGGCACTCCTCTCCCGCTCCGGAAGAATGGGAGCAAATGCGCGTCAAAATCACGGCATTGGGAAAAGAGGTGGCGGCGACGCGCAGCCCCGAAGTGATTCGGGAGTATAAAAATCAAATCAGAAAGCTGATGGAAGCGGTCATTGCCGCTTCACTGAAGGAAAAGGAGATCCGCTTTACAAGGCGGGTGCGCGGAGGAATGCCGCGTCAGGAGGTATTGAGGACGGTTGAAGTCATTGACGAAAAACTCAATCTTCTGACCGTTGACTTAATGGATGAACAGGCGCGGCCGATTCGGATTCTCAGCCGCATAAATGAAATCGAAGGGTTGATTGTCGATTTGCTGAGTTAAGGAGTTTGTTTTGGGAAAAGAGATTGTTGCCGAAGAAGACGGGCTGGTCATTGAGGATGATTTTGAAGAGACTTCCGAAAACCGGCGGAGTTCCAACCGCTGCCGGCTGAAAGATGACGAAGTTCTGCTGATGGTTAAGCTGACGCACTCCTGCGAGACAAGTTATCTGGCGGTTCCGGAAGAGGAGGCCGAGAAGCTGATTCGCAACGGCAGCATCATTGCCGACGCCCGGTACGGAAAGGATTTGTGCCGTATTCTCGGAAAAGTTTCACAGCGGGAAGTGTCGCCGAAAAATACGGTCAAATTAATCCGGGCGGCGACGGAAAAAGATCTCGAAAAATACAACCGTAACCGGGACGCCGAACAGAAAGCGTTTGATTTCTGCCGTAAGAAAATTGCCGCTTTAAAACTCGATATGAAACTGATTTCGGCTCACTATTTAACCGACGAACCGAAACTGATGTTTTTTTACACGTCGGAAAACCGCGTTGATTTCCGCGGACTTTTAAAAGAATTGGTTTCTTCTTTTCGGGAGCGAATTGAATTGAGGCAGGTCGGTGTCCGCGACGAATCGCGCATTGTCGGCGGTCTGGCTGTTTGCGGCCGTCCATTCTGCTGCGCTTCTGTCAGCGACAAGCCGAGCGCGGTTTCCATCAAAATGGCGAAGGAACAGAATATGTCGTTGAATGCCATGAAGATTTCCGGTCCGTGCGGCCGCCTTCTTTGCTGTCTGGCGTATGAAAACGACTTTTATAAAACGGAGAAAAAGCTCTTCCCGAAAAAAGACGCTGTTGTCCGCGCCGGCGAACTTTCTTATAAAGTCGGTGAAATTAATTTGCTGCGGAGGCAGGTGCAGCTTATCGGGGAAGATGGAGCAATTCTTTGGGTTCCGTTGAAAAAACTGAAATACAACGACATCAAAAAACGGTGGAAAGCGTTTTTGTAAAAAGGAGCGGGAAATGGGATTTTCATACAAAGAAGCCGGCGTCGACATCGAAAAAGGTGATCGGTTTGCGTCGTTTATCGGAAGCATTCGTTCGAAAGCGGTATCGTCCTCCATTGGCGGATTTGCAGGCGGTCTGCCGGTGGATCTGACCAAATATAAAAAGCCGCTGCTGTTTTCCTGTACCGACGGCGTGGGTACGAAGCTGCTGGCGGCGATGAGGCTGAAAAAATACGACACGGTCGGCATCGATCTGGTGGCGATGAGCGTCAACGATTTGATCGTGTGCGGAATTGAACCGATTTCATTTTTGGATTATATCGCCTGCGGCCGGCTGAACGAATCCGTTCTGAAAGATGTCATCAAAGGAATTGTAAACGGCTGCGAACAGGCCGAATGCGTTTTGACCGGCGGAGAGACTGCGGAAATGCCGGATTTGTACCGGAACGACGACTTCGATTTGGCGGGATTTTGTGTGGGGATCGGCGACGAAGAGACGGTTCTGCCGTTTAAAGAAAAAATGAGCGCCGGCGATCTTCTTTTTGCCTTGCCTTCTTCCGGAGTGCATTCGAACGGACTTTCTCTGGCACGCAAAGCGTTGTCCGGTGAAAACGATGCGGTTTGGGAAAAACTGCTGACTCCGACAAAAATTTATGTTAAAGAAATGAAAGCGTTGTTGGCGACCGGCTGCCTGCTTGGCGCTGCTCACATTACCGGCGGCGGATTGGAAGGCAACACGGTTCGCGTTCTGCCGCCGCATCTCAAGCCGCAGTTTACTTGGGATTGGCCCGTTCCTGAAATTTTCCATTTGATACAGGAGAAAGGCGGGATCGAAACAGCTGAAATGCGGAAAGTTTTCAATATGGGATTGGGAATCGTCATTGTCGTCAAAGCCGCCGACGCCGACGCCGTTCTGAAAAAAGCGGCCGCCGAAAAAATTGAACTGATTAAGGTCGGAGAGCTGGTCAATGGCTGAAGCTGTCGTCTTCACGTCGGGTAATGGTTCCAATTTTCAAGCCATATGCGAAGCAGTCGCCGAAACGGAGCATAAAATCACTGCCATGATTTGCAATAAAAAAGATGCGTATTCGTTCGTTCGCGCTGCAAAACTCGGCATCCCGGCGTATCACGTTTCCTATCTCGGACGGAGCCGCGGCGAAACGGAAGCTGAAATCGACGCTCTGCTGACCCGACTGAAACCCGATTTGATCGTTTTAGCCGGATTTATGAAACTTTTATCGCCTGAAATGACGGAAAAGTATGCCGGAAAAATCATCAACATTCACCCCGCTTTGTTGCCGAAATATCCGGGAACGCACGGAATTGAGGAGAGTTTTGCTTCTCCCGATAAAGAACTCGGCGTGACTGTTCATTACGTTGATGCCGGAATGGATACGGGGAAAGTCATTCGGCAGAAATCGTTTTTTCGAACCGGAGAAGAAACCATCGAGGAAATTGAAGAAAAAATTCACGCTTGTGAATACGAAATTTATCCGCAGACGGTCATTGAATTGCTGAATCGCGCGGAGGAGGGAAAATGAAAGTCTTGGTTTTGGGCTCAGGAGCTCGGGAGCATGCGGTTGTATGGAAGTTTTCAGAGACTTTGGGGAAAGATTCGCTTTTTGCCGCACCCGGAAATGCCGGCATGGCTGAAGCGGCTACTTTACTCACACTCAGTTCCGAGACGGATAACGAAGCGGTCGTTAAAGTATGCCGCGATTACGGCATTGATTTTGTCTTTGTTGGTCCGGAAATTCCCTTGGCAAACGGAGTAGTTGACGCTCTGACGGAAGCCGGAATTGCCGCATTTGGTCCTCATAAAGAGGCGGCGCAGTTGGAATCGAGCAAAGTGTTTTCAAAGGAATTTATGAATCGTCACCGGATTCCTACTGCTGAAGCGCAAGAATTTCAAAATCCCGACGATTTTATTGCGTATATTGAGAAAACAAACGGAAAAGTTGTTGTCAAAAAAAGCGGTTTAGCAGCCGGTAAAGGCGTTCTTGAATCGGATGACAAAAAAGCGCTTCTCGAATTCGGAACAGAAATCCTCAAAACCGATAAGTTGCTGGTTGAGGAGTTTTTAAGCGGTTATGAAATTTCGATTTTTGTTTTGATGGACGGAAAGCATTACGCGATTCTGCCGCCGTGCGCCGATTTCAAAAAGGCCGGCGACGGCGACAACGGACCGAATACCGGCGGAATGGGGGCAATCTGTCCCGTTCCGTGCGTGACTCCCGAACTGAAAAAAGAAATTTCCAAGGAAATCGTTGAACCGGTTATGGCCGGTCTGCAAAAAGACGGATTGACATACAAAGGACTGCTTTACATCGGTTTAATGATAACAGCTGACGGTCCGAAAGTGCTTGAATTTAACGTCCGGTTCGGGGATCCGGAAACGCAGCCGTTGCTGGCGGCGCTTCCGTGCTGTTTTGAATTTTTGGCGGCCGCTTTACGGGATCAGAAACTTGATGAGTTGGAAACCGAAGGTGCGTTTGATTTGGCGGGAAAGGCGGCTGTCGGAGTGGTTGTGGCGGCGGAAGGTTATCCCGGTCCGTACAAAAAAAATTGCGAAGTGACTGCCTTGCCCGAAAACCGCAGCGATTTGACGGTTTTTCATGCCGCAACGGTGCGGGGTGAAGACGGCAAACTGCGAACCGCCGGCGGCCGCTGTTTTACCGTCGTCGGTGTGGCGGAAACGTTGTCCGAAGCTGCCAAGAAAGCCTACGACGGCGTGCGGCAGCTGCATTTCGAGGGGTGTTGGAGCCGCAGCGATATCGGAAAAAAATTCTTTTGACAGCTGCCGTTGACTCGGTTTGCAAGGAGAAAAAATGAAACAACTGCTTTTTATTGTCGGATCCGAATCGGATCGAGAGCAAATGGCGCCGGCTTTGCAGCTGGCGGACGAAAAAGGTTTGACTTACGACTTTAAAGTTTACTCCGCTCACCGCAATCCGGAGGAACTGAAGGCGTTTTTAATGCAGAACGAGGAAAATTACCGCGTGATCATTACAGCGGCCGGTCTTTCCGCCGCACTGCCGGGCGTTGTTGCGGCATTGGTCAAAAAACCGGTTATCGGGATTCCCCTTGTTGCCGGCTGTCTTTCCGGCGTTGATGCGCTGCTGTCGATTTTGCAGCTGCCAAAAGGAATTCCGTGCGCTACTATGGGAATCGGTAAACAGGGTGTTCTTAACGCCGTTCATTTAGCGGAACGGATTTTGAACTGCTGAAATAACGGCAAAAGCTTTTCGGAATAAAACTCTGCTTTTCTCATGCATCCTGCAGGAGGGAGGCAAAGTCGTCTATTTTAGAGAGATTTTTTTCCTTCATATAATCGACAATACCGTCGTAAACGGAGTCGCACAGCCCCGGTGTGATAAAGTTTCCGGTGCCAATTTGAACCGCTTTGGCTCCCGCCAGAAGATATTCGACGGCGTCGTCAGCGCACATGATGCCTCCCATGCCGATAACCGGAATTTTAACACGGCGAGAGACATTGTAGACGGCAGCCACTCCGACCGGCTTAACAGCGGGACCCGAAAGTCCTCCTGTGCGGTTGGCTAACTTAAAACGGGCGGTTTTGACGTCAATTGCCATGCCTAACAACGTGTTAATCAGGCTGACAGCGTCTGCGCCGCCTGCTTCTGCGGCTTCGGCTATCGTTCCGATGTCGGTGACATTCGGAGTCAGTTTGATGATCAGCGGTTTATCGGTTTCTTTGCGGAGAAGGGCGGTCAGATTTTCGACATGATGAGGATCGGTGCCGAATGCGAGACAACCGTGTTTGACATTCGGACACGAAAGGTTGATTTCGAATCCCCAAACGCCGCTGTCGCTTAACCGGCAGAGCGTGCGAACGTATTCGTCGGGCGAAGAACCGGCAATATTAACGACGGTTGCAAACGATTGCTTTAATAAAAATTCGAGTTTTTTTTCGATGAACGCTTCAACGCCGACATTGGCCAGTCCGATGGCATTAAGGATTCCTGACGGCGTTTCTGTCAGTCGAGGCGGCGGATTGCCCTCTCGGGGAAAAAGAGAGATCGCTTTTGTGTAAACAGCGCCCAATTTTGACGGATCGTACAAACCGGCAAATTCATCTCCGTAACCGAAAGTACCGGAAGCGGCGCCTGTCGGTGTCGGTAAAACTCCCTTCCCGATTTTGACCGTCACATCGATGTCCATAAAATCTCCTTCGCGTCAAAAACCGGACCTTCTTTGCAAACTCGTTTGTATCCTCCGCCGCAGATCGGAACAACGCACCCCATGCAGGCGCCGAGCGAGCATCCCATCATCGCTTCCAACGAAACAAATGCATCGGCTTGACGCTGCGCAGCCTCAAACGCGAGCGCTTTCATCATTGCTGTCGGTCCGCAGGCGAAAAAAAGCGGCTGTTTCGCAGAAATTTCCCGCACGCCGTCAAGAACCGAACCTTTAACGCCGAAAGAACCGTCGTCGGTGCAGATAACCGTTGAGGCCGGCAGCTGCGAATGCGGAATAAGAGACGCGCTGCGGAATCCGGCAACGAGAAGCGGTTCCCTGTTTTTACGTGACAAGCTTCGATAAAGGAAGAGAATCGGACCGAGACCGACACCTCCGGCGATTAAAACCGGCTGCCGGGCAGCGATTTTGTCGATCGGAAAACCGTTGCCGCACGGCAGCAGAATTTGAAACCGGCTGCCCGGTTTTCGCAGTGAAAGCGCGTGCGTTGTTTTTCCTCGAATTTGATAAAGCGCTTCAGCCTCGCCTTTGCCGGCATCGGAAAAAGCGAACGGCCGCCGCAACAGCGTTCCTGTCGGCAGTTCGTCTTTTAAAGAAAAAAACGATCCCGGTAAAATTTCGGTGTCCATCGGAACGGTGAAGCGCAGGCGGTAAAAATCGGGAGCAATCTTTTCGTTAACGAGAATTTCGGATAAAAAGTCGGTCATTTCAATCGGTCCCGAGTTGATTCATGCATCGCGCAAAATCGTCGTTCTTTTTGCAAAAATCTTCGATCAGTTCGGTCAGTCGAGCCCATTTGGAAACCGTTTTCCCGGAAATGTGATGTTCGACAGAGCACGCCAGGCGGTCGGCTTCCTCCTCCGGTAAATGCAGAATATTCAGAAAAAAATCTTTGCAGACTTCATGCTTGCGGATAATCCGCTGCGCCGCTTTTTCACCTTCCTGCGTCAGTGTAATGAAAGAATTTTTCTCGTAATCGATCATATTTTTCGATTTCAATACTTTCAGCGCGTTGGTGACGGACGGCATTTTCACATTGAGTCGAGAAGAGATGTCTTTGACTCGTGCGACTTTAAACTCTTCCTGTAAATGAGAAATCGCTTCCAAATAATCTTCTAAACTTTCAGTTAATTCTTGTGACACATTTTATTATATCACAAAATTTGAAAAAAGACAATCATTTTTTTCTGCTTGCCGAAATCGGGGGGCGGCGGTATACTGTGAGCATGGATGCAATTGACGAAATACGGAATCGGATGGCAGCGGAAGGAATCGATTGGCTGATTCTTTTTTCGGCTGATCCTCATTTATGTGAAAATGTTCCTGACTTTTTCAACGAACGGAAGCGGCTGCTTGGCTTCCGCGGTTCGGCTGGAACGGTGATTTTGACGCCTGAAAAGATTTTTTTTCGTACCGATAGCCGTTATTATCTGGAGTGCGAACAACTTTTTGAAAACCGCGATGTCGTTTTGGTCAAAGACGGAGAAGAGGCGCCGCTGCCGCAGTGGCTGGGAGAGCGATTGACTGCCGGAGAGACGGTTGCCGTTAATAAAAGCGGAATCTCTCACCCGTTTTACCGGAAGCTGGAATTGGTTTGCCGTGAACAGAAAACCGATTTGACCGATTTTGATTCGGGGCGGACGCAGAGGTTTTGTCCCGGATCCGAGCCCCTGGATGCGGTCGTCAAAGATCCTGTGCGTGCTTTTCGGAAAAAAATCGGATTGCTGCGCCGCGATATGAAGGGAGATGTGCTTCTTTTGACCGCGCCCGACACGATAGCTTGGCTAACCGGTTTCCGACTGTTCCGAGATGCACGCGAAGACGTGTTTTTCTATTCGTGGGCTTTAATTACATCCGATCGGATGGAGCTGTTTACCGATCATCCATTGCCGCAGGAACTTCCCAATGTTGAAATTTTCCCGTACGGGGAATTTCTGAGTCGTCTTGATTCGGTCTGCGGACTGAAAATCGAATGCTCGCTGAACGATTTAAACGAAAATCTCTTCCGGTTTTTAACAGCCCGCCGCAATACTGTTGTCGACGACCGGCTGCGGATCCGGCTGATGCAGACCGTTAAAACGCGGGGGGAAATTGCCGCGGTGAAAAAGGCCGCGGCGGCGGATAAACGGGTTTTGCTACGTTTCCGGCGGCGGCTGCTGGAAGCGGTTGAGGCCGGAGAGAGTTTCAATGAAGCGGATCTGAGCCGTCTGCTCGAAGAGCTGCGGCGCAAGGAAAAGAGTTACCGCGGTGCTTCGTTTGAGACCATCGCCGCCTTCGGGGAAAACGGCGCGGTTGTTCACTACAAACCCGAAGCGGAAACGGCCGCCGCCGTCGGTCTGGGCGGTTTGCTGCTGCTTGACTGCGGTACGCACTCCGTCAACGGAACCACCGACATAACGCGGGTTTTTTGGACCGGCGGCGGCGATCCCCCGCCGCAAGCGGTGCGCGATTACACCGCCGTCCTGAAAGCCCATATTGCTCTGGCGCGCACACGCTTTCCGCAGGGAACCTGCGGAGCCGCGCTCGACGCGGTTGCCCGCGGCGAGGCGCGGCGCGGCGGAGCGGAATACGGTCACGGCACAGGTCACGGCGTTGGCTGGATCAACTGTGTTCATGAACCGCCGTTTTCGATTTCTCCTTCCAATGAAACAGTCGCTGCTTTACCCGGAATGATTGTTTCCATCGAACCGGGGTGTTACCGCAAAGGGGAGTACGGTATCCGCTTGGAGAATATCTACGCCGTCGTCCGCGATGAAACCGATTCCGGTTATCTGCGTTTCGAGCGGCTGACCGATTTTCCGTTTGAATCCCGGCTGACCGACTGTTCGCTGCTGAGCGATGATGAAAAAAAATGGGTCGATGAAAACGGAGGTTTCATCGACCCGCTGATACCGTATTGAGCGTTAATTTTCGATCCCGAAACGGAAGATGATCTGATTGTGGTACAGTTCGCCCGGTTTCAGAATGATGTCCGGAAACCACGGTTTGTTCGGCGAATCGGGAAAGGCGCCCGGTTCCAGGCAGAATCCGGAGCGTCTCGGGTAGGTTTTTCCGTCCTTCGCCTTGAAATTACCTTTCAGGAAATTGCCTGTGTAGAAGATGAGAGCTTTTTGGTTTGTGAAAACATCGAGACGGCGGCCGCTTTTATCGTCGATGACCGACGCGGCGTGGACGGTTTCGTTTCCTTTTCCGTTGACAACAAACGCCAGGTCGTATCCGGAGCCGAATTTCGTTGACGGATGATCGGCGTCAATCTCCTTCCCGATGGCTTTGAATTCGCGGAAATCAAGCGGCGTTCCGTCGACCGGCGCCACTTCTCCCGTCGGAATCAGTCCTTCGTCGCCGGGGAGAAAAAAGTCACAGTTCAGCTTCAGCCGGTGATCGAGAATCGACGGATTTCCGGCTCCCGAGAGGTTAAAGTAGGTGTGGTTGGTCAGATTGACGGGCGTAGCCTTGTCCGTTACTGCGTACATATCGATGATGATTTCGTCGGCGTCCGTCAGCGTGTAGACTGTGGTGACGGTTAAGTTGCCGGGATAGTGCTCTTCCCCGTCGGGGCTCAGGTATGAAAAACTGACGGCGTTCCCTTTTTTTGTTGACAACTCCTGCGCGTTCCAGAAAACTTTGTCGAATCCTTTGATGCCGCCGTGGAGGTGGTTTTTTCCGTTGTTGACCGCCAGCTGAAAGACATTCCCGTCGATTTCGAAGCGTCCTCCGCCGATTCTTCCGGCGTGCCGTCCGACTGTCGACCCGAAAAAGTCGTTAAACTCGGCGTATCCTTTCAAATCGTCGAAGCCGAAAACAACATCGTCAAATTTTCCGTTTTTGTCGGGAACCCTGACTCCCGCCAACGCGGCGCCGTAATCGAACAGCTTGATTTCCGTTCCGTTTTTGTTTTTTAAAGTATAGAAACGACCTTGATTCATTTTATTTACCTCTGTAACATTGTAAATCCGAAAACGGAAATCGGCAACTCTTTTTTTTTTGAGGAGACCCCAGGCGGGAGAAGAACGAAAAACGGCCGATTGCTTTCTTTTTTTCTTGACAACCGCCCGCATTTCGAATATAGTTTTAAAAGATAATACCCTGATTTTCGGGTTTGTTTAAGGAGACAGAAATGAAAGTAGCAATTCACGGGTTCGGAAGAATCGGAAGAATGGTTCTTCAAGCAATGGTTGATCAAGGTTTGTTGGGGAAGGAAATTGAGGTGGCGGCTGTCGTCGACGTTTCCACAAATGCCGACTACTTCGCTTATCAGCTGAAATACGATACGGTTCACGGCCGGATGAACGCGGAAATCTCTTCCGAAAAGAGCGACGCTTCGCTTGCCGAGGACGATATTCTGGTTGTCAACGGCAACAAAATCAAATGTCTCGGCGTGGTCAAAGAACTGAAGGATCTTCCCTGGAAAGCGATGGGCGTTGAGTATGTCATCGAAGCGACCGGTCTGTTCACCGCTTCCGAAAAGGCGCAGGGACACTTGGCTGCCGGCGCGAAGAAGGTCATCATTTCCGCTCCCGGTAAAGGAGAGGTCAAAACCATTGTCATGGGAGTCAACGAAAACGAGTACGACTCCGCGAAACACAATATTGTTTCCAATGCCAGCTGCACGACCAACTGTCTGGCTCCCGTTGTGAAGGCTTTGATGGACGGCGGTATCGAAATCGAAACCGGTCTGATGACAACCATTCACAGCTACACGGCGACTCAGAAAACCGTTGACGGTCCTTCCAAAAAAGACTGGAGGGGCGGACGCGCGGCGGCCTGCAACATCATTCCGTCGACAACCGGCGCCGCCAAGGCTGTCGGAGAGGTTCTTCCGTCGACAAAAGGCAAATTGACGGGAATGTCGTTCCGCGTTCCGACGCCGGACGTCTCCGTTGTCGACCTGACTTTCCGCGCCGCGAAAGACACTTCCATTGAAGAGATCGATTCGATTCTGAAAAAAGCCGCCGGCGGTTCCATGAAAGGAATTTTGGGGTACACCGACGAAGAGATCGTTTCCTCCGATTTGATTCACGACAACCGTTCTTCGATTTACGATTCGCTGGCCACTTTGCAGAACAACCTGAAGGGCGAAAAACGGTTCTTTAAGGTCGTTTCGTGGTACGACAACGAGTGGGGTTACTCCAACCGCGTCGTCAATTTACTGAGTTACATGGCCGGAAAGGATAAATAATTCCGGTTGAGACGGCAGCCTCCTTCCGGGGGCTGTCATTTCCTTTTTTATTTCATTGTTTCGGAGGAGATTTTCCTATGTTAAGAACTGTTCGAGATATGGATTTGGACAACAAACGGGTTTTGTTGCGCGTTGATTTCAATGTTCCGATCAAAGACGGAGTGATTACGGATGAAACCAGAATTGTCGAAGCTTTGCCGACGATTGAATATATTTTGGCCAAACCGGGAACCTCGTTGGTGGTAATGTGCCACCTCGGCCGCCCGGCGGGCGACGGAACTCGCGAACCGCAGTTTTCCGTGAAACCGATTGCCAAACGGCTGAGTGAGAAGTTGGGCCGTCCGGTTCAGTACATTGACGACGTTGTCGGTGATAAAGTGGAAGCTGCAGCGAAAGCCTTAAAACCGGGCGAGATTCTTTTTTTGGAGAATGTTCGCTATTATAAGGCAGAAAAGAAAAACGATCCGGAGTTTGCGAAGAAGTTGGCGGCTCTCGGAGAGGTTTATGTTAATGATGCATTCGGAACCGCCCACCGCGCGGAGGCTTCCACCGAAGGCGTGGCGCATCTTCTGCCGTCGGCTGCCGGATTTTTGATTGAGAAAGAGGTGAAGTTTTTTGCTCCTCTTTTGACGAATCCCGAAAAACCGTTTGTTGCCATTGTCGGCGGTGCAAAAGTTTCGTCGAAGATCGGTGTTTTGGAATCGCTGCTGAAGACAGCCGATACTTTTATTATCGGCGGCGGTATGGCGTATACTTTTTTGAAGGCTCAGGGTTTTGAGGTCGGAAAATCATTGCTTGAGAACGACTTCATCGATACGGCGAAAAATTTCCTGGCGGCTGCCGAAAAAGCGGGGGTGAAAGTGCTTCTTCCCGTTGACAATGTGGTTGCCTCCGAATTTTCCGAAAATGCCGATGCCGAGACCATCGATTCCGACAACATTCCCGCCGATAAAATGGGAATGGATATCGGCCCCAAAACCATCCGTCTCTTTTCCGAAGCAATTATTCCCGCAAAAACCGTTGTTTGGAACGGTCCCATGGGCGTTTTTGAATTCGATAAGTTTGCGGAGGGAACCAAAGAAGTGGCGATGGCTGTGGCGGAGTGCAAAGGAACGACCGTTGTCGGCGGCGGAGATTCCGTTGCGGCGGCAAACAAATTCGGTCTGACAAAGAAATTGAGCCACGTTTCCACCGGAGGCGGCGCCTCTCTCGAATTCCTTGAAGGCAAGAAGCTGCCCGGTATCGTTGCGTTGGAAGACTGAGAAAGGAGTTCGGACATGAGAAAGAGTTTTATTGCCGGTAACTGGAAGATGAATCTGACGGTGACACAGGCCGTCGAGTTGGCAAAATCGTTGGTTAAGTCCGTAAAGGACTGCCCGCACCGGGTGCTGATCGCTCCCAATTTTACCTGTCTGGACGCCGTTTCGAAGGTTCTGCCCGGTTCCCCGATTTTGCTCGGGGCTCAGAATATGGCGTTTGCCGAAACGGGCGCTTACACCGGCGAAACTTCGGTCTTGATGCTGAAAGATGTCGGCGTTCAGGTGGTGATTCTCGGACATTCTGAACGGCGGTCGATTTACAACGAGACGGATGAAATTATCAATAAGAAGGTGAAGCTGGCGCTGACACACGGTCTGGAGGTGATTCTGTGCGTCGGGGAAACCCTGGAAGAACGGGAAGCCGGAAGGGCGATTGAAGTGGTCAACGCTCAGATTGAAGCGGGACTGAAAGATGTGACGGCGGAAGAATTGTCCCGCGTGGTTATTGCCTACGAACCGGTTTGGGCTATCGGAACCGGAAAAACCGCAACTCCGCAGGATGCTCAGGAAGTCCATGCCGCCGCCCGCGCCAAAGTCGGTGAACTGTATTGCCCGAAATGCGCCGAAAACCTGATTATTCAGTACGGCGGTTCGATGAACGCCGGCAATGCCAAGGAGCTGATGGCGATGCCGGATATCGACGGCGGTTTGATTGGCGGAGCCTCGCTGAAAGCCGAAACCTTCCTGCCGATTGTCAATTACGATAAATAACGGAGTTTTGAATGGCGGTATTAAGTGTAATTTTACTGATTTTGTTTTGTATCGTTTCGGTTCTGCTGATGGCCGTTGTTTTACTGCAGGATTCGCAGGGGGACGGACTCGGCGGCATTTTCGGGGGAAGCAACAACTCTTCCGTCGGTCTGCAGTCGGGAAACATCCTTGCCCGTTTTACCGGTATTTTGGCCGTGCTCTTCTTTGTTCTTTCTTTGGCGCTGATGATGGTTTACACAAAAAGCTACAGCGACGCCAAGGCGCTTGAAGGAGTCGAAGCCGAAGTCAATGCGCAAAGCGCGGCGGAACGGACATGGATCGACGATATTCAGGAGTACCGGGATCTGGGCGCTTCCTCTGAGGCGGAGGATGTTCCGGGCGAAACAGGGACAGGAACGGCAGAATAAAATCTGAAGCGGAGGCGTCGGAATGAAAAAATCGGTTTTTTGTGTTTTGCTTGCCGTTTCCGCGGCGGCCGGATCTTTTGCCGCCGATCGGATCGATAACATTGTTGCAACCGTTGAATTGATCCGCAGAGAGCCGATTACCCGCGCTTCCGTTGACGCCCGCTATGATGAAATCCTGAAGGCGTCGAACAATGCGCTTTCCGTTACCAAAAAAGAGGTTTTGGATCAGTTGATTGACGTCGCTTTGTTGGTACAGGCGGCCGATCGGGACGAAATTAAAGTCAGCGAAACGTCGTTTAATACCTTTAAAAGGCAGAAGCTGGCGGAACTGTCGGCTCTGCTGCGGCGTACCGCAACCGATAAGGATTTGGAAACTTACGGCGGCATGACGCTGGATCGTATCAAAGAGGCGTTTGTCAATCAGGAGAAAATCAAGCAGTATGTGGCAAAAAAGCGGCCGGAGGCGCTGACGCCGCCTGAAGTAACGGATGCCGAAGCGCGCGCCGAATTCCAGCGGCAGGTAAATGCGGGAACGCTGAATCTGCCGGCCCGCGTGCGCGTCAGCCAGATTTATATTGATACAACGGGGCTGAATGCGGATGACAAAAAAAACGCGCGGAAGGTCATTGACGAGGCAAAAACGAAGGTCTCTTCCGGCCGGATGAGTTTTGAAGAAGCCGCCAGAACCTATTCGGAAGACCGCGGAACAAAGTACAACGGCGGCGCAATGGGGTGGCTTCTTTTCAGCGAAGCGTTTCAGCTGCTGGATGCGAAAATTGTGGAAACTCTGTTTTCGCTGCCGGTTGACGGGATTACCGACGTCCTGGAAACCGAGCGCGGCTATCATGTGTTTAAAGTGACAGCCAAAGAAGAGGCGGGCATTCCGAAGTACGACGATAAAATCGACCCTGAACAGTCGGTCACTTTCGGCGACAGCGTGAAAGATCAGATGCGGACAATGAAAATGTACGGGAATTACAATACCGCCCTTCAGGAATTGAGCAAAGAGTTGAGGAAAGAGGCGGATATTAAATATTTTGACGAGGATTTGGATTAGTGGGGGTTCGTCATTCCGGGCGGATTATTGCCGTTCAGGTTCTCTACAGTTACGAGATGCGCAAAGATGAACGGACGCTTTCCGATTTAAGATGGGTCTCTTCCGATCTGAAGGAAGAGAGCCTTCTGTTCGCCCGTTTTCTGATCGGCGGTGCGTTTGAGCGTTTAACGGAAATCGACCGGCTGATTGAATCGGCTTCCGATAAACGGGATTTTGACAGAATCGCCAAGGTTGACTTGGCTGTTTTAAGGGTTTCCGTCTATGAAATGTTGTTTCAGACGCAACCTTTGGCTCCGCGGATTGTCATTGACGAAGCGGTTGAGATTTCAAAGAATTTTTCAGCGGATGATTCCTACCGTTTCGTGAACGGGATTTTGGATAAATTATCGCGAGAGGTTCTCAAATGACGGGAAGAAAAAAAGGGTTTATTGTTGCCTGCGTTTCCGTATTTGTTTTTATTATAACGGGATTTGCCGCAGTTTTCATTGTCGATGCGGTGATTAAGCATAAAGCGGAATCACAGGTGCTCTACCAGCTTTCAACTGTTGATGGTCATATCGCAAAGGGATATTATGCGCAGGCGGATCGTCTTCTGGAAGATTTGAAAGATTTTGATTATGATTTTTCTGTTTATAAGGAAATTTTAAAAAGGGTTTTTTTGACGGCTTCGGCACAGGGGCGCTATGAAAATTTCCTTTCGTTTACAGAACGGGCTGTCGGCCTTTATCCGAATGAGAGTGAAGCGGTTTCTCTTTATGTTTATGCGCTGATGAAGACAGCCCATGCGGATAAAGCGTGGGAGACCGCTTCGACGGCTTTCAATCAACGCGGGGTATTGCCGTCTTTTTTTGCCGAAGCGGCTTTACGCTCCGGCAATATACCGGATCCGGCGCTCTTTTCTTTTGATTCTTTCAGCCGAGCGGCAGTTTCCGTAGCGGTTGACGAAGATCCGAACGGTTACCGTTATTTAATCGGGCGTTCTGATGATGTAAGGCTGATTAAAAATTATATACTGAGTTTGGCTCTCTCAGGACAAATTCGGGAAGCTTTTGACCTGTTTAATGAACGGATCGGCAGTCAGAATCCGATGCTCGGGAGTTATTTGGCGTATGACGCCGGAGATGCCGAAAAGGCGTACTCCTATGCGCAAATGCTGGATAAAGATTTTTTCATGGAAGCCAATCGCGATTGGTACCTCTTTCTGGCCGATTTGTGTATGGACACAGGGATCGTCAACGAAGCGGCCGCTTTATATGCCGATTTTGTAAATGCCTATCCTGATTACAGTTTTGTCCCGTATTTTAATTTGGCATGGATTTATAAAGACTCTCCCGATGCGGTGAAATACATGGAACAGGGAGTTGCGGCCTTCCCCGATATAGCTGTCCTGAATTTAAAATTGGCTCAGGATTACATGGATTTGGGGCAGAGTGAAAAAGCCAGAGCGGTTTTAAAGAATTTCCTGCAGACCGACGCCGATAACGTTGACGCCGTTTTGGCCTACCGTTTTTCGGATACGGCGGCTTCTCCCGAGCTGTTCATCGGCGTTTTGTGGAATCTGTACAATAAGAATAAAGCGATCAACGAAAAAATCCCGCGGATTTTTCTTTGGTACCTTGTCGGCCTGTCGGATTCGGCCGAAATGGACCGGCTCTTGGCGCACTGCCGCCGCGATTACGGCGAACGCGCCTGGATCGATTTTTACACAGGTGTTTCGTCGGTTCTGAAAGAGGACTTTAACGCCGCCTACGAGGCCTTTTCGGCGTGTACCCGAAAGGCGGAGCGTTCGTCTGATTCGTTTCCGATGGGATACCAGCTGTTTTACAACTGCGCGCTTTTGTCTCTTTATTTCGGTTATCCGGATCGGGCCTTAAAGGAGGCGGATGCGGCGCGCTCCTATATCGATTGGGAGGACGACATTCTGTCGGCGGCTGTTCACGTTCTTTACGGACGGATTTATCTGATGAAGAACGAACGGGAAAAGGCCGCGCGATCGTTCCGCTTGGCGCACGACTTGGATCCGGCAAATATCGAGGTTATCTCTTATCTGGATTATCTGAATTCGGGGATAGAAAAGTGATTGTTATCAAGTCCGAAGCTGAAATTGACGGAATCAGAAAATCCTGCCGCCTTTTGGCCCGTTTAATGGGGGAAGTTGAAGGGGAAATCCGGGAGGGCGTTACCACCAAACAGTTGGATCAATGGGTTTACCGCTATATTACCGGACACGGCGGCCGGCCGGCGTTTTTGGGGTACGGCGGCTTCCCCGGTTCGGCGTGCATTTCCGTCAACGACGAGGTGATTCACGGCATTCCCGGAAACCGGGTTCTGCGCGCCGGGGACATCGTCAGTATGGATCTCGGAATCAATCTGAACGGATTTTTCAGCGATATGGCGCGGACTTTTCCCGTCGGAACCGTCAGCAATGAAGCCAAACGGCTGATGGATGTCACCTCGGAGTGTCTGGACGAAGGAATCAGACAGGCGGTCTGCGGGAACCGGATCAAGGATATTTCGGCGGCCGTGTTTTCCCGCGCGGGAAAATACGGCGTTGTCCGCGATTATTGCGGACACGGCGTCGGATTAAAGCTGCATGAAGATCCGGAGGTCCCCAACTACTGTTCGCTCTCCGGGAAAAATCCGCGTTTGAAAAGCGGTATGGTCATCGCCATAGAACCGATGATTAACGCCGGCGGGTGGGAAGTGGATGTTTTGGACGACGGCTGGACGGTCGTTACCCGCGACGGTTCGCTTTCGGCGCATTTCGAGGACACGGTAGCCGTTTTCCCCGATCGGACGGAGATTTTGACAAGATTGTAAACGGAACGATTTGATTTGCAGAACCGTTTTGAATGCAATATAAAATTTTAGGAGCCCGGTATGAAAATTCCTGCCTTTTTTTTGGTTTTTTTAGTTTTTGCCTGTACATCTTACTCTGATCAGGAAACATTTCTTCAGGAGGTTTTGAGCTTGGATTTATCCGCAGACGAGAAAGCCCGCCTGATTACAAATGAAATGACTTATGATGAAAAAGTTTCATTTATCCGCGGTTCCGAGTGGAAAGTTCAGGGAGAAGTTGAGCGTTTGGGTCTTCCACCTGTTCATTTCCAGGATTCGACGATGGGAGTCTCGTTTGACGGCACCTCTTTCCCGTCAACATTAGTGGTGACTGCTTCATGGAACCGGGAGGCAATGGCTTTGGCGGCAGAGGCGGTTGCAAAAGAGGCGGTTGCGCGCGGCGAGCGTATTATTTTAGGACCTGGAGTCAATATTTACCGCATGCCAAACTGCGGACGCAACTTTGAATACATGGGCGAAGATCCCTACCTGAGCTCTGAAATGACGGCCTCTTACATTAAAGCGATGCAGGGGCAAAAAGTGATTGCCTGCGTCAAGCACTATTTGGCAAACAATCAGGATTTCGATCGCCATGGTGTCAGCAGCGATATTGATGAAAGAACTTTGCGTGAAATTTATCTGCCACCCTTTGAAGCGGCCGTAAAAGCCGGTGTCGGCGCTGTTATGACGGGGTACAATCCGGTTAACGGCTTTCCTATGGCGGAGAATAAACGCTTAATCACTGATGTTTTGAAAAATGATCTCGGTTTCAAGGGTTTTGTCGTTTCCGATTGGCTTTCCATTTATTCTACAGAAGGATCGTTTACGGCCGGTTTGGATTTGGAGATGCCGAATTCCAGCGGGTATTTTTCCCCGAAGGAAATTGCCGCTTTGAATATTCCCGATAAAGAAACTTTGTTGGATGAAAAAGTGTTTCGTATTCTGAGAACTTATATCGATTGCGGTATTTATGACGGACCGCAAAAAAATACTGCTTTGGAAGAAAATCCGAAGGAACATGATGCTCTCGCCTGTCGCCTTGCGGAAGAAGGAATCATTCTTTTAAAAAATGAAGACGATATTCTGCCGGTTTCGCAGACAGAACCGGTAAGGGTGGCATTGGTCGGCTGGAACGGATATTATCTAAATACGACAACAGTTGGTGCGTGCACTGTTTTTACCGGTCGCCCGGGACGACTGATGACGGTTAATGCGCTTTCCGGCTTCAGAAAATACCGCGACCGCGAAACCAAAATTTATCAATGTCCGGCTTCCGATATCGCATCTATTAAAGGAGCCGACGTGGTTCTCTATTTTGCCGGATATTGGGTTTTTGGTGAAGGAGAGGCCAATGACCGTCCTTGGGAGATGAAAGCAAAAAATCTGAGGGATATCGATAAAATTTCCCGATGGAATCCGAATCTGGTTGTTGTCAGTAATTATGGCGGGGGTGTCGAAACGGAGAGCTGGATTCATAAAGTCAAAGGGTTTATTCATTTAGGGTATGCCGGAAAATGGGCGGACGCCGCATTGGCGCATATCGTTTTCGGAGATGTCAATCCCTCCGGGAAGCTGCCGTTTTCAATGGTAAAACAATGGGAAGATTTCGGTCCCGTCGCAGCACAGCTTGAAAATCCCGATAAATTGATTGTTTGGCCTCGCGATACAAAATACCGCATTGTTTCTCCGTTGGGAGTCGGGCGTTTTAAGGTTTTCGGAGGCGATCCGAAAATGCTGAAATCGAAGAATTTCGGTCTTTTTGAAAACGATCCCGTTTCTTATGATCGGATGGATCATATGGTTTACGCCGAAGGAAGGTATTTGGGGTACCGGTATCTTGATAAAGCGGCTAAAAAAGCGCAGTTTCCGTTCGGATTCGGCTTGTCCTATACCGACTTTAAAATCGATCAGCTGAAAGTTTCCCGCTCTTCGTTTTCTCAAGGAGAAGAAATCAAAGTGACTGTTTCTGTTACCAATACCGGGGATTGTGCTGGAGCGGAGGTTGTGCAGCTTTATGTACATGCCGTTGATTCAAAAGTTGACCGCGTTCAAAAAGAATTGAAGGGCTTTGAAAAAGTCCGTTTGGAACCGGGAGAGACAAAATCCGTCTCGATGCCTTTAACGGCAGACTCCTTCCGTTATTACGATACAGAAGAAAGCCGATGGATAACAGAGTCTGGGGTTTATGAAATTCTGATTGGAAACAGTTCCGAAAATTTGACTTTGGTCACGTCCGTTACGTTTCGCTGATTTATCATGATTCAAAGGTACGGAACCGGTTCCGACGGCAAACGAATTCCGGTTGCTGTCGTCTATACAAAGGATGAACACTCTCTTCGTCGTAAAATGATTGCGCCGCAAGCGCTTGAAGTGGTGCGGATATTAAAAAAATCCGGATATCAGGCGTATATTGTCGGAGGCGCTGTCAGGGATTTGCTTTTAAACAAAATTCCGAAAGATTTTGATGTCGCTACCGATGCCGTTCCGAACCGTATCCGTAAAATTTTCCCCAATGCCTGGATTATCGGGAAACGGTTCAAGTTGGCTCATGTTATTTTCCCCGGGCGCTATATAGTGGAAGTGACAACATTTCGAGCGGTTTCTTCTGGAAACTTCAATGCGGTGTACGGATCCATTGAAGAAGATGTCAGAAGACGCGATTTTACGGTGAACGCCTTGTTTTACGATCCCGAAAAGGAACAGCTCATTGATTACGTCGGGGGAGTTCGGGATTTAAAAAACGGCAAACTTGTTAATGTCATTCCTTTGGAAACTATTTTTGATTCTGATCCGGTGCGAATGCTGCGCGCCGCAAAATATGCCGCCAAGTGCGGTTTGAAAATTCCGCATAAAATGAAAGCGGTTCTCAGAAAAAAGGCGTCATTGTTGGCAACAGTTTCTGTTTCGCGTTTAACAGAAGAATTTTTTAAAATTCTTTCTTCGGGAAAGGCTACAGCCGTTTTTGAACAAATCGACGACTTGAATTTGATGCCGTTTTTTTTGCCTAATCTTTCTTCAGCCTTGTCCGCTTCAAAGACAGTGAGAAAAACCTTTTATGCTGAAATGATGCTTTTGGATGCAGAGGTTTCAGCTTCCGGGGCGGATTCGTTTCCCGAACGCGATGTTTTACTGTTTCACTTTTTTAAAGTGTTTTTGCCTCCGTTTCGACAGGAGGCAGGATGGTTTGAGAATTTTAGCGAAAAGAAGGCATTTTGCAAAGAATTTGAAAAACCGTTGCAACTTCCGGTTTCTCAAATTGAGGGAGCCGTTCGGATGATTTTTGATTTACGCGACGGAGTAAAACCGAAAGAGAGACGATCCGGTTCCGGCAAAAAACGGCGTTTTCGATCTTCTAAAAAGAAGGCCGGCAAAGATTCGAATGATGACGGTAAAAAAAACGGCGGACAATCATTCTGATTTGTCCGCCGCTTATCGAACGCTTTGCGTTATCAGTTGATCAGGATATATTCTCCTGTATCTTTATCCAAGCGCAGCCGCCCGACTTCATCCTCTTCCTCCGGCTGAACGGGGGCGTCGATCGCTTCTTCCGCCAGAGATTCATCCTCAATCGTCACCGGAGCTTCGGCTGCTTCCGGAGCGGTTGTGGTAACGGTGATATCCGGACTGACCGGAGCCGCTTCTTTCCTTTCTTCGGTTGGTATTTGATACGGTTCGATAGCTTCAATATCCATGGTGCGGTTTTGCAGTCTTAAAATGGTGCGGATATTATCGATGATCTTATCCGTTCTTTCCCGGTATTCGGGAGAGCAGGCGACAGCTGTCTTTAAATATTTGACAGATCTTTCGTAATCCTGTTCGGCAAAAGCGTTGACTCCCAGTGCGTAGTAGCAAATGGCCTTATCGCCGTTCATCTGCAGTGCGGAGTTGTAGTAAAAATCAGCCATTGCGTAATCTTCCGTATTATAATGGATTAATCCGAGATAATAATATGGAATGTAATTTGTGTCTTCCATTGTGACAGCTTTGATTAAAGCCATTTTTGCTTCATCATATTTCTCTTTTTCATAAAGAGCGATACCGCTGTCAACCAGTTGGGGGAATGTTTTTAAAGCGGTAATGTATTCGTAAAAATCTTTCGAAAATTCAGCTGAATCAAGCCATGCAAATGACCGTTTGACATTTTCTTCGTTTTGGGTTTTTGATGCGTCCGGGGAAAGTTTGTTAATCGAGTCCCAAATAACGCGGTTATAAACTGCTTTCGGATTTTCGATAAGAAATTTGACAAGTCCCCAGGATTGAGCGTAAAACAAATCACTGTTTTCGGACACTTCTTCGGTATTCATTGAAAAGAGTGTATTTAAGTCGATTAAAGCGGGCGGATCAGCGTCGAGAAATGATTTCAGGGTGTTCAACCATGTCAGATTTTCTTTGTAAATAACGGCGCTTTTTGAAGGAGAATAAAACGATTTTCCGAAATAGACGGCAAAACCCTTTTCCAGCCAAAGCGGAGGATTGGTAATAAAATTCCGGAAAAACTGAATAAAGCTGTAATGACTCAGAGTATCTTCAAAATCGGGATTATTGTTTTTGTAGCCGATCAGTTCGCTTTTAGACGCATCCCGATACTGGATAAATAAGAATGACGAAACCGGATTGCTTACGGTTGTTGAAGCGGAAACATAATCGGCGTATGCGGATTTTGAATCAAGAATTTTGACGTTCAGCCGGGAGGGCATCGCGCTTGTATCAAAATGAAAATAGCTGTTGTAAAAATCGAAGTAGGCGTCAAGTTTTTGAGCGGTCAGTACCGCTTCCTGTTCATTCTCCTGAAAGAAGACGCGGTAATATTTACTTTCAACGATTTTGTCCGAGAATTGAGCAAAGCCGGAGACGGATAATGCGGTAATCAAAAAAATGAATAAAAGTCGTTTCATGGTTCGATTCCTCTTTTTGCGAATTATTGAGACATACTCACGATATTAATATCGACTTTTTCCAGAAGAATTCCACTATATTTTTCTATATTTTTAATAATAAAATGACGCAGTTCTGTCAGGCGGAAGGGAAGCGACGAATGAATGGGCACCTCCAGTCCCAATTTCAGCGAATAGGTGTTGCCGTTTTCCTTAATTGAAAGTCTTTTTATTTTGATAGAGGAGTCGAATTCCTCCGTGCAGTGCATCAGCATTTGTGTCAGTGCTGCTTCCGAAATAGTGATGGAACCGGCCGGGGTTTCGTAATCGGGTTGAACAATAGTCTTTTCGATGAAGCGTTTTTTTTTGGAAAAAATATTTCTTGAAAACGAAAGAAGCAGGGCGCTGATAGCCGAAGAGGGGTAACGTTTTTCCACTTCAATGATGGGAGCCGGAATGACGTGCTTTCCGCTTTTACGGGCGCTGACGGCCTTTTCGATTTCTTCTTTTGAGGCAATGTCGTTAATATTGATGGTGAGGAACGGAAGCGGCAGATCCAGCCGTTTGCAGATACGGGTAATCATTTTATCGCTGGTTCCCAATATCAAAATCGATTTCGGTTTTTGCTCTTCAATGGCTTTTTTCACTTCTTCTCTGTGAAAGAGGTCCTCGAAAATAGCAATCCGAACCGCTCCCAAATAAGAGTCTGCCTTTTTCGCCGAAGTGCCTGCCAGAATCCGGCGGTTTTTGATCAGCAAACCGTCGTCGACAATCATGTCGATATTGTGTGAGTCGGCAACTAATTTGGAACGAAAACTCTTCCCCGTCCCCGCAGGACCGACCAAAGCGTAAACTTTTATCCTTTTTCGTTGGAATAATGCGGGAAGCCGAATTCTCATTCTGAAATTATAGTCCCTTTTTGTGAATTTGTGAACTCTTTTTATTTACTTTAACGAGTTTTTTTATATAATCAGTATTTATGGAGGAGTCTCCGTCTTTTTTCAATCAGCGCCATATGAAAATCGCGCGAGCGGCGATCATCTTCTCTTTATTTTGTTTATTCGGCAGCGCGGCGGTTTTGCTTTTTCTGCGTGACGGGGGAGCGGACGTTGCCACGCCGTTTGCGGCTTTCCCGGCGGAATCGGGCGATGCTCCGGCACTTTTTTTGAAAGAAAAAGGGATCGATTTTTTTTCCGCTGCCGACATTGAGATTCAGTTGGATCATTATAATCCGGAAAGGCTGACCATAGGCGAGCTGAAGGATCGGTTTTTACCGGATGACGATCGGCTAACGCCGTTTTTGACCCGGCTGCCGCAACTTTTTGATTTTGAGGAAGACGGACGTCCGATGAGGTTGTTTATACTGAAAGAACCGCTTTCTGCCGAAGTGCTGAGGGAGTGGAATATGGAGTACCCGGATGCGCCTGCGGTCGCCGTTGAACAGCATCGGCCGGTTGCGGAATCGGTTTTTTTTACGTCAGCGGTTATTCTTACCTGGATTTTCTCGTCCTTTGTGCAACGAAAATCCCGAAAAGGACTTTTATTCTTGGCGGTGCTTTTTGCGGCCGCGCTGTTTTCCGGTAACGCTCTTGTTCTGAGCGCGGCTGTTTTTATCGGCAATGTGTTTCTGTCTCTGTGGCGGAAATGGCAGCCGCAGCGGGAGTACTTTACTTTCAACGGCGTCGATTTGTTTTCCGGGAAGGACAAAAAATCGATTGCGGGGCAGCTTTCAGCCGCGGTTTTTTGCGCCGTTCTGCCTCCTTTGTTTTTTCCCGGAGAGCGTTTGGCGGCAGTTGCTGCTGTTGCAATGTCGCTTTTCGGTCTTTCTCTGGCGTTTGTTTCCGTGGTCCGGGAAGTGAACCGACCGCACGGGTTTCAGTTTATTCCAAAACCTTTTTTCGGAAAGGATTATCGTTTGCCGTGGAAGTGTGCTGCTGCCGAAATAGTTTTGGGAGTGCTGACGGCAGCTCTTCCAATCGGCGCGCTTATTTTTGTGGTGTCAGTTCCGGCGGAAAATCCTGCGCAGAAGGCAGATCCGCTTTTTGGGTCAAGAACTTATGAAGAAATTTATGAAAAAACTCAAAATCAGCAGCGGGGGACTTTAAACGCTGCCGGTTACCTTGAAGAAAAGGTCTTTCAGTACAGTTACCGCTATGAAAAGCTGGAACGGCTGCCGCCGCCCGGGTATGAAGTGACGGTTCCGCACTTTTTTTACGAAGGGAATTCCGTCCGTAACGAAAAAATCTTGATCGAAATATTTACAGAAGACGGTTTCGATAGTATAATGAAAAAAGTCAAATCAGATCCTCTGTCTGCATATTTTTTGACGGACAGGGATGTTGCCGTGCGGACGGTTCCGAGAGGTTCCTTCGCGGTTTGGATTGCGGTTGCGGCGGGATATTTTGCGTTTTTAATTCCGTTCTTTCGGGTTTCGAAGCGGAAGATACGTTTAATCAAATACAAGGATTAATTATGAAACAGCGACTGAAAACCTTCGGGCGGGGCGGCGTTCATCCCGATGACAAAAAAAGATTGGCGGCAGACCGTCCGATCCGCAACAGTTACTTCGGACAGCGGGCCGTCATTCCGATGGGGCAGCATTTGGGGGCGCCGGCCGAGTGCCTTGTCAGACCGGGCGATACGGTGGCGGAAGGGGAGTTGATCGGACGGGCAAACGGACTGATTTCCGCTCACGTCTATTGTCCCTTTCCGGGCGTTGTCGAAAAGGTCGGGCCTCTGACGCTGCCCAACGGTTCTTCCAGTCAGGCTGTTTATTTGAGAATTGAAGGAACCTTTGAGTCTGTTGAGGACGGACGGATTAATGACAGGTGGGTCGGTCTTTCCCGCGAGGAGCTGACAGGGCAGATTCGGGAAGCCGGTTTGGTTGGTTTAGGCGGAGCGGCATTTCCCGTTCATGTCAAAATCGCTGTGCCGAAGGGGAAGAAGGCCGAATATCTGATTATCAACGGCGCCGAATGCGAGCCGTATCTGTGCGCCGATTACCGCGTCATGCTCGAGTATACCGACGAAGTTTTGGAGGGGATCGATATTTTGGCGCAAATCACGGAGGCGGATAAGGTGATCATAGCCGTCGAGGCCAATAAGCCGGAAGCGGCCGGAAAACTGCGCGGAGCGGTTGCGCATTCAAAGCGGCCGTATGCGGTGGAGATGCTGAAGGTCCGCTATCCGCAGGGTGACGAGAAGCAGCTGATTCGGGCTCTGACAGGAAGAGAGGTTCCTTCCGGAGCTCTGCCGATTGACGCCGGATGTGTGGTCTGCAATGTCGCGACGGCCAAATCGGTTTTTGACGCCGTCGTTCTGAAACGGCCGCTGACGGAGAGGATTGTGACCGTTTCCGGCGGCGCCGTCGCCGATCCCGCAAATCTGAAAACACGTATCGGCGTGCCGGTCCGGGATTTGCTGACCGAATGCCGGACAGATTTTTCGAAAGTCAAAAAGATTGTTGTCGGCGGCCCGATGATGGGGTTTGCGCTCGCCGATTGGGACACTCCCGTTACAAAAAGTACCGGCGGTGTTTTGGCTCTGACTGCCGGAGAGGTCTGCGACAAACCGCAAACCGCCTGCCTTCACTGCGGAAGCTGCGTTTCCGTCTGTCCGATGGGATTGCCGCCGGCAATGATGTACAAGTTGATTCAGGCCGGCGAATACGAAAAAGCGGCGGCGGCCGGTCTGCCCGACTGCAAGGAGTGCGGCTGCTGTGCCTACGCCTGCCCGGCGGGGATTTATTTGGTGCAGGCGTTTAAAAAAGGAAAAAGGATGGGGAGAAAGAAATGAAGCGGAAAAAACAGGAATTTCAGTTTTCGGTTGCCTCTTCTCCTCAGATTCGGAGTCCGCGTTCGACGGCCCGGATCATGGTTTACGTGATTCTGGCGTTGCTGCCGGCGGCTCTGTGGGGAGTGTATCAGTTCGGTTGGTACGCGGCGGCGGTTCTGGCGGTTTCCGTTGCGGCGGCCGCGGCCGGAGAGGGGGCAATCTGTCTTATCCGGAAAAAAAATACGCTGTCTGACGGTTCGGCTGTTCTGACGGGACTGCTGGTCGGAATGAACATGCCGCCGTCGGTTCCGCTGTATATTCCCGCGATTGCCTCTTTGGCGGCGGTCATCGTCTTTAAAGGCGCGTTCGGCGGTTTGGGCTGCAACATCATCAACCCCGCTTTGGGAGGACGGCTTATCGCGTTTTTTTCGTGGTCGTCGGCGATGTTCACTTTTCAGACGCCGCGCACGATTTTGGAATCGGGCCTCACCGTCGCCGGCGCGACGGGGGACGCGATGACGTCGGCCACTCCGCTGACATTTCTGAAAAGTTCCGTCCCCGAATATGCCGGTTCAATCTCAAATGAAATGGAAGTGCTTTCACTGAAGCATTACTCGCTTTCAAAGTACGACGCCGCCGTCACCGACAAAATCAACTCGCTTTTCGGAGAAAACTTCTGCTACGGCTACTTTGATGCGTTTTTCGGTATCAAAGGCGGCTGTATCGGGGAAATTTCGGTGTTTTTGCTTCTGCTGGGCGGATTGTTTCTGATAGCGAAAAAGATCATCCACTGGGAAATTCCGGTTGCTTTTATCGGATCGTTTGCGGCGGCCGTTTGGGTTTTCGGCGGACTGCGCGCGGGAACCGGTTTTTTTTCCGGAGATGTGGTTTATCAGATTTTCAGCGGCGGTCTCTTCCTCGGCGCTTTTTTCATGGCGACCGATATGGTGACCTCGCCGTTCCGCCGGGGCTCGATGTTTCTTTTCGGTATCGGATGCGGGTTGCTGACCTTTCTGATTCGGTATTACGGTTCTTTTCCCGAAGGGGTTTCGCTGGCGATTGTTTTCATGAATTTGACCGTACCGATGCTGGACCGGCTTTTCATTCCCCGCCGTTATGGAGTTAAAAAGAAGCGCAGGGTTGGAGTCGGAAAAGGAGGCAATGCATGAAACTGACGAAAGCCGATCAATTGGAAATCCTGCGAATTTCAGGAACGCTGGCGCTGATTTGCGCGGCGGCTGCTCTGCTTTTGGGCTTTGTTTACAAGTTTACAAAACCGCTGATCGACCGCAATACGGAGCTGTCAACCGAACAGTCGCTGAATGCGTTGGTCAACGGAGGCAATGAAAGCATCGACACGTATTACGCTGTCGGTTTCCATAAAATCGAGACGCGTGCCAAAAACCCGGACGGCAGCGCCTCCGTCCGCAACGGACGCGCTGTCGAAAACCGCTTGGGAATCAGCCGCATCTATGATGTTTACGACGGCGGGCAGATGCTTGGCTATGTGTTGGAGCTGACCGGAAAGGGATACGGCGGAGATATGCTGATTCTGGCATATTACGCGCCGGACGGAAGCGTAAAAGACGCGGTTGTGGTCAGCGATTCCGAGACTCCCGGAATCGGAAAAAAAGCGGCGCTTCCCGGCTACATGGATAAATTCAAAGGATTCGGCGCGCCCGGAAAACCGCTTCCGCAGAGCCGCGAAGAGCTGCCGAAATCCGAGTCTGACGCTTTGGCCGGCGCAACCGTGACGTTTAAAGCCGTGGCCGCCGCGCTCGCTTCAGGCGCCGCTTTTATCGCTGAAGGAGGAGCCGATGATTAAAGAACTCACAAAAGGAATTTTCCGCGAAAATCCGGTGCTGATGCTGCTTTTGGGACTGTGCCCGACGTTGGGAGTCTCCGGAAAGTTTTTCAATGCCATCGGCATGGGACTCGGCGTCATCTTCGTGTTGGTTTGCTCCAACGCCGTCATCAGCCTGATGAAAAAAATCATTCCGAATCAGGTGCGCATTCCCGGGTATATCGTCATTATCGCGACCTTTGTCACGATTGTCGAATTGATGCTGCGCGCGTTTTCGCCGGTACTGTACAGCGGGCTGGGTATTTTCATTCCGCTGATTGTCGTCAACTGCATCGTTTTGGGGCGGGCCGAAGCGTTTGCCGGGAAGAACAGACTTCTGCCGTCGGTTTTGGACGGTTTGGGCATGGGAATCGGATTCACGCTTTCGCTGATGCTGATTGCGTTTATCCGCGAAATTTTGGGAGCGGGAACGCTGACGCTTTGGGAATCGGGTTCGACGGTTTACCGTTTTGTCATTCCCGGATTGAGCGAAGCGCCGGTTTCGGTTTTGGCAACGCCGGCCGGAGCGCTTTTCGTTGTCGGTTTTGTGATTGCCGGCATTAATGCCGTTAAGCAGTACCGCAGCCGTCCCGGCAAAGATGCGCGGAAAGGAGCTTCCGTATGATGAATTTGGTTGTTATCTTCTTTTCGTTTGTGCTGGTCAATAACTTCATTCTGTCGAAATTTATGGGGCTCTGCCCGTTTATCGGGGTTTCCCGCAACCGGGAGTCGGCGGTCGGAATGGGGTTTGCCGTTATTTTTGTCATGTCGATCACATCGGTTCTGACATGGGTGATTTATCACGGGATTTTGGCGCCGCTGGGAATCGAATTTCTGAAAACCATTGTCTTTATTTTGGTGATCGCTTCCTTGGTTCAGTTGGTCGAGCTGGTTATCCGTAAATTTTCTCCGGCGCTCTACAAAGCGCTGGGAATTTATCTGCCTCTGATTACCACCAACTGCGCGGTTTTGGGAATCGCCATCATTGCGGTTGATGAAAATTACGGAGCGCTGGAATCGCTTGTGGCCGGAATGTCCGGCGGGATCGGATTCCTGATGGTTCTGATCATCATGTCGTTTTTAAGGGAGAAGCTTTCGTTGGAGAAGGTGCCGGAACCCTTTAAAGGGGTGCCGGTTGCGTTTGTTACGGCCGGAGCCATGGCTTTGGCGTTTATGGCGTTCAGCAGCTCCATGATCGCCAATCTGTTTCCGGCAGAGTGAGGTCGGCGTATGAGTTTTCTGATTCTGTTTGCATCCGTCATGATCGTGTTGTCCGTCGGACTTCTGCTCGGCTTTATTATTGCGCTTGCCTCGCGTTTCCTGTCGGTTCCGAAAGAAGAGCGGATTGAGCAAATCGAAGAGATTCTTCCCGGAGCGAACTGCGGCGCCTGCGGTTTTGCCGGCTGCGCCGCCTACGCCGAGGCGGTTGTTTTAAACGGCGCGCCTTTAACGCGGTGTACGTCTTTAAGCGCCGACGGATTGCGGAAAATCGGCGGAATTATGGGTCAAAAGGTGGAGGCGCAGGCAGAGCCGGAAAAGGCCTTCATTGCCTGCCACGCCGCTGCGGCGGACGCCCCGGAAAGACAGTTTCTTTACAGCGGGTTGGATGACTGCAACAGCCGGGCGCTTTTTTACAAAGGTTCGAAAAAATGCAAGTACGGCTGTCTCGGAGGCGGCAGCTGCATGGAAGTTTGCCCCGTCAACGCCATTTACCGGGACAGACAGAAGCGGGTTGTCGTCGACCGGAGAAAGTGCGTCTCCTGCCGGAAATGTGTCGAAGCGTGTCCGATGAATGTCATCCGCATGATTCCCGAGTCGGCCGATTACGCGGTAGCGTGCTCCCACCCGGGAAAAGGCGTTCAGACGAAAGCGGACTGCGGCGTCGGCTGTCTGGGGTGTTCTTTGTGCGTTAAAAATTCCCCCGAAGGCGGATTTGTCATGAACGGGTTTTTGGCGGAAATCGATTATACCCGTTCCGGAGATCGGGCGAAAGCGGCGGAAAAGTGTCCCGTTCGCTGTATTGTCAGAATAAAGTAGGAAAACGGGTGTGGGCAGCGTTTCTCTGATTGTCGGACTCCATTTTTCTTTGCCTCCCTGTTTTAAAGAGCCTGAAGCGGAAGAACTCTACCGGCAGTCTGTTGTTCCTCTTGTCGAACTGTTGCTGCGTTTTCCGAAATTCAAAGTAACGCTTTATTTCAGCGGCAATCTGACGGCATGGCTGAAAAAACGGCACCCTGAGTGTCTGCTTCAGTTGCGGACCTGTTGCTCCAAACACAAGCAAATCGAATTTCTTTCAAGCGGATACTATGAACCGCCGCTGCAGCTGATTTCGCGCCGCAGCTGTGCGTATCAAATCGAAAAACACTTCACAGCCGTCAGGGATTCGGTCGGCAAAGGCGTCCGTCCGAAAGGTTTTTGGCTGAACGACGGTAATTGGGAAGCGTCGTTTCCGTCAATTTTGAACGCGATGGGTTTTCTTTACACATTCATCGATGATTCGGTTATCCGCGCCTGCGGATTTTCCGCAAAAGATATGTTCAATGTTTTTATAACGGAAGAGCAGGGTCATTTGCTCTACCTCTTTCCGGTGATTGAGTCGCTTTCACAGCCGTTTTGCGAGGTTCCCGCCGACGGATATTTTGATAATTTAAGCCGGCTGGGCGCAACCTGCCGCGACGATACGGTCACGGTTTTTAAAAACGGGTTTACGCTGAATGCCGGCGATTACGAGTGGATGGCCCGCTTTATCAGACTGTGCGGCGCCGCTTCGTTCCTTTTTGCGCATCCGGGAACCGCCGTCAAAAAAGCAAAAGACTTGAAACCGGTTTATATTTCCGCTTCCGTCGGCGACGGATGTGCCGGCAGAATGTTTTTTGACGGACAGCGGCGCAATTATGATCTCTTTTCCCGGCAGTTTGATTCCACCGACTGCAAAACATTGTTCAGGCGGGGAGCTTTCCGCAATTTTTTGATCAAATACCGGGAAGCGGCACACATCTACCACCGCATCCGTTATATTGAATCGTATCTGAAAACCCTTCCGAAAGCCGAACAAAAGCAGTGCGCCGACGTTTTAGCCGAAGGGCAGGCGGCCTATCCGATGAGAAAAGCCGGTGACGCCGGGGTTTTCGATGCGGCCGCGCGTCAAAAATCGTATACCGCGTTGATTTCTGTCGAGAAGGTTTTGCGGAAAACCGCCGCCGCGGTGAGGGAAATCGACTTCGACAACGACGGCTTAACTGAAATCTTTCATTACGGACCGACGCTGATTGCCCTGTTTCACCGGAAAGGAGCGACGATCCGCGAATTGGATTACCTGCCGTCGTCGTTCAACTACATCAATACTTTTTGTGATTATGATGAAAACTGCGAATTCGGCCGGTTTTTGCGCCGCGGTGCCGCCTGTTTTCAGGATTTTTTTATTCTTTCGGAGGATTACGAAAAGATCGGCGGTGTTTTGGATCCTGCGGACTTTCAGTGCGATTTGAGTGATTTTTCCTATAAGTCGGAATCGTTTAATGAAGCAAAACGCGTTTTGAGGTTTTCACTCCAGCTTCCCGATGACATCGAAATGAGCAAGGATTACATTCTTAAACGTAACGATGTGTCCGTTGAGTACCGCTTCGACAGCACGGGAAATCAAAACCTCTCCCGTTATTTCGGAACGGAGCTCAATTTGTCTTTCAGCGACTGCGCCCTTTGTTCGGCAGAAGTTTCCGGTCCGCACGACTCTGCGTCGATCGACCGGGCGCACCGTTTCCGCTGCCCGAAGAGCCTGAAACTCAGTGACGGCGCAAATGATACGGCGCTGACTTTGAATTTTTTCGGCGCGCCGTGCGACGTTTTTGTAATGCCGGTTTACGCCGAAACGGATGCGGACGGAAAGAGGTGTTCCTTGTATCAGCACGTTTCCGTCAAGGTTGTCTGGAAGTTTGATTTAAAGGCCGAATCGTCCTGTTTTTTCGGCGTCGCTCTGAATATCGTCCGATCCGTTGTCCGCGGTTGAATTTTCCTTTGAAATACGGTAAACTGAAAACGAGGTGGAATTGTGCTGGATGATCTCAAAGCGGCGGTCCGTTCCCTTGGAATAAAAATTAATGAAATTCGCGGGGATCTTGATTTATCCGCATCGGAAGCGAAAATTGCGGAGAAGGAAGCGCTGTCATGCGCGCCCGACTTCTGGAACGATCGGGAGAAGGCCGAAGCGGTTCTGAATGAACTGACGGCAATGAAAAAACGCGCCGAGTCCTGGAAAAAACTGTTTTGCGACTACGATGACATTACCGAACTTCTCCAAATGGCGGAGAGCGACAGCGATCCGTCGTGGCAGGAAGAGTTGAGCCGTTCTTTGACGGATGCCGAAAAGTTGTACGAAGAGCTGCGGCTGATTGAACTGCTTAACGGCGAATTTGACAGGGCGGACGCGTATCTGACCATCCATTCGGGAGCCGGGGGAACGGAAGCGTGCGATTGGGTTTCCATGCTTTACCGGATGTATCTGCGGTGGGCCGAAATGCGCGGTTACAAAACCGAACTGCTGGATATTTTGGAGGCGGAGGGAGGCCTGAAATCGGTGACGGTTCAGATTAAAGGCCTTTACGCTTACGGTTACCTGAAAGGCGAGACCGGCATTCACCGTTTGGTGCGCATTTCGCCGTTTGATTCCAACGCGCGCCGCCACACTTCGTTTGCATCCGTGTTTGCCTCTCCCGTTATGGATGAAAATATTGAAGTCGATATCCGTCCCGAAGATTTACGCATTGATACTTACCGTTCGTCGGGCGCCGGAGGACAGCATGTCAATACGACCGACTCCGCCGTCCGCATCACCCATTTGCCGACAGGCATCGTCGTTCAGTGCCAGAACGAACGCAGTCAGATCAAAAACCGCGCAACCGCAATGAATATGCTCCGTTCGCGGCTTTACGATCTTTACAAAAAAGAGCAGGACGAAGAGCGGGAGAAACAAAACGGTGAGAAGAAAGAGATTTCCTGGGGCAATCAAATCCGCTCGTATGTGTTCCAGCCGTACACGATGGTCAAAGACCACCGCACCAAACACGAAAAAGGCAATATTCAGGCCGTAATGGACGGAAACATCAGCGAATTTATGGAAGCGTTTTTGAAATGGGACGCAAAGGGAGAGTCTGCCGGGTGAGAATGCGGCGGTTACTGTTTTCGGGAATTTTTTTCCTCGCGGGGCTCGGCGCCTTGTCTGCCGAAGAGGTCGATTATGAGGAAACGCTCTCGCTGAAAGACGGAACGGCGGAGTGGAACGTTGCGGTCTCTTTTTTTGATACGAGGAATATCTCATTGGAAAACCGTTACTTGGCCTCGAGCCTGCCGCTGAAAATTTACACAACAATCCTGAATTATCAGACGCATATTTTTTCCGAAGAAGAACGGTTGAAGTACGCCGAAAAAATCATTGAAAATGCCCGGCAGACGGTTTTGAAAGAGGCGGCTGATCTGCGCAAATCGTTTGACGATCTGGATTTTGAGGTTTTCAAGCCGTCAATTCTGAACGCGCGGCAGACAAAGGAATGGGATCTGCTCCAAAAAAGGGACGAACTGAACAAAAAGATCCGTTTTCTGACGGAATTTAAACCGCAAGACATCGAAATCAATCCGGAACGGGCCATCGTCGTTCTGAGAGAGAGCGACAGCAGCGAACTGTTTGCCCCGGTCACCGATAAGCAGAAGCAGTTTGCCGAGGAAAAGAAGGCGGATTTGCTGATTTTCGGGCAGCTGGAAGAGATGGCCGGTTATATGTATTACCGCGTGGGAGCTTATTCGTCGGTTTTGGACAGGATTGTCTTTGAAGCCGAAGGCGGCGGATCGCCCGATATCATTGAAGGACAAATTGCCGGACATTTAAACGATTTGATTACGGTCATTGTCGGTCACGAGTGGGCCGACCTGACGGTTTCGGTACTGCCGATTACCGCTTCGATTCAGATCGGGGAAAAATACAGCGGTTCCGGTGTCTACCGCAATAACAGCATTGTGCCGGGAACCTATGTGATGACCATTGAAGCTCCCGGGTATGTCGGTGAAGAGGTGGAACTGGTTCTGAATCCGAAGGAGACCAAAACCCTCTCGGTCGCCTTAATCCGCAATACGGTTCCGCCGGTCGTCGTCAATACCTATCCGCCGGGAGCCGACATCTATCTGTCGTCGCTTTGGGTCGGCGCCACGCCGTTTTTGGTTGAAAACGGCGGTTTGAACGAGCCTCTGATGCTGAAAAAAGACGGTTACCTCGACTTGGTGTCGGCGCTGACTCCGGACGGAAACACCAATCTCGATTTTGTGCTGAAGTCGACGGCGTTCAACCGCGACGAATACCTGAAGCAGAAAAGGAAGGATTTTTACTTTAACATTGCCGGTCTGGCGGTTTCCATTCCGATGACGCTTTTGTCAAGCGGTTATCAGACGCGTTTTTTGAATTCGATTCCCGACGCCACCGAGGACAACGCCGTTCAGCGTCAGCAGATCATTTTCGGATACAAATCAATGGCAATGCTTTTTACGGTCAGTATTGTGCTGGATGCGATGATGGCGGCCGGACTGATTATCGATATGATTGATTATATCAAAGTTTATGACAATATGTGAGGCGCTATGGGAATTTTCAATCGGAATAAGACAACGGACGGGCAAAAGGATCTGCCGCAGACAAAGGGATTCCGGCTTTTTTCGTTTCTGAAAGGCGGCGGACTTTCGGAAGAATTTTACGGACAGCTGGAAGATTTAATGGTTGAAGGCGATGCCGGCGTAAAAACCGCGGTGGAAGTGTGCGAAGAGCTGCGTCGCCGCGTCAAGGCAGGAAAAACCGAGGATGAAGCCGCGGCCCGCCGTTTGCTGCGGGAGATTCTGAGAGAGTCGCTGATTACCGGCGGCGGCGACTTGGAGGACGGCCGCCTGAATGTCGGTTTGATTTTGGGCGTCAACGGAGTCGGAAAAACGACAACGGTTGCCAAAATGGCGCATTTTTACGGAAAACAGATCGGCAATGATCGTATTGTGCTGGCGGCCGGCGATACGTTCCGGGCCGCCGCCGCCGAACAGCTTGAACGTCACGGAGAGCGTTTAGGCGTGCGTCTTGTCAGACATGAAGCCGGATCCGATCCCGGAGCGGTGATTTATGATGCGGTTGAAAGCGCCAAAGCGAGGAAGGCCGCCTTGATTCTTGCCGATACGGCCGGACGGATGCATACAAAATCGCACTTGGTTGAGGAGCTGAAAAAAATCAGCAAAATTCTGGAATCGAAAGGCGGCGATTACCGTCTGCGGAAGTTTTTGGTTTTGGATGCGACGACGGGTCAGAACAGCGTCAGTCAGGCGGAGGTTTTCAACGATGCGGTCGGCGTCGACGCCGTCATTCTGACGAAAACCGATTCGCTTTCCAAAGGCGGAAATTTGTTCGCGATTTGCCGCCGTTTCGGGCTTCCGATTGCGTTTACTGGAACGGGGGAAAGACTTGATGATTTTCATCCGTTTGACGCCGAACTTTTTTTGGACCGGTTTTTGGGAGAATGAAGCGTCTTTTTTTGCTGCCGATGATCTTTTTCTCTTTTTCTCTGTCCGCGCAGACGACGTATTATCGGGCCGACAAATCGGGAGCGGTCTTTAACCGGATCGGAATTTCCCGAATCGACGAATTCGAATACGTTTTATCGGTCGAAGATCTCGATAATGCCGTTATCCGCCAGCTTTTCGAGAATCAAAAGGAGATCCGCCGCTGGGAACGGGTTTATGAAAACCGGAAAGCCCGGCCGGGACAGTGGCAGGAGACCGAATTGGTCGGCGCCAAAAAGCTTTCGACGTCGTATTTCGAAAACTTCCGTCTGGTGAAAGAGGAAATTTATTTTGAAAACAGAATTTCGGAAATCAGGGAGTACCGTTATTCGGGAAGGGATCTCATTTCGACAGTCGTCAAAACTCCCGACGAGAAGGTGATTTACACGACAACCTACACCCGCGGCTCAAACGGACGGCTGTTGCGGGCAACCAACACTTACGAAGACGGCGGGGTCACATACTCCGTTTACGGATTTTTGGACTTCGATTTGCGCAACCAAATTCACAACTACAACGGTTATTCGTTTCAGTACAACTACTTTAAAGGAAAGCTGACCTCTTCCGAAGAGTGGATCGGAACCGATTTGGTCTACCGGAAGGTGGAACAGGATGAAAACGGCGAAGCGGTGGAAGAGGACTTTACGCAGGACAAGAAAATCGTCCGGAGTTTTGATGAAGAAGACCGCGTTGTCAGGGAGGTCACTTATATCGGTCCGTCGAAAATCGTCATCGATTACACCTACAATGACGACAATCTTGTTTCGGAAAAATATATCAGCTCTGACGGCCGCCGGGAACGGGTCACTTACGAATACGATGATGAGGGAGAGCTGACCGAAAGCGTTGTTTTTATCAACGGAGTCCTGACAAGGGAGTTGGTTTACGGTGAGTCGGCTCAGGATTACACCGAAACCGTTTACCGTAACGGAGCGCCTTTTATCCGCATCGTTTTTAAGGACAATATTGAAGTGGAAAACGAACTGCTGTTCAGCGCTTCTTCGTCCGCGCAGACCTCCTCTGAAACTCCAGAAGAAAGCGAAACTCCAGAAGAAAGCGAAACTCCGGAAGAGGGCGGAAATTCATGAAGAGGCCGTCGCTGTTCCGTCCGCTCTACATTGCTTACCGCATTCTTTTCCGCAGTCGTTCCCGCGGGAAGCGGCTGCTGAGCCTTCTTCTGACAGGAACGCTGGCGTGCGGCATCTTTGCGCTGATTTTGATTCTCAGCATCATGAACGGGCTGCAGTACGGCTATATCGACGCCATTGTCGAAGTCTCTTCGTATCATATGAGAATCGGAAATGTCTGTCTGAGTGAAGAGCAGGCGGAGCAAATCCGCGCTCTGCCGAATGTGGTTTCGCTCATTCCGTTCCGCGAAACCCAAACCGTCGCAATCGGCAAAAACGGACGCTTTTTCGGCTATCTGCTGCGAGCCGTCCCCGAAAATTGGAAAGAGACGGATCCCGGAATGGCGGAGCAGCTGACCGAGGTGAGGGGACGGCTCTCTTTCGGCCGTCCGAATGCGGTTTTTGTCAGCCGCGCCGTCGCCCTGAACATGGGACTTTTGATCGGCGATGAACTGCAGCTGATTTCGCTGAGCGCGCCGGAATTTTCGCTTTTAAAGCCGCCGGTTCAGGCGTTCACCGTCGCCGGCATTTATGAGACCGCTTTCCGCGAGATTGACGAGCTTCTGATTCTGACCGAGTCGGAGAGTCTGAGCTCCGGTTTTTCACTCAACCCGGAGATTTACGGCATTAAGCTGAAGAACCGTTTTGCCGACGAACAGACGGCGGCGGCTTTGGCGGAGATTGTGCCGCCGGAAGCGCGGATTGAAAGCTGGCGCGATTTTCACCGTTCGTTTTTCAGCGCTCTGAGAATCGAAAAATTCGCAATGTCGTTTTTACTCAGTCTGGCTGCAGCCGTTGTCGTTTTGAATCTTTATTTCATGATTAAACGGTTGGTTTTTGAGAAACAGAAGGAGATTGCCGTTTTCAAGGCGATGGGAATTTCGCCGCGCGAAATCCGGCTCTCGTTCCTGTTTATCGGAATCCTGATGGGAGCGGTGGCCGTGTTTTTCGGCGTTTCTCTCGGGCTGCTGGCGACGGTCCGCTTTTCCGAACTGATTCTGTTTGCCGAATCGCTGTTTTTTTCGCTTCCCGGCGGGTTTGTTCCCGATTTCCGGTTTTTTTACGATCTTCCGATCCGAATCGATTTTTCCGAAGTGGCGGCCATTGCCGGTCTGAGTCTGGCGGCAACGGCGGCGGCTTCCGGAGCGGCGACGGCGCGCGTGACGGCCGTCAAACCGTGCGAGGTGATGCGTTATGAGTGATGACAGCTCAATTCTCCTTTCCGTCGAGAATCTGTCGAAAATTTACGAACCGGGGGAGGAACGGATTTCGATTCTTAACGGCGTCAGTTTCCGTTTGAAGCGGAAGGAGAAGATGACCGTTACGGGCAGCAGCGGCTGCGGAAAGACAACCCTGCTGAATCTGATTTCCGGACTGGATTCCGCAAGCGGCGGGGAAGTGACAATGGAAAATCTCCGTCTGTCGCAGATGAATGAACCGCAGCTGACCGAGTACCGCCGTAAATACATCGGTTTTGTTTTTCAGTTCCACCACCTGCTGGAGGATTTTACCGCGCTGGAGAACATTTTCCTGCCCGCTTATTTGGCGGGCGAGCCGTTTAAGAGCGCCAAAAAGCGCGCGCAGACCTTAATCGAAAAGGTGGGGCTCTCTTCCCGTGCCGATCACTTTCCCGCGCAGCTTTCCGGCGGGGAATGCCAACGCATCGCCGTCGCCCGCGCCTTAATCAACAATCCGCCGTTAATTTTGGCGGATGAACCGACCGGCAACCTTGACGAAGCGCATTCGGAAAAGGTGGAGCAGATGCTTTTTGATATGGTGGAAAACGAGGGAAAAAGTCTGGTTCTGGTAACGCATGATCTCCGGTTGGCGCAGAAGGGAGACGTCCGTTATGTTTTGACTCAGGGGCGGCTGCATTCGCGATGAAAACCGGCGCTTTTTTTTACGCTTTCCGGATGCTCTTTGTTCCGCTCGGCGGCCGCCGCGATTCGGGGAAGGTCCGCGGCGCCGTTTTCGGCATTGTTTTGTCGTTGATTCCGGTGATTGTGGTGATTCAGACCGCTTCGGGAATGATTGACGGCATCATCGAACGTTATCTGGAGGTCGGGTCGTTTCATATTGTCGGACAGTCGTATTTGAGTGATTTCAACGCAAACGCCGCCGCTGTCGCAGCGGCCGTCAGCGAAGTTCCGGGGGTGAAATCGGCGGTTCCGATCGGCGAAAGCCGCGGACTTTTAACCGCCGGCAGCCGTCGGAGTGCCGCTGCCGTCAAAGGCGTACCGCCGTCGCTGTATGAAAGCGACGCGGGGTTTGCGCGCTATTTTGAAATTCTCGGCGGAACGTTTGACTTAACCGGCTCTGCGGACATTCTTCTCAGCGACGGATTGGCGCAAACCCTCGGAGCCTCCGTCGGCGATACGGTGCGTCTTTTGAGCGCGGCAGAGGCGGCCGGCCGTCCCGTTTTGAAGGCGGCGGCTTTCACCATTTCGGGAATTTTTTCCACCGGCTATTACGAACTGGATCAAATGACCGCGTACATCAACCGGGAGCGCTTGGAGGAACTTTTCGGTGCTCAGGTGCGGACGGCCGTCGCCGTTAAACTGACCTGCCTGACCGACGGAACGGCGGCGCAAATTTCATCCGAACTGAACAGACAATTCGGCGGAGAGGGAATTTTTTTCCGCACATGGAAAGAAAAAAACCGCTCTCTGGTCGAAAATCTTGAAAGCACCTTTTTTCTGGTTTCGATGATTGCCGTGCTGATCATCTTTCTGGCGGCGGTCAATATTTTTTCCATTATGGTGGCGCTTGAACTGGAAAAACGGACGGCGGTCGCGGTTTTACGCAGTCTCGGCGTTCCGAAGCAGACGATTTTCACCGCCTTTTTATCCGTCGGTTTGCTTGTCGGTATTTGCGGCGCCTTTATCGGACTGAGTCTCGGTCTTTTGGCCGCCGTCAACCTCAACACATTGATGGAGGCGGCCGACGCTGCAGCGTCCTTCTTTTTCGGATTGCTGAGCGGAATCAACGGCGACGGTTTTTTCCGGCACGGTATTGAAATTCTCAATAAAGATTACTATCTTGAAGATATACCGTTGGTCATCCGGTGGAAACAGGTGTGCGCGGTCGCGGTTCTGGCGGTTGCCGTTTCGGGGGCGGCCGCTTTGATTCCGGCCGTGGCGGCCGTCAGCCGGAAACCGTCGGACGTCATAAAGGATATTTGATATGAAGTGCGATATTTGTAAAAAAAACGATGCGGTCATCCACATCAAACAGACACGCGGCAATCAGACAACCGATTTGAATCTGTGCTCTTCCTGCGCGGCGGAGCGGGGGATCGATCAAAAGAATCCGCAGCTGGAAAAGGTTCTGGATACGATTTTCCGTGCCGTCGGATCGATGAAAGAGCCGCCGTATCCGCCCAACGGGCGCGCCGTTTACTGTCCCCGCTGCGGAACGGCTTTGAGTCTGCTTCTGAAAAAAGAGACTGCCGGCTGTCCGCAATGTTACGGGACTTTTGAAAAAGAGTTGAACGACAGCCGTTTTCATGATAAAATTTATTCAGGTCGGATTCCCCGGTCGATGGAAATTTACAGGACGATGCTGGAGGAAATCCCCGATCAGAAAAAACGTCTGCAGGCTGCCGTTGAGGCGGAGGATTACGCCGAAGCGCAGCGACTGAAAGAGGAAATCGAACAAAAGCAAGAGATTTTGCGTTATGAATGAAGAAATTGATGTTTCACGGGACAGGGAATTTGTCTCTTTCGGCGACTGCGTGATCCGTTCCCGCGTTTCCCTGTTCCGCAGTATGGCGGATTTTCCGTTCCCGGAGAAGATGTCGGCGGCGGATTCCCACCGCTTTATGACCCGCGTGAAAGAGCGCCTGTCGCATCTGCCCGAATCACAGCGGAATCTTTTCCGCGCGGAAAAAGCAGTCGGAGCGAATTTTGATTATTACCGCGACCGGGGAATCCTTCCCGGCGACTACGGCCGTCTGGCGGTGCCGGCGTCTTTTTATCTGTACGACAACGCCGCGGCGCTGCTTTTTTTGAACCGGGAACAAATCGAGTTGAGGGCGGTCGTTCCCGAATTTGAACTGTTTCACGCGGCGGTAGCCGTCATCGGATGCGACCGCCGGCTGGAAACGGTCTTTCCTTATGCGGTTTCATTGCGGTACGGATACCTGAACGGCCGCTTGGATCTGACGGGAGCGGGAATCGAGGCCGAGGTTCTGCTCTCCCTTCCGGCGCTGAACCAAACCGACGAAGGAAACCGGCTGCTGAAAATCGCGGCTGCCGAGAATCTGAAAATCGAGCCGTATCTGTGTCCGGATCTCAAGGAAACCGTTCCCGGTGTTTTGACGGTAACCTCCGTTGCGTCGGACGGCGAACCGGAAACCCGGATGCTTGAGCGGTTTGCGAAAAATTTGAGTACCATTGTCAAAATGGAACGGCTGAAACGGAGGGAGTGGAAGCCGGAACAGATAGAACAAATCAACAGCCGTTACCGCGATGCGTTGGAGCGGATTCATTCCTCGGTAAAAATGACCCTTTCGGAGTCTTACCGGCTTTTGGACATTATCCGGACTGCCGTTCTTGCCGGAGCGGCCGATTTCTCCTGTTCGACACTCAACCGTCTCTTTGATTTTTTAAAGGAGAGTTCACTGAACCGTTTCCGCCGGCAGTTTCCGGATAGCGGCGAGCCGCTTCTCTGCGACCATTTGCGCGCGCGGGTTTTAAAAGATATTTTTTGCGGAAAATCGGAGGTTTTGTGTCTCAAAGACTGAATTACGACGCCGAGCAGCTGCTGCTCAACGGGGTTCGGGAAACCGCCGTCCGTTTCGCCGCGAAATCGATCGAACCCGAACATTTGCTTCTGGCGGTTTTGGAAAAGTATAAGCCGCGGGAGTGTTTCGATTCCGACCGTTCGCGTCAGAAGCTGACCGAAGAGTTGAAAAAGTCGGTGGCGCAGACCGCCGCGGGGGAAGAACGGTCTTTTCTGCCGCAGCCGTCCCGGCGGTATGCCGGTTTTCTTGCGCGGCTCTCCGAAAAAATTTCTTCGGCGCCCGAGGGGTTTTGCGGAGATGTGCTTTTTCTTTTCCGGACGGCAGCCGAAGCGGAAGATTCGCCGTGCCGCCCCTTCATCGCGGACGGCCGTCTTTTTTTTCCTTCCGCGGCAAAAAAAGAGAGCTCTGAACGGGTCAGAACGCCGAAGGAACTTGAGGAAGAGAATCGGAAAAACGAATTTCTCTCTTTGTATACGAAAGACATGGTTGCGCAGGCGGCTGCCGGTGATTGTGATCCGATTATCGGCCGCGAAAAAGAAATCGAACGCATGATGAAGATTTTAAGCCGGCGGCGTAAAAACAACCCGCTGCTGCTTGGGGAACCGGGGGTCGGAAAGACTGCGCTGGTAGAGGGTTTGGCGCAGCGGATTGCGGCCGGAACGGTTCCCGACGGACTTGAGGATAAAAGAATTCTTCGGGTGGATATGGGATCGGTCGTAGCCGGCACGAAGTACCGCGGGGAATTCGAAGACCGGCTGAAGAAGCTGATTCAAATCGTAACGGAGCGCAGCAACATCATTCTTTTTATCGACGAAATTCACACCATTGTCGGAGCCGGCGGTTCGGAAGGAGCCATCGACGCCGCCAATATCCTGAAACCGCCTCTCAGCCGCGGCGATTTCAGGTGTATCGGAGCGACAACCGTTAAAGAATACCGCCGCCGGATTGAAAACGACGCCGCCTTGGTCCGCCGGTTTCAAAATATTTACGTTGAGGAACCGGACGAAGCAATGACGCGGGAAATCCTCTTCGGAATTGTCCGCCGCTACGGCGAACACCACCGCGTCGTCTATACCCGGGAGGCGATTGAGACGGCTGTTTCCGCGTCGAACCGTTATCTGACCGAGCGTTTTCAGCCCGACAAAGCGATTGATTTGATTGACGAAGCCGGCGCCGAAAAACGGATTGAACGCAGTGAGAAACCGGCCGAAATTCTCAAACTGGAAGAGAAAATCCGCGCCCGAAATGCGAAAAAAACCGCTTTTGTCGGCCGGCAGTGTTTCGAAGAGGCGGCAAAGGAGCGGGACGCCGTCCGGCGCCTGGAATCGGAAAAGGCGGCGGCTGAAGCCCAGTGGCGGAACCGGAATGCGGAGCAGCGCAGCGTTGTCACAGCCGACGATATTCTGCGCGTCGTCTCTGTTGCCGCCGGAATTCCTGCCGAAAAATTAGCCGAGAGTGAAACCCTCCGTCTGCTGCATTTAGAAGAGGAGCTCAACCGTACCGTCATCGGTCAGGAGGCGGCCGTGGCGGCGCTCTCTTCCGCGATCCGCCGTTCCCGCGTCGGTTTGGCTTCGGAGCGGCGCCCCTCCGGATCGTTTCTCTTTTTGGGACCGACCGGCGTCGGAAAAACCTATCTGGCAAAGACATTGGCCGAGAAGCTCTTCGGCAGTCCGGAAGCGTTGATCCGCGTCGATATGTCCGATTATATGGAAAAACACAACGTCTCCAAATTGGTCGGAGCGCCTCCCGGATACGTCGGATTCGAAGACGGAGGTCTTCTTTCCGGAGCGGTGCGCAGGCGTCCGTACTGCGTTGTTTTGCTGGACGAAATCGAAAAAGCCCATCCCGATGTTTTTCATCTGCTGCTGCAGGTGCTGGAGGAGGGCGAATTGGTCGACAGTCTCGGGCATAAAGTATCGTTTCGCAACGCCGTTATCATCATGACGAGTAATCTCGGTTCGAAGGATCTGAACAAAGGCGGCCGGTTGGGTTTTTCGGCTGAAAAGGGATGGAAAAGTTACGCTGAAATCAAACAGTCGGCGACGGCGGAGGCCAAACGCTTTCTGTCACCGGAATTTATCAACCGGCTGGATGAAATCGTCGTGTTCGACTCCCTGAAAGAGCCGCAGATCCGCGAAATCGTCGATCTGCTCTGCCGGGAAGTCATCGGACGGATGAAAAATATCGGCATCCGCCTGAAAATCGACGCGGCTGTCCGCGATGAATTGGTGAAGACCGGATTCGATCCCGCTTACGGGGCAAGAACGATGCGCCGCGCCCTGCGTTCTCAAATCGAAGATCCGTTGGCAACGGAGATTTTGACGCATCCGGAGGCGGCCGCTTTTGAATGCCGGCGGGTGAAAGGGCAGACCGTTTTCCGGGTGACCGCCGTCAAAACGGAAAACGAAACGCGGCAGGAGCAGACGGTCTATGAGTTTTGAAGTTTTTGTTCTCGGAACCGGCGGGATGATGCCGCTTCCCAACCGGTTTTTGACCAGCGTTCTGCTGCGCCGCGAAGGTTCGCTTTTTCTCTTTGACTGCGGGGAAGGAACACAGATTTCGCTGCGCTCTCTCAATCTCAAATGGAAGAAGGTGTCGGCCGTTTTTGTTTCACATACGCACGCCGACCACATCACCGGCATTCCCGGATTGCTGATGCTTTCGGCTCAGGTTGACCGCGACGAACCTCTGATCATTGTCGGACCGCCGAAGATCAAAGAGTACGTCGAAACCAGCCGCCGCGTTTTGGATATGTATATCAACTACGAAATCATCGTTAAGGAGATCTCCGATCCTTCGGTTCCCGGGGAAGTGTTCCGCGGCGACGATTTTTCGGTTTACTCGTTTCCGCTCAACCATTCGAAGGTTTGCGTCGGGTACAAACTTGTTGAAGATCCCCGTCCGGGGGTTTTTGACCCCGCGAAAGCCGAAGCCGCCGGAGTGCCGCGCGGTCCGCTTTGGTCGCATCTGCAGCGGGGCGAAACGGTCGTCGGTCTCCGTTCCCGGCCGGTGAAGCCGGAAGAGGTGCTCGGACCGCCGCGCCGCGGCTGCCGTTTTTCTTTTGTGACCGATACGGCGTATCTGCCGACAATCGCCGGAGAAGTGAGCGGTTCGGATCTTTTTATCTGCGAAGGAATGTTTACCGCGGATTTGGCAGAAAGCGCCGCCGAAAAAAAACATCTGACGGCGGTGCAGGCGGCTCAAATCGCCGCCGAAGCCGGCGGAATCGGACAAATGGGTTTGATTCACTATTCGCCGCGGTTTACCAACCGCGATTTACAGCAGCTTTTAAACGAAGCCAAAGCCGTTTTTCCGCAAACGTTTTTGACAAAGGACGGAATGAGCCTTTCCGTAAAAAACAGCGGTTAAATGTAACGAACCGGTTGTTTTTTTGTTTTAAATAAAAGTATAAAATCGAGAGAGGGAAAATGCGTTTCTATGATTGAAGTAAAAGATTTGGTGAAAAATTACGGTACCTTTCCCGCCGTCAAAGGAGTCTCTTTTTCCATCGGAAAAGGCGAAATTGTCGGACTGCTCGGTCCCAACGGAGCGGGAAAGACGACGGTTATGAAGGTTCTGACCTGTTATCACTATCCCGACGGCGGAACGGCGGCGCTCAACGGTTTTGATGTTGTCGGCGATCCGTTGGCGGTGAAGCGGCAGATCGGTTATCTGCCTGAAATGGCTCCGGTTTACACCGATTTGAATGTGTACGAGTATCTGAATTTCATTGCCGAAGCGCGCGGTATCGGCGCGGCGGAACGGAAACGGCGGATTGAAGAGACGGCGGCCGAGTGCGGTCTCTCTTCCGTTTTGTATAAGGAAATCGGCAATCTGTCAAAAGGTTACCGTCAGCGGACGGGATTGGCGCAGGCGATTATCCATAAACCGGAAATTCTCATCCTGGACGAACCGACGACCGGTTTGGATCCGAATCAGATTATCGAAATTCGGAATCTGATTAAGAACATCGGAAAGGAGAAGACCGTTCTGCTCTCCACCCACATTCTGCAGGAGGTGGAAGCGGTCTGCGACCGGGTGCTGATTGTCAACGACGGGCTGATTGCCGCCGAAGGAACAACCGAAGAGATCGGCAAAAGCCTCAAAGGCGAACCGACGCTTCATCTCGTTTTGGCGGGTGACGGCAGCGGAGTTGAGGAACGGCTGAAAGAGTGCGCGGCGGTGACGGCCGTGCGTCCCGCGGAAACAAAAGAAGGCTTTGCGGCTTTTACCGTTCAGCTGACTTCGGAAAACGCCGCTGCGGAGATTTTCGATTGGGCGGTAAAGAACCGTTACCGGATCGCCGAGATGTATTTGGAAAAAATCGGGCTGGAAGACATCTTCATCCGCCTGACGCATGAAGGAGTTTGAGATGCGCGATACCATTCGACCGATTGTGAAAAAAGAACTGAAGACTTATTTCAATTCACCGATTGCCTGCATCGTATTTGTTGTGTTTCTGACGGCCTCCGCGGTGTGGTTTTTCCTGTTTAACGGGTTTTTCACGATGAATTACGCTTCCTTCCGCGCTTATTTCTCCTCATTCCCGTTTCTGTTCATCATCGTGATTCCGGCGCTGACAATGCGTTTGTGGGCGGAAGAGAAGAAGATGAAATCCGATGAAATCCTGCTGACGCTGCCGTTCAGCGAGGCGCAGCTGGTTCTCGGAAAGTTTTTCGGCGCCTTCGTTTTGTTTCTGATTATGATTGCCCTGACGGTGTTTGTTCCGTTTTTGGTTTCGTTTACCGGCCGTTTTGAACCCGGTGAGCTGATCGGGCAGTATTTGGGAACGGCGCTTTTCGGCGCTCTCTGCATTGCCGTAGGAATGTTCTTTTCGGCGCTCTCATCCAATCAAATCAGCGCTTTTCTCGTTTCGGTTCTGGCGCTGGCGTTTTTGGTGCTCAGCGGTTATTTTCCGCTGATGATCGGCGTGCCGGACGCCGTTGCCCGCGTCATTAATACGCTGTTTGCGACTCATCATTTCGAGAGCTTCAAAAAAGGAATCCTTGATTCCCGAGATTTGATCTACTTCCTCGGAATGACGGCGCTTTTTCTTTACCTGAACGTCCGCGTTTTGATCTTAAAGAAATGGAAATAGGAGGGCGGAGATGAAAATGAAGCAAAATCAAATTCTGCTGACCGTTCTCACCGTTCTGTTGATTCTTCTGATCGGGCTGAACAGTCTTGTTTACGGTTTTCGGGCGGATCTGACCTTTTCGCGGGCTTATTCGCTTTCTTCCGTCACAAAACAGACGGTGCGGGAAATTCCCGAACATCTCAACATTACTTATTATCTCTCCTCGAAGCTGAAAGACCGGGTGCCGGTTTTTGGTGAAATCGAAGATACCGTCCGCGAGTACGCGTCGGTTTCAAAAGGGAAGATTTCGGTGGAAGTGATCGACTCCGATAAACTCGGCGCTTCCCAGGAGCTGGCGCAGAAAGGGCTGATGCCGCTGCAGATCAGCGAAAACAACGTTACGGAATTTTCCCGGTCGGTGGCGTATTCCGGATTGATTCTTTCGTACATGGGAGAGCAGAGCGTGATTCCGGCGGTAACGCAGACGGAGACATTGGAGTACGATTTGGACCGCCGTATCAAGGAGTTGGTTTACAAAGAGGAGCGGAAAATCGGCCTGCTGCCGCTGACGCCCGGCCTGACGGCTGACAATCAGCTGGCTCTGCTGAATCAGGTTCTCGGTGCGCTGTACACCGTGGAGGTGATCGAGCCGGAACGGAAAATCGACTCCTCCTTCAATGCGGTGGTTGTTATCGGAGAAACCGCAAGCGCTTACCAGCAGTTGGTTCTCGATCAGTATCTTCTTCGGGGCGGGGCGCTTTTAATGCTTGTCGACCGCCATCAAACGCAGCTGTCGCCTTACGGGATGAGCGGTTCGGCCGTTTCCGGCTCCGCTGTCTCCGATTGGCTGGAGGCGTGCGGAATCCGCGTTGAAGAAGAGCTGCTGCTTGATACTTCCTGCAATGCGGCGCTGATGCCGACCGGCAGGGCGTTTTCGATTGTTCAGTATCCGTATTTCGTCAAAATTCCGGGAACAGGAGGGAACCGCAACCATCCGGTAACCGCCTCGTTTAACGGGCTGAATCTGCTGTGGGCCTCTCCGCTGACATTGACCGAGGCGGTTGCGGACAACGGAAAGGTGAATGCGCTGACTTTGGTTCAGACGACGGGCGGGGCATGGACGGCAGGTCTTGACAGCGGAATCGACTTCGATCAGGCGGTGATTATGGCGGCCGGTGCCGAAAATCAGCTGCGCGATTCCTATTCCGTTGCCGCCGCTTTGTCCGGTGAATTCGACAGTTACTTTAAAGGAAAGGCGCTTCCCGAACGGCCGGGAGAAGAGAGCGAATTTCCGCAGCCGTTGAGCGAATCGTCGTCTGTCGGGCGGATTTTGGCGGTCGGCGACAGCGATTTCGCTGTTATCGATCAGCAGAATCAGATGACGGTTCAGTTATACAACTTATTCAGCATTAATCTGGATCAGAATTTTACGTTTATTCAGAATGCCGTCGAATGGCTAACAGCGGACGAAGATCTGCTGCAGTTGCGCACCCGCGTCCAGCGCAATACGCAGTTGGATCAAATTCAGGATCCCGAAGCGCGCCGCGCCTATTTTATTTTTGTCCAGGTTTTTGTGCTGGCGGTGGTTCCGCTGTGCATCATTGTTTTCGGCGGAGTACGGATCTTCCTGCGCAAGCGGAGAGCGGGGAAAGGAGGCAGTCGATGAACGACCGTAAAAAGATCGCCGTTACGGCGGCGCTGTGCGTGTTTTTTACTTTGACTTTAATTATCGGAACGGTTTTTTCCGCCGGTAACCGCAGCGGGCGCGAACAAAGCGGACCGCTGCTGCCCCGTTTCCCGAAGGATAAAATCACCGCGGTTACGGTTCAGGGAGACGGTCAGACCGTCTCGGTCGCCGTTTCCGACGGTTCGCAGAGGGTCGATTACGACGGAACAGCCGCGGAGGCCGACGAAGACGCCGTCGCGGAATTTCTTGAAACCGTTGCCGGTTTGCCGAGGGGAAAGAAAATCACTTCGAATGAAGAGCGCTACGGCGATTTCGGTGTTGCCGACGGCGCGCCGGAGATTTCTGTCCGGATGACGGCGGCCGATGCCGGAGAGTGGCATCTGCTGATCGGAAAAGCAGCGGACGGCGGCGGGCGCTATGTGCGGGCGGAAGGGGATTCCGTTGTTTACGAAACCGACGATCCGGGCTGGGATCTTTACACCCGCCGTTCCCATTGGGTGGAACTTGCGCTTTTTGACGATCCGTCGGTCAGCGCGGAGATTCAGTCGGTTGTTGTTAAAGGCACTTCTCCGACGGACGGGGAGACATTTGATTATACGTTAATCAAAACCGCCGGCGGACCGGACGGAAGTTTGGTTTGGAAGGCGGAAGGACACGATGAAACGCTTGACACCGTGAAGGTCGATTCGTTTTTGCGTCAAATTACCGAATTACGCGGAGCCGATCTGATTGTTCCGCCGTCCGGACTGACGCCCGAGACGGCCGCCGTAACCGTTAGTCTCGGTTTCCGCGACGGCAGCAGGCAGACGCTGTGCGTTTCTTCGGAGTCTGCGGGAGAGGATCGTTTCGGAGTCGCGCCGGACGGCAGCGACCGCGAATACGCTGTCAGTCGTTATGCTCTTGGCAATCTTCTTAAACCGCTTGAAAATTTTTTCCGAGCGGCGGCTGATTAACCGCCGTTCCTTCCGCCCTCCTCGGCGGTTATCCGCGGGGGCGTTGCCATGGGGCCGGCTTGATTTTATCCGGCGCGGCGTCTGATTTCAGTCTGTTCGGAGGTGAAGATGAGTTTGTTCGGTTTTTTTAACGGCGGGGTGAATTTGCTTCCGGAGGCGGCCGCGTCGCGGATAGCCGCCGATTCTCGCAGCGTCATTGCCGACGTCCGCACTCCGGGGGAATTTGAAGAAGGTCACGTTAAAGGCGCGTTGCTGCTCCCCTCCGGTTGTCCCGATGAAAAAATTGAGGCAGCGCTTCCCGATAAAAACGCGCCGGTTTTTGTTTACTGTCACAGCGGCGCGCGTGCGGCGGCGGCTGTCCGCCGGCTGAAGGCCGCCGGGTATACCTCGGTTTTCAACATCGGTGGCATTGCCAACCGCGGCTTTACAAAGACCTTTCCTCTTGTCCGATAGAAGACACGAGGCTGCCGTCTCCGTTTCAAAATAATTTGAAGCGGTTCTTAAAACCTTCCTGTCAGGGCTTCTCTGTCTCCCCTGAGAAACTCCGGGTTCCTTTTTACACGGTCCGTACTCCCGGTTCCGGCGTAAGCGTCTCCGTAAACGATCTTTTCCGGTATTTTGTCTTTTTTTCCTGCGGACGGACAATTTTACCGCAGAACGGATTGTTTGTTTTCTGAAATTTTTTTATAAAAAATTTCTTTTACCGGAAAAACCGTTGACTCTTTTTTTTTTTTTTTATAATGCACTATCTTTTTTAGGAGTGCTTTATGAGAAAAAAATCAGCCGTTTGTATTTGCCTTTTCTTTTTGTCTTTTGCTGCCTTTTCACAGGAAGAGCCGGAAGAAAGAATCCGAATCGGGTTTGCCGAATTTGAAAACAAGGCGTATGCCGTCGGCAATATGGAAACGATTTTCGGAGAAGTTCCGACGGAAACACAGTTTACCATGGATTCTTTTCTTGATATGGTCTCGACCGCATTGGTAAAGACCAGACGCTTTGAATGTTTGGAACGCTCCCGCTTGGACGCTCTTCTTCAGGAACAGGGAATGGGCGCCGCCGGATTGATCGACCCGGAGACGGCCGCGCAGTCGGGGCAGTTAAAAGGCGTGCATTTTCTGCTGACGGGGACCGTCGATACGGCAGGGATCGATACCAATATTATCAAGACGAGAGGTTACTCTCAGGAAACAAAAACATTCCGTTTCGGAGCCTCGTTCAAATTGATTGACGCTCAGACGGGACGGATCGTCATGTCGGAATTTGTTGATATGGAGCAAAAAATTGCGGCTCCTGTCGCTACCAAGAATTATGCCAGCGCGTCAACTTCACAGAATTACATTGCTGATGTTCTGAGAAAAGCGGCGCTGCAAGTCGGATTTTTGGTCGCCAATGCGATTGACCCGGTTAAAGTGACGGCTGTCAGCGGCGATTCCGTTAAAATCAATTACGGGGCTGGTTTTATCGAAGAGGGACAGATTTATAAAATTTTCCCTGAAGGAGAGATGGCCGAATTGAACGATTTGGGATTCGATGAAGTGGCTCGCGTCAGAATCACGACGGTGCGTCCGACAGAGTCTTTTGCCGAGGTGGTGGAGGGGGATGCTGGCAATGTTTACGAAGGGTTTTCCTGTCAGAAAATTTCTTTGAATGATGAGCAGGAGTACATCACCAATGAAGAGAAAAAGAAACGGGACGCATTGGGTTCCCGCTTCGGATATTGACAAACAAAGCAAATCAGGAGGTTGAAGGAATGAAGAGAAGTTTGTTTGTTTTTTTGATGATCGGATGTGTTTTGGGCGTTTTTGCACAGGAAAGAAAGCCCGTTATCGGTCTGGATACCGTTAAAGTGGTTGTCGAAAACGCCGATGCGAAAGAAGCCGCCCAAAAGCTGGAGTCGTATCTCTCTGCCGCATTGGTGAAAAGCAACCGCTTCACGGTCATCACGCGGAATGTCGGCGATATCGACAGCATCATGCAGGAAAGTCTGACTCAGTTGGGCAGTCTGACGCAGATGAGCGGTTTGGACTTTTTGCTGACGGCGAAAATCGTTGATTTTTCAAAAGATTCCAAAGAGGTCAGTGTCTTGGGACTGGGCGGATCGACACAGGATCTGGTCACCATCGGACTGGAATTAAAATTTTTGGATGTCAATGACGGACGGATTGTGATTCAAGAGAACATCAGGGAGACTTTTGAAGGCGACAAAACGGTGGCGACCGTTGCCGGCGGCGGAACCAAAGCGGCGAATGATGTGATTGCCGTTGCCATGGAAACGCTTTCCAATAAGCTGACAGCGGAAATCATTGAAAGCGTTTATCCTCCTTTGGTACTGTCGGTTTCAAACGGAATTATCACCATTTCCAATGTCGGATTTTCCGTCGGAGAATTGATCAATATTTACAAACAGGGCGAGGAAATTTTCGATCCTTACACGAATCAGTCTTTAGGAAAAGCGGAAGAGTTGGTCGCCGTTGCGGCTGTCGGTGAAGTTGCCGGATCGGTTGCCAAGTGCGCGGTTCCTTCGGGAAGTAAATTCAAAGCCTATAAAGATGCCGTGATTGAAGCCGGATACATTTGCCGCCGCGCGGGAGATTCGCTGTCCGCTTCTCAAATCAAACGCCTTGAAAAACAAATGAAATAAGGAGTATCAGAATGAGGAAATTTGGATTCATTTTAGTCAGTTTAACGCTGTTTTTCGGATGCGCCGATACGGAAAACAATTTCGGTGAAGGGAAATACGTATTGACGGATTCGTCGGACAAACAAATTAAGTTTTCCATCGACGATGAGAAAATCGTTTTTGACGGCGGAAATGAATATGCCTATGATCTTGTAGAAGGGACGCAGTTCATTGATGCCGAGAATTGGCAGCTGGGAATCGGTTTCGACGGAGAGCGGCGTCAAATCATTGTCCGGATGGAAGGCGACAACATGATGGGGCTCTCTTATCTGGTTGTCGAATCGGGCGTCGTCAAAGAACACTGGCTGTATGCTTCAACGGATTTGGAGATCAACGCGGCGCTGTCTTTGCCGGTCAACATTAAATCCCTGAAATATCGGGGACAAAAAATGGAAAAAATCGATTTGAATTAATCGCATATCGGCGGAGCTTCGGCTCCGCCTTTTTTTGAGAGTTTACGTTTCGGTTTTTCGAATCCTTGCCGTAAATTGAACGGTTTTGATTTTGTAATAAATAAAAACAAGTCTTTTTATTTTAATTTTTTGTTAAATATATTGACATTTCCTCGAAATATGTTATAGTAATAATGTCAGCTGGCTGAAAGTTCAGTAAGCAGATGGCAAAAAGTATATCCTCCTTTTGCTCCGCGGCGGGTGCCGCGGAGTTTTTTTGTTTTGAACGGAATCCGCAAAAGACGGAAGAGGATAACTTTAAAAGTCGCGGCTCCAGGCCTTTTCGCCGTCGGTGTCGGCCGGGGTCAAATGAAATTTCTCGGAAATACGGACAGCTTCCGTCCGATCATCTGTCGGTACTCCGAAAAGCGTTTTGGCTTCGAACGAGCCTTCAAAGGCGGCGGCCGCTTCAAACGGTGATTTTGCGGCAGCAAAAGCACTCTCTTGAGACGGCAGCTCTTTTTCCCGTTTGCGTAAGCTCCAATCGCGTCGCAGGAGCAGGGAGACCAGTTGCTGAGCGTCCCGTTTGGTTCCGCGGATAGCGTACAGTTGCTTGGAAAGGCTGACCGCTGTGCTGCGGTCGCCGAAAGTGATCAGTTCGGGCATGTGCCCGTAAATTCCGGAAAGTTCTGCCAGACTGCCGAAATGATTCGGATCAGCATTGATGGCGCGAATAAAATCGTCTTTTGCCGCGGTAATAGCTTCCAGTGAGGAAAATTCCCGAACCATATTGGCGGCAAACATGCGGTTCAACGCCCGCGCGTACCAAGCATCTGCACAAACCGGATCGCTTGTTGCCGCTTCTTCGGCAAGCAGCAGACAGGCATCTAATCCGGTGCGTTTTTCCCGTCCGGAGAGAGTGGTATCCGTTAAAAATCGGCGCATTTCCAAGTAAGCGGAGACCGCTTTTTTCTGAGAAGCGCTTTGATTCGGATCGTTCAGAACTTTTTCGGCATAAACGGAGGCGGCTTCAACGTCTCCGTCAAAGTAAAGTGAATCCAACCGGTTTAACGGTGTCTGAGCATAAGCGGTGAGAAGCGCGGTTGTCAAAAGCGGCAGAATAAAAAGGTGTTTTTTCATTTTTCGGCCTCATTTTCAGCCTTTATTCGGCGTAATTTACGGATTTCCAGTCCTTCGTACAGAATGGGAATTAAGACAAGGGTGATCAGCGTTGAGGTCAGCAGACCACCGAAAATGGCTTGCCCAAGAGGGGCATATACCTCTGCTCCGTTTCCTTTCGAAAACGCGAGCGGCAGAACGCCGAAGAGAGTCGTTAAAGTCGTCATAAGAATCGGGCGCAGACGGTTTTGGCAACCGGCAATGATGGCCGGACGCAGCTCCATTCCTTTTTCATCCCGAAGAAAATTGATGTAATCGACCAAAACGATGGCGTTATTGACGACGACGCCGGCCAAGGCGATGATTCCCAACAGCGCAATCAGCGAAATTTGAGAACCGAAAATCATCAGTCCCAAAATAACACCGATGAGACAGAACGGAATTGACAGCAGAATGATAAACGGCTGACTGAAACGGTTAAACTGAATAACCATGACGGCGTAGACAAGAAAAATAGCAACGCCGAGCGCCAGCAGAACATCTTTCAGCATATCCTGGACCAATTTTCCCGCTCCCGTTGTTTGCCATGAAACGCCGTAGGGGAGATTCATCTTCTCAAGATGGGCGTCCATGCGCGACTGAATGCCGCTTAAATCGTTTGTGTCGGCAAAACCGGTAATCGTAATGACATTCTTGCGGTCTTTGCGGTCGATTTTCGTCGCGACATTCTCAAAGCTGATATCGGAGAAGGTGGCCAGCGCCGAAAATCCGTTCATCATGTTGCGGATATAAATGTTTTCAAGCGACTCCGGCGTGATCGGTTTCTGTCCGTAATCGCTGCTCAGATACATATCGTAAAGCATTCCGTTCTGACTGAAAACGCCGACATTGGTACGGCTGAAGAGAATGCGCGTCGTAAAGGCGGCCTGTTTGCTGTCGATTCCCATCGTTCCCATCCGGTCGGGATCCAGACGGATGACAGCCTCTTTGCTCCCCAGATCCATACTCTTTTTTGTCTTGTAAATTTCGGGATCCTGTTTCATCAGATTCTCGATTTGAACGGCAGCTTTGTACATGATATCCAAATCGTTCCCTTCGATGCTGACGGAGTAGATTTTATCGCCTCCGGTCACGTAACGCAGCAGATAATCAAGTCCTCCGTTGGTAAAAACCACTTCGCAGTCGGTAATTTCGTCGCTGATCACCTCTTCCAACTCATCAATCCACTCCAAAGCTCCTTTTTCCCGTTCTCCGACCGGCTTCAGGAAGAGGGTAGCGGTAATGGGAGCTGCGTTCATGAAAAAAACGTTGTCGGTGCGTTCGTTGTTGACGAAGAAGACACGGCGCATTAAGTCTTCTCCCATGATTTCAACGATTTTATTTTCGACTTCTCGGACTTTTTCTTTCGACTGTTCAAACGTGTAACTGCCGGGAACCGTCATTTCCATTTTGATGTTGGAGTAGTCGGTCGGCGGAAGGAAGATGACGCCCATCATTGAGATTAGTAATGCGCTGATGACAAGAATCAGCACGGCGAACGCCAAAACCGTTTTGCGGTGCGTCAGGGCCGTTTCCAAAGCGTTTCCGTAGAACCGGGAGAGGCGCTGCAATCCGTTTTCCACCCAATCGCTGACAACCGTCAGGAAACGGGGCGGTTTAAAACGGTTTTCGCCGCGCAGAAACCGCGCGCACATTGCCGGCACAACCGTCAGGGCGCTGACCAGCGAGGCGATAATCGAAAAAACCAGCGTCAGCGAAATATCTTTGAAAAAGATGCCGGCAATGCCTCCCAAAAACAGCAGCGGAATAAAAACGCAGGCTGTCGTTGTTGTCGAAGCCAGAATGGCGCCGCCGACGATGCGGCTTCCTTCGGCCGCCGACTTTTCCGCATCCATTCCCTTGTCGCGTTGGGTAAAAATACTCTCGTAAACAACAATCGAATTGTCGACAACCATTCCCAGGGCGACGGTAATTCCGCACAAGCTGAGAAAGTTGATGGAGATGCCGAACGCATTCATACAGATGATACTGCACACGATACTCAGCGGAATCGATGTTCCGATAATGATCGTCGAGCGTGTATCCCGCAAAAAAAGCAGAATGATTAATATCGCCAGGACGATTCCCAATACAGCCGATTCAATGATTGAATTAATCGAATCGATGACCATCGTACTGTCGTCTTCAAGCGTTTGAAAATCGATGCTGTTGCCTTTGGCGGCGCGGAAATCCGCCAGGATTTCCTTTGATTCCTCGATGATCTGAACGGCGTTTCCGTCCGAACGGCGTTTAACGGAGACGACGATGACTTCTTTTCCGTCGGTGGTGATGTCGCGGCTTTTTTCGTTGTAACGCAATTCAACATCTGCCACATTTTCGAGGTAAATCGGCGCTCCGTTGGCGCTTCCGACAATAATGTTTCGAATTTCTTCAAGGTCGGCGCTTTCGGAGACCGTTTTCAGACTGACTGTTTTCTTTTGGAATGTGGCGTATCCGGCGGGAATGGAGACCGATTTTGTTGAAAGGGCGCCAAACACCTCGAGAGCCGAAACACCGTTGGCCGAGAGATCGTCCATCCTCAGCGTAATGTCGACCTGTCTCCGTTTGTAGCCGTCGATTTCCACCTCGGCGACGCCGTGCAGGTGCGAGAGTTCCGGAATCAACTCTTCCTCGGCAAATCGAACCAGCTCTTCGAAATCGGAGTCGCTGATAATCGCGAAAGAAAAAATCGGAATGTCGGTAGCGCCTCCGAAAGCGATGATCGGTTCTCGGATGTCTTCCGGCAGCCGGCTTTTGTTCTGATTGATGACTTCGCGCACATCAAGGATTTTCGTATACAAATCGATGGAGTCGTCGAAGGTCAGCAGCATCAGCGAAACTCCCGAAAAGTTGGTCGCCGTCATTTCCGTCAGATTCGGCATTGTCGAAAATTCATTTTCCAAAATTTTCGTGATTTTGTCGTTGATTTGATCGGCCGAAGCGCCTTCATAGGGAATGGCGATGTAAATCGTCGGCATGGAGATGTTGGGAATCAGCTCCTGATTCATCGCCCGCCAGGAGAGGACGCCGGCCAAAAAAGCGACGGCGGTCAGGATGGCAACAGCGGCTTTATGCCGGATACATAATTCGGGCAGACTCATTGTTCGGTTTCCTGCGGTTCCCCGACAATACGGACGGCTTCTCCCTCATACAGAAAATCCTGCCCCTCGCAGACAAATTCGTAAGAAGCAAACTCTTCGGGGATTTCAAAAAAGTCGGCATTATAATAGGTTGGTACAAACGTAATCATGCGCGCGGTTCCCGATTCGGGATTTTCTTCCGATCGTTCAACGATCCAAAGCCGTTCGCCGGCGACCAGCAGTTCAAACGGCAGCATGTAAATGTCTCTTTTGCTTTCCAAAACAAATTCAGTTTTGACGAACATTCCGGGCACCCAGTTGACAGGGTTGCGGTCAAATGAACTTTTGACGACAAAAGTCTTGCTCTGAAAGTCGATGAAGTCGCTGACCGAAAAAATCGACGCCGGCTGAGGCGGATTGTCGCTGTTGGGGCGGTGGACATACACCTCCATCCGCGACTGTTTTTCGATAAACTCTTCGTAGTACTTTTCCGGCAGAGCGTTGGTGACGGCGATTGTCTCCGGATTGGAGATGCGCATCAGCGGCATTTGGGGCGAAGCAATCGATCCCTCTTTCGTGATGATGACGAGAACCTTGCCGTTGATCGGAGCGGTTACCTTCGTATAGTCAAGCTGGAGCTGAACGGCGTCATTTTGCGCCTTCGCTCCCGCCAGCATGTTTTTTGCGTTTTCGTAATCCTGGCGGCTGGTCAGATTTTCTTTATAGAGCGCCTCCACCCGATCGAACGCAGATTTCGCTGTCTGATAGGCGTTTTCGGCCTGCGCTTTCTGAATGTTCAGCGCCGAACTGTCAATGGTCGCCAGAAGCTGCCCTTTGCGGACCGTCTGTCCCTCCTTGACGTGAAGCTGTAAAAGCGTTCCCTGCGCCAGCGGAATGACGTCGACGGTCGATTCGTTGTTGATGTAGCCATTAATGGTAATCGATTGACGAATTTCTCCTTTTTCGGGGGTTAAAACCGCGACCGGAAGGACGATTTTTTCAATTTGCCGCCGTTTGTCCAATTCCGACGTCACAATAATAGTGATTAAAATGGTAAGAATAATAAGTACTAATGCCGAAAAGGCCAGCCCAAGAAAGAGTTGTTTTTTGTTCGTCTTGCGCATAACGGTTAAATTTTAATCGGTATGATTAAAAAAGCAAGAGATTTTTAAAAAATAACGGCAAGTTAAAATAACCGCGGCTTCCTTTTTTCGGCTTGAAAAGATTGCCTAAAACGGATATAGTCAAAAAATGGAAGATTCATCCCGATACGATTTGCCCGATTCCCCGCGGTCGGTCGGCTGGACGGCGGCCGAACACTGCGTTGTTGCCGACGCCGCCAGTCCGTTTTTGACCGAATCGGGCGCCGTTCTGCCGTATGTTGAAGTCGAATACGAAACCTACGGGACGCCTGCCGCCGACGGCAACAATTGCGTCCTTGTCTGCCATGCGCTGAGCGGAGATGCCCATGCCGCCGGTTGGGACGCCCATTGGGAGCGGGATAACCGGCCGTGGCGCAAGGACCGTCCCGGCTGGTGGGACAACGTCATCGGTCCGGGAAAGGGCATCGACACAAACCGTTGGTTTGTCATCTGTTCCAACGTTTTGGGCGGCTGCTACGGAACGACGGGGCCGGCATCCGTCAACCCCGAAACAGGGCGGCCGTATGGGTTGGAGTTTCCCGTCGTCACTGTCGGAGACTGGGTCCGCATTCAGAAGCGGCTGTTGGAAAAGTTGGGAATCACGCATCTGTACGCGGTAATCGGCGGTTCTTTAGGCGGGCAGCAGACACTGGAGTGGGCGTTGGCGTATCCCGATTTTATGGATAAGGCTGTTATCCTTGCTTCAGCCGATAAACTCTCTCCGCAAGGTCTGGCATTCAATACGGTCGGCCGTCATTCAATCATGAGCGATCCTCATTTTTGCGGCGGCGATTATTACGGAAAAGAGAAGCCGGATAAAGGACTGGCGATGGCCCGTATGCTGGCCAACATCACATACCTCTCCGAAGAGAGTTTTCATGATAAATTCGGGCGAGAGTTTCAATACACTGAAAATCCCGCTTATAACTTCCAGATCGAATACAAAGTCGAAAGTTACCTCAACCATCAAGGACTTTCGTTTGTTCATCGTTTCGATGCCAACTCTTACCTTTACATCACCAAAGCGATGGACTATTACGACGCGGCGGCCCAGTGGGGCGGCGGGAATCCGGCCGAGGCGCTGCGCCGCATCAAAGCCGAACTGCTGCTTGTCAGCTTCAAAACCGACTGGCTCTACACCCCCGAACAGAGCCTGGAAATCGCCAAAGTGGCCGCCGGTTTGGGGAGACCGGTCAACTACGTTCTGGTCAATTCAAGAAAAGGCCACGACGGCTTTCTGCTGGAAACCGAAGCGGTTTCCCGCATCCTCGGAGCGTTTTTAAACAGGGAGGCCGCCGATGAGCCCGCTTCGGAATGAATACGAAAACAACATCCGCCGCGCCTTTTCCGTCTTTGAAACCGGCGAAACGGAACCGGCTGACATCAAACGCTGGCGCGACGACGTCATCGTTGATCTGATTCCCGAAGGCAGCAAAGTGCTGGATTTCGGCTGCGGCCGCGGCGACCTGCTTTACCGCCTCATCCGCGAAAAACGGGTCTTCGGGCAGGGCATCGAACGGGACTTGGAGAACGTCTACCGCTGTCTGGAGCGCAAAATCGCCGTCTTCCAAATCAACTTTGAAAAAGGACTGCAGTTTTACGGCGACGGCACCTTTGACTACGTGATTCTTGAAGATACCATTCAGACCCTTAACCGTCCGGCCGCGGCGCTGCGGGAAATGCTGCGCATCGGCACCTACGGCATCATCACCTGTCCCAACTTCGGACACTGGCGGGTGCGCCGCTTTCTGGCGGAAGAAGGCCGTATGCCGAAATCCCGGACCCTCCCTTACGAATGGTACGACACCCCCAATATCCATCTCTGCACCGTCAACGACATTGTCGGCTGGATTGAAGAGAGCGGACTGAAAATCGCCGCCGGATACGCCTTTGCCGATAACGCCGTCTCTCCCTTCTCAAAAGAAGACGATCTGCTGGCCGAAGAGGTGCTTCTGGTCGTCCGCCGCCGCTGACGCTTTTCTTTCCGGGCGCGTGCGCGCCGCAGGCGGCGCGCACCGGGCTTTCCGCTGCAATTCGCGGCCTCCCGCGTTTTTCACCCGGCAAAGCTGCCGCTTTGCCCCGCGCCGCCTTTCCGTCGGCCGTTCATTTGCGCTTCAATCCCTCGCGCCTTCGGCCGGCGTTCCGAAGAGAGTCGGGAAAATTCCCTCTGAGCGGAAAGGAATATTGCAGGAAAGGCAGGGATTGTGTTGAATGCGGCAGATTCACAAAAGAAAACGGACCCTTTCGGATCCGTTTGCGGCCGACTGGACTTGAACCAGCACGAAAGTACATTCACCAGCCCCTCAAGCTGGCGTGTCTACCAATTTCACCACGACCGCAAGCAATTCAGTTGCTTCATTCTATCGGTTTTACGGAATTTTGTCAACCCCGAACGGACTCTTCCGAATTCTTTTGCGGCAAGTTGTCATTTATCGATTTATATGGTATAATTATATTATCATGAAAAGAGCTTTTGGGCTTTTTTGTCTAATACTCCTTCTTAGCGGCTGTGCGACGGCACGTCTGTTCCGGCAAGCATCAGAGGCGGTTTCCGATGGTTTTTTTCTGGACGGCGTTTATACGGCGGCAGAGGTTTTAGATCAAAAACCGAATCACAGGCGGGCGGCTGCTTTGATTCTTGAAAACTATACGGCTGCTTTGGAAAACGGAGAGGCGCTGTTGTCACAGGCCGATTTGAGTGAAGAGCCGACTCGAACGGAGGAGCGGGTACGCATTTACGAAAAGCTTGTCAGAGTTGTTTCAACGGCGGCTGGAATCGGCGCGCAGAATGTTTCTTTTCCCGATTACACCAAGGATTTGAGTGAAGCGCGCAAAAACGCGGTGCGCCTTTTCCTTTCATATGCCGAAGATGCTGTTGATTACCGCGATACGCATTCGTTCGGTTTGAAAGCGTTGGGATACGCTGCGGACGACGACAAAGACGCCGTGCGCAAACAGATAGCCGAATTTTTGTACCAAAAAGCCGCTGTAATGGCTGCGTCTTCCGCTGAAGCCGATCTTTTGCGGGCGCTGGACTGTTTTACCGCCGTCACCGAGTGGGTGCCTTCATATGCCGACACTTCGGAACGCATTTTGACGGTTCGAACCAAATTGGCGGAGATTTATTACGCTCAAGCAGTTGATTTATCTGTTGGTACATCGCGGGAGCAGTTGAAGGAGTCATTGGCACTCTTCGAAAAAGCCGACGGATACGTAACCGGATACAAAAACAGTGCGGCTTACATTGCTCGATTGCAGGAGCGTTTGACAGTCCGCGTTTTTTGTTATTCGCCGGATTGGGGCGGAAGCGGTTCGTATTGGCGGTCCTCCCGTTTCGGTTACTTCAACGGAACGGCGGTGGCGTCCGAATTTCGACGAGAGTTGGAACGGCGGGTGAGGGGCAACCGTTACATTGATTTTCCAGATTACGGGCTAACCGCGGCTGTTTGGAACAGCGGTCTCTACTCGGTTCAGACAAATATCCGCGATGCGGGCGGCGATTACCTCATTGTCGTAACGTTGACGCTTCCTTCCGATTCGGGAATCCGCAAACGCACGCAGGACCGTTTTCGCAGTTATCGGGTGCCGTCCTACCGCGTTGCCGTGGAGGTTGACCGCAACGGTGTTGTGTCGAGGGCTTCCTCCGCAACTGTTTCCGAGTCGGCGTACAACCGTTTGAGTTCGCTGACCGGCAACCGCGCCGCGTTTGAATCGGCGCTGCGCAGGGAAGGCGTTTATTTGAATACGCCTTCCTCCGGAAATTGGTATTACCGCACTTACACCGACTCGACTTCGGTGCAGGTGACCGAACGCGAATATGTTTTTGAATTCGAATTGAGAGGAACGGCGGAGGTGATCGATCTGTGGAGCGATCGAACGGTTTATTCAGCTCGGGAAACAAAGACCGTTTACGGTTCGGCAGGGACGGAGTACATCAATCTTCCATCTTCGCTCTCTCATTTGAGAAATCCCGGTTTCCGTCCGCATTACAGCATTGACGAGGCGCTTTCGGATTCCGAGGTGGAAACGGTTCTCTCTCGTTTAGCTGCGGAAATTGCCGTCTGGCTCAGACGTCAAACATAATTTTCATGTGGAGGTATGTGTCATGAAAAAGCTTTGGCTCTGTCACAACAAATGGTTGATTTTTGACGAGAAATAGCGTATAATAATAGTAAGAAACAGTACCACCGAA
>CALXKN010000006.1 GCA_944388995.1 uncultured Spirochaetota bacterium | reverse complement strand
GCATCAAATGTCGGATAGAAAAAACGGTTGTCGATCAACTCATATTTTGCGAGCAAAAGCGCCGTGCCGAGTTGAAAACCGGGCATGAGGAGTGATGTTTCGGTTTCGCGGATGCGGTGGCGGTAAAAGACGGAAAACTGAGGACCGACGGACGCGTATCCTTTCAGGCTGCGGTCGCCGTTAAAGGCGGACGCTCCGAAAAATTCGCTGCGCAGACCAAAGTGCAGTCCGACGGAATCGATAAACAGAGCGCCGGCAGTAGCATCAATACGGCCGCCAGGTTGAAAGGCGGAAAATCCGGTATCGCTGCGCGCGCCCTGAAAAGAAACGGAAACGGCGGCGGCAAACTGCAAATCAACCGGATTGCGTTCATCGGCGGCCGGCTGAGCAAAGGCGGCGCGCGCGAAAAAGAGCGGCAGGAGAAGGGCAATCGGTTTGAGCTTCATTCTCAATCGTCAAAAATGGGACCAAAGAGAGTACGGACATTTTCAGCCGCTCTTTTTTGTATTTCGGGAAGAGGAATTCCTCTCAATTCCGAGAAGAACCGATAAACGTGTTCGACGTTGGCAGGTGTGTTGACGGTTCCTCGAACCGGAACAGGAGCCAAATACGGAGAATCGGTTTCGAACACCATGCGGTCGAGAGGAACCATGCGGGCAGCCTCTTGAATTGCGCGGGAGTTTTTATAGGTCAAATTACCGCAAAACGAGAGGAAAAATCCGTAGTCAAGCAGCGTCTTTGCTGTTTCCGGCCCCGAAGAGAAACAGTGAATGACGCCGTGCACGGGGGCATAGTCGGCAAAAAGGCGGATGATCGCTTCATCGGCACTGCGGCTGTGAATCACGACGGGAAGTCCGAGTTCGGCTGCCAATTCGATCTGTTTTCGAGCCAATGCTGTCTGTTTTTCGGGAGATCCGTAGCCCTCACAGTAGAAATCCAGTCCAAACTCGCCGATGCCGCAAATTTCACTGCGATGCCGGAGAACCGTTTCACGAAACTGCTTGAAAGCGCGGTCGATGTCGGACTGCGGTTCGGCCGACAGTGCGGGATAAAGTCCGGCGGTGAACGCAATACGGCCATTGCGTCCGTTTTTCATTGCCAACCGCGGTTCCAAATCGTCGGGAAGCGTACCGATATCAATGACGGCGATCTCCGTTCCGTCTAAAAACGGTTCTACGGAAACACCGCGTTCGGCAATGTGGGGGAGATGAGCGTGCGTATCAATCCATTCCATATTTCGATTTTACCACAGTCGTCGAAAAAAGGCATTACAAAACGGGAAAATCGGCGAACTTTTTCCGCTTTTAGAAAACAGCCTTCGAAAAACCTGCCGGAAACGGTTCCCGGCGGGTGAAATCGGGCGTCCAGTCGACGGCACACTCTTCGCTCTCCTGAAAAAAACAGTCGTCCCATCCTTTTTGAATCAAATTTTCTTTTAAAATTGTCTCTTCAGAAGGGGAAAGACGGCGGTTGAGCGGCGGCGGAAGTTCGGAGAAGGGGAGATAATCGGTTAAAAGGGAAAAAACGGCGCCGAGAGGACGAAAATCTCTTTCATAGCGGTCGATGACAGTTTGCGAATCGGCGGCTGCGCCCGGCAGCGCTAAGTGGCGGACGATGACTCCTTGCTTCATCAACGGATGAAAAAGCTTCAGGCGGTCGTTGTAAAAGTCGGCGAAGAGCGGCGGTTTGGCAAGGCACATGGCTCGAATGGCTGCAGCCGCTGTTTTCGGATAATCGGCGGCGTTAAACAGTTGTTGGGCACTTTTCCGATCAGCGGTTTTAAAGTCGGCGAGGTAAATGTCGACAACCGCGTTTAATGCGGCAATTGTTTCAAGCGTTTCGTATCCGGAGCTGTTCCAGACAACGGGAATTGTCAGTCCGCCGGCTTTGGCTCTTTTCAAAGCGGCGATGATGAGCGGCGCGTGGGGCGTTCCCGTTACAAGGTTGACGTTTTCGGCGCCGGCCGCCTGCAGACGCAGAAAAAGAGCTGCCAATTCGGTTTCGGAAAATACGCGCCCCTGAGAATGCGGACGGCTGATTCCTCGATTCTGACAAAAGATACAGCCGAGATTGCAGCCGCAGAAAAAAACGGTTCCCGATCCTTCGGCAGCGGAAATCGGCGGTTCTTCTCCGAAGTGCAGACCGCTCCATGCTACGCGTGCGGTTTCGGTTTCGCCGCAAAGACCGGCGGCCGTGTGGCGGTCAACGCCGCAGGCGCGGGGGCAAAGGCGGCAGTCCGCATAGGAAAGGGCGTCAGACACCTTTTTTTCGAATGCGGTCGGCAAGCAGAATCGAGTTGCGGATGTCGTTCGGAGACTTCAGCGCATCCCAATTCTTCATAAAATCGGTATTTTTGACGATTTGCGCAATAGCCATCAGCGTCTGCAGGTGGAAGTTGCGTTCGTCGGTCGAGCCGGCCAACGCGAAAATTGCTTTTACCGCCGGTTTGTCCTTGTCGAAAACGATGCCCCGTTCCGATCGAATCACGATGATTTCGTATTGATTTTCTCCTTTGAACAGAAAGTGGGGAACCGCCAAACCTTCTCCGATAACGGTCGAAGACTCTTTTTCCCTCTCTTCAAGCAGGGAAATAATTTCCTCTTCTTCCAGCGGCAGCCGTTTTGCTGCTTCGTGCGCAATCGCCTTGAAAATATCGTTGCGGGTTAAAATGCCGTCTTTTTCCGTAAAATTGAGAATGGCGGCTGTTTTAATAATGCGGTCGAATCGGTCTTCGATGATTTGATCTCGCTCCATTAAAATATTTTTCAATTCGTTTTCGAGATTTTCCGATTTCAATTCTTTGTTTGTCAGCCGTTCAACAACGTGGATAAGGGCAAAGGTTCGGTTTTTTCGCGATTTCGAGTAGACAAAATACCAAATCAGCGACAGTGCGAAAAACGCAGCGGTCACCAGAAACGGAATCCATCCCAATTGAATCAGCATCAGCGAATTGATGATGATTCCGGCGATCGGAATCCACGGATAGAGAGGCGCTTTAAAAATCGGTTTGTAGTTGGTCAGTCGACTGGCGCGCATCAATATCAGCGACAAATTGTCGAAAACTGCCAAAAGAAGCATCATTGCTGAAGCGACTGTAACCAAGCCTTCCAAATCGAGGATCAAGATCGTGAAAATCATGAAGCCCGATGTTAAAATGATGGAAATGTACGGAGTTTTGTATTTGTAGGAAACTTTTCCGAAAATTTCGGGAATCAGATTGTCTTCAGCCATTGCCATCGGATTGCGGGAAGCGCTCATGATGCCGGCGTTGGCGGTGGTGATGAAGGCGCTCATGGCAGCCAATGCCATCAAAATGAAGCCCGGTTTTCCCCAAAATACTTCGGCGGCGGTTGAAAGCGGTGTTTGCGTGGATGCCATCGTGTCAGGCGGAAGAATTCCGACCGTGATGAAGGCGATGGCGGCATAAAGCAGCGATACGACGACAAACGCGGTGAACATTGCCGACGGAATTGTTTTTCCCGGGTTTTTGACTTCGGCCGCAATCGAAGCGATATTGGTCAGTCCTCCGAACGAGACGAAAATCAAACCGGCGGTCCAAATCATCAGGTAGACCGTCGGAAGCGGTTTCGGATCCGGATTTTCAACGGAGGCGAAAAAATCGACGAAGTGTTCCGGATTGACGGAAAAAAATCCGGCAAGAACGTAGAGAATCATGGCGGCGAGCAAAAAAACCACCAAAACGATTTGCAGGCGGCCGCTTTCCTTGACGCTCAGAATGTTGGTTACCATGAAAAACAGCGTGCAAAGCGTGGCAAGAATTTTTACCGCAATTTCCGTGTTCATTCCGGCCGATTCGGGAACCAGAAGTTCCAAAAAAATACCGATTCCCAAAAGAGCGAAGGCGCTTTTCATGGCCAGCGACAGCCAGTTGGTAAATCCGGCGAATGTTCCGAACAGAGGACCGAGCGTCGTGTTGGTAAAATAGTACGAACCTCCCGATTTCGGCATGGCCGTCGCCAGTTCGGCTTTCGAAAGCATGGCAGGAATGATAAAAACGGCCGCCAGCAGGTACGAAAAGACGATGGCCGGTCCCGAATAGCGGAAAGCCAGCGACGGCAGAATGAAAATTCCCGAGCTGATCATGGCTCCGGAAGCGATGCAGAAAACCTCGGCAAAACCGAGCGTCCGTTTCAATTCCATTTAATTCTCCTGTTTTTTGAAAACCGGTTTACCTTCAATATAGGTTTCCAGAATTTCGAATTTATCGTTGAGAATATTCAGATCGGCAAAAGCGCCCGGCATTAAAACGCCGCGTTCTCCGTCGATTTTCAGAAGGCGGGAGGGATTGACGGTTGCCGTTTTGACGGCGTCGGAGGGCGGAACTCCCCATTTTATCAGATTTCGCAGACAAAGATCGAGTGTTGCTGAAGATCCGGCAATGACGTCGTCGGTAACGCGGCGGAACACATTGTCGGCGTCAAGATAAACCTCTTCGCCGTTGGCAATCAGTTTTCCTTTTGTCTGTCCGGTCGGTCTTAAAGCATCGGTTACCAAAATGATGCGTTCGATCGGTTTTTCTTTCAACAAAAATTTCAGAATTACTGGGTGGACGTGAAAGCCGTCGGCAATGATTTCGCAGGACAGCGAATTATTCAGAAGAATCGCTCCGACGCAGCCCGGATCACGGTGTTTCAGCGGCCGCATGGCGTTGAAAAAGTGTGTTGAATGAAGAATTCCGGCCTGCATTCCTTCCATCATATTTTGGTAGGTCGCGTCCGTATGTCCGGCAGAGAGGACGATCCCTTGTTTTAAGCTGAAAATGGCTAATTCCCGCATATGTTTCAGTTCGGGGGCGACCGTCATAACGGAGATGAATCCTCTGCTTGCTTTAATAAATTTCTTCATCAGATTAATATCGACGTCTTTAATGTATTCCGGCAACTGAACGCCGCGGCGTGCTTGGGAAATGAATGGGCCTTCCAAATGAAGCCCCTGTACCCGCGCTCCTTCCTCAAAACCAATAGCGGCCGTTATATTGCGGATTCCGTAAATCATGGATTCCTCATCCGACGGATAAAGAGTCGGACAAAATCGTGTCACGCCGTGACGGAGCAACAGGCGGCTCATTCCGAGAATATCTTCCGTTTCTCCCGTCTCTGTTCCGAATCCTCCGATACCGTGGATATGGGTATCGATCAATCCGGGGGTGATGATTTTCCCTTCTAAATCGATGATCTCATAGGAGGAATCCAACGCCAGTTTTTTTAATCGGGTTTCAAACAGAACGTCGGCAATGCGTCCGTCTTCAATCAGAACGGCGCCTTGCTCAATGTCCATCAAGCCGGTGTAAATGCGGGCTTTGTTCAGGCAGATTTTCTTCATTCGGATTCCTTTGTGGTTGCATTTTTCAAATCAACTCAGTATAATTGAAGCCGGTGAATTTCCAACCATTATATTATAACTGAAATGGAGTTTTCTGTAAATGGCAACAAATAAAATTTTAATAAATAAATTCCGTGATGTTTTCGGACGTCGGCCGACATTCGAAGCGTTTGCCCCCGGTCGAATCAATTTAATCGGCGATCACTTGGATTACAACAACTGTCCCGTTTTGCCTTTTGCGGTCAACCTGCGGATTTCGGCTGTTTTTGCCCCCCGGGAAGACAACCGTATTTGTGTCGCCGATTCCGTCGACCGCCGCGGACGGCGGAGTTTTGAAGCTGAAGAACGCATTGCTCCTTATGAAACCGGCGATTGGGGAAATTATCCGAAAGCCGCCGTGCAGGGCGTCGTTACGGACAAAATCGGGGAACGGCGGCGGTTTAAGGGTTTTGACGCCGTGATTGCGTCGGATTTGCCGCAGGCCGGAGGAATGAGCTCTTCGTCCGCGTTTGTGGTTTTAACCGGAATGATTTTTTGCGCCGTCAACGGATTTGAGTATCCGCCGCTCGGATTTTCGTCGCTGATGGCGGCCGCCGAGCGGTACGTCGGTACGCAGGGCGGCGGAATGGATCAGGCTGCCTGCGTCAACGGACGGAACGGGAAAGTCCTGAAAATCGATTTCAATCCGCTGTGCTGCCGTCCGTTTTCCGTTCCCGACGGAATTTCCTTCGTCGTCGCCGACTCTCTGATCAAGGCGCAGAAAACAAAAGCCGCGCTGTCCCTTTATAACAGCAAGCCGGTTGAAAGCCGGATGGCGGCGGCGGTTTTAAACCGGCGGCTGCCGGAGGTATTGAAAACCGTCCGGCAGCCGTTTTCGCTCGGCGATCTGACGGCGGAAAAATTAGGCGTGAGCGACGGTGAAATCGACCGCGCCGTTTTTTCGGTTTTAAAAGAGGGCGGTTACACATACGAAGAAGCCGCGGCTGCGGCCGGTATGAGCGTCGATGAACTGAAACGCAGCCGCTGTCTGATGTCCGACGGAACGCCGCTTCCCGAACCGCCGGAAGGATTCGCCTTGTTTCGGCGCGTCCGCCACGTTTTAACCGAACGGCGCCGCGTTGAACGGTGCGCGCGGGCGTTGGAGGCCGGGGATGCGGAAACGGCCGGACGGCTGATGTTTGAATCGCACGCAAGCGGCCGCGACGACGGCGGGTTCAGCTGTCCCGAATCGGACGCCTTGACCGAAATCGCCCGCAGCGCCGGAGCGTTGGGCTCAAGGCAGACGGGCGCCGGATTCGGCGGCTGCTGCGTCAGCCTGGTCCGCAGCGGCGAAATGGAAACGTTTAAAGAGAAACTTATGCGAGACTATTACGGAACCTACCTGAACCGTACACATCCCGAAATCCCCGGCGGGGCGAAGGCCTCGGCAGTGTTTACCGTCGTTCCTTCGGACGGCGCCCGCATCCGGCCGCTTTCGGTTTAAACACGGAGAAAAGTAAAGCATGGATAAGAACCAAAGCGATAACCGGGAGCCGCAGCCGCTGCTCCTGCGCATCTTCAAAGGAATCGACCTCTTCCGGTTGATTGTCACCAACCTCTTTTTTTTGTTTTTGCTGTTTCTGATTTACGGCGTTTACACCGCTTTCCGTTCCGATCCCACGCCGCTTTCATCCGGAGATGTTCTGACCGTTTCGTTTTCGGGGCTTCTTGTCGAACGCTCCGCAGTCGGCGATCCTCTGGATGCGTGGGGACTCGCGCCGGAAGAGACGACTGTTGTTTCCGATGCGGTCCGCGCCCTGCGTTTGGCGGCCGACGATGACGGCATCAGCGAAGCGTATCTCGATTTCTCGAATCTTTACGGCGGTTCCTTGGCCCAGGCCGAAGAAATCGCGGCGGCCGTCGCTTCATTCCGCGCGTCGGGGAAGCCGGTTACCGTCTTTTCGACCCTGTATTCGCAGATTGATTTGCTGACGGCCTCCTATGCCGATGAAATTTACCTTGATCCGATGGGAACGGTCAGTCTGAACGGTTTTTCGCATTACGAATTTTTTTACGGAGATTTTGCCGAAAAGTTTGGGGTCGATTTTAACGTCATTAAAGCCGGCGAATGGAAAGGAGCTGCCGAAGCGTATTCCGGAAATGCTATGTCTGCCGAATTGAAAGCGCAGCTGAGCGGTTATCTGTCAGATCTGCGCAGTCGTTACGCCGAAATTCTCGAAAAAAACCGCGGTTTGGAAAACGGTGCATTTGGGGCATACATTCGGAATTATTCGCAGCTGTTGGCAGAGTCTGGCGGCAACGGAGCGCAGACTGCTGAACGGTTCGGTTGGGTGGACGGTCTCAAAACCGATCGGGAGCTTTGGCTTGAAAAAGGGTGGATAGAAAAAGAAACTGAATCGGAATCTGATCGGTGGTTTTATTACACCGATTACTTGCTGACCAAAAAACGAAAACCGGCTGAAAAGAAAATCGCTGTTTTGCCGATCACTGGACCGATTCACATCGACGGAACGGCAGACGGTGACGCTTCCATTCTTGTGCCGTTGATTGACGAAGCTGCCGGGCGCAGTGATGTGATTGCTTTGATTTTGCGAATTGATTCGGGAGGCGGCGATGTCTGGGCTTCGGAAGAAATCCGGCGGGCGGTGACCCGTTTTAAAAACACCGGCCGCCCCGTTGTCGTCTCCATGGCGGGGACGGCCGCTTCGGGAGCGTACTGGATTTCCACCGCAGCGGATATCATTATCGCCGACGCGTTTACCGTTACCGGTTCCATCGGCGTTTTCGGGCTTTCGCCGACGGTCAACCGCTTTCTTTCCCGTTATCCCGGAATTTCCGTCGACGGAGTTCAAACCGATCCCTCCGCCGCCGTTTATTCGCCGTTTTTGCCTCAGTCCGAAGAGACGGCGTCCGTCCGACGCCTGGAAATGCAGGCTGTTTACGACCGCTTTTTGGAATTGACGGCCCGCTCGCGCGGATGGACGGTTGAAGAAGCGGCGGCGGTTGCCGGCGGAAAAGTGTATACCGGTTTCCAAGCGGCGCAAATCGGTTTAGTTGACGAAATCGGCGGGTTTTCGCAGGCTGTTGCCGCCGTGCTCAAAAAAGCTGATTGGGAAGGTTCCGCGGTCGGAATCGAGTACCTGACGCATACGCTGAGTTTTACGGAGGCGCTTTGGGGGCGCGGCGGTATCCCGCTTTCCCGGCTTTCGGCCGTCAGAAAGGAGTTTTTTGCCGCGCTGGCGATTCCGGTTTCCGGCCGGCCGGCGGCGCTCTTCCATCCCGTTGATACAATGGAAATTACGGAGAAGAAAGGAGCTTCATTTTGAAATTCGAAGAACGGATTCTTTACGAAGACAATCACCTTATTGCCGTATACAAACCGAACGGAGAGCCGGTGCAGAATGACGAATCCGGCGACGAGTCTCTTGCCGACAAGGTCAGGACGTTTATCAAAAAACGGGACCGTAAACCCGGGAACGTTTTTCTCGGCCTGATTCACCGCCTCGATCGTCCGACAAGCGGCATTGTTCTCTTTGCTAAAACGTCGAAAGCACTTTCGAGAATGAATGAGCAGTTTCGTGACCGCCGCACAGGCAAACGCTACTTTGCTGTTGTTGAAGCGATGCCGCCGGATGAAGAGGGAGTCTTGGTCGGTTATCTCAAAAAAAACGGAGAGAAAAACAAGAGTTTCGTTTTTGATTCTCCTGTCAAAGATTCCAAACGGGCCGAGCTGAAGTACCGGCTCGTCGGCTGTTCCGACCGTTACTTTTGCCTTGAAATCGATCTGATGACCGGCCGTCACCATCAAATCCGGGCGCAGCTTTCCCATGCCGGAATGCCGATTCGCGGAGACGTCAAATACGGTTCTAAACGGGCTTTGCGCGACAACAGCATCATGCTTCACGCCGGCGAACTGACCTTCGAGCATCCGATTACCAAAGACAAAATCGAGTTAAAAGCGCGTGCAGGCGGCGATCCGCTTTGGCGTTACTTTGATGTTTGACTGCCGCCGAGAACCTCTTTGGTAAACGACTCTTTGAGCGAAACACTGCGGTTAAAAACCGGCGTTTCTTTGCTGTGATCTTTACGGTCAGCGACAAAGTATCCTAACCGCAAAAACTGAAACGGCTCTTCCGGTGCGGCTTCCGCCAAAGACGGCTCGATCCATGCGTCGGTAATGACTTCCAACGAGTGCGGATTCAAATCGTCCAGGAAATTTCCCGTCCGTCGGCCCGGTTCTTCCGCCGTAAACAACCGGTCGTAAAGCCGAACCTCCGCCTTCAACGCATGCGCCGCACTGACCCAGTGAGCGGTTCCCTTCACCACGCGGCCGTCTTCCGTCCAGCCGCCGCGCGACTGCGGATCATAAGTGCAGAAAACCTCGGTTACGTTTCCTTCATTATCGGTTTCAAATCGTTCGCAGCGGATATAATAGGCGTGTTTCAACCGAATCTCCTTTCCGGGGGCCAGACGGAAGTATTTTTTATTCGGCGCCTCAGTTCGAAAATCATCCTGTTCGATGTACAGATGTCGGGAAAACGGCAGCAGCCGCGTTCCTGCGTTTGCATCTTCCGGATTGTTCTCCGCCTCCATCCACTCCGTTTTGTCTTCCGGGTAGTTGGTAATCGTCAGCTTTAACGGGCGCAGAACCGCCATCCGCCGCTGAGCCCGTCGGTTCAAATCGGTGCGCAGACAAAATTCCAAAAACGAAAAATGGACGGTTGAATCGACCTTCGAAACGCCGATTTTATCGCAAAATTCTTTAATCGATTCGGGGGTAAAACCGCGGCGGCGCAAACCGCAGACAGTCGGCATCCGCGGATCATCCCAGCCGTCGACAAACCGTTCCGTGACCAACTGCAGCAGCTTGCGCTTACTCATCACCGTGCAGTCGATATTCAGCCGTGCAAATTCGATTTGCTGCGGATGATGGACTCCCGGTAATTGGTCGATAAACCAATCGTAAAGCGGTCGGTGATCCTCGAATTCCAACGTACAGACCGAATGAGTGATTCCCTCTATTGCGTCTTCCAATCCGTGGGCCCAATCATACATCGGATAAATGCACCATTTACGTCCCGTTTTCGGATGTTCGGTATGAAGAATGCGGTACATAATCGGATCGCGCATATTGAGATTCGGCGCTGCCATATCGATTTTGGCTCGCAGTACCTTAGAACCGTCGGGGAATTCTCCTTCTTTCATGCGGCGGAAAAGATCGAGATTCTCTTCAACCGGACGGTTGCGGAACGGGCTCTCCGTTCCCGGTTCTGTCAGCGTTCCGCGGGCGGCGCGGATCTCCTCCACCGACGAGTCGTCAACGTAGGCTTTTCCCGCGCGGATCAAATCAACCGCCCACTGATAAAGCTGATCGAAATACGAAGAGGCAAAGTAAAGGTGTTCTCCCCAATCGAATCCGAGCCACCGGATATCTTCCATGATGGAGTTGATGTACTCCATGTCTTCCTTGACGGGATTGGTATCGTCGAAGCGGAGGTGGCAGCGGCCGCCGTACTGCCGCGCCAACCCGAAATTCAGATTAATGGATTTGGCGTGTCCGATGTGGAGATAGCCGTTTGGTTCGGGCGGAAAGCGCGTTACGACGGCGCCGCCGTTTTTCCCCGATTCAATGTCGCAGTCGATGATGCGCTCGATAAAGTTGCGGGAAACGGATTCTCCCATAAAATACCCCCGAAAACCGTGATGAAATACATTATCACAAAATCGGGAAAAGGGAAAGGGGCGGATTTGCCGGCGGAGCCCGGTAAATTCGTTTTCTGCGGCCGAAATTCCGGAAAGACGGTGACGGAGCCCCGGAATTTGTGTATAATAAACGCACTCGGAGAAGTTACGGGCGGCGGAGCGGATCAGCGCGGCCACGGTTTGAGAATGTACGGAGGTGCCGGGCGCTTTGAATAAATGGACGGTTTTACTGTTGTTGCCGGCTGTCGGCGGATACGCGGCTGATATTTTGCCGTCCGGAGCCGTTTCCGGAGAGGAAAGCGGAATCGTTGCCGAAAGCGGAGGGGAAGAAGCCGAGGTGATTACCGTTACCGCCGCCGCCGAGAGCCTGAAAGCCGGCGCTTCGGCGGCGGCCGCTTGGATTGACGCCGAAATGATCGCCGCCTCCGGAGCCGAAACAGCCGCCGACGCACTCAAACTTCTTCCCGGGGTTCACATCAACAGCAACGGCACTGCCTCTTCTATTGGCTCGGTATCGCTGCGCGGTTCCCGCTCCAACCAGGTTCTGATTCTGGTGGACGGCGTGCCGATGGTCGACCCCGGCGGTAGCGGCGGCTACGATCCCTTTAAAATCCCCGCCGACGCCGTTGAACGCATTGAAGTCGTCAAAGGCGGAGCGGCCGCCCTCTACGGAGACGGCGCTTTTGCCGGCGCGGTCAACATTGTCACCAAAAGCGGCGGCAACGGTGGCGGCGCGCGCTACTTTTTCAATTCGCAGGAGGGGCACCGGCTGTCGGGCGACTTCTCGCTCACCTCAAAAAGCGATCCGACGCTCTCGGGCGGGCTTTCCGCTTCGGTTTTATACAATCCCTATGATTTGAAAATCGTCGGAGGAGCTACCGTTCTTGACGCGGTACTTGTTTTTCCTCGGGCAACCCTCTCGAAGGAGACGGAAGGCATGAGCGTGCGTTTCCGCTCGTTTGTCAATGAAAGCGCCGATTGGGAAGACGACGGCAGCCGTCTATCCGTTCTCAGTCAAAGCAACAGCCTTTCGTGGAGCCTGAAAAACCTCGGCGGCGGCCGCTCCCGCTACGACGGACATTTTGCCCTGAACTTTTATCATATGCTGTGGGGCCCGGGAGGCTCCGCGTTTGACGATGAAAGTTTTTCCGCCGTTATGCTGCTGAAAAACGGCGGCCGCCGCGCCTTTGACGGCGAACGGTGGCGGATGAAGCTCACCTTCGGCGGCGACATCAAAACCGAACTGACGCAAAGCTATGCTGTCGGATTCCGTCACCGCACCACGCTTTCGCCGGCGGCAGCTCTGGAACTTGACTTTGCGGATTCTTCCGGCCGTCCCGTCGGCGTCTTCGATCTCGGCGCCCGTCTCGACGTTGCCGCCGGAGACCGCACCCTTGTTTTTCCCTCGGCGTGGGGAGGGCTGACCCTCTACTTCGACCGCGGACGGCGTTACGGCGTCAAAACCTCCGCCGGCAACAGCTTCCGCGCGCCGACAATGAGCGAGCTTTACTACTCTTACGGCAATGTAACCGCCGCCCCCGATCTGAAAGCGGAGAAGGCTGTCTCCGCCGACGCGGCTTTTTTCTTCAGTATTCTCGACTCAATGGAACTGACTGCCGGCGCTTTCTGGCGGCGCGACATTGACGCCGTTTGGTTCGACAATTCCACTTTCCGCAACCTTCCGGCAGCCGATTTCGCGGGCGCCGAATTTTCGTTTCTCGGCTCCTGGCTCTTCGGCCGCTACTCCGCCGTCGATCTGACCCTCAACTACGAACTCAATTACGGGCGCTACCGCAGCGGCGAACCCTTTGACCTCAACCACCGCCATATTTTCCGCGCCGCCGCCTCCTACGGTTGCGGCGAATGGTTCCGGTTTTATCTGAACGCCGACGTTTACTCCGGATTTGCCGACATCCGTCCGTTCGTTGACCTGCGCGGCGGCGTCAAAGGCTCTTACAAAGGATTCTTTCTCGAGCTCGGCGTCAAAAACCTTGCCGGCATGGAGCTGCGCTACCACAACTACACCTCCGTTGTCCCCCGTTCGTGGAGCTGCGCCGTCGGCTGGCGCGCCGCCCGCTTCTGAGAGTTTGCCGCTCGGGCGCGCGAAGGCGCGAGGGATTGAAGCGGAAATGAGCGGCCGACGGAAAAAAGGCGCAGGGCAAAGCGGGCAGCTTTGCCGCGGGAAAGGCGGAGGGAGGCCGCGAATTGCAGCGGAAAGCCCGGCGCCCCGCAGGGGCGCGCGCCCAAAAACAAATCGGAAGCTTCTTTTTGACGGCGGATTGACAAAAGCGGCGCTCAGGCGTATACTGAATTCGCTTCGGGGGTGGGTGAAATTCCCTGCCGGCGGTGAAAGTCCGCGAGTCCGGAATGGACAGATACGGTGCAATTCCGTGACCGACGGTAACAGTCCGGATGTGAGAAGCGAGCAAGAGAACCCCGATGGGTTCTTTTTTTTTAGGAGGCAGTATGGTTTACGAAGGCGGATACTCCGGAAAAGGGAAGCGGTTCGCGTTGGTTTGCGCCCGTTTCAACGAGTTGATTGTCAATAAGCTGTTGAGCGGCGCTCGAGATGCGTTGCTGCGCCACGAAACGGCGGAGGAAGACATCGACGTGATTTGGGTTCCGGGGGCGTTTGAGATTCCCTTGGCGGCGTTAAAGGCTGCCGAGAGCGGGCGTTATCATGCGGTGATCACTTTGGGCGCTGTCATCCGCGGGGCGACGCCTCATTTTGATTATGTGTGTGCCGAAGCGGCAAAAGGAACGGCGGCGGTCGGTCTCAAATGCGGACTGCCGGTGATTTTTGGAGTTTTGACGACCAATTCGATTGCCGAGGCGGTCGAACGCGCCGGAACAAAGTCGGGAAACAAGGGTTTTGATGCGGCGATGTCGGCGCTGGAAATGGCTAATTTGGCGGACGTTTTGAAATGAGCGCGGACGACGACCTTCGTTTCATGCGGAGAGCGTTGGAGCTGGCTGAACGGGGCGCCGGATTTGTCAATCCCAATCCGATGGTCGGTGCCGTTTTGGTGAAAAACGGAAAAGTGATTGCGGAAGGGTACCACACCGCGTTCGGGGGCTTGCATGCCGAAGCGGCGGCGTTGAGGAAAGCGGGAGGATCCGCCCGCGGTGCCGATTTGTATGTAACGTTGGAACCGTGTGCGCATACGGGAAAAACGCCGCCGTGCGCCGATGCGTTGGTGGAGGCCGGCATTGCGCGGTGCGTTGCTGCCATGGAAGATCCGTTCCCGTCGGTCGCGGGACGCGGTTTTGAACGGCTGCGGCGGGCGGGAATTGCCGTTGAGTGCGGTTTGTGCGAATTGCAGGCGCGCGAACTCAATCAGCCGTTTTTGAAGCGGGCGCAAGGCGGCTCGCCGTATCTGTTTTTAAAGGCGGCGGTAACGCTGGACGGAAAGCTGGCTGCGCGCAGCGGTCACTCCCGCTGGATTTCCAACGAAGCGGCGCGGCGGAGAGTCCATTTGCTGCGGGGGCGTTTTGCGGCGGTAGCTGTCGGTGCGGGAACCGCCGCTGCCGATGATCCCCGCCTAAACTGCCGCCTGAACGAAACGGCTCATCAACCGGCGCGGATTGTTGTTGACGGAGCGCTGTCGCTGCCATTGTCGCTGCGCTTTGTAACGCAGGCTTCGGACGGTCGTTCGTATCTGCTGACGACAAAAAAGGCAGCGGCTGCCTTCCCGGAAAAACGACGGCAGTTAACCGAAGCGGGCGTTACCGTTGCTGAGTTTGAATCCGCAGACGGACGTTTTCGACTGCCGCCGCAGGCGCTCTCCGACGCGGCGGCCGCTTGGGGTTTTGATTCGGTGATGGTCGAAGGCGGATGCGGATTGATCTCTTCGTTGGCGGCTGCCGATGCATTTGATGCCGGAGAGATTTTTGCGGCGCCGGTGATTTTAGGCGACAGCGAGGCGGTTCCGCTGATGGACGGTTTTTCTCCGTCGGTCATTGATGACGGTTGGCGCCTGCCGAATGCTGAGACGGCATTGTACGACGGTCAGGTTTCCTACCGCTTTCAAAAGAAGGTGTGGTGATGTTTACGGGGTTGATTCAGGAAACGGGCACGGTGCGGTCGATTCTCCGCGAAAACGGCGGCTTTCGTTTGGAGATCGCCGCTTCCGTTGTCACAAAGGGAGCGGCTGTTGGCGACAGTATTGCGGTCAACGGAATCTGTCTGACGGTGACCGCGCTCGTTGATGGCGGATTTCGAGCGGATGCGATGAATGAAACCGTTCGGATCGGAACCTTGAAAGATTGGCGCGCCGGTGACACTGTGAATTTGGAAAAGTCGCTGACGCTGCAAAGCCCGCTCGGCGGACATTTGGTTTTGGGCGACGTTGAAGCGACGGCATCCGTTCTTTCGGTTGAAGCGGACGGATTTGCCAAACGGATAACTTTTTCCGTTCCTGCCGCCGTCAGCCGATACATTGTCAAAAAAGGACGGATTGCCGTCGACGGCGCCAGTCTGACTGTCTGTGATGAAGCTCCGGGCCGCTTCTCCGTTTCGCTCATTCCGCACACATTGAAATCCATTCGGCTCGGCAGCCAAAAACCGGGCGACACAGTCAATATTGAAACCGACATCCTCGCCAAATATGCCGAAAAATTACTGAAACCCGACGCAAATGATGTTACAGAATCGTTTTTGATTGAAAACGGATTCGGGAGTTAAAAATGAACACGATAGAAGAACTGATGGACGATTTTCGGCGGGGAAAACCGGTCGTGATTGTTGACGATGAAAATCGGGAAAACGAAGGTGATTTGATCGCTCCCGCCGAAAGCGTTGATTACGCAACTGTCAACATGATGGTGAGCGAGTGCCGCGGTTTGATGTGTGCTCCGATTTCCGAAGAGCGGGCGCAGGAACTCGAGTTGGAACCGATGGAGAAACACAACAACGATCTATTCTCGACAGCTTTTACGGTTTCGGTCGATGCTTTCGGCTGCACAACGACCGGCATCTCCGTTGCCGACCGCCTCAACACGCTGCGGTATTTGGCTGATCCCAAAAAAACGGCGGCCGATTTCCGCAAACCGGGGCATCTGTTTCCGTTGATTGCCCGTCACGGAGGCGTTTTGGAGCGTCCCGGTCACACTGAAGCAGCTGTTGATTTGACGCGCTTATGCGGACTGCAGCCGGCGGCGGTGATTTGTGAAATTCTCAACGACGACGGAACCATGGCACGCCTGCCGCAGCTGAAAGTGTGGGCGGCTGCCCGACGCATCAAAATCGGCACCATCGCCGATTTGATTGAATACCGTAAACGGACGGAAATCAGCGTCGCAGCGAAAGCGACCGCTTCAATTCCGACTGATTACGGCGAATTTTCTATGACCGTTTATCAAACCGAATCGGATGATAAAGAACACTTTGCGTTAGTAAAAGGAGAAATCGGAAACGGTGAAAACATTTTGGTACGCATCCACTCCGAATGTTTGACCGGCGACTTGCTCGGTTCGAAACGGTGTGATTGCGGCGCTCAGCTTCACCGATCCATGGAAGCGATTGAAAAAGAAGGACGCGGTGTTATCGTTTATCTTCGACAGGAAGGGCGCGGAATCGGGCTGATCAATAAACTGAAAGCGTACTGCCTGCAGGATTCGGGACTTGATACCGTTGAAGCCAATCTCAAACTCGGTTTTCTCGGCGACGAACGGGATTATACGACGGCACTGCAGATTCTCAAATCGCTTGGCATCCGCTCTGTTCGGCTGATAACCAACAATCCTGATAAAGTGAAAGCGCTTGACGAAGGCGGACTGACGGTAACGGAGACGATTCATCATCCCGCCGCTGTCACAAAAGAAAACCGCCGTTATTTGGAAACAAAAAACCTTCGAATGGGGCATACACTGCCGCTTTGACAGTGTGCGGAGACAGCCGTGTTTTTACCCGTCAGCAGAGAAGAAATCAAAGCTCTTGGGTGGGACCGCCCCGATGTGATTCTGGTCAGCGGCGATGCTTACATTGACACGCCTTTTTCCGGAACCGCCGTCATCGGTAAATATCTGATGAAACACGGCTTTCGCACCGCCGTTATCAGTCAACCCTCAATCGAAGACGGCCGCGACATCACTGCATTGGGCGAACCGCGGCTGTTTTGGGGCGTCAACGCCGGTTGCGTCGATTCCCTTGTAGCAAACTACACTGCTTTGGGAAAACCGCGCCGCCGCTGCGATTTTACCCCCGGAGGAATCAACAACCGCCGTCCCGATCGCGCCTGTATTGTCTACACCGGGCTTATCCGCCGTTTTTTCAAAAACACAAAACCGATTGTCCTTGGCGGCGTTGAAGCAGGACTGCGCCGCGTTGCCCACTACGACTTCAAAACCGATAAAATTCGCCGTCCGCTGCTTTTTGACGCAAAAGCCGACTACCTTGTTTACGGTATGGGCGAATACACCGTTTGCGAATTGGCGCGTTCTTTTCAGTCCGGACGCCCGGTTGACAATCTCGAAAGCCTTTGTTACATCGCCTCCGAACCGCCGCAAGACGCTCTCATTCTGCCGTCATACGAAGAATCGGCCGCCGACAAAAAAGCTTTTCATCGAATGTTTAAGATTTTTTCCGATAACAGCGAAGCGCCGACCGGCCGCCGTTTGGCTCAGAAAACCGGCGACCGTTGGCTCATTCAGAATCCGCCGCTTTTTTGGACAACCGAAATGCTTGATGAGGCGTGCGACCTTTCGTTTGAGAGGGCGTCTCATCCGAAAATCGAAGGGAAAGTCGCGGCATTGGATACCGTCCGTTTTTCAATGATGAGTCATCGCGGCTGTTTCGGAGACTGCTCATTTTGCGCCATTTCCGTTCATCAGGGCCGCCGCGTCGTTTCCCGTTCTCTCCCGTCGATTGAAAAAGAGGCGGAAGAAATCATTCGGTCAGAGAGATTTTCCGGCATCATCACCGACGTCGGCGGTCCGACCGCTAATATGTACGGCATGACGTGTGCGAAAGCCGAAAAACGCGGCGCCTGCGTCCATAAAAGGTGTTTGTACCCGAAACCGTGTCCGTCGCTTCAAATCGATCATCGGCCTCTGCTGACGTTATTAGAAACGCTTCGCCGCAAAAAAGGCGTGCGCAAAGTTTTCGCCGCTTCCGGCATTCGTCCCGACTTGGCGGCGGCCGACAGCCGTTGGGGCGCCGCTTACATAGATCTCCTCGCCGAGCACCACGTCTCCGGTCAGCTGAAAACCGCTCCCGAAAGCGGCAGCAGCCGCGTTCTGGCACAAATGAAAAAACCTCCGACAGACTCTTTCCTCCGCTTTGCCAAGCTCTACGACGATGCTTGCCGTCGTCTCGGAAAAAAACAGTATATGACCTGTTATTTTATGGCAGCTCATCCCGGCGAAACCGAAAAAGAGGCCGAAGTCACCCGCGCTTTCATCAAAAAAAATCTGAAATTTTCCCCCGAACAGGTACAGATTTTCACTCCAACACCCTCTACTTGGGCGACCTGCGCCTACCATACCGAAATTGACGAAGAAGGATTTCCTGTTTTTTCCGAAAAACGTCTCCGTTTTAAAGAACGGCTGAAAGAAATCATCATGATCAGCCGGCAAAAGCACGGCAAAAAATAAAATTGAAACTGCTTTCCGAAAATTTCTCTTGACACAAAATAGTTTGTTTTGTATATTTTAATTAGTTAAAACTAATAAAAGAATGTAAAACAAATTATTGCGGTTAAGGAAACGGAATGGGTAAAAAATCGCAGCGGAATGCAAACTGCATCATCGAAAAAGCATTGATTGACTACTGTTCGCCGACATTGGCGTCATTAAAAACAGCCGCTCTATTTACATTGTTTACTCCTTCAAACGGAGGTTTACGCGATTGGGATCGCCGGCTCAAACCTTTCGGAATTCGGTTGTGTGTTTTGAAAAAAGCACCTTCTTTCATGTTGGTTTATGTCTTTCGTCCTGCCCGGCTGGCAGAAGATTTAAATTCCGCGGCAGCTTCGGCTCTCTTAAATCAATGCGGTTATCGCTCCCTCTATCCGAAAGATGCGATAAAAGAACTGAAACGGCGGCTGGCAGAAAATGAAGAGTTTCCCCATGAAATCGGACTTTTTCTAGGGTATCCGGTTGAAGACGTTGCCGGTTTTATGAAATACGGAGGTCTCGGCTATAAATACTCCGGCTGCTGGAAGGTTTACGGAGACAAAGCTCGCGCCGAGGCCGTTTTTGCCGGATACAGAAAGTGCCGTGAAGTTTACGGACGGCTTTGGCGGCAAGGTAAAAGCGTTTTACAGCTGACAGTCGCTGTTTAACATACAGGAGGTTTTTATGAAACAAGCTGCAGTAGTTTATTGGAGCGGAACGGGAAACACCGAAGCAATGGCAAAAAAAATTGCGGAGGGAATCGAGTCAGCCGGCGCAAAAGCCGATGTCTTTAGCGCTTCCGATTTTTCTGCCGTAATGATGGACTCTTACGATGCAATTGCATTCGGTTGTCCTTCGATGGGAGCGGAGCAATTGGAGGAAAATGAATTTGAACCGATGTTTGAAAGCTGCAAATCAAAGCTGAACGGCAAACGGATTGTTCTCTTCGGTTCTTACGGTTGGGGCGACGGAGAGTGGATGCGGATATGGGAGGAGGAGTGCCGTGCCTGCGGCGCTCAGCTTGCTTGCGCCTGCGTTATTTGCAACGAAGCTCCCGACGAACAAGCCGAATGCGATTGTAAAGAAGCCGGTCGGCAGCTGGTTTCCTGAATCCGGAATTTTAGGAAAGACCGAAATATTTTTCGGTCTTTTTTTTTACGTTATTTTTGACCGATTATTTCATGCGGCTTTGATTTGCTTCTTCTTTAAAATGAAAAGGTAAGCTGTTGTTTTAGGTTTTATTTTTCTTATCGAAGATGAAATGAAAATGAAATTTCCAACGCCTTTTCGCCTCAAAATGAAACCGTGATTAAATGATGATTATCTTTTTCTAATCTCTATTGACGGTAAAAAAAAAGCGGGTTATGATAAATCATCAATGATTCGGAGGTTGATTATGAATAAAAAAATTCTTCTGTTTTGTATTTGTTTGTCGGCCGGAGTGAGTGCGGCTGCGTTTGCCGACAGAATCGTGGATCCTCTGAGATTGCCGAAATCGATTCAAAACTATGTGCAGCAATGCTTTCCCAATGACGCTGTTACGCTGGCCGAATCCGACTGGGGAGTTTATGAGGTCTATCTTGAAAGCGGAGCCAAAATCGAGTTTACGCTTTCCCGCAAATGGGAAGAAATTACATCTGTTTCCGGAATTCCCGCAACGGCGCTTCCTGCCGGAGTAGCAGACGCTGTCGAACAGCGGTATCCGGGAGCATCTGTCATCCAAATCGAGCGTCATTGGCGCGGATATGAAGCCAAGCTGAACAACGGGATGGAAGTGTACTTTTCCAGAGACGGCCGCCTGATCGGCCATAAGTACGACGACTGAAAAGAGAACAGCGGAAAAGGATTGACTGCAGCGGTTCGTTTTCCGGGGTTATAAAATCAATTTTATTTCGGAGGTTTTTTATGAAAAAGGGTTTAACGGTTTTATTTGCAATGATGATTTTAAGCGTGAGCGCTTTTGCCGATCAAAGAATTGATCCGACGACGCTGCCGGCAAATATTCAGGAAGCGGTAAAAGGGTGGTATCCGAATGCGACGATTATGTTTGCCGAAGCCGATTGGGACAGCTATGAAGTGGACTTGTCAAACGGCGCCGAAATTGATTTCCGGCAAAACGGCGAATGGAAGAGCATTAAGTGTTACTCCGGCGTTCCCGCGTCTGAAGTGCCTTCCGCCATTGCGGCCGCAGTCGCCAAACAGTATCCCAATGTGGTGATGGTTGAAATCGAAAAAGAGTATCAGGGATACGAAATCAAACTTCAAAACCGCATGGAGCTGTACTTCAATTTGCAGGGACAGCTGCTCTATCAAAAATACGATGACTGAAACAGTCTTAAGTTCAAGGCCGGGCGGAAGCCCGGCTTTTTTAAATTCCGAATGATATTTCCACTCCTCCGCCCGGAATGCCGTCGTTCCACTCCCATTGAGGCTCAATTTCAACGGTCAGAAATGGAAGCCGGAAAACACATTCGCCGCCGAGAACGTAACGGCGGCCCTCTTCGATTGAAGCGGCAAGCGAAAAACTTTGTCGGCGGCAGAGCAGAAGAATCTTCCCTTCCGCCTTAAAATCGAGCTCTTCGCCGCTTGTATAGGTACAGCGCGCCGAAACGGCGGCGCCGACGGCCGTCTGTTTTCCCGTCACTCCCTGCCAGGAGACAACGGCGTAGCTGCGGTTTTTCAGAGTGCCGCCGCCTTCTTTGTCCGACGCCAGCGTCAGACGGTTTTCGGCAAACAGCCGCCACCCGTCGCGGCGGAATTCCCCCCGGATTTCGCCGAACGTCTCAAACGGCAGAATATAAAAAAGATCGGGAACCGGGGGAAGATCGAATCCGAGACGGAAACGGAAATAGCCGCTCTTTTCGAAATTCTCTTTGTACGAAAAGAAGAAAACAGCGTTCCGGTCGGACGGCGTGCCCGATTTAAAAAGGTAACCGTCTCCGTACCAGGCGCTTTTAAACAGAATTTCCCTCAACGGGTTTTTATATTCATAAATGAACAGAACCGCCGCCGCGGCCGGATTTAAGCTTCCGGCAGCGGAAGAAACGTAGAGTCCGGCGTCGTGTCCGCCTTTTGTCCGGTAACGCAAACCGTGAACCGTCCTTAAAAATTGGGATTCCCGCGAAGAATTTTCGGAAAAGTACCAGTTGTCGGAAACGCTTTCGTTTGCCGCTCCGTGCCATTCGACCGCGGTCGCCGCCGATACCCTGTCCGAGATTTCCAACCGGTGCACGGCGCCGGTGACCAGCCAATCGGGGTGGCGCGCGGTGTAGAAGCCGGCGCCGCCCCCCGGAGTGGCGTTGAAGCCGACAGTTGACGACGATCGGCCGGTTTTCCAAGCATCAGGAACGCCGTTGCGTTTTCCGTCAGACGAAAGGTTTCGGTTATCGAAAAACGAAACGAACCCGCTGCGGGTGAGACCGCCGGCACGAAAATACGGAGACGAAAAACTCCACTGCGCGTCAAGAGGCCGGCGGCTGCCGTCAAAGTCAAGCGTGACGGAGAGGCGGGTTCCGTTTTCGGATCGAGTGGTCACCGACCGGGAACCTTCGCGGCTAAGCTCCCACCGCGTTTCCGAAGCAAAAGAGGCCAGCGGCGCGAACAGTATCATCAAAATAATCCGTTTCTTCATATCGATATTAATGCGGCAAAAGAATCTTTTCGGAAAAATCGATGGTAAAATTCTGCTGAATCCTGTATAATAAAGGCATTCGGAGTTGTTTATGATTATTTTGACGTTGAATTGCGGAAGTTCGTCCGCCAAGTTTCAAATTTATGATTGGGAAAATCAGACCGTTTTGGGCAGCGGTATGGTTGAGCGAATCGGTCAGCCGAATTCCCGTATTGAATTCAGCGCTGCCGCAAAAGAAGAATACGAAGCGCAAAAACCGTGTCCGACTCATATCGAAGCGATTCAATTGATTATGGACACAATCGCGGATCCGAAATTGGGCTGTATCCATTCGATGGATGAAGTGAAAGCGGTCGGTCACCGTATGCTGCACGGCGGTGAAAAGTTTAAGAAATCGGTTCTTATCGACGATCGGACGCTTGCTGAATTTAAATCATTGATTCCGCTTGGACCGCTTCATATGCCGGCAAATATTCAGGGGGTTGAAGCGGCTCGAAAAGTTTTACCAAATATTCCGCACTGTGCCGTCATGGATACCGCTTGGCACCAGACAATGGAGGCGCCTGCGTTCATGTATCCTCTTCCTTACGAATGGTACACAAAATACAACATTCGCCGTTACGGTTTTCATGGCACCAGTTTTCTTTATACGGCGAAACGGGCGGCCGTTCTGCTCGGCAAATCTCCGAAAGAGACGAACCTGATTATCGCTCACATCGGAAACGGGGCCAGTATGTGTGCTGTTAAAAACGGCGTTTGTATCGATACGTCGATGGGGTTGACTCCGTTGGAAGGTTTGATGATGGGAACCCGTTGCGGCGACATCGATCCGGCTATTGTTCCGTTTATGATGGAAAATCTCGGATGCAGTGCCAAAGAGATGGACGCCATCCTCAACAAGTCGTCGGGAGTTTTGGGAATTTCCGGGAAATACAGCGACCGCCGCGACGTTCAGGCCGGAGTCGATGCGGGAGACGAACGGGCAAAGCTGATTCTTGAAATGGAAACATATCGAATTAAAAAATACATTGGCTCTTATATGGCAGCTCTCGGACGGGTAGACGCTATCGTTTTTACGGCCGGCGTCGGAGAGATGAATCCCGCTTACCGTGCCGGTTCCGTTTCCGGTTTGGAAGGATTCGGAATTAAATTGGACGAAAAACGCAACCGTCTTTCGCGGCTGAGGGCCGCTGAAACGGTGATCTCTGCAGACGATTCCGCCGTGAAAATTTTTGTCATTCCGACCGATGAAGAATTGGTGATGACCGAAGATACATTTGCGCTGATGCAGGGAACTTACGACGTGCACACCAATTTCACGTATTCGTTTCAGTCAAAGGAATACGTCAATAAAGACCGCGCCGCAAAGCTGAAGGCAAAGTTGGCGGAAAATCCGGAACTGAGGGAAATTCTTGCGCTTCCGGAACAGTGGATCTGAAATTGTATGAAACGGCTGCTGATTGTTTTTTGCTGTATTTTTTTCGGCTGTGATTTGGAGAGTCAGAGTGAAATTGCGGTAACGTCTCAATCGCAGACGGTTGCTGTCAGCGGCGATTACGACATGCTGTACACGATGGTTTACGCTGTTCCCGAAACACGCAGCGATGAAATTGCCGGCAAAAACTCTTTCCGCTTAACGGCGCAGACCTCTTCGCGTTCGGTTGCCGGAAATCCGTCCTCAGGCGGGGAACCGGCGGAGGATTCCGGGGTTCCGGCGGCTTCCGCCTTTTACGGCCGGCTGCGGGAGAGCGAAGCCGCCCTGCTGAAAAACGGCGTTCCGGCGGTTGCCGCCCGCACTCTGCAGACCTCCGCCGGCGCGTCCGTCGGAGAAACCCGACAGTTTTGGATTCTTTCCGGTTCTTATATGAAAGAGACCGAAACCGTTTGCCGTAAAATCACCGGAAATTCGGTTTTTTATGTGGAAAAAGAAGCCTCTGCCGTTACGGAGCAGCACCTTGATTATTTGGCAGGCGAATTGGAAGAGAAACTGCCGCTGATGCGCGAAAAATTCGGGCGCGAAAGCGATACCGACGGCAACGGAAAGCTGATTTACGTGATTGCCGAAACGGAGGAATCGGTTTTCGGATATTTTTACGCCGTCGATAAGTATGAAGGTGAAACCGATTCCAACAACGGCGATATTCTCTACATTAACGCTTTGTATTTTTCCGAATTTGAGAAGTACAAAATCGATTTGGCGGCAACGCTGGTGCATGAGTTTCAGCACATGGCGTTTTTCGACACTCTTGTCCGCCTCGGCCGGACGCACTCCGCCGCCGTCTGGATCAACGAAGGGCTTTCCATGCTGGCCGAATACTTCTGCGGCTATGCGGCTCCCCACGAGGATTACATAAAAGGAATGCTGTACAACCAAGGCGTTTCGCTGATTGAAGACGACGGCGACTCGGTTGATTACGGACTTTCTCTGCTGTTTATGCGGTATTTGCAGGAACGTTTCGGCGAGGCGTTTATTAAAAAACTCTACAATTCTCCGCAGACAGGAACCGCCTCTGTAGAAGAGGCGGTCGGCGCTGATTTCAATACGCTGTTCGAAGATTTTGTCAGAATGATTCTTTTGACGGGACGGGGAGTAACCGACGACTCCCGGTACAATATTTCCGCATTCAACCATGCCGAAGGAACCGCCGGATACGGGGAAAACGGATTCTGTCTTTCCCGGCTGATTGATACCGTTTACGCCGCACACGGATTTTCCCAGACCGTCGACCTGCGCCGTTCCTACGGTATGGAAGTCAAAAACATGAAGAATTACTCGTTTTATCTTTTTAAATGGATCAACCGGCCGGTAACGCTGCTTCAGATCAGCGGAACGGACACTGTCGGGTTTGAGACGGGCGCGTTCTGATGTTTTGGTTTTTCCCGCTTTTGATGATGAACGCCGCCGACCGCGAACCGCCGCCTCCGCCGCCGATTGTACAAGACGAAGAGGAAACGGTTCACCGTCTGAATGAAACCGAACGGAAGTTTCACAGTCATTTGCGCGATGCGGAAAAAGAGCTGTTGAAAGCAAACGCTCCGTCATCCGATTCATTTGAAGAGAAGTAACAAAACTTTAAGAAAGGTTTAATCTTATCTTAATGTCTGCCTCCGATAGAACAAAGTACAATAAAACGGCAATACAAAAAACGGAGGTCATTATGAAATTCGAAGAACTGCTTTCATCTAAGTACATTATGTTTGCGTTTATCGGTTTGTGTGCCGGGATTCTTGCTTTGACGGCGGTTGAAGTCGGAGATGATTTTATTCCCGCATTAGTGCTTTCCTTAGTAAATCTGACGGCAGGCGTTTTGGTTTTGGTTCAGTTAAAACGGCAGTTTGCGCCGACAGCCGTTCTTTTTTTCGCTCTCAGCGTCTTTTCAATTCTTTTTTGTCTTGACGGTTTTTTTGAAGAGTTGTCGGAAGTGTTTCTGATCCTCTGCGGCGCAGCCGGTTTTCTGACGGCGCTCGTTTCCGTCTTTCTTTTGCTGGTTTCGTATCAAAAAAAAGACGAAGAGAGCTGAATCCTTTTTTTTCTGACGACAGCAAAAAAGGCGCTCCCCGGGGAGGCCTTTTTTCATTTGCGGGATTGTCAGCCGAGAGGAACGACTTCGTTTTTTACGTTGATTTCGATGGTCGAACCGTCCGTCTTTATCCGCAGAATGGAATCGATAATGCCGTTGTAATCGTCTCCGGCCGTTGAACCGCCGCCGCTGACAGAGTCGTCGATGACATACGAATCACCCGATTTCACTTTTCCGACAGAAACTTTGTAGGCGTGTCCTTCAACAAATTGTAAGTCAAGTGTAAAAACATCTTCGGTCCCGGTCTGATCGGCAAAATAAATCGTCCGCCGCTCTTCAACTTTAGACCCGTTCTGATAATTTTGATCAACAAATTGAATGTACTTGTCGGATGTGTCGCCGTTAAATGCACTCATGTCGACTTCAAGTGTAGCATTCAGAATCGTTTCATTCAACGTATTGGTCACCTCAATCCGCTTTGTGATTTCGCCTTTTTGCGAAGAGCTGTTGCCGCTTTTGAAGTACGCGATCAGATAGGTTTGCCCAGGACTGACCTGAGTCAAATCGACGGTAATTGTAACGCCGGTGATGGCGTTGCTGTTTCCTTCAGTGAGCTCTTTGTATGAGAGCGCCGAAGCGGGAATTATGCTTTCGTCCGTGGAGGTGAGATCGACGGTGCACGAAGTCGTCCAGGCTGCGTTAACGTCAAACGTCAGTTCCGCGACGGCTTCTCCGGGAACAATCTGCGAGGGCGATCCCGCGCGCCACGAAATGCAGCCGTCGCTGTCAACGTCCGTCAGCGTTTTAACGGTAACGGTGACGGGGGTATTCTGTTCCGGCATGGTGAAACTGTATTCGCCGGTCGCTTCGTTGTAAGAGCAGGCGGAATCAAAAATCCAATAATACTCAACCGAAATCAGCCGCGTGTCAAATTCGAGGCCGTCAAGCGTAAACGCAACCGTATCGCCGGCTTTGGCGGCGGCGGGACCGTTGACGGTGACCGAGTCGCTGCCTGAAACAGTGTAGGTGATTTTGTATTCCCGTGCCGCGGAAGAGTCCTCGCCGCCTTCGGGTGTAACGGGGCATGCGACGACGGCCGCCGTCAGAGAGATGATCAGAAATTTTGCGGAATTTTTCATAAAACCTCCCGGAGCGGAGAGATTCGGAACCGGATCTTCCTTCCAATGATAATATACCGCCGTTTCGGGGAAAAGTAAAGATTGCGCGTTAAGATTTTAAAACTTTCGCTTTGCCGGTGACAGAGAGAACGGCAATTTTGTAAACGCCGGTGCGGTGAAGACTTGCCTGTATGGCTCGGTCGAAGTTATCCATGTTTTGCGGCGTGTATTTTTTGCAAAGCAGCTGCAGCGCCCTGATTTTTTCCGCTTCGTCGGTCACTTCGGTGCAAATTCCTTCAATCATAGCGCATTCGTATCCGGTTGTAAATTCATCCGCAGCCCGTTGAACGGCGCCGACGCAGACAATGTGAACCGCCGGCGAGTGATGCAGACAGTCGATTTTGCGCCCCTCTTTGGCGGTATGAAAATAGAGCGCTTCGCCGTCAAGAACCGTGCTGACAGGCACGCCGTAAGGGCGTCCGTCCGTATCAATCATCGAAATAACGGCAAACTCACACTCCTGTGCCGTTTTCAGTGCAAATTCAGTTGATTGTTCTCTGTCTTTTCGTCTCATAGTTCATTATATCTTAAAAGAGGGCGGCTGTCAACGTTTCCGGCGTATTTTCCGCCTTGTTTTTCCGGTTTGCTTGACAATCCCTTTGAGGCGTGCTATGTTGAAGCGAATCGTTCGCCGCCGGGTGAACGGTAAACCGCCGGGAGAGCGTCGGCAGGCCGAAGAAGACGCTCTCCGCGGCGGTCTTTTTTTAGGAGGCTGCATATGGCTTGGCTTTTATTGACTGTGGCAGGAGTTTTTGAAGTGGTTTGGGCGACGGCTTTGAAGTTTTCCCGCGGTTTTACCGTTCCGGGCGCAACAGCGGTGACGGTTGCCGGGATGTTCATCAGTTTTTTCTTTTTGGCGCGGGCAATGAAGGTGCTGCCGCTTGGAACCGCTTACGCTGTTTGGACCGGTATCGGCGCGGCGGGAACCGTTCTTGTCGGTATTTTTCTTTTTAAAGAGCCGGTTACGGTTCAGAGGATTATTTTTACTTTATTTTTAATCATTGGTATTGTCGGATTAAAGTTTTCAACGACGTGAAAGGCGGGGGCTGTGCTGGCAGAGAAAACGGTGCAGGAGTTTTTGACGGCTTTCGTTTTGCTTTTAAGGCGGCTGTTTGGCGAAGGCGCGAGCGGCACGGCGGGGGCCGAAGGCCGTCTGCCGTCAGGCAGACCGCGCCCGCCGTCGACGCGGTGCGCGGCGCCAGACGCGCACGCGCCCGAAAAGAAATTCAGTTACCCGGAAGGCGGTTGCGCCGCCTTGAAGACGGCGGTGAAAACCCGTTTGCGCCACGGATGGTTCCGCCCGGCGATCCGGTCGAAGCAAAGCGTCTTTAACGCGGCGGCCGTCTCTTGTTCCAAACGGCGGCCGTAAAGACCGTCGGGCGAAAACCAGCTTTCGATGCGTTCCTTCGGAATCAGGCGGAAGCCGTCGATCTCTTTTTCTTCCCGGCTGACGGTCTCCCAGCCGGCGGCTTCGAGAAGGTTTGTCAGGCTGTCGCTGTCGATTGTCAGCAGAGGGTTGGTGCGGTCGCTGTAAATTTTTTCTTCGGCGGCACGCATTTGTTCCGTCGGTTTTGAAAGGGAAGGCAGCGGCGGGAGCAGCTGCGACAGCCGCGTCGAAAAACGGGGCAGCGTTTGGAGCACCAGCAATCGTCCGTTTTCGGCCGCTTTTGTCCGCAGAAGGGCGGCTGTTTCCGGAGTGCGGCAGCTTTTCAAAAAGAGCTCGCGCGCCAAGATAATTTCAAATCGAATTTTTTCGGGAAGATGTTTCATGCGATTTTCAAACGAGGCGTCGGAGATGACAATCGGGCGGCGCACCTCATCCAATTCGGAGGCATGAAAATCGATGATCTCTTTTTCGCTGTCGGTTGCTGTCAACGCATACACCGACCCTTCGGTTGAACGGCGCAGCGCTTCCCACACAAAGAAACCGCCGCCGGCGTTGACGTCCAAGACATTGAAGTGGCGCTTCCACGGCAGCCGATTCAAAACATCGTCGCGCAGTTCGCCGTCAGCTTTCGGGTCGCGGTTCATTCGCAGAAGCCACTTCGATTCTTCTTTATCGAAAGCGAAGGTCAGCACGTCAGTTTCATCGTTTTCCGCTGTTTGGGAGAGTTGAATTTCCCGCCGTCGTCTGACATCATCGGCGATTTGCGCCTCGTAACCGAGCTTGCCGGGCTGATAAAAGATCCGTCCCTGAAGCGATTTCGGCAGGTACTGCTGCGCCGTCCAGTGGTCGCGGTAGGCGTGCGGATAGAGGTATCCCTTTCCGTGGCCGAAATCGTCGCCGTCGCGGCTCGGGTCTTTCAAATGGTCGGGAACTTCGCCGTTGCGTTCTTTGCGCACGGCTTCGACGGCATCGAAAAAAGCCAGTGTCGAATTGCTTTTGGGGCAGGTGGAGAGGTAAAGCGCCGCCAGAGAGAGCATAAAATTTCCTTCCGGCATACCGATGCGGTCAAAGGCGGCGGCGCACGCTTCTACGGTTCGAATGGCATTCGGATCGGCCAAGCCGACGTCTTCGCACGCCAAAATCAGCATCCGCCGGAACAAAAACCGCGGATTTTCGCCCGCTTCCGTCATGCGGGCCATCCAGTACAGCGCCGCATCGGGATCGGAACCCCGCAGCGATTTGATGAACGCGCTGATAATATCGTAGTGGTAGTCGCCTTCCTTGTCGTACAGAACCGCCTTCTGCTGAATGCTTTCTTCGGCGGTTGCCAGCGAGATGCGGATTTCGCTCCCTTCCTCCGGCGGAAACCGTTCGGGAGTGGTTTCGACGGCCAGCTCCAGTGCGTTCAGCAGGTTGCGGGCGTCGCCTTCCGCCGTCTGAGTCAGATGCTCAAGCGCGCCTTCTTCAAATACGACGTTGAATTTTCCGTAACCCCGTTCTCGGTCGCCGACAGCCTGCAGGGCGACGCTGCGCAGCTCTTCTTCGCTCAGCGGGGTCAGCCGGAAAATGCGGCTGCGGCTGACCAACGCCTTATTCACTTCAAAGTAGGGGTTTTCCGTTGTCGCGCCGATGAGAATGACCGTTCCGTTTTCCACCCACGGCAGAAGCGCGTCCTGCTGTGCCTTGTTCCAGCGGTGGACTTCGTCGACAAAAAGAATCGTACGGCGGTTGTAGAGGGTTTTGCGCTCCTTCGCCTTTTCAATCTCTTCGCGCAGCTCTTTGATTCCCGAAAGGACGGCGTTGAGGGAGGCAAACGCGCTTTGCGTCGTATTGGCAATCACCTGCGCCAGGGTGGTCTTTCCCGTGCCGGGAGGTCCGTAGAAGATGAGCGAACCGAGACGGTCCGCCTGAATCACCCGCCGTAAAAGCCGTCCTTCGCCGAGTATGGCGGATTGTCCGATGTATTCCGACAGACTGCGCGGCCGCATACGGGCCGCCAGCGGCTGCTGTCCGGGTATGTCGAAGAGATCCATGTCTTTATTCTAAAATAAAAAAAAATGATTGTCAAATCGTCAGGTAATTTTACACCGATTTAACGAATTGATGACCGATTTTTTCTCCGTTTTGATTATAAAATGATTAAGGATTTGTTATGATTAATGCGGTCAGAAAAACCGTCACCAAAGACAATCTGTTTTACGCGCTTTCGCTGATTTCCGCCGTTTCCGTGCTTTTCATCTGTCTCGGTATTTTTTTCAGTTTGCTGTGGGAATCGCGCGCGGCGTTGAAAGAGTTCGGTTTTTTTCGATTTATTTTTACAGCGGATTGGAACTATGGAGAATCGGTGTTCGGTGCGGCTCGGCCGCTTTTGGGGTCGATTTTAACGTCGGTGATTGCCGTCGGAATCGCCGCTCCTATGGGAATCGGGATCGCCGTTTTTTTGACAGAGTTGTGTCCTTCGTTTTTGCGCGGTTTTTTTTCGACCGCTGTCGAACTTTTGGCTGCCGTTCCCAGTATCATTTACGGAATGTGGGGACTTTTTGTCTTTGCACCGTTTTTAGAAAAAACCGTTCAAAAGGCGGCGGCCGCTTCGTTGGGAGAGCTGCCGTTGATCGGATCGGTTTTTCAGGTTCATTATGCCGGCGGCATCGGACTTTTCACTGCGGGGCTGACGCTGAGCATTATGGTTCTGCCGTTTATCACCGGGGTTGCCCGCGAGGCGTTGGCGTGCGTTCCGAAAGAATTGAAGGAAGCCGGTTACGGTTTGAGTGCCGAACGATGGGAGGTGGTGCGCGACGTTTCGCTTCCTTATGTCAGACGGTCGATTAACGGCGGAGTTGTCATTGCGGCGGGGCGGGCGCTCGGTGAAACGATGGCAATCGCTTACATCATCGGAAATATGAACATTTCCCTCACTTCGGTTTTTGATCCCTACGTCACGGTGACCAGCGTTCTGGTCAACGAATTCAATGAAGCGTCGGGACTTCAGATGTCATCGCTGTTTTTGCTGGCGCTGCTGCTCTTCGTTCTCAACTTTTCAACGCTGGCGCTCGCCAAACTCTACATTCTCAGGGAGAAGTGAAATGAACGGTCGGTTATACGAAAAAATCAAGGAACTCTTCTCCGGTTTCGCAGGAAAGAACAATTACCGAATGCGCAGAAAAATTAAAGGCCGTTTGATGTTCTTTCTCTCGTTTTTGGCGGCTTTTGTCGGGGTTACCTGTCTTTTTTCGATTTTATACAGTCTTATTAAAACCGGTTTAGCGGGAATGAGTTTGGCTCTCTTTACCGATGACGCCGCTCCGCCGTGGCTCGAAAACGAAGGCGGTATGCGTCACGCGTTTATCGGTCAGCTGATTCTTACCGGAGTCGGTTCGCTCATCGGCATTCCTGTCGGCGTTTTGGGCGGCGTTTACTTGGCAGAATACGGCAACCGTTCCCGTTTCGGAAAAATCGTCAGCGGTTTGGCAGATGTCAGTGTCAGCGTTCCCACCATTATTGTCGGTACCTTTGTTTATTCATTTTTGGTTCAGCCGTTCGGCGGTTTTAACGGTTGGGCGGGAGCGATTGCGTTGGCAATTATCATTCTTCCGCTGGTGATGAGGACGACCGAAGACGCTTTACGGCTCATTCCGTGGACGATGAGGGAAGCCGCTTTTGCGTTGGGGGCGCCGTATTACAAAGTGATCAATGATGTTGTTCTTAAGAGCGCCTTTTCCGCCGTTTTTACCGGCGTTTCGTTGGCCGTTTCCCGCATCGCGGGAGAGACGGCGCCGTTATTATTCACCTCATTTAACAACAACTACCTTTCGGCGGATATGAGTGCGCCGATGCCGTCGCTGACGGTCACTGTCTTTCAATATGCAGGTTCGCCTTATGAAAAGTGGGTGCTTTCGGCGTGGGCTTCGGCGTTGGTGATGACGGTTTTTATTCTGCTGCTGAATGTGATTTTGAAGCGGATGATGAAACGGAGGAAGTTTTCATGAAGCACGGACCGTTTGAGTCGGATCTTGCGTCCGAACATTTGAATTTTTATTACGGAAACAAACAGGCGCTGAAGGATGTCTCTTTGAATGTCGAAAAAAACAAAATTACCGCATTGATCGGTCCTTCCGGCTGTGGAAAGACTACATTTTTGCGCTGTTTTAACCGGATGCACGATCTGTATAAAGGCAACCGTTACGAAGGGCGTATTTTATTCAAAGGCAAAAACATATTGGAGAAGGGAACCGATTTGGCCGCCCTGCGCGGTCAAATCGGCATGGTGTTCCAGAAGCCGACGCCGTTTCCGATGTCCGTTTTCGACAATGTCGCCTACGGACTGCGTCTGAAAGGAATTCAGAACAAACAGGAGCTGGCCGACCGCGTTGAGGCGGCGCTGAAAAAGGCCGCTCTGTGGGAGGAGGTGGAAACGCGGCTTAACGGTTCGGCAATGGGACTTTCCGGCGGACAGCAGCAGCGCCTTTCGATTGCCCGCACGCTGGCGCCCGAACCGGACGTCGTTCTCTTTGATGAGCCGACCAGCGCTCTCGATCCCATTTCCACAGCCAAAATAGAAGATTTAATGAGAGAGCTGCGCGGACAGATGACGATGATCATTGTTACTCACAATATGCAGCAGGCCGCGCGTATTTCAGATTGGACCGTGTTTATGTACATGGGGGAGTTGATTGAAACCGGTAAAACCGATAAAATTTTTACGGCGCCGTCGGTAAAAATGACCGAAGAGTATATTACCGGACAGTTCGGTTGAAAGGAGTCAGAATGTACCATAACAGTCCCGAATATAAAGAACTGAAGCAGCTGTCGGCGCGGATCTGCACCGTTTGCCGGGAAATGGCGGCGGGAATGAAGGAAGCGCTGCTGAACAAAAACGAAAAGGCGGCCGAGACCGTTATATCCCAAGACGAAGAGCTGAACGATTACAGCCTGAAAAGCGATGAGCTGTGCGGAAAAATCATTGCGTTGTATTGGCCGCGCGGCAGCGATATGCGTTACATTCTTTCGGCCATCAAGACCTCGGCCGACTTTGAACGCATCGGCGATCACTGCAAACACGTCTGCCGCCGTATGCTGAAAGTCTCCAGCCCCGTTTTCTTCAGCTCTGACGCGCTGCGGCTTTTGACCGAACGGGTGAGCGATTCCGTTTCCGAAGCCGTCACAGCATATTACGCAATGGACTGCAAACGGGCGATGGAAATCATCAAAAACGACATCGAAATTGATCTCTTGAAAAATGACGCGGTAAAAGATATTATTCAGACAATCAGCGGCTCCGGATACGACGTCAATATCGGCGTTCACATGGTCAACGCCGCGCGCCGGCTCGAACGGATGGCCGATCACGCCAAACACATTGCCGAAGCGGTACTGTTTACTGTTTCGGGAAAATTCGACAATAAGGAAATCGACAATGAAGAGGATATTGCTGATCGAGGATGATCCGGACATCGGCGAATTGATAACCTATCATTTGCATAAATCCGCTTTCGAACCGCATCACGTGACCAACGCCAACGATGCGTTGATTTTGCTGGAGCGTATGACGTTTGATGCGCTTTTGTTGGATTTGATGCTGCCGGGATTGAAAGGATTGGATTTCCTTACGATTCTTCGCGGGCAGGAACGGTTTGCCGCTTTGCCGGTCATCATTATCTCCGCATTGAATAGCGAAGCGGAAATCATTGCCGGTATCAACAAAGGCGCCGACGACTATCTGCCGAAGCCGTTTTCGATGGAGATGCTGGAAACGAAACTCAACGCGCTGCTGCGGCGCAGCGGCGGCGAAACCGGCGAACGGGCGGTTTTCGAATACGGGCCGATTAAAATCGATAACAACATCCGGAAAGTCTTTGTCGGCGGCAAAGAGGTGACGCTGACCCACCGCGAATACGAGCTTCTGAAACTGTTTGTCACTCATCCGCATAAAATTTACCCGCGCGAGGTGCTTTTAAACTCGTTGTGGGGGTACAGCAGCGATTTTTTGACGCGGACCATCGACGCTCACGTTTCCACCTTGCGCAAGAAACTGGGCGGAGCCGGGTCCCTCATCAAGTCAGTGCCGAAAACGGGGTACGGAATCGATGATTAGGTATTTTAACCGGGCGTTTCTAACGGTTTTTATTCCGTTTGCCGTCATTTTGGGGCTGCTTGTCTTCGCCGGATTTAAGACGGAAGTCCGCGCAGCCGAAACGGCGGCGCGGCGTCTGACGGAGACGTACTGGAAATTCGCCTCCGACGCTTTTTCTTCCTTTGTTTCCGGCGGAAGCGCCGCCCCGGCGGCGGATGAATTTTTCGTTCGGGAGAAAAATGAAGGAGTGCGCGTCACCTTAATCGACTTCAACGGACGGATTTTGTTCGATTCCCTCGAAACTTCGGGAGCCGGGCAGAAATTCCGCGAAGAGCTGCGCAGCGCCCTCAAAGGCAAAAGTTATTATTCCGTCAAAAAACACGCTTCGTCGTTTTCGGCGGTGTACGCCTCGGTTCTCGGACAAAGCGCCGTTCTGCGGATTGAAACCGATGGCCGTTTTTATACGGAGGCTTACAACCGCGCCCGCCGCAACGCCGCGACGCTGGCGGCTGTCTTTTTTGTCATACTGACGGCTGTTTCGTTGATCATTGCCTGGCTTTCCGTGAAGCCGGCGGTGCGGTTGGCGGCGGTGCGCAGAGCCGTTGCCCGCGGCGCGGACGGTTTTACGATGCCCAAAATTTCCGATCCGCTGCTGAACGAAGCGGCGTCGCTGATGTACCGGATCAACCGCATCCGGTTAAAGGAGAAGCGCGGCCGCGAGCGGGAGGCGCGGCTTTTGAAAAGCATTATCAACCACATTGACGAAGGCGTTGTTTTGATCGGCGGCGACGGCATGGTGTTGGAGAGCAACCGCCGCGCCCGCGCCGTTTTTGCCGACGGTGTCAGAAAAGGAGTCGCCGTCTGCGAAATCCCGTCCGATTACGAAGCGGCCGCTTTTTTCCAGGAAATCTGCGGCAGAGAAAACGGAGTTTTCCGCCTTCCGTTCAAAGAACATCCGTATGAAATTTATACCAAGCAAATCGATTCAAACCGGCTGATTGTCCTGCGCGACGTTTCGGTTCAGTCCGCATACGAGGAGTTCAAAACAGAGCTGACGGCCAACGTGGCGCACGAAATGAAAACCCCGTTGGCGGTGATAATGGGGACTGCTGAGACCATTCTCGGCGATGTGCAGATGGATGAATCGACACGGCGCCGATTTTTGGAGAAGCTCTACCGCTCTTCGGTGAGACTGAACCGCTTTGTCAACCAAACGCTCGAGTTGTACCGTCTGGAAAGCAGCGGACTGAACGTCGAGGAACCGACCGTCGTCGATTCCGTCATCGCTCAGTCGGTTTTGAATCCGTCTGACAAAATTGTCCGTTACGACAACCGGACGACGCGGGCGTTTCTGATCGATGCGTTTCATACCGAAATGATTCTCTCCAATTTGATTAACAATGCCGTCAAGTATTCGACAGCAAAGGAAATCGATGTGAAAATTGAAGAACAGGACGGTGCGCTGATTCTCGAAGTTGCCGATGGAGGACCTCTCATTCCCGAAAAAGATCGAAAACGGATTTTTGAACGGTTTTACACTGTGTCGAAATCGAGGCAGAAGTCGGGCTTTGGGCTGGGACTCTCCATTGTAAAACACATTGCCGGTCTTTATGATGGGGAGGCGACGGTTTTTGAAAACGAACGGGGCGGTAATACCTTCCGCATCGTTCTACATGAGAAGAAAAAGAGGGAGATCACATGAAGAAGATTTTAACGGTACTTGTCATTGCTTTGACGGCTCCGGCATTTGCCGCTGAGACACTCAACGGTGCGGGCGCCTCATTTCCCTATCCTGTTTACTCGGGGTGGGCGTATTCGTTTGAAAAAGAGAGCGGTGTTCGCGTCAATTATCAATCCATCGGCAGCGGCGGCGGTGTTAAACAGATTACTGCCGGTACCGTTGACTTCGGTGCCAGCGATGATCCTCTTTCGCAAGCCGATTTGGATCAAGCGGGGTTGATGCAGTTTCCCGCGATTACCGGCGGTATTGTTGTGGTCGTCAACATTGACGGCAACCGCCACAACAATCTGGTTCTGAACGGAGAAACGCTCGCTGCCATCTTTTTGGGAGAAGTGACGCGATGGAATGATCCCGAAATCGCCGCCCTCAACCCCGATTTAAAGCTGCCTGACGAGAAAATTACCGTTATCCGCCGCTCCGACAGCTCCGGGACAACGGCTGTTTTCACCGAATATTTAAGCAAGGTTTCCCCGGAATGGAAGGCTGCCGTCGGCAGCGGGAAATCTGTCAACTGGAAAACCGGAATCGGAGCCAAAGGCAACGACGGAGTTGCCAACATGGTTCGGCAGACGCGCAACTCTGTCGGTTTTACCGAGTATACTTATGCCGAACAGTCAAAACTAAATTATACGGCGCTGATCAATTCAGCCGGAAAGGTTGTTTCTCCGACCCCGCAAACCTTTGCGGCTGCCGTTGCCGCAGTCGATTGGCACAAAAATGCGGCTTACGCGGTCTCTTTGACTGACAGTCCGGCAGCGGACGCTTGGCCGATCGCCGCCGCCTCGTTTGTCCTGATTCGCAAAAACGAACCGGAAGTGCAGGCACGCGTCATGGAGTTTTTCCGTTACGGATTTGAAAAAGGAGATACCGCTGCGCTTTATTTGAAGTATGTGCCGCTTCCAGACTCCTTGAAAACGGAAATTCTGACCGCTTTTTCTGTTCCTTCCGACCGCTGAAAAATTATTGACAGTTTTCCTTAACGGCGGTTATAATTAAACATATGAACCGTTTAAGGCTGTTGTTTTTTGCGTTTTTTTCGATCGCAATGCTGAGTGCTTGCCCCGATTGGAAAAGTATCGGCGAGGGGTTCGGTGCGATTGAAATCGGCGGAAGCTCCGGCAGTGAGGAAGTTCCGGGCGAAGAAATTCCTGGTGAAGAAGTTCCTGGTGAAGAAGTTCCGGGCGAAGAAGTTCCGGGTGAAGAAGTTCCGGGTGAAGAAGTTCCGGGTGAAGAAGTTCCGGGTGAAGAAGTTCCTGGTGAAGAAATTCCTGGTGAAGAAGTTCCTGGTGAAGAAGTTCCTGGTGAAGAAATTCCGAATTCTTCGCATAAAGTCCAAATTCGATTGCGTTTTGATATTACCGACTCTTCCGGAGGATTGTGGCAAGATGATTTTACCCACGTCACCGGGTTGGAGTTTCAGTACGATGCATTCGGAACAACGGCAAGCGGTTATCTGATTGACGGTGCGGAGCGTCCCGAGGGCTACATAGCAAACTACGGTTTTTGCGGCAAATACGGAATCACGGATAGCTCCATGTTTTGGGAGAAGCGGGACGTTGCTCGATACAAATCCGGAATCGATTATTACATCGGAGACGAATCGCTTTACGTCATGTCTCAGTCTGCCGGCACCACAACCGCCGTCGTTTACTTGATTTTCTTTTACGTTCCGGCCTATCTTTATGCCCGCGAAAACGTCGAATTTACCGTTGACTGGGAAGGGTACGACTCTCAGACATGCGATCCTGTCGCCCTTTTTCATTTGAATGTAACGGACCGAGTTTGGAGCGCCTCGTTCGAAGGGTTTCAGCCGCCGGCGGAGTCCATTCCGTAACATCTCCGTTCAAATTCTTGGTTTGCATTTTTCTCTTCTTTCAAATTCCCGATTTCTTTCCGAAAAACGGTCGATTTTTTTTTCGTAATGTGATAAAGTGAAATGATTTAGGAGGTGTCCATGGCAGCAGCGGGCGAAACGCCGTTAAAACCCGGTTCGAAGATTTTGATTATCGGTTCGGGTCCGATTGTGATCGGACAGGCTTGCGAATTTGACTATTCGGGGACCCAGGCGTGTAAAGCGTTAAGGGAAAACGGATACAAGGTCGTGCTGGTCAACTCGAATCCGGCGACGATTATGACTGATCCTGTGATGGCCGATGCAACGTACATCGAGCCGTTGAATTTGAAGCGCCTGACGCAGATCATTGAAACGGAGCGTCCTGATGGATTGCTGCCAAATCTTGGAGGACAAACCGGTCTGAATTTGGCGTGCGAGCTGAACAAAGCCGGCGTTCTTGAAAAATACGGAGTTAAGGTCATCGGCGTCAATTTAGACGCAATCGAACGCGGAGAGGATCGCGAAGTTTTCAAAGAGACGATGACTCGTCTCGGAGTTGAAACACCCCGCTCCGACATCGCTTGGTCGGTGAAAGAGGCCGAAGAGATTGCCAAAAGACTTAATTATCCGGTAGTTGTCCGTCCCGCATACACAATGGGCGGCGCAGGCGGCGGATTGGTCTACAATGTCGAGGAGTTGCGCACGACAGTCGGTCGAGGACTGGAACTTTCGTTGACTCACCAGTGTTTAATAGAAGAATCGATTCTCGGCTGGGAAGAGCTGGAAGTCGAAGTGGTCCGCGACAGTAAAAATCAGATGATTGCCGTCTGCTTCATTGAAAACATCGACGCGGTCGGCGTTCACACCGGCGATTCGTTCTGCGCCGCGCCGTTTTTGACCATATCGAAAGAGCTGGAAGAGCGTTTGCGTGAGACGGCATTTAAAATCGTTGAGTCCATCGGTGTTATCGGAGGAACGAACGTGCAGTTTGCTCACGACCCGGAGAGCGGCCGTGTCGTCATTATCGAAATCAATCCGCGGACGTCCCGTTCGTCGGCTTTGGCCTCAAAGGCGACCGGTTTCCCGATTGCGCTGATCTCCGCCAAATTGGCAGCCGGCATGACTTTAGATCAGTTTCCGTATTGGCGTGACGGTTCATTGGAAAAATACACACCGTCGGGCGATTACGTCGTACTGAAGTTTGCCCGCTGGGCGTTTGAAAAATTCCGCGGTGTGGAAGATTTGCTCGGTACTCAAATGAAGGCGGTCGGCGAAGTGATGGCGATCGGAAAAACTTTCAAAGAGACGTTTCAGAAAGCGATCCGCGGGCTGGAAAACGGCCGTTCCGGATTGGGCTTCGCTAAAGACTTTCACGAACGTCCGCTGTCGCAGCTTTTGGAGATGCTGAAAACGCCGTCAAGCGAGCGGTATTTTCAGCTTTACGAAGCGATTCGAAAAGGCGCCGGGGACCGCGAATTGAGCCGCATCACCTTCGTTAAAGAGTATTTTATTCATCAAATGCGGGAATTGGTTGAACTGGAAGAGGAGATCCTTCAAACTCCGGGACAGCTGCCCTCTGATGAATTGCTGATTCGGGCGAAGAAAGATGGGTTTTCCGATAAATATCTGGCAAAGATTCTGGGAATTTCAGAAAAAACCGTGCGCGAACGGCGGACGGCGTTGGGCGTGAAAGAAGGGTGGTGCGCCGTTCCTGTTTCGGGAAAAGAAAATACCTTCTATTACTATTCGACATACAATGTGCCGGATGAGTCGCCCGTCAGCGCCAATCCGAAGAAAATCATGATTCTCGGCGGCGGTCCCAACCGTATCGGACAAGGAATCGAATTCGATTACTGCTGCGTCCACGCCGCTTTTGCACTGCGCGACGCCGGTTACGAGACGATTATGGTCAACTGCAACCCCGAGACCGTTTCGACAGACTATGACACCAGTACAAAACTGTATTTCGAGCCGATTACGGCGGAAGATGTTCTTCAAATCTACGAAAAAGAGAAGCCTGCCGGCGTTATTGTTCAGTTCGGAGGTCAAACGCCGCTGAACATTGCCCGTGAACTCTCAGAAGCGGGGGTAAAAATTCTTGGAACGGGAATTGACAGCATTGATGCGGCTGAAGACCGCGATCTGTTTCGCCGCATGATGGAAAAACTCGAAATTCCGATGCCGGAGTCGGCGATGGCAGCCAATGAAGAGGAGGCGTTGGAGGCGGCCGAAAAGATCGGTTATCCGTTGATGATTCGCCCGTCGTTTGTTCTCGGCGGCCGCGGTATGGAGGTGATTTACGACCGCGATATGCTGCTTGAATACGTTGCGAAAGCTGTCGGTGTCACACCTGACCGCCCGCTTTTAATTGACCGTTTTCTGCGTAATGCGCTGGAGTGTGAGGCCGATGCGCTTTCCGACGGAAAAGACGTTTTTATTCCCGCCGTCATGGAGCACATTGAGTTGGCGGGCGTTCACTCCGGCGATTCGGCATGCGTCATTCCGCCTGTTTCACTTGACGAAAAGACGCTGAAAACCATTCAGGAATACACCGAAAAAATTGCCCGGACGCTGAAAGTCTGCGGATTAATGAACATTCAGTACGCGGTGGAAGACGGAAAAGTCTATGTGCTGGAGGCCAATCCGCGCGCCAGCCGCACCGTTCCGTTGGTCTCGAAGGTCTGCAATACTCAGATGGCTCAGTTGGCAACGAGGCTGATGCTCGGCGAGTCGCTGAAATCGCTGAATTTGAAAGCAAAAATAATTCCTCACTATGGGGCGAAAGAAGCAATTTTCCCGTTTGACAAGTTTCCGAATGTGGATCCCGTGCTCGGACCGGAAATGAGATCAACCGGAGAGGTTTTGGGACTTTCCGATCAGTTCGGTTCGGCGTTCTGCAAATCTCAGGAAGCCGTCGGCATGAAACTTCCGGAACCGAAAGCCGGTGCCCGCATTTTAATCAGTCTTTCGGAAAAGACGTCGCAGGCGGCCGAGGCGTTGTCAATTGCGAAAGCGTTTTCCGACCTCGGTTTTCAGATTTTGGCGACGGAAGGAACAGCCGCGTTCCTGCGCGCCGGCGGGGTTGACTGTCAGACGGTCGCCAAAATCAACGAAGGCCGGCCGAATGTGGTGGACCTCATTGTCAACCGGGAAGTTTGCCTGGCAATCAACACGCCGAGCGCCCGCCGCAACGCCGTCGCCGACGAAGAGGCGATCCGCAAAGCCGCTCTGAAGTACCGGGTGCCGTACATCACGACGTTGGCCGGCGCGCGTGCGGCCGTCAAAGGCATCGCTTCCGGCATGAACCGGTCGGGAACCGTCCGATCGCTGCAGATGTATCACGCCGCGATTCGGGAACTGTAAGCCGCCTTCCGGCCTCTTCGGTGTATCGGAGAATGCCGGGGCTTTCCTCTCTGAATTTTTTTCAGGGCGCGCGCCCCGCAGGCGGGGCGCCGGGCTTTCCGCTGCAATTCGCGGCCTCCCGCACCTTCAACCGCGGCAAAGCTGCCCGCTTTGCCGCGCGCCGCCTTTCCGTCGGCCGCTCATTTCCGCTCCAATCCCCCGCGCCTTCGGCGGCTCTGACGTCCGTTTGCGGGTCCGCCGTCTTTTAACGCCTCATTCTGACTTCGGCAGAATTTCAGGGCTTTTGAGAATCCGCCGCCTTCAACGCAATATTTTATGCCTTTTCCTGCAACCTTTGTTCCCGTTTGGGAACGGTCTTTGGCGGATCGGTGCGCCGGTGTTTCTCTGAAATTTTCTCTTTTTTTCAAAAACCTCTCGACCCCCCCCCCCCCCCCCCCCCTCCCCCCCCCCCCCCCCCCCCCGTGGTAGACTCCGTTAAGGAGTTATAATATGGAAAAATACCGTTTATTCACTTTAATTTTTACGTTGTTGACGGCAGTTGCCTGTCCTCCGCCGCCGCCTGTAGTTCCGGAAAATCCGACTGACACGGATGGAAGCGTTCAAGGAATCGTTTACCGTTTTGAACCCAACGGCGGCAGCGGCAGTGCATTTGACTACACCGTCCGTTTTGCCGAAGAGTTTACCTTTCCCGAGAATCCGTTTACAAGGGAAAACTATGCGTTTGTCGGCTGGTCGACGAACAAAAATGCTACGTCTTCTGATCAACTTTCTCAACCGGGAGAAAAGGAACTTGTTTATTCCAAGAGTCCTTATACTTATTATGCAATCTGGGAGCGCGGCCGCATGACGGTGACCTACAATCCCATGGTGGAAAACGGCAAAACGGTCACGGTTGACGCGCTGAACCAAGACGGTTATATCGTTCTGGCAGACGGCGATGACCTTTTTGCTGTTAAAGAGAGCGGAAAATACTTTGCCGGCTGGCGGAAGACGGCCGATGAAAGCGGCGACATTCTCGGACCGGGAACAGCGATCAAAGTTGACGGTACGCCGCTGACTTTCTACGCCGCTTATCTTCCTACCAAACCGAAGACAAAAACCGTTCAGTTTGAAATCGATGGGAATAGCGGTTGGGATGTTGATGCGGAGAGCTGGTCGTATACGATTAATGAACATACTCAATCAATCCTGATGCCCGATGTGAAGGAAAGAGAATACTCTGATATTACCGCCGACTTTCTGGGGTGGGCGCTGACGGAAAGCGCGGCGGAGGCAGAGTATCTTCCGGGCAAAACAATTTCGAGCTCGGAATTGCCGGCCGACAGCTACAGTTACGTTTTTTACGCCGTTCTCAAAGAAAGACAGCAGTCGACGGTGAAATTCGATCTGAATACGGAGGTAAACCCCGGCGCGGAGTGGAATTCCTATTTGTCACCCGACTATTCGCAGCCGTTGAGTTTATGGGTGGGTAATGAGCTGCCTCTTCCGTCTGACTGGGATACTGTTTCACACAATGAAGAGATTCGACTTTTCGGTTGGGAATGGAACGGAACCGTTTACGAATCCGGTGAAACGTTCACCGTACCGGCATCCGCGCCGAACATAACTTTTACCGCTGTATGGAAAACACCGGTTGCCGTCAAATGGAACCTCAACGGCGCTCGCATGAGCGATTATTACAAGATTATAGTTGCTGATGATCCCGATGTCGATGCCGACGGCAACGGTGTAGCCGATGATCTGGAAAGCGCACTTCCGGGTGATGAAATCCTTTTCTCAGATGACATGCTTCGTCTAATGTGTACTAAACCGCCTTTAGAAGGAAAAGCGTGGGGGCTCGACGGCATTCAGATTAAAAAAACAAAGAGCGGACAGACGGTAAATGTCACCCGGACCGTTGATTCATATTATTATGATGAATACGATTTCGTTCTGCACTATACGCGATACGCATTCGTCATGCCGGAGGAGGAGGTGGAGGTTTCTTTGATTTGGAAAGAAGTTCCGGCGGAATTGGATTTAAAAATTTTAGATTCTGACTCATCTTCGCTAGCAATTGCCGATCCGGGAACTGTTTCACTGGATACGGAAAATTTTTCTGTAGTGAACAAAGCCGGAGAAAAACAGATTTTTTCAACATATTTTGGCGAGTTGAGATACTTCTATTTTGGTGATCTGGATTCCGGAGAAGAATATCCTTTGGCTCCCGGAGAGTACCGCCTGCAGTTTGTTGTCGACGGCGCGGTGAAGAGCGAAACTTCTTTTACCGTAAAGGGGGAAGAAACGCAGGCGCCGCTGGAATTTGCCTTCGGGGAAGCGGCGGTTACCGTTGAAGATAACCATTACGTTCTGACCGTTCCATATACACACAACCGAGAGTCCGTTTATCTCGATGTGAAGGCCTTATCTGTAAACAATGCTCCAACAGATGAATATGGCTCCGTTGACGACGAAAAACAAACCGTCACGTTTGATTATCTTTACGGCGACGAATACAATTACGTCTGCGGTCCCGGCGATGAACTGACGGTCGAGGCAACGGTTGAGGGAGAGAAATTTTCGGTGAGCGCGACGGTTCCTGCCGACGAGTTTTGTCTGTACCCGTCAAATGAAACGGCGCAAATTGCCCTGTTCCGGGAGAGTGAAAGTTCATATGTCTCGGTTTCTGTTCCGATTGAGCGGATTTTCGGTATTTTTACCGATTTTGATGTGACAGTAACAAAAGGCGGCAGTGCTGTCGACAGTGTGTATCCTACGACAAGTCGAAAAGCGGACGGTCTCTTTTCGATAGAATTTAACATTTATGATGTGACGTCCGGTGATTACACACTTGAGATTGTGCCGAGCGGAAAGGCAAGTCCGAAGGTTGAGTGTACGATTACCGTGAATGAAATTCCTGTCGGAAAACGGATTTACCTCTCTCCGAAGAGAATGTAAACCGCTTACGCGGAGCGCTTCGGCGCTCCGTTTTTTTTTCGCAGCGGTTTGACCGCAGTCGTCCGCAAACAAACCGAAAGCGCGAGGGATTGGAGCGGAAATGAGCGGCCGACGGAAAAAAGGCGCAGGGCAAAGCGGAAGCTTTGCCTTTGTAAAGGCGGAGGGAAGCCGCGAATTGCAGCGGAAAGCCCGGCGCCCCGCAGGGGCGCGCGCCCAAATAAATTCAGTTAAAACGCTTTTGATGCGAGCAGTTGGTCGGCGGCGGTGCGGGCGCAGGCGTCGACGGTCAGTACTTCTTCAAGCGAAGCGGGAGCGGGCGGCAGCGGTTTGTTGAGGACGGCTTCGGTGAGTCGGGCGATGGAGAGAAACGGCAGCCGGTGTCCGAGGAAGGCGGCAACGGCGATTTCGTTGGCGGCGTTGTAGGTTATGGCGGCAGAGAGACCGGATTTGGCGGCGCGGAATGCCAGCGGCAGCATCGGGTATTTGCGCGGGTCGGGGCGGGTAAAGGTCAGCGCCTCGGCAGTGAGGTCGGTGTCGGGAGACGGAGCTGCAGCTTTTTCGGGGTAGGTGAGAGCGTTTTGAATCGGAATGCGCATGTCAGGAGCTGAGATTTGAGCGGTAAAGGTTCCTTCAGCGGTTTGTATCAACGCGTGAATGCGGCTTTGCGGGTGAATGAGAACCTCGATTTCGTCGGGACGGCGGTCGAAGAGATAGACCGCTTCTATCACTTCCAATCCTTTGTTTGCCATGGTGGCGGAGTCGACAGTGATTTTGGGCCCCATTTTCCATGTCGGATGATGCAGCGCCTGTTCGGGGGTAACGTGTGTCAGTTCTTCGAGAGGCGTGTCGCGGAAGGCGCCGCCCGATGCGGTAATGATCAGTTTGCGGATTTGATTCGGCGCGGCCGTGCGCTGCAGTTCGAAGAGAGCCGCATGTTCGGAGTCAACGGGAATGATTTCGGCTCCGCTGCGCGCTGCTTCGGTTTTCAGCAAGGCTCCTGCCATAACGATGGTTTCTTTGTTGGCCAGCGCCAGCCGTTTGCCGCAGCGCACAGTTTCAAATGAGGGCAGCAGTCCGGCGGCTCCGGCGATGCCGTTGACGACGATGTCGGCGTCACTTTCTCGAATTTCTTTCAGCATCGTTTCGGAGTCGGTGGTGAAGGTTCGGGCGTTGTATTGTCGGGCCAGCTGCTCCAGTTCGGTTTTGCGGGAAAATGCGGTGATTAGGTCTGCTTGCCAGTCGCTGCCGAGGTGCTCGATGACCGAAAGCGTATTGAGGCCGATGGTGCCGGTCGCGCCGAGGACGATCACTTTTTTCATATCAGCTGAATTCCCGCCAGCAGAACGAGGAAAAACGGCGCTCCGTAGAGGACGGAGTCGATGGAGTCAAGAACGCCGCCGCGGCCTCCCATCAGACGGCCGCTGTCTTTGACGCCGGCGCTGCGTTTAAACGCCGATTCAACCAAATCGCCGACAATGCCGGCGAACGCCAATACGGCTCCGACGGTCAGCGCCCGGAGGATACTGTTTTCAAACAGCTGCGGCAGAATAAAAAAGGCGGCGACGGAAACGGCAAGGCAGCCGACAGCTCCGCCGATGAAACCGGCAAGGCTTTTTTTGGGGCTGATCGGCGCCGGATGCGGAGTAAAACGGCCGACGGCTACGCCGGTGAAGTAGGCGGCGGTGTCATTTGTGAAAATCATCAGCAGGTAAATGAGGTAAATCAATCCCGGATTATCGTCGGGGACAAACCGAGAGAGGAACTGAAAGCCGGTAAGGGCGGCCGACAGTCCGCCGATGTAAAGCAAAATAAAGGCGTATCCGGCGATTCTTTCCAGTGAGTTGTTCCATTTCTCGGCGCTGCGGCTGAATGCTTCCCGTCCGATGAGAAGCGTTGGAGCGAGAATAAGAATGGCGGCGACTGTCAGTGCAGCAACTGTATCCGGTAAAAACAGAAAACAGAAGACAGAAAGCGGCGGCAGAACGGCGCAAAACACGGCGGCCGCTTTGTTGAGGCGGGTGAGTCGTGTTTCTGTCAAACGCGCAGTTTCGATTCCGGCGAGCGCCGTGAAAGCCATAATGACTGCGTTAACGGCGGCGTTGAACGGCAGCGGAAACAGGAGGATCACCAACAAAATCGGAATTGCGATCACTCCCAGAAGAATACGGGCGGTCATCTCTTTCATTTGATCCCTCCGTAGCGGCGGTCGCGGCGAAAGAAGGCGGCGACCGCCTCATCAAAATCTTCAGAACCGAAATCGGGCCACAGTTTCGGCGTGTACCAAAATTCGCTGTAAGCGCTTTGCCACATTAAAAAGTTGCTCAATCGTTGTTCTCCGGCGGTACGGATGATTAAATCAGGATCGGGAATGCCGGCTGTATCCAGTTCGGCTTCAATATCGGCTTCCGTGATTTCCTGTTTGCCCGAATCGATCAGCTTCTGGACGGCTCGGCGCAGCTCGTCGCGGCCTCCGTAATTGATTGCCAGCTGTACGGTCAAACCGTCATAAGAGGCTGTATCCCGCTCGACGGAGCGCATTTCTTCCTGCAGCGACGGCTTGAGCCGCGATAAATCACCGATGAACCGCAGCCGGATATGGTTTTTTTTGTAGAATTTCATCTCTTTGCGCAGATGAAGGTGGATTAAATTCATCAGATAAGAGACTTCTTCTTCCGCGCGTTTCCAGTTTTCGGTTGAGAACGCGTACAGTGTTAGGTATTTTAATCCTCGTTCAGACGCGTAATGGAGCAGTCGTTTAGTGGCTTTTAATCCTTCCTTGTGTCCGAAACTGCGAATTTTTCCGCGTTGTTTGGCCCACCGTCCGTTGCCGTCCATGATGACGGCAATGTGGCGGCACATTTGATCCGGCTGCTTTTCATCCGCCATTTCAGATTTCCATAATCTCTTTTTCTTTGGCGTCGAGAATTTTGTTGACTTCGCCGATGTATTTATCCGTTAGCGTCTGCATATCGGTTTCAGCCGCTTTCAGCTCATCTTCCGTCAATTCACCGTTCTTTTGCTCTTTTTTGAGCTTATCGATTGCGTCGCGGCGGATGTTTCTCACGGCTACCCGCGCGTTTTCAGCTGATGCTTTGGCGCCTTTTACCAGTTCTTTGCGGCGTTCTTCGGTCAAAGCGGGAATATTGATGCGAATAACTTTTCCGTCGTTGTTCGGATTCAGATTCAGCTCGGATTTTTGAATTGCTTTCTCGATTTCCGGTAAAACGTTTTTGTCCCACGGCTGAATGACAATCAACCGCGCTTCCGGAACGGAAATTGAGGCAACTTGGTTCAGCGGCGTCGCGGCACCGTAGTAGGAAACTTGAATTTTATCGACCAGTGCTGCCGAAGCGCGGCCGGTTCGTAATCGATTGAATTCGTCTTCCAATGCGGCGGCGCTCTTCTTCATCCTCTCTTCGCTGTCGGCTTTAATCTCTGCGATCATGGTTCACTCCTGAAAAAACGGCTGCGGCAAACCGCAGCCGAAACGGTTATTCGTCAATGCCGACTTTGTAATAAACGTAATCGGCGATTTTCAACGAAGCGGCGACCTGTTTGGCGACGGCTGCCATCACTTTTTCGACGGATTGTTTGTCGTCTTTTACAAACGGCTGTTTGGTCAGACACACTTCGGAGTAGATTTTATTCAATTTGCCGGCCATGATTTTCTGCAGCACATCAGCCGGTTTATTCAGATTTTCTGACTGTGCGGCAAAAACTTCCATTTGGTCGTCTTTGAATTTCTGTGTAACGGAGTTTTCGTCGATAAAACGGGGGTGAAATGCGGCAATGTGCATCGCCAAGTCGTTTCCGAATTCGTTAACGGCATCAGCTTCAAAAGCGGCGGGATTGTCGCTCTCCAAAACAACGACAGAGGCAATCTGCCCGTCGTGGGAGTAACCGAACGCCTTTTGGGCGGCGGTCAGCTTAAACAGTTTCTGCCGCTTCAGCGTCATGTTTTCTTTGATGATGCTGATCGCTTCTTTTACTTTATCGGCGATTTCCGGCGTCAACTCTTCCGTTTCGGCGTCAAGCATCATGTTGACGATTTCTTCGCCGAAAGCTTTGAACTTTTCATTACCTGCCACAAAATACGTTTCGCACGTCAGCTCGCAGACGGCAGCTTTTTCTCCGCGGATAGCAATGAAAAGCCGGCCTTCCGTTGTGGCGCGGCCTTCGCGTTTAGTAGCGGCGGCCAATCCTTTTTTGCGCAATACTTTCTGCGCCTCTTCAAAGTCGCCGCCGGCTTCGATTAATGCGTTTTTGCAGTCCAACATTCCGGCGCCGGTTGCGTCGCGCAGTTTTTTGACGTCACTCGGATTTACGTTTGCCATTTTATTCCTCCTTTGAAGTTTCAGCTTCGGATTCGACGGCTGTTTCGGTCGATTTTTCGCCTTCTTCTTTTGCCGGTTTCTTCGGTTTAGCTTTAAAGTTTTTAGCTTCGTCCGCTTCAACCGCTTCTTTAATCGCCGCTTCTTTTTCTTCTTCAGCTTTTGCCAGAATCGACTCGTTTGTCATTTCGTCGTCCTGAATGTTTTCGATGATTTGCAGACCGACTTCGTTATCCGCTTCAATGACTGCGTTTGCGATGACCGATGTGAACAGAGAAATCGCGCGGATAGCATCGTCGTTTCCGGGGATCGGATAATCGATGCCTTCCGGATTGCAGTTGGTGTCGACGACGGCGACAATCGGAATACCGCATTTTTTTGCTTCGGCGACCGCAATCGCCTCTTCCTTCGTGTCGATGATGAATACGATTCCCGGCAAATCTTTCATTTCTTTGATTCCGCCGAGGTTTTTCTCTAATTTAGCGCGTTCTTTGTTTAAAAGAGAAATTTCTTTTTTTGTGAGAGAATCGAAGGTTCCGTCGACTTCCATTTTTTCGATTTTTTTCAGACGAACGATCGATTTTTTGATGGTTGCGAAGTTTGTCAGCATACCGCCGAGCCAGCGATTGTTGACGTAGTACATTCCGCACCGTTTGGCTTCTTTTTCGATGGCTTCCTGAGCCTGTTTTTTGGTGCCGATGAAAAGGACGCTTTTTCCTTCCAAAACCGTTTTGCGCACGATTTCGTAGGCGTCTTTAACTGAAAGAAGCGTCTTTTTCAGGTCGATGATGTGAACACCGTTGCGCTGAGTGTAAATGTACTTCGCCATACGGGGATCCCATCTTTTGGTTTGGTGTCCGAAATGAACACCCGATTCGAGCAGGTTTTTCATTGTTACCACTGCCACTTTTGCCTCCTGTGCCGGCTCTTTTGTCCGGCTTCCTTCACTGTTACACGCTTTCGCGGAGTTTATTTGTCAAAATTATACTTCGGATTTGTTCTTTTGTAAAGTCTTTTTTGCTCCTTTACCGAGGATTTCTGTGAATAAGACTTGAAAATGCCCTGAAAGTTAATTATATTGATAATGTCATTTGACTTGAAAGGCAAAATCATGGTGAAATCGATTTTCAGACGGCGGTTGGCGTTTCATTTGCTGCGTATTGCGCTGCTCTTTTCGGCGACTGTTTTGTTTCTTCGAATTTGGCAGTTGGCTACAGATCAGGCTCAGGCAGCGGCAGCAATCAATCAAGCCGGATTTTTTCGCTGTTCTTCCCAACGGTTGGTAAAGCAGGAGCTGGCAGATCAAAAAAACGAAGAATTGAAGAGTTTTGTCTCCGACATGATTTCTCAAATTCATTCGGAAGAGGGAGTTTCGCAGTTTCCGGTGATTTCCAAAGATGATTACAGAGACCTTGTCGATGAACTGAAACTCGTTTGGGATCGATTGAGCGGAGATATAGAACGTTTCAACAAAAAAGAGGCAACGGGCGATGACGAGAAGATTCTTATCGATGATTCGGAGTCGTATTTCAAACTTTCCGATGACTTGGTCAACCGATTGCAGATCTATTCCGAATCGCTGTCGGAACGAATTAAAACGTATCTGTCGCTGCTGTTCGGTATTTTGGTCTTTCTTGTCATTTTGGCTTTTTTTGAATTGCTTCTCACTTCCCGTCAAATAAAGGAACTTGGTTCTCTGGCATTCCGTGACGGTTTGACCGGGCTGCAGAATCGCTATGCTGCCGACCGTTACATGATGGCGCTTGGCGGTGCTTCGTCCAATCATATCGGTGCGGCAATTTTTGATTTAAACAACCTTAAAGCCGTTAACGACCGCTTCGGCCACAGCGCCGGAGATGATCTTATCCGTCGTTTTGCTGAAGTATTGACCCGATTCAATGATCCGCACGTGTTTATCAGCCGCAACGGAGGCGACGAGTTTCTTCTGATTGCCGAAAAAAAGAATGAAACGGAGTTCCGCCGGCTTTTAACGTCGATTGATGACGCTCTCCGCCGTGAAAATGACAATAATCCCGACGAAACAGCGATTTCTTATGCGGTCGGCTCTGCATTCGGCGGCGGTTCCGTTTACATGCTTGTACATGAGGCTGATTGTCGGATGTATGCGCAAAAACAGGATCAGAAACGGGACAGCGCTTTCTCCGCCCCCATTGAAGCAGCCGATTGAGTTATTTCGAGGGGCTTTCTTTTCATTTCGGATTGCGCTATGATAAGAAAGGAGATTCCTTATGAAAAGAATAATAACGGCGGTTTTGTTTGCGGTTTTGCTTTGCGGCTGTGAAAAACCGAAGGAAGAGGTTCTGTTTTACAACGGAACGGTTTTAACAATGGAAGAGAGCCGGCCGACAGCTGAGGCGGTTTTCGTTCGCGGCGGTGTGATTGCGCATATCGGTACCGATGAAGAGATGCAGTCACTGTGTACGAAGAAAACAGAACGCATCGATTTGAACGGCGCGACGCTTTTGCCCGGTTTTATCGACGGTCACAGCCATCTTTCTCAGTACGTTCAAATTTTAACGATTGCGCAGCTTGCGTCAGCCGAATCGTTCGACGACATTGTTTCGATTCTGACCGCTTATGCGAAGGAGAATCCCGACACGAAGGAGGGTTGGATTGTCGGTTTTGGTTATGATAACAACAATCTGAAAGAAAAAGCCCATCCGACAAAAGAGGTGCTGGATCGTGTCTCAACAGAGCGGCCGATTATTATTACGCATGCTTCCGGGCATATGGGCGTTTTTAATTCAAAGGCATTGACCCTCTTCGGCGTAACGGCTCAAACACAGCCTCCGGAAGGCGGCGTTATCGCCCGTGACGCGCAGGGCAATCCGACCGGTTATATGGAAGAAACCGCGTTTTTGGGTTATGCTTCTCAAGTTCCTCCTTCGGACACTGATCCCATCGAATTGATGCGGAAAGCGCAGCAGATTTATCTGTCGCAAGGTTTCACGACGGCACAGGATTCTCTGCTGAAAGAAAAAGAGTATGAACTTCTCGCTGAAGCCGCTGAAAAAGAAGCTCTTGTCATGGATATTGTCGGTTACGTCGATTTAAAGAACGCTTCCGGTTTAGCACAGGCTCACCCCGAGCGATTGGGGCGCTATCTCAATCGTTTTAAAATCGGCGGATATAAAATTTTCCTTGATGGCTCTCCTCAGGGACGGACGGCGTGGCTTTCCGAACCGTACTTGACTGTTCCGGGTGCGCGCTCCGGGAACGAAGCCGATCCGAATTATTGCGGCTATCCGATTGATAACGATGAAACCATCACTGCTTTTGCCCGCACGGCGGCTGCTCAAGGTCTGCCGCTGCAGGCTCACTGCAATGGAGACGCCGCTGCCGATCAACTGATTCGCGTTTACAAACAGCTGCGCGCGGAGGGCGTCGGCGATTTTCACCGCTCCGTGATGGTTCACTCGCAAATCGTTCGGCCGCAGCAGTTTGCCGATTTGGCTGAGCTCGGACTGATTGCGTCGATGTTTCCCGCGCATATTTATTACTGGGGAGACGTTCATTTGAAGAATCTCGGCAACGAACGCGGCTCACATATCAGCGCTGCTGCGACGGCGTTAAAAGCGGGTGTTGCGGTGACTGTTCATCAGGACTCACCTGTCGTTGCTCCCAATATGATCGAATCGTTGTGGTGCATGACTGTGCGTCAGACGAAATCGGGGGTTGTTATCGCTCCGGAAGAGCGAATTTCCCCTGCGGAAGCCTTAAAAGCGATGACGTTGTCAGCAGCTTTTCAAATCGGTGAAGAGGAGAGTAAAGGCTCGATTCGCCCCGGCAAACGCGCCGACTTTGTCGTTTTGGACAAAAACCCGCTGACCATTGCGCCCGAAGAAATTCGTACTATTAAAGTGATACGTACCGTTAAAGACGGCAGTACGGTTTTTTCTGCCTCCGAAACAGAGTGAAATTTTCGTTCGGCATTCTTCCGCCTCCTTTGAGGCGGTTTTTTTTTTTTGACTGTAAATTTCGGTTAAGTACCCCCCCCTCCCCCCCGTGTGTGATATAATAGCCCGTGTTTTCTTGGGCAGATCGGAAACTGATTAAATTTCTTGCCGTCGGCGCGCTCAATACGCTTGTCGGGGCGACGCTGATGTTTCTTCTTTACAATGCGGCGCACTGTCCGTATTGGTTTTCGTCGTCGGCAAACTACATCGTCGGAAGTCTTCTCGCCTATGTGCTGAACAAACGGTTTACATTCGGAAATACAAGCCGCGGCTGGCGTCCTGCCGTGCGTTTTATCGCTGTCATTGCGGTTTGTTATTTTGCCGCTTACGGAGCGGCGAAACCGCTGACGGAATGGCTTTTGAGCGGGTTTTCTGCCTCGTTTCGCGGCAACGCGGCGCTGGCGCTGGGCATGATCGTCTTCACTGCTCTGAACTACTTCGGACAGCGTTATTTTGCCTTTCGGGAGGATGAAAGACATGAACCCTAAACCGATCCTTTCTCTCGTGGTCCCCTGTTTTAACGAAGAGGAGGCGCTGCCGGTTTTTTATGAAACGGCTGAACGACGGCGCTCTGATTGGCGGCATGATGATCGGTTTTGCGGCGTTTCTGATTCTCAAAAAGCAGCAGAAGCAGCTGCCGCTGAACATTGCTTTATTTTTGTTGGGATGGGCACTGACTGCCGTTCCAATTCTGCTTTATTTCGGTCTTAACGGTGCGCTTTCGGAATTCTTTTACGGTTCGTACATTCACAACTTTCTGTATGCGGCGGATAAGCATTCGCTGAAAAATGCGCTGATTCGCATTGCGCAGCTGGCGGTTCCGTTTGCGGTTCTTTTTTTTGACGTCATCAGATACAGACGGACGGAGAGGTTTCCGGTTGTAACGGGTCTGGTGTCGGCCGCCCTGACAATGGGAGGCGGTTTGCATTGGTATTATTATTGGACTGTCATTCCGTTGCTTCTGCTTGATTTCAATATTATTTTCTCTGTTCCCAAAAAAAGCTTAGCCGTCTTATTGACATTACTGCTGTTTGTACCGTTTTCGGCTTGGCTGATTCGGGGGAATGCAGGGAGACTTGTCTGTTTTATCGATTTCAGCGCGCCGCAGCTTCAGGTGAAAAACGAGAATGCGTTTTTCGTTTCCGTCATGGACGATATGGCGGAGATCATTCCGGAGGCAGATCGCCCGAAAATTTGGTCGTTTAATACCGGATCAAAGGTAATAATCGGATTTTTTTCGCAAGAACTTATGGCAACGCCGCAAAACCGTTTTTTTATTCCGATTCATCTGAAATTCAATCCCGAAGCGGCCGCCGAGGAACGCGCGGCGTTTCTTTCAAACCCGCCGCAGTGGATTGTCTGCGCGTTTAAAACGCCCGAACTGCCGAAAACGCTGCCGGCAGCCGAAGATCCGTCGGGTATTTGGAATGACATTCTAACCGGTTACGAGTGCGTTTACTCGAAAACCGGAAATTATCGCGAAAAAGCGACCGTATTTTTACTAAAGAAAAAGTAAAAGCAGCTTCAGTCTTTTTTCGGGCGCGTGCGCGCCGCAAGCGGCGCGTACCGGGCTTTCCGCTGCAATTCGCAGCCTCCCGCGCCTTTACCCAAAGCAAAGCTGCCGCTTTGCCCTGCGCCATCTCTCCGTCGGCAGCTCATTTCCGCTCCAATCCCTCGCGCCTTCGAAAGCGTGCGCCCCCTTTTCGGATCCGCCGCCTCCAACGCAGTATTCTGACTTCGGCAGGATTTTGTGTCTTTGGCGGATCGGCCGTTTTTAACGCGGCGTTTTGACTTCGGCGGGGGTTTTGGGGCGCTTTTGCGAATCCGGCGCCTTTTAGTGCAGTATTTTATGCCTTTTCTGCAACATTTGTTTCCGCCGGCAAAGGAGCGGTTTGTTGTATTTCAATAAACAGGATGTTAAAACATTTCTGCTCGGACGGGAACAAAAATTGCAATAAAAGGCGCAGAATACAGCGTTAAAGACCCGCTGATCCGCCGAAGTGCAGCCGCATTCTTTTGCCGCGGCCGGTCCGCCGGAGAAATCCGCCGCAGACGAAGGCGCGAGCGGCGCGGCGGGGGCCGCAAGGCCGTCTGCCGGAAGGCAGACCGCGCCCGCCGTCGACGCGGTGCGCGCTCGGCGCGCACGCGCCCAAAAGAAGAGTCTTGTTTATTCGGAAAATGTGTGATAAAGTGAAGTATGGTACGTTGTGTTTCGGTCGGCGATGTAAAAATCGGCGGCGGTGCGCCGGTTTCGGTGCAGACAATGGGAAAACTGCCTCTGAGGCGGGAGAATACGGAGGCGCTGCTCTCGGAAATGCGTGAGCTCAAAACGCTGGGCTGCCGCCTGATTCGCTTTGCGGTGCCGGATGAGGAGTCTTTGGAGCCGTTGAGGATCATCTGCGCGGCGGCTGTGATGCCGGTTGTCGCCGATATCCATTTCGATTATCGGTTGGCGTTGGGCGCGGTGAAGGCGGGAGTAGCAAAGATCCGTATTAATCCGGGAAATATCGGCGGAGAGGAGCGAGTAGCGGCGGTGCTGCAAGCGTGCGCCGACGCAGGCGTGCCGATTCGCGTCGGCATCAACGGCGGTTCGCTGCCGGTGCATTTACGCGAGCTGGATAAGGTGTCGGCGGCGTTGGAAGCAGCGGGAGAGGAGGCCGATATTTTGGAAAAGTACGGTTTCCGCAATGCGGTGTTTTCCTTGAAATTGTCAGATCCTCAAAAAACGGTGGAGGCTAACCGCCGATTCAGGAAGCAGTGGGATTATCCGCTGCACATCGGCGTAACGGAAGCAGGACCGTTGATTCCATCGGTGATTCGAAGCACCTTGGCGTTTTCGACTCTTTTGAATGAAGGCATCGGGGAGACAGTGCGGGTTTCCGTTTCGGGAAGCTGCCGTGACGAGGTGATGTGCGGCATTGAAATTCTGCGCGCCTGCGGAAAGGGCGGCGGTCCGCGTTTAGTGTCGTGTCCGAAGTGCGGCCGTGCGCGGTTTGACTCAGACAACCGCTTCGCTGCTCAGGTACAGGAGCTTCTTTACCGCTGCGATAAGCCGATTACGGTAGCGGTGATGGGCTGCGAGGTGAACGGTCCTTTGGAGGCGGCGGACGCCGATATCGGTTTGACCGGCGCTGGAAACGCTATACTCTTTTATAAAAAAGGCCGATTATATAAAAAAACGGACAAAGCAAACGCTTTGTCGTTGCTGACAGAGGAGATTGAAAAGTTTTGAAACAGATTCTTTTGACTTTCATGCTCGCTCTTTCCTGCAGTGCTTTTGCACAAAACGATCCGATTTGGATGCAGTTGGAACGGGGGAAGAGTTTTTTTGCCAAGGGAGATTACGGCAACGCGATGATCTGTTTTCGTAAATGTCCTGCGGTAGAGAACATTACGGCGACTTCGCTGCCGGAACGGTTGCCGAAAGCGGATGTGCAAACGCTTCGCGAACAAATTGACAACGATACCGACGCGGCGTTTTTTGAAACGACCTTGGTTGAAGAGGAATTTTTCTTCCGTGTTAAAAGCGATTTATCTGAGTTTGATCGTATCCGTCTGGCAAACCTTTTTCAGGAGTACGAATATCAGCCGAAGATTCCCGAAGCGTATGTTATGATGGCTCGCATTTCCGAAATTGAAGGGGAGACGGAGTTGGCTGAAAGGTATTACCGAATCGCATTGGAGCAGACCGAGGCGTTTGGGGCCGATTCGTCAATTTACGAAATTTATTATCTCCTGATCGAGTTGTATATCAACGCCGGTGATCCCGAAAAAGCGGCGGCTGCTTTTGAAGAGCTCAACGCGTACAACGATTTTCTGAATTCGGAAGAGGGAAAACAGTTTGTCGAAGATATTTACTCCTCTTTTAAGAAAAACGGTTTGGATAAAACAATGGAGCTTTATCGACGAACAGGCGACTCTTTTTTAAAGGCGTATAGGTTGGCGGGCAACCGCAGCGTTGAGGTCGGTGATTACGAAGCTGCCGTGCGTTCGTATTTGCTGAATATTGTTGTCGCCTTGAGCGTTTTAATGGAAGAACTGCCGAATGTCTCGTTTGGAACGAAAATCGGTTCCGTCGAGGGGGTTTTAGCCGAGTCTTTGAAAAACGATTACATGGTCCGTTTTATCGAATCGGTTGATTTGTTTGGAACTTTCTGCGAATTGGGAGAAGCGTTGGCGCAAATCGGCGACTGGCAGAACGCGCAAAACTTTTTCTGGCTGACGGCGCAATACGCCCTTCAATCGGAAGAGAGGGAGAGAGCGTCTGCCCGCTGGAATGAAATTGCAGGCGAAAAAATCGGTTGAATTTCTCTTTTTATATGGAAACATCTCTTTGTTATCTGTATAATAAGAGTATAATGGATAAAATAGTCATTAAGGGCGCTTCTCAGCATAATTTGAAACATGTTGATTTAGAGTTGCCCCGTAATCAATTAATTGTCATTTCCGGTGTTAGCGGAAGCGGAAAGTCTTCGCTGGCATTTGATACTATCTTCGCTGAGGGGCAGCGCCGTTATGTCGAATCGTTGTCGGCGTATGCCCGCCAATTTTTGGGACGTTTAGATAAACCGGAAGTCGATTACATAGAAGGTCTCTCTCCGGCTGTCAGTATCGAACAAAAAACGACGCACAAAAATCCCCGTTCAACAGTTGGGACGGTTACTGAAATTTACGACTATTATCGGCTCCTGTTTGCCCGAATCGGAATTCCGCATTGTCCGCAGTGCGGACGGGAAATTCGCGAGCAGTCGGTTGATCAAATTGTCGATATTGTGCTCTCTTATCCCGAAGGCACCCGCTTGATTGTGTCGGCTCCTGTTGTGATGGGGCGGAAGGGAGAGTTTAAGAAGATTTTTACCGACGCTGCCGATTCGGGATTTGTTCGTGTGCGTGTCGACGGGGAAGTCCGTCTTCTTTCCGAAGAAATCGAGCTGGATAAAAAGCAGAAACACGATATCGACATCATCGTTGATCGGATTGTTTTGTCTCTTGATGCGCGCCATCGGACGGCGGAATCGATCGAAACGGCGTTGTCGCTGACGGATGGGATTGTGAAAATCGACTTCGGAAACGGGGAAGAGAGCCGCTTTTTTTCGCAAAAGTCAGCGTGCGTTCACTGCGGAATCAGTTTGCCGGAGCTGCAGCCGCGGTTGTTTTCGTTCAACAATCCTTACGGGGCGTGTCCGGCGTGCGCGGGGCTCGGTATGACGATGGATTTCGCTCCGGAGCTGGTGGTTCCCGATGAGACGCTGTCGTTGGAGAATGGCGCTGTTGTTCCGGGGAAAGATTCGCAGTGGCTGAAAGCGTGGCTGACGGTTCTTTCAGACGAGTACGGTTTTTCAATGAAGACCCCGTTCGGCGAACTGCCGCCGGAAATCCGAAAAAAATTGCTTTACGGCGACAGTCGGCCGTTGAAGGTATCTTTTATTTCCCGTCACCGTCACTCCCGCGTCGAATACAACGAACCGTTTCCCGGCATCATTCCCGATTTGCGCCGCCGCTACTACGAACCGGGGCAGTATGCCAATGTGAAGTCTTGGTACGAACAGTTTATGCGCAGCGAAGTCTGTTCCCGCTGCGGCGGCCGTCGTCTGCGGCCGGAAGCGTTGGCGGTTACCGTCGGCGGTATGAATATTCACGAACTTTGCCGGCTGTCGGTGGAAAAATCGGCGGCATTTTTTGATCGGCTTCAGCTGAGCGAAACCGAAGAGAAAATCAGCGTCCAGATTTTAAAAGAAATCCGCGAACGGCTGCTTTTTTTGAATAATGTCGGACTCGGTTATTTGACGTTGGAGCGAAGTGCCGGCACCCTTTCCGGCGGAGAGGCGCAGCGTATCCGTTTGGCGACGCAAATCGGTTCGCATTTAACGGGGGTTTTGTACGTTCTCGATGAACCGTCCATTGGATTGCATCAGCGGGACAATCAAAAGTTGATCGATTCGTTGAAGGCCTTGCGCGATATCGGCAATACACTGATTGTTGTCGAACATGATGAGCAGACTCTGCTGGAGGCCGATTACCTGGTTGATTTGGGACCGGGCGCCGGCGTCAACGGCGGGCGCGTCGTTGCACAGGGAACACCGTTGGAGGTGATGCAGGTTCCCGAAAGTTTGACGGGGTGTTACCTGAATGGAACGCTCCGCATTGAATCGCACCGTCCGCGCCGCAAAGGAAACGGCCGCTTTTTAACGATTGTCGGCGCCGCCGAAAACAATCTGAAGAACATAGACGTTTCCGTTCCGCTGGGAACGTTTACGGTGATTACCGGCGTTTCCGGATCGGGGAAATCGAGTTTATTGGAATCGATTCTCTATCCCGCTTTGAGCAACCGACTCAATAAAACCCGTTTGCGCACAGGCGCCTTCACCCGTATTGACGGAACGGAATTTGTCGATAAGGTTATCAACATCGATCAAAGTCCGATCGGTCGAACTCCGCGCTCAAATCCGGCTACCTACGTCGGTTTTTTTACCGAAATCCGCGATTTGTTCGCCTCTTTGCCCGAGTCGAAAGCGCGCGGCTACAAGCCGGGGCGTTTTTCATTCAACGTCAGCGGCGGGCGCTGCGAAAACTGCAGCGGTGATGGTGTCAACACAATCGAAATGCACTTTCTCCCGGACGTTCATATCACTTGCGACGTCTGTAAAGGGAAGCGGTACAATCGGGAAACACTCGAAATTCGATACAAAGGAAAAAACATCAGTGATATTCTGGAGATGACGGTGGCTGAAGCGCTTGCGTTTTTCGAAAAACATCCGGCGCTTCACCGGAAAATCGGCACACTTTCGGATGTCGGATTGGATTACATTCGACTGGGGCAGTCGGCGCTTACTTTTTCGGGCGGAGAGGCGCAGCGAATCAAACTGGCATCTGAACTGATTAAAAAGTCGACGGGCAACACGGTTTACATCATCGACGAACCGACGACGGGACTGCACTTTGCCGATGTCAAAAAACTGCTGGAGATTCTGCAGCTTTTGGCAGATCGCGGCAATACGGTCATTCTCATTGAGCATAATTTGGACGTTATTAAGCAGGCCGATTGGATTATCGATTTGGGGCCGGAAGGCGGCGACGGAGGCGGCCGTTTAGTGGCTTGCGGAACGCCGGAAGAGCTGACTGCGGTGAACGAGTCTTATACAGGGTTTTATCTTAAACAAATTTTCGACAAGGAGAGAACAGCTGAAATTTGACCTCCGATTTGGATTGATTTTCTGCTTTCTGATTCTCTCTTTGTCCGTTTTAGCGCAAACAGCCGCCGAATCTCAGTCAGGCACAACGGCTGCGGATGAAACGTCGACTGCCGCGGCTTCCGAAACGGCTGATTCGGAAGCGCAGAATGACGCCGAAGCGCCGACTCAGACGGAAGATGCGGAAACCGATGAATTTGCCGAAGAGGAGTCGCTGCTTTCGGAGACGCTGAAAAAAGACATTGAGTCGGCGAGTTATTATGAGCTGCAAAATTGGTGCATGCGGCTGAGGCTGCAGGATACGGGGTCGGCCTCCGAATTGCGTTCGCGGCTGACCGAGTACTATCAGGCTTCGGGAGAGGGGATTTCCGGAGGCTCCGGCGGCGAAACCATCACCATCGACAACGCCGAAGCAACGCAGTATTTCGAAATCGAACAGATTGACGAATCTTACGTCCGCCTCATCGGAAACGTTTCGATTTTGCTGGAGGATTCGAAAACCGGTTCGACGCATCAAATCCGCGCCGACAACATTCTGTTCAATCAAAAGCAGAAGTACATCACGGCGATCGGAAACGTCCGCTATGAACGCAAATCGGGGGATAAAACGGATGTTTTCAGCGGCGAGAGTCTGACATTTGATATTGAAGATTGGGAAGGCGTGATTTTCCGCGGTGTGACTCAGAAAGATCAGGAAATCGAAGAGGGCAGTACGTCGACGTTTTATTACACCGGCGATCGGATTATCAAAAACAAAGACGATAACATCACGATGGAAAACGGCGTCATTACTTCGGTTTCCAACCTGGAAGATCCTTATTTTTCCGTTTCTGCCGATAAAATTTGGATTTTAGGACCGGGGGAGTGGGCTGTCAAAAACATGACTTTGCGCGTCGGTTACGTGCCGCTGCTTTATTTCCCGTATTTTCTGTATTGGGGTGATCATATCTTTTTCAATCCGAATTTCGGAACCGATACGGAAAAAGGGTCGTTTATGCAGACGACCACTTACCTTCTCGGCTCCAAAACCGAAGACGATGACAATACATTCAGTTTTATGGATTACAACAGCGACTCTTCCGATTACGAGAAGAAAATCAACGGTCTGTTTCTTGCTAACGTCAAAAAAGATCCCGATGCGGAGGAGACCGAAGCTCAAAAATTGAAAAAAAAACTGGAAGCCAACGAGAGTTTTACAAAAATTTACTTCGACGTCTATCCGACCTACGGGCTGTTCGCCGGAATCACGGGCGAGCTGAAGCAGATCGAACAGTTAAAGGAACTTAACTACTTTTTTGCGCTCGGCCTGCGGCCGATTGCGACCAATGAGAATTTTTTCTATCTGAAGGATACGACGCCCGACATTGAAAATGAAGAGGACAAAGTCTATTTGTATAAGCCGTTCTACCAGCAGTCGTATCTTTTTGATAAAGCGCTGCCGTTCCGGTTTAAGTCGGAATTCGATATGACCGTATCGGATACGGGGTACAACATCCGACTGAAGATGCCGTATTATTCGGATAAGGACTTTGAAGTCGATTACCTCTCCAAACGAAAAGAGACGTTTGACTGGAAAGGTTTGATCGGCTTGAGCGAAGAGGACGATACGACCGAAACGACCAAAACGGTTTCCGAATTTCAATGGGATTTGACAAGCTCGTTTAACATCAATCCGGTGAACGAAGATGTCAAAAAATTCATGGACAAGTATTTTAAACTGAACATTTCCGCACTGAATTTCAGTTTGAATTACGGCGTCGCCAGCTTTACCGGTTTTCAGTACGCCAAAGATCCCGAAACCGGCGAGTATGACAGGACGAATCCTCTTGACGACTATTACGCCGACGCCAACGACCCCCGCGCCAATTATACCAGCTACTTTTATCGACCGAAGACGTACACAGCGCCGGATTTGAAGCTGACACTCAGCGGAACTTTTTTCGATCATTCGCTGACCTCCGGTACGGCTTCGGCTGATACGGCATCCGTGGAGGAGATTGTCGGATTCAAAACGCCGTGGGAAGAGACCGAAAACGAAGAAGGGGGAACGGAAGCAGCCGGAATCGTTGATTTCCGGAAACAGGAACAGCCGCCGTTAAACGAACTGTTCCGGCAAAGCAGCTACCTGACCGACAATACCCTCAGTTACGCGGTGACCGACAGCATTCTGAAGCATTCTCTCCGTTATAACGTCAGCAACATTAATTTAAAACTGACCGGCGATACCCGTTACAACGATTGGCTGTATCCCGTTGAAATTGATATGAGCGATATGGATTTTCACCGTCTCTACTTTGCGGTTACCGGATCTTTGACATACGATATGGATTTATACAATTCAACCGTCGTTCTGAACAATACATTTGAGACCGATTTCAAATACCGCTGGACGTATGACGTCTCTGATTCCGATGATCCTTATACCGATTCTTCAGGCAGCGGCAGCGGAGTTCAGACACGCGGAGAGTATTATGCCCAGGATGATTTGCGGGAGCGTTCTTTTATTTTGAGAAATAAATTCAGTCTGAAAGTCAATCCGCTGAAGATGGTTCCCGAACTCAGCGGGACAAATATTGCATATAATCTGACGACGAAACTGTTGGAAATCGGGTATGATTCGACCGTACAGGACAACATCGACAACGGCGTTTTGTCCGCCGAAGACGTCGTGAAGCTGGATAAGAATTCCGATTACTATATGTTTTTGCCGGCGTGGAACCAGGATACCGTTGAGCAGCATTCGCTTGACTTCAATTTTGTCAGCAACGTTTCCGATATGACGCAGAATATTTCGCTTTCGGCCTATTTGCCGCCGCTGAACCTGAAATTCCAGCCGAAATTTTCGTTTGACTTCAAAATGTTCAATTTTTCGCTGTCGCTGCCGTTTAACGAAGTGACGCAGGAGGATTTGAGTAAGGAGTGGGAGTACGGGGATTTGAGTTTTTCATCGCAGTTCAAACTGTACGAAGACTTGATTTCCATGACGCAGTCGGTGCAGTACAATATGCAGGACAATTATCTGAAAACCTCTTCGTCCGCATTCAAAATGAACCTTTTTGAGAATAATCTCACCTTCACGCAGTCGTTTGACGTCGCGCTTGATAACTATGTGCCGGTTCCCTCCCGCGCGGCGTTCGGCGTTAAAATTTGGTACTTTTCACTCGATTTTGTCAGCGCCAACAGTTACCTGAAGCGGCTGAATACCAATACGGGAACCTGGAGCGATATTACGGAGACCGATCACACCGATACCGAAACCGATTTTGAAAAACGGCTGCGGCCGCGTTCCGTCAACCTGCAGTTTAATTACAACTACGAGTCGGATCCGCTGTTTAAAAACCGTCTGACTTTGGGTTTCGACGTCGGATTTTCCTACGAAGCCGATTTGATTCAGTACACCAACTCGACGATTTCGTTTAATTTGTCCTTTAATATGAAGCTTTTTAACTTGTTTGAGGTCAGTTTCGGTTCGACTTCACTGAATTCAACCGCCTTCCTCTATTCGCGGAAAAATGCGGCCGACGCCGGACTGGAGAATATGTACCGCAATCCGTTCCGGGATATTCTGATGTCGTTCAACTTTTTTGATGAGGAAGATCGTAAAGCCGCTTACTTTAAACTGAAGACGCTGGATTTGAAGGTGACGGTTCCGCTGATGGATTGGGATTTGGTGTTTGAGTACAACGGTTACCCGAAGCAGTTTACCGATTCCAGCGGAATTGCCGATCCGTATGAACGGTGGGCCAGAACCTTTTCGATTTCCGTGCAGTGGCGCTCGATCGGTATGTTTAAAAACAATATCCGCGTCAACGAGCTTGACGAACTGGTTTTGGAATAAGCCGGTGAAAAAACGCTTTTCACAGCGGCGGATATGTGGTAAAATGAAAAGACAGTATGAGTGAAGAGCATATCAGTTATTCGATAGACGATGAAAACCGCTTTCGGCTTGTCTGCGGCGTCAACGATGAACATTTGTCCGCGCTGGCCGCGCTGCTTGACGGAAAAGTTTTTTCCTACGGCAACGAAATCATTTACGCCGAACCGTCAAAACCGAAGCAGCTGCTTTTTAAAAATGTGATCGAAGAGGCGGATGCGCTTGCCCGGAGCGGAAAAGAGGTGACGGCGGAGCAGCTTGAAAATCTTTTTTTTGCCGTCAGGGACCGTAAAACGTTCGCGCTTCAGTTGATGAAAACCGAAAAAATCGTGCCGGCGCCCAAGGCGGTGGTGGCGCCCCGGACGGTCCGTCAGGCGGAACTGATTCATACGCTGGAAAATTACGAAATGACGTTTGCCGTCGGTCCGGCGGGTACGGGGAAGACCTTCATCGCGGTGACTCATGCCATGCAGACGCTTGCCGAAAAGGCGGTGAGGAAAATCGTTTTAACGAGACCGGTCGTCGAAGCCGGCGAAAACCTCGGATTTCTTCCCGGCGATTTGCAGCAGAAAATCAACCCGTATCTGCGGCCGATTTACGACGTTCTGGAGCGGTTTTTGCCCCAGGAGACGGTCAAACTGTACGAAGAAAAGAAAATCATCGAAGTGATTCCGCTGGCGTATATGCGCGGACGCAGTCTGGACAATGCGTACATCATTTTGGACGAGGCTCAGAATGCGACCGTTGAACAGATGAAGATGTTTTTGACGCGGATCGGCGAAAATTCGAAAACCGTCGTTACCGGAGACGATACGCAGATCGACTTGGATAAACGGCGGCAGTCGGGACTGGTCGATGCGCTTACGACGCTGTCGGGAATCGACGACATCGCGTTTATCCGGTTCCGCCGGGAGGACGTCATCCGCAACCGGTTGGTAAAAAAAATAGTGGAAGCTTATGAGAAAAACGGACGCCGTTAAACGGCTTGCGGAATTTTTTCGCGATCTGCCTCTCTCTAAAAAAAAGAAGGCCGCCGCCGGGACGGTTTTTTTCTTTCTGTTTTTTGCCGTGATTTTGTGTTACTCGTTTTTCGATTTTCCGTACCTCAGACTGAAAGCGGCCGGTATTCAGGAAGGAATGATTGCCGATTTCGATTTGATTTTGGACGGCGATGTTTCGTTTGTCGATAAAGAAGCGACGGCGGCGCGTTGGGCGGAAAAAAAAGAGAAAATCCCGTCGTATTACCTGATGGACACCTCCCGCAACCGGTCGATTCAAAAACGATTTGACGAGTTTAAAACAAAATTGGAAGAGGCGCGTGACCGCGGTCTTTCCTTCGAAACGTTTTATGAAGAGACGGAAAAGGCGGGGTTTCACTTCGATTCGGATTGGCTGCGGAATCTTTACGGCCGTTCCGAAAGCGGCGCGCTTACGGAAACCGCCGGCCGCATTTTGGATTATCTGCTTTTTTCGGGAATCGTCAAGCTGAATGACAGCGACGCCGGCAAGACGGTGGTGGTTTTGAAGCGCGACCGGAAAAACGCGCTTTTAAGGGAAGAGGTTCCCGCCTCATCGCTGCTGACAAAGGAAAGCTGCCGCGCCGCCGTTTCCGGAGAATTGCGCAACCGGAGCCTGGACGCCGAGTCGGTCGCCCTGATTTCCGGCCTGTTGGACGAGTTTATCGATGAGAATGTCTTTTTCAGTCCGAGGGCGACGGCGCAGGCGCTCGCCAAAGCTGAAGCGGAGATGAAGCCGGTCCGCTTTTCCTTTTCCAAGGGCGAACCGATTCTGCGCAAAGGCTATCCCGTGACGGCGGCGCAAATCAATGCGCTGGATTATTTGCGTCAGATTTCCGTCCGGGTAGAGTTTGCCGATATTGCCGGAATCCTTGTCTATCTGATTCTGCTGTTTGTCCTGGCCAAATTCCTGCTGGACAAACCATTTCTGAAAGAAAATTTGCAGCTGAACCAGATGGTTCTCTTTTATTCCCTGACGCTGTTTCTGGCGGTTTTTTACATTTGCTGGGATGAATTCGTTCCGCTTCCGGAACAGTGGTTTGCCGGTCTTTTTCTGCCGATGGGATTGGCGGCGTTTACGGCCGCCTCCCTGACCTCTTCGGCGGCCGCTGTTTATTTGACGCTGATGGCGAGCGCCGGATTGGTTCTGTTTTTCCGGGCCGACGGCCCCACCGTGATTCTGACCGTCTTCTCCGGAATCGGAGCCGCGGTTTCTCTCCGGAAAGTTGAATACCGGGAGGATTTGCTGAAAGCGGGCGGACGGTTGGCCGCGGTGCAGGCGGTTGTCGCGCTCTCCGTTGCGCTTTTGTACGATTACCCGCCGCTGATGACGGTGGCTTGCGCGGCAACGGCTGCCTTCAACGCGTTTCTCTCCGCCGTTCTGACTTTGGGACTGCTGCCGCTGTTTGAAAGAGGTCTGAATTTCGCGACGCCGTTCCGTTTGATGGAACTGACGGACCGCAATCTGCCGATTTTTAAAAAAATGAGCGCTTTGGCTCCGGGAACCTACGCCCACACGATGGCGGTCGCCTCTTATGCCGAGGCGGCGGCCCGCGAAATCGGCGCGGACGCTTTACTTGCCCGCTGCGGGGCCTTTTATCACGACATCGGAAAAATCGATCAGCCGGAGTTTTTTGCCGAAAATCAGACGGGATTCAACAAACACGACGAAATCCGCCCGAATCTTTCGATTGTGGTGATTAAATCGCACGTTGTCAACGGCGTCAACAAAGCGAAGGCGCTGCGCCTGCCGCAGAAGGTGATCGACATCATTGAACAGCACCACGGGAATTCCGTCATTACCTATTTTTATGTACAGGCGCTGCGGCAGGGAAAATCGGTTCCGACGGAAGAGGATTTTTCGTACAAAACGCCGTTACCGCAAAGCAAGGAAGCGGGAATCGTCATGATTGCCGACGTTGTCGAAGCGGCAACCCGGTCGCTGCCGTCTCCGGTTTCCGTCGTTCAGGTGGAGAAATTCATCGATAAAATCATCAGCGATAAAATCAACAACAATCAGTTTATCGAATCCCGGCTGACGTTCAGCGACGTCAACACCGTAAAAGCCGTCCTGTTGCGGATGGTGTGCAGCGGCCTGCACACGCGGCCGGAGTATCCGGAAAAATCTGACGCCGGGAAAGAAAAGAGGAAGGAAGATGAATCGGATTGAAATTCAAGCGCAGGCGGAGATGCCGTTTCCGGTTGAAGAGCTGGAAAAAATTCTGCAGGCGGTTCTTGAAAGGCTGAATATCGATAACTGGGAAGTGTCGGTGGTTGTTGCCGGCGCCGACGCCGTCCGCCGCTTGAACCGCGAATACCGTCTGAAAGATGCGCCGACCGACATTCTTTCGTTTCCGCAGGACGGAGAACGGCAGCCGGACGGCTTTGTTTACGCCGGCGATTTGGTTTTTTGCCCCGAAGAGATTGCCGCCAACTGCGGACGCTTTTCGGAAGCCGAAAAAACCGAATGGCTGCGTTTGGCGGTTCACGGTATTTTACACTTATCCGGGCAAACCCATAACGGTTACGGTGCGGATGAACCGATGCTGAAATATCAGGAGACCATCGTGGAGGAATTGAAAAATCGTGTTTAATCTGAAATTCGGAAAGCAGAAAAAAAACAAAAACGGAATTTTGGCGCAGCAGGAACAGGATATGCTGGAAGGCGTTACCGAACTGTCACAGACGTCGGTGAAGGAGGTGCTGGTTCCCAGAATCGATGTGGTTTTTCTTCCGGCGGACGCGGCTTTGGACGAAGTCCTCAAAATTTTGGAGCGCGACGGGTACTCCCGTTATCCCGTTTACGAAGAGACCATAGACAATGTTATCGGCGTTTTTTATGTCAAGGATCTGATTCCCGTCATTCTGAACCACAGGGACGATTTCGATTTAAAAAAACTGATCCGGAAACCGTATTTTGTGCCGGAGAGCAAGCGTCTTGACTCGCTGCTGGCGGAGTTCAAAAAACGGCATGTTCACATTGCGATTGCCGTTGACGAACACGGCGGCGTTTCGGGAATTGTCTGTATGGAAGACATTATCGAAGAAATTGTCGGTGAAATTCAGGACGAATTTGACGATGAAGGCGATGAAATCATTCAGTCCGACGAGCATTCGTGGCTGGTTGACGCCAGGATCAACGTAGAAGACCTCAACGACCGGCTGGGACTGAAACTTCCCGATGACGGCATCGACACGCTCGGCGGTTTCGTCTTCAACCTGTTCGGAAAAATCCCCGTCCGTTACGAGAAAACCTCTTACGAAAATATCGATTTCATCATTCAGGAGATTGAGAATCATAAAATCAAAGTCATCAAAATTGTTGTCGATGCGAAACGGGAGAGATAACATGAAAAAGAGAGGCCCGATGGCGGTTCTGTTTTTGATGGTTTTTGCGGAGGCGGTTTTTCCTGCGCCGTCGTCACAAACGGCCAGGGAAGATTATTTAAAGGGTTTGGAGGCTTTGGAGCGGTATGATGACTATACGGCGGCCGAATATTTTCACTATGCCATCGAAAAAAACCCTTACTATTTTGAACCGCATTACGGGTTGGCCAAACTTTTATTTCTGATGGGGCAATATGAGCAGGCGTTGGAATTTGTCGGGACGGCTGAAAAACTGAACCGCGAAAATGTCGGGTTGATGACGTTGAAAGGGCGCATTCTGGTCGGATTGGGGCGTTTTGATGAAGCGCGGGAATTGTTTCAGTCGGCGCTTCAAAAAGAGTCTTTTAATATCGAGGCAAGGTTGGGTTTGGCCGATTTGTCTGTTGCGGGAGGAACGTATGATACAGCGTTAAAATCATACGAATCGATTTTAAAAATGGTTCCGAATGACAAACGGGCTTTGCTGTCGATTGTCATCATCAGCGATTCTCTCGGAGACGGAGACCGGGCGCGGACTTACATTGACAAGTGTCTGACTGTTTTTCCAAACGATATTAATGTGAGACTCATTGCGGCCCGGCATTACCGGAGAATCGGCGATAATGCCGCCGCCGAGCTTCACGCCCGCATTGCGCTGGATTTGAAAAAAGATTTTGAAGATGCGGTTTGTTTTTTAGCCGGACTTTATTTGGATGAAGGCCGGACGGATGAAGCGGAAAACGTCTTGCTGCCGTTTTTGGATTACCGTTGTGATCTTTTTCAGATCTATTATTTATTGGGAGAAGTCAACCGCAGACGGAACGATTTCCGGAAAGCGGCTGATTTTTATGCGCAGGCGTTGGAGCTGCGTTTCGGAGATGAAGTCGTCCGTATGGCGCGGGAAAATTTGATTCTCTCCGAAGATTCACTGGCTGATTTGGCTCCCGCGGAAGCCGAACGGCACTTTCAGGATGCCGAAGTTTATTTTTCCCGTCATTATGACAGGGAAGGGCGGACAGAGACTTTGCGCGGATTGAAATTACAGCCGGACAATACGGAAGGATTGAGATTATTGGGGAAATCGTACAAAATCGGACGCCTTTATGATCACTATACTGATTTATTGGGCCGTTTGCTTGAGCGTCAGCCGGACGATTTGGAAATAAAAGACGAGTGGGAAGTTTACGATAATCGGGAGAAAAACCGTATCGCCGCCGAATGGGGGATTGAGCCGCTGTCGGTTCTCCGCAATCGGTTTCCGCTGGCTCTCTATATCTGTCGGAGTCATGATCAGGTGCAGCCGTTTCATTACGGATTGGACGATCATCTATTGACTTACTATGAATCGTTTTTACTGAGTGATACCGATTTTTTTGAAATCATTGATGCATCTGTTGTCGGATCATTTTCACAGGCCTTTGAGCGGGCGCAAAAAGCCGGCGCCGCTTCGTTTCTGATTCTGACAACGCGCGAATCCGATCGCTCCATCCAGTTGGACGGGGAACTTTATTTTGCCGGAACCGGATTGAGAGCTGACAAATTCCGTATCGTTAAAATCGGCAACCATCGGTTTGTACAGAGTGCGCAGGCGCTTTCATCCTATTTGGTTGCTTCAAAGCCGGTGAGCGGAGCCGTTCTCCGCTACGAATTTGATCGGATACTGATTAATCTGGGAAAAGCTGACGGACTGAAAGAAGGGGATCGCCTTAATATTGTCCGCCGCGGTTATTTGACGCCGGGGAAAAACCGGCTCGATTTGATATACCGCGATTCATCGGTTTTGGGAAGCGCGGTTGTTTTACGCACCGATGATTTAATCAGCGAGTGCCGCGTCGAAAAACGGTTTTTTTACGATTTTATCAACGAGCAGGATCATGTGATTTTGATAGAGCAAAATGCGCCGTCACCGCAATATGACGAACAGACTGCGCATGATATTTACAAAGAAATTCTGAAATTCGATTGAGGTGAAAAAATGATTCCACTGAGAAGTTCGGTTACAACGGAAGGCCGGAAAATGGCCGGCGCCCGCTCTTTATGGCGCGCAAACGGAATGAAGGAGGAACAGTTCGGCAGACCGGTTATCGGCATTGTCAATTCGTTCACGCAGCTGGTTCCCGGGCACGTTCATCTTCACGAAATCGGACAGGAGGTCAAAGCCCTTTTTGAAGAGCGCGGCTTTTTTGCGGCCGAATTCAATACCATCGCCATTGACGACGGCATTGCGATGGGCCACGACGGAATGCTCTATTCGCTGCCTTCCCGCGATTTGATTGCCGATTCGGTTGAGTACATGGCCAACGCCCACCGCGTCGACGCGCTGTTTTGTATCAGCAACTGCGATAAAATCACACCCGGCATGCTGATGGCGGCGATGCGGCTGAATATTCCCGCCATTTTCGTTTCGGGCGGTCCGATGGAGGCCGGACGCTTTCAGGGCGGCGTTTACGATATGATTGACGCAATGGTGAAGGGCGCCGACGAAACCGTTTCCGATGAATTTGTCGGCGGTTTGGAGCGGGCGGCCTGTCCGACCTGCGGCTGCTGTTCCGGAATGTTTACCGCCAACAGCATGAACTGCCTGACGGAAGCCATCGGATTGGCGCTGCCCGGCAACGGTACAGTTGTGGCCACTCACGTCAACCGCCGCAAACTGTTTCATAAAGCGGCCGATATTTTGATCCGCAACACGCAGCGCTATTATTACGACGGCGACGATTCGGTTCTGCCGCGTTCGATTGCGACCCGGGCGGCTTTTCTCAATGCGATGACGCTGGACATTGCGATGGGAGGTTCCACCAACACGGTTCTCCATTTGCTGGCGGTTGCAAGGGAGGCCGGCGTCGATTTTACGATGAAGGACATCGACGCGCTTTCCCGGAAAGTTCCGTGCATCTGCAAAGTGGCGCCGAATTCCTCTTATCATGTGGAGGACGTCAACCGCGCTGGCGGCATTCTTTCCATTATGGGCGAGCTGAACCGCGCGTTTTTGATTGATGTGACCGTTAAACGGGTTGATACGCCGACTTTGGGAGATGCGCTGCGTCAGTTTGATGTTATGAGCACCTCCGTTTCGGTTGAAGCGTTGGATTTGTACAATTCGGCGCCCGGCGGCCGCTTTAATTTAAAACTCGGTTCCCAAGATGCGGTATTTGACGGATTGGATACCGACCGTAAAGGCGGCTGTATCCGTTCAACGTCTTCGGCGTATACGGCCGACGGCGGACTGGCGGTTCTTTTTGGCAACATCGCCCGCTGCGGCTGTATTGTCAAAACAGCCGGAGCCGACGCTTCCCTGATGACATTTACCGGAAAAGCGATTGTTTTTGAATCTCAGGAAGAGGCTGTTGAAGGTATTCTCGGCGGAAAGGTAAAGCCGGGAAACGCGGTCGTCATCCGTTACGAAGGTCCGAAGGGCGGCCCCGGAATGCAGGAGATGCTTTATCCGACAAGTTACTTGAAATCGATGAAGTTGGATAAAGAGTGCGCGCTTTTGACCGACGGACGTTTTTCCGGCGGCACCAGCGGCCTTTCCATCGGTCACACATCTCCCGAAGCGGCTTCCGGAGGAGAGATTGCCCTCATTGAGGACGGGGACGAAATCTGCATCGATATTCCCTCCCGCTCCATCAAGCTGATGATTGACGGTGAGGAATTTGAACGGCGGCGTAAAAAGCAGGAGGCAAGGGGAAAAGAGGCGTACACACCGCTGAAACGCAGCCGGGAAGTTTCCAAGTCGCTGAAAATTTACGCGGCGCACGTTTTGAGCGCCGATACGGGCGCTGTCCGGGAAGATTTGTGATGATTGCCGCCGAACCCTTTGTCTGCAACGCGTTTGCGCAGAATACCTACATCGTTCATGACGGCGAGCGGGGAGAGGCGTTTGTGGTTGACGCCGGTATGTACGAAGAAACCGAACGGCTGGCGTTTGACCGCTTCCTGAAACAGCGGCGGCTGACGCTGAAGTTTCTTGTCAACACCCACCTGCATTTGGATCATATTTTCGGAAACCGATTTATTGCCGACCGCTACGGCGTGCCGCTTTACTATGCAAAAGAGGACGAATTCCTATTGAATGATTTTGCTTCGCAGGCGGCGGCATTCGGTCTGCAAGTCGGAGCCGAACATTTACCGCCCGTTTCCGAAAACGCCTTTTCGGGACATTTTTCGCTTGCGTTTGCCGGTACGGAGATAAAAATGATTCCGGCGCCGGGCCATTCACCCGGAAGCGTTCTTGTTTATTTGCCTTCGGAAAGCCTTCTTTTCAGTGGCGATACCCTTTTCCGCGGCGGGGTGGGGCGGACCGATTTGCCCGGCGGGAATACGGCGCAGCTGAAAGAGTCTTTGAAAATGACGGCGGCTGCTTTTGATGAGAGTGTTAAAATTTTGCCCGGACATGGTCTGCCGACGACGCTTGCTTTTGAGAAAAAATATAATCCTTTTTTAATCTGAATTGTCTGCCGACGGCTTGTTTTTTTGAAGATTTCTTTTTAAAATAGAAATATGGAGGTTTTTTATGAAGAAAACTTTTAAAATATGTGCGCTTTTTTTGATTGTTTTTTTAAGCGGTTGCAGTCTCTGTTTGGCGTTGGGCGTTATCGGCGCCATCGGCGGGCTGGCTTATGCGGTCGGAAACTCTTACGCTCCGGTTGTTTTTATTGCCGACGCTTACGGTGCGGTTGTCGTTAAGGCAAAGGCCGACGGACTGAAGGCCGGAACGCTTTCGTTCAAAGATGCGGTTTCCAAAAAAGATGTGACCGGCTCTGATCCTGTCGGACGGTATAACGGCGATCTGACGCTGACAACGACCGACGGCGGCAGTCACTACACCATGAACGGCACTCTGAAACTCTCCGGTATCAACGAAGATCTGAAAACGGCCTTTACAACCATTAAGGATTTAAAAGAGCCGGTTGACGTCATTTTTGAAAACGTGGTGATTATCGGAGATAAAGAAAATCAATTCTTTACCGGTCTGACCGGCGGGATCGTTTATGTCGGATCGAAGCAGACCAATTGGAAGGTCGATTTGTCCGGAACCGGTAAGGCTGTCGGATTCTTTGACGAATCGGGACAGAACATCAACACTTTTATCGAAGAGAAATTTTAATCCTCTTCTTTTTTACGGATGATGTCGCCGCTGGCGATCGGGTGACGGCTTGAAATGAAAACCGTCTGTCCGTGACCGGCGCCTCCGAGCGGCCGTCCTTCTTCGTCCGTGAGCGAGTAATCTCTTTCCGGTTTAAACGGGAAGGACGGCGAAATCCATTCGATTTCTTCGCCGGCGGTGAGCCGGTTGTAGAGTTTCAGGGCGAACCGGCCGTCTCCGGTCGGTTCGCCGACTTTTCCAAGCAGGCGGTAACGGCGGAGATAAGAGCGGTCGGTTGTTTTGGTCTCGTCTCCATCATTAAAAAGAAATCCCCGCGTGAATTCGCGGTGGCTGACCTTTTCCAATTCCTGCTGATAAGCGGCCAAATCGGGAATTTCGGCTCCGGAAAGGGCGTCGAGCGTTTTCCGGTAGGCGCGCGTGACAACAGCGGCATAATAAATTGACTTCATCCTCCCTTCGATTTTAAAGCTGTCGATACCGGCGTCCTGCAGCGTTTTTAAATCGTGAAGCAGGCAAAGATCCTTGCTGCTGAGAACGGCGGTGTAGCGCTCATCCGCCTCGACGGGAAAAAATTCCCCCGGCCTTTCCTTTTCTTCCAGAACGCGGTATTCCCAGCGGCAGCTGTGGGCGCAGTCGCCGCCGTTGGCGCTTCGGTTTGTCATAAAACGGCTTAAAAAGCAGCGGCCGGAGTAGGCCAGACACATCGCTCCGTGAACGAAAACCTCGAGTTCCAAGTCGGGAACGGCGTCTTTGATCTCCTTAATTTCATCAATGGAAGTTTCCCTTCCCAAAACAATACGGGAAAATCCCAGTCGGTGATAAAATTTAGCCGCTTCTCTGTTGAGACAGTTGGCTTGTGTGCTGAGGTGCAGCTGCCGCTCCGGAAAATTTGCCTGCAGCCATTCGACGATTCCCGGATCGCTGACGATGAATCCGTCAAGCGGACAGGCGGCAAGAAATTCCCTGTTTTCAAAGAGGGCGTTCAGATCGCTGTTATGAAAGTAAATATTGAGCGCGCCGTAAAGTCTGCGCCCGCCTTTGATTTGCGCCATTCGGGTTGCTTCGGATTCAAAAAAGTTATCGGCTCTTTTGCGCAGACTAAAATTTTTTAATCCGATGTAAGCGGCATCCGCACCGAAGCGGCAGACTGTTTCGAGTTTTTCAAGATTTCCGGCAGGAGCCAGCAGTTCACTCATTGATGCGAAACTCCTTGTAAAAGCCGTACCAGTCGTGCAAGTAGCGGGTCAGATAAAACTGAACGTCCGCGAAAAACCGTTTCTGCAGGCGGCATGCCGCCGCCGTCAGGTAACGGAAATGCCACGGTTCGTAATCGTATCCTGTCAGTGTCTCAAATTCTTCGGGATAGCTGAGACTCCAGCCGAATTCGGCCGCATGACTGCGCAGCCAGCGGCCTTCCTTGGTCTCATCGAAATCCTGACGCAGCGAATTGAAGTCGGCCGCCAATCCGGTTTGATGCTGGCTGTGGCCCGGCGCCGCCGAAACCGGCAACCCCGCTTTGCCGACGTCGTTTTTCATGCGGTCGTAGAGCCGTTTCTGGTAATCGTATGTGCGGTATCCGGAAACGGCAAAAATCCGGATGCCGTCGTCGGCGGCTGCCTGCGAAAGGGCGGCAAACGCTTCCGCGGCGGCTTTCCGCAGCCGCATGGGTTTGTCGGTTTCGACCGGATAGCCGCTTAAGTCAACCAAATCGGCGGGGCGGCAGTCGATCGGTTCGACAGGGGTTTGCGTATCGATGTGAACGAAAAAACTCCGCTCCGTATCAAGAATTTCATCCATTTCCTTAAAGAAGAGCTCTTCGTCAGAGTGGATCGCATTTCGAATGAAAGCCGGCAGTTCGACCAAGGTGCTTTCCCACTGCGCCCGCGTAAAACCGAACCGTTCGGACGGATTTTCGGCTGCCGCTCTTTCCGCGGCCGTCGGTTCGTTTCCCGGAATCCGCGCGGTAAACGCGGACGAGGCGGCGGCAATCAAAAGAAAAAGCGCGGCGGCCGCAAATGCCGCCGTTTTCCGTTTCAAGGCTCCTCTCCGAAAATCAGCGGGACGACTTCGTCAAACGTTGAGACGGGATGAAACGAAATGCCGCTTTTGACTTCCTGCGGGATTTCCTCCAGATCCTTTAAGTTTCCCTTCGGAATAATGATTGACTTGATTTTGTTCCGTTTGGCGGCAATCGTCTTTTCTTTCAGTCCGCCGATGGGAAGAACCTTTCCCGTCAGCGATAACTCTCCCGTCATCGCCAAATGCGGTCTGATTCTTTTGTTCAGAGCCAGCGAAAGCAGGGCGCTGGCCATTGTAATGCCGGCGGAAGGACCGTCTTTCGGCGTTGCGCCGGCCGGAATGTGGATGTGAATCAAATTTTCGGCAAAAAAACGGCTTTCGGCCTTAAAACGCGGTAAAATATGGACAACGCGGCTGTAGGAAATCGCGGCGGACTCCTGCATGACGTCGCCCATTTGTCCCGTCAGCTTGAAACCGCCTTTCGGGTTCGGGTTCGCCAGCGTTTCGATCAGAAGGGTGTCGCCGCCGTAAGCGGTCCACGCCAAGCCGATGACGGTTCCCGGATCGGGAGCGGTTTTGATGTCGTCGTCGCTGAAAACCGGCATTCCGAGGTAGCCGCGCAGTTGGGGGGGAGTCACTTCAAACGGACCTTTTTCCTCACAGGTTTCATCGACGATTTTGACGGCCGTTTTCCGGCAGATTTTGCGGATGGCCTTTTCCAGGTTGCGGACGCCCGATTCGCGCGCGTAAGAGTCGATCAACGCGTTTAAGGCAGCAGTCGAAAAGGAGAGCTGCTCTTTTGTCAGACCGTTATCCTTCAGTGCTTTCGGAACAAGGTATTTAGAAGCGATTTTGATTTTTTCCTTAGTGATATAGCCCGAAAGCTGAATCACCTCCATTCTGTCTAAAAGCGGCCGCGGAATGGTTTCGGTTGTATTGGCGGTGACGATGAAAAGAATCTGGGAGAGGTCGAACGGAAGATCGAGGTAATGGTCCCGGAAGAGGGCGTTTTGCTCCGGATCCAACGCTTCCAGCAGCGCCGAGGCGGGATCCCCTTGGTGGGAAGAGCCCATTTTGTCGATTTCGTCAATCAAAAAAACCGGGCTTTTGGATTTGACGATTTTCAGCCCCTGCAGAATTTTCCCCGGCATGGCGCCGATATAAGTTCTGCGGTGGCCTTTGATTTCCGCTTCGTCGCGCATACCGCCGACGCTGAAACGGTAAAACGGTTTGTTTAAGGCGGCCGCGATTGATTTTCCGACGGAGGTTTTTCCGACTCCGGGGGGGCCGACAAGGCAGATAATGGAACCTTTTTTCTCTTTTTTCAGCATCCGGACGCTTAAAAATTCGATAATCCGGTCTTTGACGTCTTTCATGCCGTAGTGATCCCGTTCCAAAACCCTGCGCGCCGCCGTCAAAGAAGGTTCCGCCTCCTCTCCGTCGTCCTTCCACGGAAGGGCGGCAACCGTGTCGAGATAGTTTTTCGTCACAAAATATTCGGAGCTGTTGACGTCCAGAACCGAAAGCTTTTCCAATTCGGCGTCGACCTGCTCTTTAACTTCGCCTTCAAACTGAAACGCGTCAAGTTTCGCTTTCAGCTTTGCGAAGTCGTCGCTGCGGGGATCGGAGTCGATTCCCAGTTCCTTTTTGATCTCTTTGAGTTCTTCCCGCAGAAAGAATTCCCTCTGCGACTTATCGATTTTTTTCTCAATATCGCTTTGAACCCGCTTCTGCACGCGGATGACTTCTTTTTCCTTCTGAATGGCCTTTAAAACCAGTTCAATCCGCTGCGGAATGCTGACGGTCTCCAAAACCTTTTGCTGGATTTCCTTTTCGATATTCAGAATCGATGAAGTGAAATCGGCAATTTTCCCCGGATTGTCGATGTTGACAAGATTGAGTTTGATCTCTTCGGTGATCAGCGGATTGTTGTCGGCGATGTCTTTCACCTCTTTGATGAGCTGCCGCGTCAGCGCCTGGCTCATTACGGAGTCGGAATCTTCATCGTCGAGGTAGGCAACCTGCGCAGAAATGAAAGACTCCTTTGACATCAGCCGTCGGATTTTAAACCGCTTCATTGTCGAAATAAAAATATTGACGGAATCATCCGGTAAATTAATCCGCTTGACGATTTTTGCGACGGTTCCGACGCGGTAAAGACGGTGTTCGTTGTCTTTCTCTTCATTTTTCAGCAGCACCAAACCGATAAAGCCGTTGCCGTCATTCATGGCCGCTTCAACCGTTTTGATGTCGTCTTTATCCGAGATGTGAAACGGCGTAAAAATTCCCGGAAATACGGGAGCCGCCGTCAGCGGAAGGATAAAAAGAGTCTGCGGTAAAATCAGCTCGGACGGAATCAATGTGGTATCGCTCATTTGCTCTCCTTTCTTTCAATATAACTAAAAAAAAGGGTAAAAGCAAATTATTTGCGCACTTTCACCTTGAAAATCGACAGCAGCATCGGCAGAACCGTCAGCGCTCCGAGAGAGGAGGTGATCATGGTAATCGAAACAATCATTCCGAAATTCTGAATGATGGTGTACTGGCTGAACATGAGCACCAAAAACCCGACTGCCACCGACACCGCGTTTGAGAGGATGCTGCGGTAACTTTCGGCAAAAGCATCAATCAGACTCTGCCGGTAATTCTGCGAAAGCAGGTAAATGCGTTTAAACCGACTGAAGTAGTGGATGGCGTAGTCGACGCCGGCGCCGATGCCGACATTGGCGATGATGGCGGTTGCCGGATTCAAACTGATTCCCAGCAGCCACATCACGGTAAAATTGAAGAAAACAGCGATACTGACCGGAACGGTGATCAGCAGACCGACGGGAAGCGACTTGAAGATAATCGAAATGAAGACGAAAATCGTGACGATGGCGCCGATCAGCGATCCGATTTGCGTGGAAACAATCAGACTGCCGTTTTTGATTTTAATGTAATCGCCGGCGAATTTGTAAGTCGGCGCGCCTTCGGGAATGTTTTCGCTTCCGGCAGGGTAGTATCCCAATTCAAGCAGAATCGGATCAAGCCGGTCGGAGAGTTTCTGCATTTCGACAGTGTTGCCGTTGCTGAGACGGATCAGAATATTGGTCTTTTGTCCGTCCGCGGTCATGTATTTGCGCACTTCGTTTTTCGGAACCTGGTTGGTATATTCCAGCGTGTTGATGAATCGTTGTGTGTAAAGACGGCTTTCGGGAAGCGCAAATTTTTCCGGCTGTTGTTTGTTGAAAATATAGTTCAGGTATTGAACATAACTGGCGTAAGAGGTGACAAAGGAAACGCTTTCCTGCTCTTTTGCGGCGTCGGTGATTTTCACCATATCGGACAGCGTATCGACGGAACGGACTCCGCCGTTTTTCGGGCTTTCCAAAACCAAGTAAATATTAGTGATGCCGCCGAGGTGCTGCTCGATTTTTTCCGTAGCGATTCTCACCGGAGCGTCAGATTTAAAGTATCGGACTTCGTCCAGATCGGTTTTTGTGTTCAGCATTCCCGGAATACAGACTCCGATGAGAATCAATGTCAAAACAAGAATGATCCAACGTGCTTTAATAACGCCCGCACCGACGGAAAGAGCCCGGTTGCGGCTGCGGTCTTGATTTACCGCGGCAGTCTCTGTCTTGGAGGGAATCAACCGTTTGCGGCGGTTCTCCCGGGCCGGTTTAAAGTAAGAGATGATCACCGGAGCAAGGTAGAGGGTGAAGGCCATTGCAATCAGCACGCCGAACGCCAAAAACGCCCCCATGTTTTTCATCGACTGACCGGGCGAAAAAACCAGCGAACCGAAACCGAGCGCCGTCGTGACCGCCGAAAGAATGATCGGCAGACGGACGAATTTTATCGAATCCAGAACCGCCGGCTGTCCGGGAACGCCTTGGCGGATGAAATACAGCGACTGCTGCGTAATGTGAATACCGTCGGCGCTGGCGATGGAAATCAATACAACGGGAATCACGGTTTCAGTCAGCGTCAGCGGAAAACCGAGGATGCCTTTGATTCCGAAGGTCCACAAAACGCTCAGCAGCGTGATGACCAGAGGGACGAACATTCCACGGACGCTTTTGAGCATCAGCAGAATCGAGCCCATGACGACCAAAACGGCCAGCGGGAAAAGGACAATCAAGTCCATAACCATGTAGTTGGTGATATCGGTATTAATAACCGGAGTTCCCGTGTATTCGATGATGAAGTCGGATCGAAATGCTTCGTTTTCCGAATCGCGAGTCTCTTCCGACATTGTTTCAATATCGCTTTTCATTTCAGCGATGAACTTTGCCGTCGCCTGCTCGTTGTTGGCGGCCTCTACCGTCAACGGTGCGCGAATCAGGGTAATTTTCTTTTCCGGATCGACGATTTGGTTGACCGCAAGCGGGTTGTTATCGATTCTTCTTTCTATGGAAGCGATTGTGCCGGAGTTAATTTCCAGCGTCTCCGATTCGGGATTGTACTGCTGCAGAATCGCCGTAATGCTCGCGATTCCTTCCGACTGAATTTCTTTTTGGTCTTTCAGATAAAGGGTGATTTCCTGAATCAGATTCAGGTTTCCTTCGGTATAAACGGAGTTTTCCGACGTCAGCAGAATGATGATTTCCTGACTGTTTCCGAAATCTTCGGAAATTTGATTGTTGTAGAGATAGTCGGCGTCCTCCGTAGGCAGAACCGCCGAAATACTTGAATCCATGCGCAGGCGGGTCGTCCCCAATCCGACCAAAACCGACAGAATGACGGTCGCGGCAATGACTGCCTTTTTATTGTTCATCAGGAAATTCATGGACGTTTCTCCTTCCTGTCAGAATAATGGAATTCGGGAAAAATTTCAAGTTGCCGGGAATTTGTTTTCATAAAAAAAAGGACGCCTTAAAAAGGCGTCCGACGCGAGTTACGGGGCTTGAACCCGTGATCTCGGCCTTGACAGGGCCGCGCGATAACCAAACTTCGCTAAACCCGCGTTTGTAAGGCGATTATGCCCGAAAAACGGCAATCTGTCAAGCGGTTGGCGGAAAAATTTATAAAATTTATTGATCTTTTTTCTTTTATGTTGAAAATAAGAATAAACCGTTTTAAGGAGGAGGAAATGATGAAAAGATTTTTAATTTTTATGACAGTATTGGTCGCTTTGATGACAGGCTGCGATCCTCAAACGGGTACAGACGCCGGCAACGGCGGCGGTACGGGCAACAATACCCCGTCGGGCGGCGGTAACGGCGCTACGGGTACGGCGGCGGCCGAACTGGTGTCGATGGACATTGCCGATGCCGAAAGTATCTACATTTCGACGCCGACAGCTTCCGGAGACACCGTGTCGGCCAAAGCAGGCGTTACGGCGCGCACGATTGGCGAGAGGGCGGCCGCGCGCGGGTTTACCGGTTCGGTGCTGTTTAAAATTACCAAAGAGGGCAAGGCGGTCGAAATCAGCCTGACATGGGGCAACGAGAAAAACGAAAATACCGCTCAACTGCGGCCGGTCGCCGTATATGAAGCGGGCACCGACTACGTGATTACCGAGTTTTACAACCCGACCATTCGGCAGTCAATCGCTTACCTGATTAATAAGAAGTCGGGAAAAGCTTATTCACTGGAAGAGTTCGGCGTACCGCAGTCAAATGGAGAAGGAACTTTTGTTGACTCGCCTTTGGTTTATTCGGGGGAAAGCTCTCTTTATTATAAAACCCGAATCCCGTTTTCGCCCGAAGGAAAGACTTACGACATTGTCAAAATAAATATTTCCGATCCGGCAAATATCTGGGCAAAAAACATCTTACCGTATGAGGATTACATAGAAAGTAAAATTTATCCTGTTAATAATCCTTATTTCAGATTTGTCGTTGATCAATCTGATAATTTGGTATATACGGGAGCAACAAAGAGGGGTGAGGATGTCTCGTTTACAAAACTGATCACCGGTCTCGGCGGACAGAAAATTGTAGGGGGCATCACTTTAGGAATGCATTTATTCCGAAATGCCGACGGAAATATTTACGGAATACAATCAGGTGAAAGCGGCGATTCGTTGGTCAAATATGTAATCGACCGGGAAAACAGGACCGTGACGGAAGAGGTTGTCTGTGAATACGGACAATCCTTTTCTATCGGCTTCAGTCGTGAGATTTGGGTGGGTGAAGAGATGATTCTTCTGAATTCCGATTCGTACGCCGTTGTGTACAGCAGCGACAAGAGCCGTTACGCCGTTCACTCGTTGATTTCGAATATATCGATTAATGCCTGTGCCGCTTCCGATACGTGTTGTTATATAGCCGGAATCAGTGATTTGGCATATAAATTAGTCAAAATCGATCTTCAAACGCACACCGAAGAAATTATTCATCAATTTGACGACTATTCGGTCAATCAACTGGCATACACAAACGGAACTCTGACTTTCGGAGCTACAGATTTGTCTGATGGTCGCAGTGTAATCGGGAAATACAATCCTTCTACCGGGGAAATTACATCCGTAGAAGGGGCTGCCGATGCCAACGCCACCTACCTGACTCCGATTAATTAACATTTCGGGACGGCCTTCGGGCCGTCTTTTTTCGGCAAAAGAAAAATTCTTTTTTGCTGTTCTTTTTCCGATTTTTTGATAAGATAGAAACGTGGGAACCGCGTTTATTCTTTTTTGCGTTTTTCTTCTGTTTATTTGGTTGATTTTTTTGTATTCGGTGCGGATGTACTGGTTTTTCCGCATCGTGAAAGCGACAAAACGAAGCAAGCTGCGGTCTTGTTCGTCTTCCTTTTCCCAAGAAGACGAAAACGGAGGTGTGTCTGTCGAATTCTCCGTCAGGCGCCGCCATTCGGCGTTTAAGTCGGTTCTAATTAAACGAAAAAAACATCGCCGTGAAGAAATGCTGACGCTGCGCGGTACACTGCTCAATCCCGAGTCGGATAAGCTTCTTGTTTTCGTTCATAAAGAAGGACTTGATCGGCGGCAGGCGGCGGAAAAGTGCCGTCTGTTTGCGGAAAACGGGTGGTCGGTTTTAGCGTTCGATCAGCGGGCCCACGGGGAATCCGACGGAAAGCGGTCTACGCTCGGTTACTGCGAAAGCGAAGATTTGGCGCGGATTGCCGGCGAGGCGGCGGGCGAAAAAAAATACCGTTCGGTCGGTTTCTACGGAGTTGGGTGCGGTGCAGCCGCAGCGCTGCTTTCTCTTGACCGCGCTCCGCAGGTTGATTTTGTGATAGCCGAAGACGTTTATCCTTCGTACGTTGAGTATCTGCGGTTTTTGATTCGAAAAAGACGGATTTTGCGGAGGATCGACGGCTTGATTATCGATTTTCTGCTGCGTAACTGTGAAAAATATCTCGGTTTGCCGCTGCGGGATTTGTGTCCGCTGTATGCGGCGATGAACCACCCCGAAACGGCGCTGTATCTGACCGCTGGCGGAACGATGCCGTTAACGCTGATCAAGCGGATCGAAGAGAACCGTCCGCCGTCCTCCGAAACGGTTTTCTGCGGCTCTCCCGACGGTTGGGAGGCGTATTTCGATGAGTTCGGCAGGAAAAAAAGGAAGCGCGTCTGATGGATATCTTTTTCATTCTGTATGTCGTTTATTGGGGAGTCGCGGTTCTGGCCGCGCTTTTTGTACTGACAGACAACAAAAGACCGCCGGAAGTCAACCTTCTTTGGCTTTTCATTCTTCTGTTTATTCCGTTTGTCGGACTGATTGTCTACATTGTTTTCGGCGTTAATTTGAAGCGGCAGACTATTTTTAAGGTTTTGGCGGAAGATTTGCTGAAACAACGCTACCGCGGCCGTCTCGAAGCGCAAAAACGGTGGCTTTCAACGATTTCACAGATGTCCGCTGTCGATTTGGCAGAAAAACTGAATGCCGGCGACACTCCGGGAACGTTGACTCATGCGGTCTTCGATATTGCCAAAGACTCCGATTGCCGAAAAACCGTCCGCATGATGCTGGATACTTGCGGCGCGCCGCTGGCGGTCAACGAATCGATGCGGCTGTTTTTTACGGGAACGGAAGCGTTTGAATCGCTGACAGCCGATTTAAAGACGGCGCGGCGTTCCGTCGATATGGAATTTTATATCTGGCGCTCGGATCGGACCGGTGAAGAAATTCTGTCGATTCTTGAGGAACGGGCGAAAGCGGGCGTCCGCATTCGGTTGATTTTTGACAGCATCGGTTGTTGGGGAAAAATTTCGTTTTCATACCGCCGCAAATTGAAGGCATCCGGAATTTCGTACCGCTGGTTTTTGGATCCGCTCTCTTACTTCGGACATCGGCAGATCAACTTTCGGACTCACCGGAAAGCGGTCATCATTGACGAAAAAATTTGTTACACCGGCGGAATGAACATCGGAGACGAATACCGCTTTCCGAATGAAAAAAAGTGGTACAAATCGTGGCGGGATACATTTGTCCGTTTGGAAGGAAATTCCGCTGCCTATATGCAGGATATTTTTGAAATCGACTGGCATAATTCGAACAAAGGTGAAATTAAGCGGGGAAATTTCTCATCCGTAGATGAATATCCTGAAGACGAATCAGTCGATTCGGTGTTTGCCTCGCTCTCGGGCGTTTCAAAAGACGCCTCTTTGGCTCAGATTGTTTGTTCCGGACCGGATTCGTCGGTCGATTCCATAGAGCTGCTTTACGGTTCCCTGATTGCGAACGCCAACAAATACGTTTATATTCAAAGTCCGTACTTTATTCCGAGCGACAATGTTTTAAAAACTCTGCAGACGGCTGCCTTAAGCGGAATCGAAATCAAAATTATCACGACCGGAATTGCCGATAAACGGATTCCGTACTTTGTCGCAGAGACATATTTTGACGAACTGCTTTCCTGCGGAGTGGAGATTTACCGTTATACGGAAGGCTTTTTTCATCCCAAGATGGTTCTCATTGACGGAAAGATTGCGACAGTCGGCAGCTGTAATTTCGACGTTCGCAGTTTTCGGTTGGATTACGAAATCAACGCGGTTCTCTACGACGTCGACGCTATCGGTGTTTTGCAGCGGCAGTTTTTGGCAGACAAGGAAAAGTCTGTAAAAATTCCGACGGATTACTACCGCAATCTGCCGTTTTTCAACCGTTTGCTTCATTCGGTCTTTCGCATCGGATCGCCTTTGCTGTAAAAAAAAGATTTGACTTTTTTGTAAATCGGTTTACAATAACACTCAGTTGGAGGACACATTATGGGATACATTGAAGACTATCCGAAACAGTACAAAGATTGTGCATGGCTTGATTTCGGCACGCTGGAGCGGTTTATGAAAGACGCTCTGATGGCGTACGGAGTTCCCGAAAAAGACGCCGAAATTGTCGGCGACGTTTTGATCGAATCGGACAAACGCGGTATCGATTCCCACGGTATCGGACGGCTGAAACCGATTTATCTGGACCGTATCGACGCGGGAACGCAGAGCCCGACAACCAAAATCGATATTCTGAAGGACGAGAAAGCGGTCGCTGTTCTTGACGGCAACAACGGAATGGGGCACGTCGTTTCCCATAAAGCGATGTCGATGGCCATTGATAAGGCAAAGGAGTACGGCATCGGAATGACCGTCGTCCGCCACTCCACCCATTACGGCATCGCCGGTTATTACGCGACAATGGCAACCAAACAGAATATGATCGGAATTACGGGAACCAACGCCCGCCCGAGCATTGCGCCGACCTTCGGCGTCGAGAATATGCTGGGAACCAATCCGCTGACCTTCGGAATGCCGACGGACGAAGAGTTTCCGTTTGTGCTGGACTGCGCCACCTCCGTTTCGCAGCGGGGAAAAATCGAGGTTTACGGCCGCGCCGGAAAAGATTTGCCGGAAGGGTGGGTGATTGACGAAAACGGAAAAACACGAACAGATACGGCTCAGGTTTTAATCGATTTGACGAAAGGAAAAGCAGCGCTGACGCCTCTCGGCGGACTGGGAGAACTGACCGGCGGTTACAAAGGATTCGGTTACGCGACGGTCGTTGAAATTCTCTCGACAGCATTGCAGGATAACGATTATATGAAGATGCTTAACGGCGTCGACGAAAACGGCAAACCGAAACCGATTCTGCTCGGTCATTTCTTCATTGCTATTGATCCTTCAAAATTCATGGGGGTTGAACTTTTCAAAAAAATCACCGGAACCATTCTCCGCGAACTGCGCGCGTCTAAAAAAGCGCCCGGTCAGGAGCGGATTTTCACCGCAGGCGAGAAGGAGTATTTGGCGTGGCAGTACCGCAAAGAACACGGCTGCCCGGTTCCCGTTTCCCTGCAGAAAAACATGATCGACATTCGGGATCGTTTTCACCTTGATTACCGGTTCCCGTTTGAAAAATAAGGAAGAATTTTATGGACGAATTGAAAGAAAAGGCATTGGAGTATCACAGTCGCGGCGGTGTGCCGGGAAAAGTCAGTGTGGTTCCGACTAAGCCGTGTGTGACGGCCGATGATTTATCGTTGGCGTATACGCCGGGGGTTGCCAAGCCGGTTTTGGAAATTGCCGACAATCCGGCAAACGCCTTCAAATACACCTCAAAAGGCAATTTGGTGGCGGTGATTTCAAACGGTACGGCCATTCTCGGATTGGGCGACCGCGGGGCGTTGGCGTCAAAGCCGGTCATGGAAGGCAAAGGCGTTCTTTTCAAGCGGTTTGCCGACATTGACGTCTTCGACATCGAATTGAACGAAAAAGATCCAAAAAAGATCATTGAAATCGTTAAAGCGATGGAACCGACCTTCGGCGGCGTGAACCTGGAGGACATCAAGGCTCCCGAGTGTTTTGAAATCGAGCAGACGCTGATCAAAGAGTGTTCGATTCCGATTATGCACGACGATCAGCACGGAACGGCCATCATTTGCACCGCGGGAATCATCAACGCGGCCGAAGTGGTCGGAAAACCGCTCTCCGAACTGAAGTGCGTCTTTAACGGAGCCGGGGCGGCCGGCGTTTCGTGCGCGAAAATGTTTATTGCCGCCGGCGTTAAAAAAGAGAATCTGATTATGTGCGACAGTAAGGGCGTCATTTACAAAGGTCGCCCCGGACTGAACGCCGAAAAAGAGGATTTGGCGGTTGAAACTCCCGCCCGAACATTGGAACAGGCGCTGGTCGGAGCCGACGTGTTTGTCGGTCTTTCCGTTGCAAACGCCGTCACAGCAGAAATGGTGAAAACCATGAGCGACCGGCCGATTATTTTTGCCATGGCCAATCCCAATCCGGAAATTTTGCCGGAAACGGCGTTGGCAGCAAATCCGAATGTGATTATGGCAACCGGCCGCAGCGATTATCCCAACCAAATCAACAATGTTTTGGGATTTCCGTTTATTTTCCGCGGCGCGCTGGACGTCAAAGCCGGCGCCATTACCGAAGGAATGAAGATGGCAGCCGCAAAAGCGTTGGCGGCGTTGGCCAAAGAGCCGGTTCCCGAAATCGTGGCGAAAGCCTACGGCGGAGAGAAATTTTCGTTCGGGCCCCGTTACATTGTGCCGAAACCGTTTGATCCGCGCGTTATCGAGTGGGAAGCGGTTGCGGTCGCAAAAGCGGCCTGTGACGAAGGCGTCGCGGCTGAACCGATTACCGATTGGGACGCTTATCGCGAACAGCTGAAAAACCGTATGAAAAAGTACTGGGAATAATTCTGCTCAAACCCCGCTTCGGCGGGGTTTTTTATTTGCCGGAAGGAAGCGCCCGCCTTCGGAATATCCGCATTTTCACCTTTCCGGTCTTCGGGCGGCCGGGGGGGCTTCATATGACTTTGAGTGTCGGACGGTAAAAACAAAATTGACTTTCCCCGTTGCTTCAATTATAATGGTGACAGAAGGAGATTGATTCGGCTGTCCGGCGGCTGTTTACCGGATAAAATATGCCGTTCAATATAAAGCCCTGTGCCTACGCTGGAATGGATCGGAAAAGAAAAGGTCATCAATCACCATCAGGACGTGCCGTTCCGTCTTTTGGAGAAGAAATATACATACAATGCGGAAAGCTCCGAGAATATGATCATTCACGGGGACAACCTTCTTGCATTGAAATCGTTGCTGCCGCAATATGAAGGTCGGGTAGATTGTATCTATATCGATCCGCCGTACAATACGGGCAGCGAAAAATGGGTGTATAACGACAACGTGAACGATCCGCGCATTAAAAAGTGGCTAGGTGAAGTAGTCGGTACAGAGGGCGAAGATTTATCCCGACACGATAAATGGCTGTGCATGATGTATCCGCGTCTGAAACTGCTCTATAAGTTGCTGTCTGAACAAGGAGTTATTTTTATAAGCATTGATGATAATGAATTAGCGAATCTTCGATTAATAGGTGATGAGATATTTGGGAAAAATTTAGTATGTATGTTAGTATGGAAGACAAAAGAGGAACCAAAGGGAATTCCTCCCAAATCGATGTGTGTTGTTAATCAAGAATATATTTTAGTGTATTCAAAGTCAAGCAGTTACAAATTTCTTGGAGACTTACGTAAAATAGAAGATGGATTCAAAAATCCAGATAACGATCACCGCGGACCATGGAAGCGTCAATACTTACAAAGGTTTGGGCAAGGGTTTCCGATTAGAACTATTAAGAATCCTCAAAATGGAATGAAATTTTCGTTTGAAACTCCTTATACTGAAGAAAAAATGAAAAAATGGATAGAGGAAAAGCGGATAATTTTCCCTATGACAAACGATATGTATCCTGCAAAAAAAGAATTTTTCAATGAATATAATAATCCATATAAGCCGATAGTTACAAATTTAGATTTATATAGTACCAAAGTCAACAGCGAAAGACTCAAAAGTATTTTTGGTGGAATAAAAGTATTTAATTACAGTAAACCTATAAATTTGATTGCTGATTTATTGAAAAAATCAATCAATAAAAACGCTATTATTCTCGATTCCTTTGCCGGCAGCGGCACAACCGCCCACGCCGTGCTTGATTTGAATAAAAAGGACGGCGGCAACCGCAGGTTCATCCTTGTGGAAATGATGGATTATGCGGAGACCATTACGGCGGAACGGGTGAAGCGCGTCATAGACGGTTACGGCGAAGGCAGCAAAGCCGTGGACGGTCTTGGAGGCGACTTCTCCTATTACGAACTCGGCGCGCCGCTCTTCGATGAGAATAAAAACCTCAATGAAGAAGTCCCTACGGACGAGATACGCAAGTATATCTACTACATGGAGACCAAGCAGCCGCCCGAAGTGAATACCGAAGATAACGAATACTTCCTCGGAAAGCATAACGATACCGCGTACTATTTTTACTACGAGAAAGAGCGTTCGACGACATTGAATACGGACTTCCTTTCCACGATAAAGACAAAGGCTTCGGGTTACCTCATTTATGCGGACGTCTGCGCTTTATCCAAAGCGACAATGGAAAAGTACAATATTACGTTTAAAAAAATTCCCCGCGATATACAGAAGCTGTGAGAGGTTCGGCATGGAATTAAAGAATTATCAAAAGCGCGTCATAAGCGACCTGAACAGATATTGCGAACTGCTCAATGAAACGGGCAGCGTTTCCGCCGCATATAAAGCGTTTTGGGCGGAAAAGAACGTCATTGTCGGTCTCGATAGGATACCGCCGTATAAGAACACCGTTGAAAATACGCCGCATGTCTGTTTCAAAGTGCCCACGGGCGGCGGAAAAACATTCCTTGCGTGTAATGCTCTGAAAACCATCTTTGACAATCTTCCGGAAAAGAAAGCCAAGCTCGTGATCTGGCTCGTGCCGTCGGAGGCGATACTCTCTCAAACGCTGGAAACGCTGTCCTCTCCATCGCATCCTTACAGGCAGAAAATAGAGGCGGACTTCAACGGGCGCGTGCAGATATACGGCAAGCAGCAGGTATTGGACGGACAACAGTTCGATCCCACCACCGTGAACGAACAGCTCTCCATTGTGGTGATGAGCTTTGACAGTTTCCGCAGCGAGCGCAAAGAAGGCAGAAAGGTCTATCAGGAGAACGGCAATTTACAGCCTTTCTCCAAGTTTATTTCCACGCCAGAAACACTCGTCAAGGATGTGGACGATACCGCGCTCATTCAGGTATTCAATCAGCTCTCGCCCGTTGTCATTGTGGATGAAAGCCATCACACGGCAAGCAAGTTGAGCGTTGAGATGCTGAAAAACCTCAATCCCTGCTTCATTCTCGATCTGACTGCAACGCCGCGGGCAAACAGCAATATCATCTCCTATGTGGACGCCGCGCAACTGAAAGCCGAGAACATGGTAAAGTTGCCCGTCATCGTATATAACCGCCCTTCACAGGAAGAAGTGATCGCCGACGCGCTCGATCTGCGGAATAAGCTGGAAGAGCTTGCAACGGCGCAGCCGGACGGCAATTATATCCGCCCGATCGTTCTCTTTCAAGCGCAGCCCAAGCAAGCTGAAAATAAAGAGACTTTTGAACGGCTGAAAAAGCGGCTCGTAGACAGCGGTATTTCCGAAGAGGAGATCGCAATCAAGACCGCCGAGATAAACGAACTGAAAAACGTGAAACTGCAATCGCCCGATTGTAAGATAAAGTACATCATTACGGTCAACGCCTTAAAGGAGGGCTGGGACTGTCCGTTTGCGTACATTCTCGCCACGCTTGCCAATAAGACTTCCGCTGTTGACGTCGAGCAGATTTTGGGCAGAATACTGCGGTTGCCGTATACGAAGAGAAACGCAAATCCGTTTTTGAATTTGTCTTACGTGATTACCTGTTCAGGTGATTTTCACGTAACGGTGACAAAGATTATCCAGGCGCTGAACGACGCCGGTTTCAGTGAAAGGGAGTACCGCCTTGCCGAAGACAAGACGGAAATACGGACGGCTGCGCCCGATTCCGTCCGGCCGCAGCCGGAAATGGTTTTTGAAGTCAAAGAAGAGGAGTGCGGATTTAATGCGGAAGCCGTCAGAACGCTGATGACCGGGCGGAGGGAAGAACAAAAAAGCTCCTCTGTCGAAACCATGCTGATAAACGCCGCCGCAAGCAGTGATACGTATGAGACGGCGATCAGGCAGAACAACAGCAATCCCGACAGAGATTTGCCCGCGGAGGTGAGAAGCAAAGTGAATACGTATCCGGTGAATAAACAGTTTAAAGACGAAGCGCTTGCGCTGAAAATTCCGCAGTTTTTTATTAAAGCCAAACCGAATCTTTTCACAGAGACCGATCCCGACTATAAAGAGCTGCTGACAAAAGAAGCTCTGTCAGACGGATTTACTTTGCGCGACAAAGATACCGTTATCGATTTTGCGGCGGCGCAAGACAATGTGGCGGAGGTGGACGTCAAGGCAAATGAAAAACCGAAATACCAGCGTTTATCCGCGGCGGAAAACGAATACTTTAAAAAACTGTTTCAGAATCTGCCGCCCGAAAGCCGCGTAAAATATTGCAAGGCGGAAATCAAAGGCCGTCTTGAAAAATTGGATTGCGTCACCGGAAAGGATTTGTCGGTCTATATTGACCGTATCGTCGGCAATATGAACGGAGATGAACTTGCCGCCATGGAAAAAAGCATTCACGGATACGCCCAGAAAATCCGGACGAAAATCGAAGAACTGCTTGATGAATACCGCAGGCAGCGGTTTTACCGGCTTCTTGAAACGGGAGAGATCGAGTGTCAGCCGTCATTTAAATTGAGCGGTGAGATTATTCCCGGCAATCCGTTTGACCTTCTCTCCAAATCGCTTTACGCTTGCGAACAGGCGGTCAACGGATTTGAATTGAGCGTGATTGAGAAAGTCTCCGCTCTTTCCAATGTCAGATGGTGGCACAGGAATATGGAAAGGGTGGAATTTTGCATAAACGGTTTTTTGAATCATTACCCCGATTTTATGATTATGACGGACAAGGACAGAGTCGTCATGCTGGAAACAAAAGGCGACCACCTGACTTCCAACGATGACAGCCGCGCAAAAGCCGAGCTGGGGAAAAAGTGGCAGTCGTGTGCCGGAACGCGGTACCGCTATTATATGGTCAGCTCCAAGCCCGTCGCAGGCAATCCCGACGCCGTTTCGCTTGATGAGTTCATGAAAATCATGGCGGAGTTGTAAAACGGTTTTCCGCTTTCAGAGACCGTCTGCCCCTTTCAAAGCCCCCCTCCCTGCGGAAAATGCTTGCGGATTCGTTCAGGTTGTGGTATGATAAAATTATGGCAAAGCAGCTTTCCGGAATTGATGTTTATAAAAAAATGAAGGGGATGGCGGCGGGCGCTTCTTCTGAACCAAAACCGCAAAACGCCGCGCTGTCGGCCGGAACAAAAACGCCGCAGGCCGCGAGGGCAGTCTTTTCCGAACTGAAGCCGCGTCCCGGTCAAAAAGTTTTTGATACGCAGAGCGAGAACGACGGCTTTGATTTGAAAAAACTGCGTGAGGAGATTCACGAAAACGTCAAACGGCAGGGCTTTACTCCCGACCGCAATCCGTCTCATTTCGACCGCGCCGAATCGGCCGGATTGGTCAAACACGGACTGGAAGTCAAAGGAGTGCGTAAGGCGGCGAAATTCCTCATGTTGCTGGGAGAAGAGACCGCCGGCGCCGTTTTAAATCAGTTGACTCCCTCGGAAATTGCCGACCTGATCCGCGAAATGCGCACCATTCCCCGCGTTGAGCCGCAGGAGGCGCTGGCGATTCTGCGGGAATTCAAGGCGCTCAAAGACCGCCTGATTGATCCGCGCGGCGGCGTCGATACGGCGCGGGTGATTCTCGAAAACGCTCTCGGGGCGGAAAAAGGCCGGTCGTTTCTGCAAAAGGCGGTTCCGGACGCGGTGGAAAAACCGTTCGCGTTTTTGGCGGACGCCGATGCGACGCAGCTGTTTCTGCTGCTGAAAAAAGAGTCTCCTGACGTGACGGCGCTGGTTTTGCCCCATCTGCCGAAAAAGACGGCCTCCGAACTGCTGAAAAGTTTTTCCGAACCCATGCAGGCTGAAATTGTCAAAAAAACGGCGCACCGCAAACGGCCGGCTTCAATGGCGCTGACCATCGTCGAAGAGCGGCTGCAGGAAAACTTTCGGAAAATCGGTCAGACAAAAACCGATCCGGTTGACGGCAGCGGCGCGTTGGCAAACATTCTCAAATACGTTTCCCCGCAGTTGGAGCAGGAGATTATCAATGATCTTTATGCCGAAGATCCGACGCTTTCGGGTGACGTTAAAGACAAACTGTTCACCATTGACCGCATTCTCAACATCCGCACCTCTGATTTGCATCAAATTCTTCAAAGTTACGCCGACGTCGATTTGGCGGTGATTTTAAAAGGAAAAAGCAGGGAGATCGAAAATAAGATTTACGAGGCGGTTTCCGATCGGCGGGCGGCGATGATCCGTTACGAACGGGAACTGTTGGGGCCGATGAAAAAGGAGGAGGTTGACAGAGCGACTAAAGCGTTTCTGAACCGCCTGCGGCGGGCGCAGCTTACCGGAGAGATTCAGATTTTTGATCCCAATGAGAATTACGTTTGACCAACCTTGACACCGCAGCGCTTTGTCACTAATATAAAAACATGACACCGAATGAATTACGAAAAAAATACATCGATTTTTTTGTCTCTAAAGGACACAAACAGATTCCGGGAAGTTCGCTGATTCCGGAGAATGATCCGACGGTATTGTTTACAACGGCGGGAATGCATCCGCTTGTGCCGTACCTGCTCGGTGAAGCCCATCCGTCGGGAACACGACTGACCGATTACCAAAAATGCATTCGTACCGGCGATATTGATTCGGTCGGCGATGCGCTCCATCTTACTTTTTTCGAAATGCTGGGAAATTGGAGTTTGGGTGATTATTTCAAAGAAGAAGCCATCAGGATGAGTTTCGAATTTTTGACTTCAAAGGAGTGGCTCGGTTTCGATCCCGAACGGCTGTCGGTAACGGTCTTTGCCGGTGACGAGGACGCACCTCGAGACGAAGAGTCGGCAGCGGTTTGGCGAAGTTTGGGAATCCCCGACAGCCGCATTTATTTTCTGCCGAAAGAGGATAACTGGTGGGGGCCTGCCGGTGAAACCGGTCCGTGCGGTCCCGACAGCGAAATGTTTATTGATACGGGGAAGGAACCGTGCGGACCCGATTGCCGTCCGGGGGGCTGTTCCTGCGGCCGTTTCTTTGAAATTTGGAACGACGTTTTCATGCAGTACAACAAACGGAAGGATGGATCCTTTGTGCCGTTGGAACGCAAATGCGTCGATACGGGAATGGGAATCGAGCGAACCGTTACGATGATGCAGGGGAAAAAATCGGTTTACGATACGGAAATTTTTCAGCCGATTCTGAAAGCGGTCGGCGATTTGGCATCGGTTGTTTACGGCGAAAATGAGGAAAACGATATTTCTCTTCGTATCATTGCTGACCATATTCGAACGGCGTCGTTTATTTTGGGCGATGATCGCGGAGTGAAGCCTTCCAATGTCGGGCAAGGTTATATTTTAAGGCGATTGATCCGACGCGCTGTGCGCCACGGCCGCAAACTCGGAATTGATACGAATTTTTTGGCAGTTCCCGCTCAAATCGTCATCGATATGTACCGAGAGCCGTATCCGGAAATGGGGCGCAATGCGTCGGTGATTTTGGAAGAACTGCAAAAAGAGGAGGAGCGTTTCCGCCAGACGCTGACAAAGGGATTGCAGGAATTCGAAAAACTGGTTCCGAATCTTCTGAAAAATCCGCAGAAAATGATTCCCGGCAGAGTGGTTTTCCGTCTTTACGACACCTTCGGCTTTCCCGCGGAGATGACCGCTGAGTTAGCTGCCGAACACGGGTTGACAGTCGACCGAGAGGGTTTTGAGGCGGCTTTTAAAAAACATCAGGAGCTGTCGAAACAAGGTGCCGAAAAAGCGTTTAAGGGAGGGTTGGCAGACCATTCCGAGATGACGACGGCTTTACACACGGCGACTCACCTTCTGCACAAAGCGCTGCACATGGTTCTTGGCGACCATGTAAGACAGATGGGCAGCAACATCACGGCAGAGCGGCTTCGCTTTGATTTCACTCATCCTGAAAAAATGACAGACGAACAGATTGCCCGCGTCGAAGAGTTGGTTAACGACGCCATTCGCCGGGATTTGCCTGTAACGATGGAAGTGATGCCGTTGGAGAAGGCAAAAGACGAAGGCGCATACGCTTTTTTCGGCGATAAATACGATGCCGATGTGAAAGTTTACACAATCGGTGATTTCTCAAAAGAAGTTTGCGGCGGTCCTCACGTCAGCCGGACTGGCACAATGGGGCACTTTAAAATTCAAAAGGAGCAGTCGTCGTCATCGGGTGTGCGGAGAATTCGGGCGATTTTAGAAAAATAGAAGCTGTTCGAAAAAATAAAAGGGGGAATATTAAATGGAAGCGTTGAGACAAGAGATTGCCGAAGTATACGCAAAGCAGAAAAAAACGTTGGCAGACGGTTCGTTCTTTCCTCCCAAAAAGCGGATTGAGGCGCTGAAAAAACTGGAAGCATCCGTCCGTCGTCATGAAAAAGAACTGATTCAGGCGATGATTGACGATTTCAATAAGCCGGAATTGGAAATTGTTGAAACAGAGACGGCGCTCGTTCTTTCGGAGCTGAAACACACCATTCGCCATTTAAGGCGATGGGCGCGGCCGAAACGGGTCCAAACGCCGATTCATCAGATTTTTACGACAAGCCGCATTTACAGAGAACCTTACGGCACAGTTTTGGTGATGTCGCCGTGGAATTATCCGTTTCAGCTGCTGATGATGCCGGCTTTATCGGCGTTGGCGGCAGGCAATACCGTTGTTCTGCGCCCTTCAACGCAGACGCGGCGAACGGCGGAGGTGACAGCCGCGATTTTTAAAGAAGCACTGCCTCCCGAATTGGCGTATGTTGTTCTTTGCGATTCTTCGAAAGCCGATGTTTTATTGGAATTTCAATGGGATTTTCTCTTTTTTACGGGCAGCCGCGCTGTCGGAATTTCGATTTATCAAAAGGTTGCCGAAAATCTGACGCCTGCTATTCTGGAGTTGGGCGGAAAATCGCCGTTCATCGTCACGGAGAATGCGGATTTGAAATTCGCCGCTCAAAAACTGGTTTGGGGAAAGATGCTGAATGCGGGACAGACGTGCGTGGCACCCGATTACGTGATTGCGCACCAAAGCGTAAAAGACCGTTTTCTCGCCTTTGTCAACGAGGAATTTAAAAAACGGTTCCGACAAACCGATTCCGACGACCGTTTGCCTCATTTGATTAGCGATCGGGCGTACAACCGCTTGCTGAAAATGATTGAAGAGGCGGAAAAAGCCGGTTGTACAGTGACCGTTTGCGGCGGCCACCGTCCGCAGGAGCGGCTGATGGCGCCGGTGACGATTGACATCAATGACGCTTCGACAGATTTGGAGTGTTTGAAAGAGGAAATTTTCGGTCCCGTGCTGCCGGTTTTGCCGTATGAGACTGTCGGGGATTTGGAACGGATTATCGGCCGCAATCCGCAGCCGTTAGCGTTTTATCTCTTCTCAAAGAGCAAAAAAGAGACCGATGCCCTTGTGTCCCGGTTCAAATTCGGCGGCGGCTGCGTCAACGAAGTCATTATTCACTTAGCCAATCCTCATTTACCGTTCGGCGGCGTCGGAAACAGCGGCATTGGTTTTTATCACGGTCGTTTGGGATTTGAAGCGTTTTCGCACAGCAAAGGAGTGGTCGAAAAGCGCCTTTCTGTCGATTGGCCGTTTATTTATCGTCCGTATACGAAAACAAAAACGGCGATCATTCGCTTTTTCCTTGACCGCTGAGACCGTTACTCTTCCGTTTTTTCTTTAATGAGTTCGGCTTGATCCAATACCGATTCGCTGACCAGTCGGTCGGTAAACCGCAGCAGTTCGACCGTATTCTGATTCTGTCGGACAATGGCGGAGATGCGGGATTGCGCGACAGTGTCGACTTGATTTAAAGCCGAGATGAGATCGTTTAGGTCCGATTTTCCCAAGTTGTAGTCGCGCGACTCCGATTCGGCAATACGGTTGGCCATTTCCACCCGTCTGTCGGAGAGTGCAATCCGCTCGACTCCGCTTTCCAAATCATAAAAGAGCCGACGCAAATCGTTTTTCAGTTCGATCTTCTTGTTGGCGTTGGAGAGAGCCGTCCGAGTGCGGTCGATTTTTTCCCGTTCGTAGGAGGCGCGCGCCTGAGATGAAGCGATCGGATAGGAGAGATCAACGCCGATTTGAAGCGACTGATCTTCGGGACCTTCGGCGAAAAAAATTCCTCGGCCGTTTAAGCGATAGTTGGCGTAAAGGTTGGCCGACGGCAGAAGTTCATCGGCGCGCAGACGGACGTTGAGGTCGGAACGTTCTTCTGTCAGTGAAAAGACTTCGTAGGTTCGGCTGTCGTTTTGAAAATCGGTATAATACCGATCGAAATCCAAATCCTCGGGAGAGTAATAATCTTCCAACTGAGGTCGATAGAGCAGCGCCGCATCGTCGATCATCATCGCCTGTTTGATTAAATCCATCGTCTCTTTGAAATCGGTTTCCTGTTGAATCAGCGAATCAAGCTTCGAATAGAGCTGAATGTTACTTTTATCCAAATCAAGTTGGTTGGCGATTCCGTAATCGTACTTTTGTTCCATTTCTTCGATCAGAGATCGGCTGGTTATGTAGGAATTCTGACTGGACTGAAGGGCAGCGTATTCGGCGTGCCATGTATAATAAAGCGTAATCAGTTCGGCGTAATAATCTTCGTAGGCTTCGACGATTTGCATTTCCAAAATACGGTTTTCAATTTGCGTCAGTTTCCGTGTCAGGCGATTTGCTTTTCCGAATGCGTTTTGAGCGATCGGCTGGGCGATTTCGAAAACAAACTGCGAAGTGTGTCCGCTGCTTCCGGAGGGAGAAGTCGACACCCCGGCGGAGAGACTCGTTCCCGAATCGGCGAACAGCTTTGACAGCGAAACGGAACTGTCCAATCCGTGCGACGGCTTCGAATCGTTTTCCGATGGGAAAAGAACCTGATAGGCGCCTTTGACTCCCAAAACCACATCTTCAGCCGGCAGCGCCAGAACTTCCGAGTATTTCAAATCAAGCGTATCGATAAGGATCTCTTCGAAAAAGGTATTTTTTCCCGTTTGCGTCAGAAATTCGTTTAGAGTCAGAAGCGGCGCTTCGTTGATTTGCTTCAGAAGATTCTGTGCGCTCGCTTTTTCCGGCGCCAGCGCGGCGAAAAAGAGAAAAACAACTGTCGTGCGGACGCTATTTTTCACGGGGAACCTCCGCTGCGGATTTTCGTTTGCGTTCTTTCACTGTCTGCAGGGTGTAAAACATCGCCGGCGTGAGAAAAAGCGTTACCAGAGTAGATGTCATCAGTCCGTAAGACATCGCCAGCATCATGTCGGAGAGCATTGAATCGTAGCCGAGAATACCGTAGGCGGTCGGCAGCAATCCCGCAACAGTGGTGACTGTTGTCAGAATAACGGCGCGCAGCCGCGTTTTGGAAATATCGGCGATGATTTTGCGTCTGTCGGCGGCGGTCTGCGATTCGTTGCGATACGAATTCAGAAGTTTATCCAGCATGACGATGGAGTCGTTGACGACCACGCCCGCCAGTCCGAGAATTCCGATCGCCGTAAAAAAACTGATAACCGGCATATTGTGGAGTATTAACGCGTAGACGACGCCCATCATGCCGAACGGAATGACAGCGACGATGATAAACGGTTTCCACAGCGAATTAAACAGCAGCGACAGAATAAAATAAATCAAAAAAACAACCAACGCTGATCCGTATAAAATGTCGCCTGACGATTCCCGCGTGCTTTCGACTTCGCCGCGGAAAAGAATGTTGCAGGTCGGATATTGCGCCATCAGTCCGGGGAAGACGTTTTGTTCAAAGTATTCGGCTGTTTCGACCGGAGTGACTTTGTCGGAGGCTAAATCGGCGTAAAGGTAAACGACCCGTTTTTCGTTGACACGGGTGATGTAATTCGGTTCCATCGATTCGCGGACTTTAACGACGGTTTCCAGAGGAACCAAATATCCCTGTCGTGTGGAAATCGGATTGTGCAGAATAGTCGGAAGATCCGAGACGTATTTGTCTTCGAGCGTCACCTTCACCGGAATCTCAATATCATCGCGGTAATGATAAAAAACCGTACTGCCTTGAATAATCGTTCGCAGACTGTTGGAAATTTCACTGCTGCTGATGCTCAGGCGCTGAATCAGTTCTCGATCGTAGTCGATGATGTACTGTTTGGATTTGACCGGCTCTTCGATTTCGGCGTTTTGATAAAATTCGTACGCATCCATGGCAGCGCACAGTTTTTCGGCAATTTCATTGCGCCGCGCGTCGTCATTTTCCTGTATTTCAATGACAATCGGAGATCCGCCGCTGTCAGACGAGGCTCCGAAACGGGATTTGGCGATGTAAAAATCAGCGCACTGCAGATTCTGTTTTTCGACTTCGGCTTCAATGGCGGCTATCAATTCGTCATTTGAAAGTTCCCGCTCCAACGACGGCAGCATCTCGATTCGGATGGAAAAGTAATTTTGATTTGTGTCCGAGCCGCGGCGGGAAGAGGCGATGCGAGTCGAATAGATACCGACCGATGAGCCCAAATACGGATCGATAATCTCTTCCAGCGGTTCCACATAAACGGCGGTTTCGGCGCTGGTCAAACGCGGTTGATCGACAAATCCGGAAATAAAAATTTCGTTGGTCTCTTCCCGCGGTGAAAGAGCAAAACTCATTTGAGTCAGAAAAAGGAAAATCGCTCCGGTCAGCAGCACCGCAAACGAGGCGTAGAGGATCCCGGTGTGTCTGAGAACTTTTTCAAGAAAGCGGCCGTAAGCGTCTTCAACCTTGCGGAACCAATGCGCCGCTTCATGCGGACGGCGGGGTGCTTTGCGTCTGAAAAGTTTCGGTAATCGAAGGTTCATGTGGGAAGGAAGGATAAAAATCGCTTCCAGAAGGCTGCCTCCGAGCATAGCAAAAATCATTGCGGGAATCACTTCGATCATCTTTCCGAATGAACCTGAAAAATAATAAAGCGGTATAAATGCGACGCAGGTTGTCAGAATACTGGCCAAAACCGGCAGAATGACGGTCGCCGTTCCTTCAACCGCCGCTTCCGTTTGAGAGGCGCCCTCTTCTTTGAGGCGGGTAATGTTTTCACTGATGACAATCGAATCATCGACCACCATTCCCAAAACAATGACGATTCCCGAAAGCGTCATATTGTTGACACTGTATCCGAGTAAATGAGCGACAATCACCGAAAAACAGAGGGAAAACGGAATTCCCATCGCGACCCAAAAGCCGGCTGTAAAGTTCATAAAAATGAAGAGAAAAAGCAGAATCAGTGCAAAACCGAAAATTCCGTTGTCTCGAATCAGAATAAGCCTGTCGCGAACCGATTCTGCCGAATCGCTGTAAATCAGGTAATCGACATTGCTGTCGCGCATTGACGAAGCGAAAAAGCTCTCCACTTCGGCTCGGATGGCATCGCTGGCTTCGGTAATGCCGGAGTCGGAGGTTTTTCGAACATTGAGATTCAGCGCTTGATGCCCGTTGAATTTTAAAATGGAAGTGGAGTGTTCAAATGTCGTTTCCACATCGGCGACATCTCCGATACGAATCATTCGACCGGAGAAGCTACCCTGCAAAATGGAGTCGCGAATTTTTTGTTCGCTGTCCAATTCGGCGCGGATGGTGACGCGCGCGTCATCTTCGTTTTTGACGGTTCCCAGTGGACGGCGGACGTTGTCTCCCGAAAGAGTGTTGACGGCATCAGAGTAGGAAATTTCATAAACCGAAAGCGCTTCCGGGCGAATGTAAACGTTGATGCTCTCCTCTTCGTTGCCGGAGAACGATACGTCGTTGACAAAAGGAATGCCTCGCAGACGCTTTTCCAGCATCTCTCCGGCGTCTTGAACTTCCTGTCGTCCTTTAACGGAGAGCAGTTTTTCTTCTTTATGAAAAAGAGCGATTTGAACGACAGAACGGTTGGTCGATTTGACTTCGTGTACGCGCGGTTCGTCCTCCACATCTTCAGGCAAATCGACGCGCTGAACCGCGTCGCGAATGGCTGTTACCGCATCGTCGTAATACGGATAATTCATTTCTAGTGTAATACGAACAGAAACGATGTTATTTGACGAAGTGCTGTTGATTTCGTCGATTCCTTCGATTCCGCGGACAGCTTCTTCTATTTTTTTGGTTAAAAAATATTCGATTTCTTCCGGTGTTCCGCCTGTATATTGAGCAGAAACAAAAACGACGTCGGCTGTTGTTTCCGGCATTTCTTCCTTTGGAATATCGCCCCAAAGATAAAACGCAAATGCGATAACCAGAACAACCGTAAAATTAGCCAAAATGTGGTTTTCGGCAAATACTTTCAGGATTTTCCGCACAAACGTCCTCGTTGAGTTTGGATGACTCAGTTTACCATATGTTTTATGATTTTTAAGTGTTTTTTTTTTATATTTTTTGTTAGGATTGAGTTTTTCCCGTCTTCGTGCTATGGTACCAACAATGGATGTTGCTGAGAAAATCGAAGAACAGATACAAATACTCTTCGGAGTTCTGCCGGAGTCTTTTTGGACAGCAACTGCCGTTGTTTTGATTGCGTTTGCTGTTTTTGCGGCGGCAGCGACAGTCGTTCTTTTGATTCTGCTGTTTTCAGCGGATGAAAATTTTTTTATCCGGTTAATTGAAAAAGAAGAGCAGCCGTTTCGTTTGACTGTGTTTTCTGTCGTCAAAAACGGTTTCGGATTGTTTTTATTGATCGCCGGAATTCTGATGCTGGTTTTGCCCGGGCAGGGTATTCTGACCGTTTTGATTTCGCTGCTGTTTTTGGATTTTCCAGGCCGCCGAAAACTGATTCTGAAAATTCTCTCATCGGAAAAAACCGAGCAGGCGCTCAATCGCATTCGCCGAAAATTCGGAAAAAACCCGTTTAATTTCCGGAAAAGTGTTTAAAAAAAACGCTGAATTTGATAGACTAAATTAAAATTGAGGAGATTATAGAATGAAAAAAACTTTGTTCGGTCTTTTATTCGCGCTTCTTTCGGTGACAGCTTTTTCGCAAGCCGGAAGAATGTTTCCGACTTTCGGCGGCGCAACCGGCGCATGGGTGGTTCCTTCCGCGTTTGTGAACTACGAATCGGGAACGGTCGGCTTGGACGGCGGTTACAAATTCCTTTACAGTAATAATTCCGCCGGAGGAATGTCGCACATCCTGTACGCCGAATTGGGATTTTTAAAACAGGCCGAAGTCGGGTTTGCGGTTGACATCGATCATCGGACAACAGCCGACTTTATGGTCAACTTAAAATGGCAGTTT